>NZ_JBVATB010000007.1:0-184027 GCF_057814295.1 Domibacillus sp. F004
AAGTCCGCTCGACTTGCATGTATTAGGCACGCCGCCAGCGTTCGTCCTGAGCCAGGATCAAACTCTCCAAAAAGTGTTTGACTTGCTCATTTGTTTATCTGCAGATGACGAGCATCTGCCAGATAAGATTTAAAACTAAAACGTTGACGTTTTTATTGATTTTGTTCAGTTTTCAATGTTCAATTTATTCATTTTCTGTTGTCACCATTGGGCGACTTAAATAATATACCATCGTTAAATACAAAGAGCAAGTCTTTTTTATAAAAATATAATAAAAAAACAGCCGTTTTTATTTTAACAGCTGTTTCCCTACTACTCTTTCAATGTGTAAATCTCTTCTTTTCACCAGGTCAATGACCTCCCCATTCGGTAATTCAATGATTGGTCTCGTTCGATTCATTGGATGAATGTACAATACTTTTCCTTTATTGCTGTCCGATAACTCAACTACTGTTCCCGGTACTAAATTGGCTACAATAGAAAATAGGGCATTCATAATAGATAGATCGAATTTTCCGAATAAATCCTCTTGAAGAAACTCAATCGCTTTAAAAATAGACCGTTTATTTTGAAACATTCTGTCTGTTGTTAAAGCATGATATGTATCTGCAATTCCTACAATTTGCGCCATCGGGTGTATTTTTTTCCCTGAGGCTCCCGTTGGATAACCCGAACCGTCTAGGCGTTCATGATGCTGGTAAATAGCCAGTTTCACTTCAGACTTTAACAGTTTTAGCTCTCTTACCATGCTGTAACTAGAAATCGGGTGATTTTGAATTTCTTTAAATTCTTGTTCCGTCAGGCCAGTTGTCTTACTGAAAAGAGTAGAATTAATTTTAGACATGCCAGAATCAGCAAGCACGCCAGCTAATGCTACCTGTACAATCATTCCTTTTTCATAATTCATTTTTTGCGCGATCATTCCGCATAAAATACCAAGCGATACAGTGTGATGAAATAAATAATCTTCTTTTTTTGAAAAAGACGAAATTCTATAAAGCTGCTCTGGGTTTTCAAGCATATATTTTAGAAACGGCAAAATGATCGTTCTTATCCTCGAAATTTCTACATTCATTCCTGACTGCCATTTTTGGAACTCTTCTTTTATTCCTTTAAAGGTTTTATAATACTGCTGCTCCAGCATATCAATGTTTGGACTGCTTTCTTTTAATACATCAAAATGAAGAAATGAAAGAGATTGTTCTTCGGGAGAAACAACATCAACCAATTGAATAGCGAATGCTTTTAAAAATCGAATGTGCTGTTCAGTCAAAATAGTTCCTTTTAAAATGATCGGTTGATCCGTACTCGCAAATACCGCCTCATTAACCCGCCATCCCTGTTGCAAATCCTCTACTTTCACAAACATATATCTACCCCCTTTAATTGAGTCTTTATACCTAACTATAATAAACATTATACTTAATTGATAGACAAAAAAGCACAGGAACATTAAAATCTTCCTGTGCTCGGTTTATTATTCTTCTGTTTCTGTTTCTGTTTCGACTAATTCTTCGTCTTCTTTTTCTACTTTTGCTACAGTTGCAACCATCTCTTCATTTCCAAGACGGATAAGCTTAACTCCTTGGGTACTGCGGCCGGTAATAGAGATACTGCCTACATCCATTCGGATCATGACACCGCCCATTGTAATTAGCATAAGATCCTCTTCACCTGTCACAGTCTTCACAGCAATCATCAGGCCATTCTTTTCTGTAATATTGCACGTTTTTAATCCTTTACCGCCCCGCGTTTGAATGCGATAGTCTGATTCAGGTGTTAATTTACCATATCCATTTTCAGTGACGATTAAAATATAATCGTTTTCTTCAACAAGCTCCATGCCAACTGCATGATCATCATCTGACAGTTTGATACCTCTTACACCTGTTGATGTTCTCCCCATTGAGCGGACATTATCTTCTGGAAAACGAATAAGCATTCCTTGCTTTGTTCCTATGACGATATGTTTTTGGCCGTCCGTTAATCTAACTGAGATGAGTTCATCATCTTCACGAATGTTAAGCGCAATTAAACCATTTGTGCGAATATTAGCGTAATCCATAAGCGGTGTCCGTTTCACGATTCCTTGCTTCGTTGCAAAAAACAAGAATGCTTCTTCGGTAAGCTTCTCAACAAACAACATTGAGTTAACCCATTCATCTTGATCAACACCCAGTAAGTTTACAAGTGGAATCCCTTTTGCGGTTCGGCTATATTCAGGAATTTGATACCCTTTCAGACGATATACTTTCCCTTTGTTTGTGAAAAAGAGAATAGTATCGTGGGTGGATGTTGTTAACAGTTGCTCCACAAAGTCATTTTCATTTGTACCCATTCCCTGTATACCGCGGCCACCGCGGCGCTGACTTCGGTACGTTGAAACAGGCAGACGTTTAATATAGCCTTTATGCGTTAATGTGATGATAATTTTTTCGACTGGAATTAAATCTTCGTCCATTATATCGCCAGGTGCGCCATCGGTAATTTCTGTGCGGCGCTTATCATTAAATCGCTCTTTAACTTCAGTCAGCTCTTCGCGGATGATTTCCAGTATTTTTTCTTCATTAGCCAATATTGCTTTTAATTCGGTAATGATCGCCATCAAACTTTGATATTCTTCTTCAATTTTTTCACGTTCGAGTCCTGTCAATTTCTGAAGGCGCATATCGAGAATAGCCTGGGCTTGCTTTTCTGACAAGCCAAATTGTTCAATTAATCCTACTCGTGCAAGATCCGCTGTCTGGGAACCGCGGATAAGTGAGATAATACGATCAATATGATCAAGCGCAATGCGAAGCCCTTCTAAAATATGGGCACGTGCTTCCGCTTTATTTAATTCAAACTGTGTACGACGACGAATAATTTCTTGCTGGTGAGCAAGATAATGCGTCAAACATTCTTTTAAGCTAAGTACTTTCGGATGACCATCTACAAGGGCCAGCATGTTAATACCAAAACTCGTTTGCATTGCTGTATATTTATATAAATTATTTAAAACGACACTTGCATTCGCATCGCGGCGGATTTCCATCACGATCCGCATGCCCTCACGGTCGGATTCATCGCGAAGATCAGTAATGCCATCTATTTTTTTATCGCGGACTAATTCTGCAATCCGCTCGATTAATTTTGCTTTGTTTACTTGATAGGGAATTTCATGAACGATAATCGTTTCTTTCCCATTCGCTTTTTCTTCAATGTCGGTACGGGCACGTAGGATGATAGAGCCGCGCCCTGTTTCATATGCGCGGCGAATTCCGCTTCTCCCCATTAAAATCCCAGCCGTTGGAAAATCAGGTCCAGGTATGTAGTCCATTAATTCCAGCACGGTCAACTCTGGATTTTTGCTAAGGGCAAGAAGAGCATCGATTACTTCACCAAGCTGATGTGGTGGAATATTCGTAGCCATTCCGACAGCTATTCCAGATGCACCATTTACAAGCAAATTTGGAAAACGTGCCGGCAAAACAACCGGTTCGCGTTCAGAACCGTCATAGTTATCTCTGTAATCAATTGTATCTTTATTCAAGTCACGCGTAATTTCCATCGCAATTTTTGACATGCGCGCTTCTGTATAACGCATAGCTGCCGCTGAATCCCCATCGACAGAACCAAAGTTTCCGTGTCCCTCTACAAGCATATAGCGATAGTTAAAGTCCTGCGCCATGCGCACCATTGTTTCATAAACAGCCGAATCACCGTGCGGGTGATACTTGCCAATAACGTCTCCAACGATCCGTGCTGATTTTTTGTATGCTTTATCGGCTGTCATACCAAGGTCATTCATTGCATATAAAATGCGGCGGTGCACAGGTTTCAAGCCGTCACGTACATCTGGAAGCGCCCTGGAAACGATAACGCTCATCGAATAATCTAAAAATGAAGAACGCATTTCTTGACTTATATTAATCTCTTTTACATTCGAGCGTGGCGTATCAGCCATGTAAAAATCCTCCCTTTTAAAAAAGTGGGAGCGCCCGCATTAACGGGCGCCATTTTAATTTATCCCGCATTAATAGGCAGTATAGTCTCCATAAAAGAAAGTGAAGCGGAGATCCACCACCCGTTAATGCCCGATTGTATCGGATATAGGTCACAAAGATATCGAGACAGAATGTTGTGCTCTTACCCTTTGTTTTGTTTATACATCGAGATTTTTAACATAACGTGCATTATCCTCAATAAATTTCCGGCGCGGTTCGACTTTATCGCCCATTAAAATTTCAAATGTTTCATCCGCTTCCATTGCATCTTTTAATGTTACCTGAAGCAATGTACGCCACTCTGGAGCCATCGTCGTTTCCCATAGCTGGGTCGGATTCATTTCCCCAAGACCTTTATATCGCTGTAAAGTCGGTTTGGCATTGGCAGGAAGTGAGGCCATCACTTCCTCAAGCTCATGATCATTGTAAGCATAACGAATGTGCTTTCCTTGCTGCACTTTGTATAAAGGCGGCTGTGCAATATATACATAACCGGCTTCAATTAATGGGCGCATATAGCGGAAAAAGAAAGTTAAAAGTAGTGTTCGAATATGCGCACCGTCAACATCGGCATCAGTCATAATAACTAGTTTGTGATAGCGTGCTTTTGATAGATCAAACTCTTCACTGATTCCTGTACCGAGGGCGGTGATCATCGCGCGCACTTCATTATTTGATAATATTTTATCAAGACGAGCTTTTTCAACATTCAAGATCTTCCCGCGCAGGGGTAAAATCGCCTGAAAGTGACGATCACGGCCTTGTTTCGCCGATCCACCAGCTGAATCACCTTCTACAATGTAAAGTTCACTAATTTTTGGATCACGCGATGAACAATCTGCAAGTTTGCCTGGAAGATTGGATATTTCAAGTGCACTCTTACGCCGTGTTAATTCACGCGCTTTCTTGGCCGCTAAACGGGCGCGTGCTGCCATCATCCCTTTTTCAACAATTTTGCGTGCGGTATTCGGATTTTCAAGCATAAATGTTTCAAATCGGCCTGCAAAAACAGAGTCAGTAACTGTGCGCACTTCCGAGTTGCCCAGCTTCGTTTTTGTCTGTCCTTCAAACTGTGGATCCGGGTGTTTGATCGAAACAATAGCTATTAGCCCTTCGCGAACATCTTCGCCAGATAAGTTCGTATCAATGTCTTTCATGAGGCCATGTTTGCGGGCATAGTCATTCACAACACGTGTCAGCGCCGTTTTAAAGCCGACTTCATGAGTTCCGCCTTCATGCGTATTAATATTATTTGCAAATGAATAAATGTTTCCGACATACCCGTTATTGTACTGAAGAGCCACTTCGACTTGAATACCTTCCCGCTCGCCTTCCATAAAAATTGCTTCTTCATGAAGCGCTTCTTTTGAACGGTTCAAATGCTCGACATATGACTTAATTCCACCTTCGTAGTGAAATTCCGCTTGCCTTTCTTCATCCCGTTTATCTTCAAGTGTGATTTTTAGTCCTCTATTTAAGTATGCCAGCTCGCGCAAACGCTGCGTAAGTGTATCGTAATCATATTCAAGTGTTTCGGTGAAGATTTCAGGGTCTGGACTGAAACGAATATGTGTGCCTGTCACATCCGTTTCCCCAATCACTTTCAAATCTTCTTGTGGAACACCTTTTTTAAAAGCCATATAGTGAATTTTCCCATTACGATGTACATATACTTCAAGAATCTTTGAAAGTGCGTTTACAACAGATGCTCCAACACCGTGAAGCCCACCTGATACTTTGTAACCACCACCGCCGAATTTACCGCCTGCGTGCAGAACCGTTAAAATGACTTCAACAGCCGGACGGCCCATCTTCTCTTGATTATCAACCGGGATACCTCGTCCATTATCTTTTACAGTTATACTGTTATCTTTTTCAACGATGACGTTGATTTCCGTGCAGAAGCCAGCAAGAGCTTCATCAATACTATTATCGACGATTTCCCAGACGAGGTGGTGAAGACCTCTTGCACTCGTCGAACCGATATACATACCTGGACGTTTTCGAACAGCTTCGAGTCCTTCAAGCACCTGTATTTGATTAGCGTCATAGGAAGGTGTCGTATTTTGTTGTTCCATTGTCAAATCCAGTCACCTTCTCCTTCGGTAAATTGATATTACTTTATTTGTGTAATCGCTCCGTCTGTCACATTGTAAGCGGAAGCAGCGTTTAATGTATTATGCTCAATACCATCCGTATTCGTAGTCGTCACAAATGTTTGTACTTTTCCATGAATTGTATTGAGCAAATGCGACTGACGGTAATCGTCAAGTTCAGATAATACGTCGTCAAGCAATAAAATTGGGTATTCACCGATTTCCGATTGAATTAACTCAATTTCAGCAAGCTTGATTGCAAGCGCAGTCGTTCGCTGCTGTCCTTGTGAACCGAATGTTTGAATGTTTTTATTGTTTACATAAAAAAGAAGGTCGTCCCGATGCGGTCCCGTCAACGATACACCACGATCCACCTCTTTGATGCGCCCTTTATGAAACATTTCTTCTAAAATGGACTGCATCTGTTCATCACTGTGCTCCTGTGAAACTTGTGCAGCCGGTTCATATAAAATATTTAGTGTCTCAATCCCACGTGAAATGCTGGAATGGAGCGGTTCTGCCCATTTTTGAAGCATATGAATAAACTCAAAACGCTTTTTCATCACTTTTATGGCTAGTTCAATCAATTGATCTGTCAGTACGTCAAGCATTGTATAATCTGACGCTCGTTTCGCCTGTAGTTGCCTTAAATAATGATTTCGCTGTTGCAGCACTTTATGATAAAGACTTAAATCATGTAAGTAAACAGGCGAAACCTGCCCGATCTCCATATCAATAAAACGCCTTCTTACCTGCGGGCTGCCTTTCACAAGCGTCAAATCTTCCGGCGCAAACATCACGACGTTCATATTACCGATATACTGGCTTAAACGCGTCTGTTCAAGATGATTCAGTTTCGCTTTCTTCCCTTTTTTTGAAATGATTAGTTCAAGCGGGAGTGACTGATGTTTTTTTTGCACTCTCCCTTTTATTTTAGCATACTCCGCTTCCCAGCGAATTAAATCTTTATCATTCGACGTTCTGTGTGACTTAGCCATCGCTAATACGTAAATAGACTCGATCACATTTGTTTTCCCTTGTGCATTTTCACCTATGATGACATTAACGGTATCATCGAAATCAACGAGCAATGATTCGTAATTTCGATAATGCTCCAGAGCCAGCTGTTCAATGTGCATGTATGCATAACACCTTTCTCTGACAGTTAATCGATTTCTTCGACCGATCCAAATACCACTTCATACACACCGTCCCCTGGAATTTCCACCTGGTCTCCTGCCCGCAGTTTCCGTCCTCTACGGTTATCTTCCTCGCCATTTACATACACTTCATGTTCACTTAAAAACCATTTTGCCATGCCGCCTGTTTGAATTATTCCGGCAAGCTTCAAAAATTGACCAAGCGTAATAATATCTGTATCAATACCTACTTTTTGGGTTGTCATTTTTTCTTTTCCTCCGTTCAAAAAACCAATACTTTAATTTTACTAAATAATCTTCTCAAATACAAAAAAAGCAGAGCCCACCTACTCCGCTTTTCAATTTAATTTATCAATACGTACGAACGGGTAAAATTAATTGAAGTGTCGAGTCATCATGAAGCGGACGAATGACAAATGGGCGCATGGCTCCTGTAAACTGAATATCAATTTCAGTTCCTTCAAGAGCTTTGAGTGCATCCATCATATATTTCGCACTAAATGAAATTTTCAATTCCTCTCCTTCCGTTGAAATACTGTTCACTTGCTCTGTGACTTTTCCAATTTCAGGGGAATTGGATGAAATTTCGATTTCCCCCTCTTCACTGCTGCTCATTTTCACCACATTATTCCGCCCTTCACGTGCTAAAAGCGAGGCACGATCGATAGCTTGTAAATATTCTTTCGTATTGAGTTCCATTTTTGTTTTGTACTCATCCGGAATAAGACGGCTTGTATCTGGATAATTACCTTCAAGCAAACGTGAAAAAAACAGCACATGTTTTGAACGGAAAAGTACTTGATTCTCTGTCATCACAATTTCAACCGGCTCGTTTGAATCGTCTAAAATTTTACTCAGTTCCGTTAAACTTTTCCCTGGAATAACAACATTGTACTCGCCATCAGGCAGCCCATCTGCTGACGTTTTACGCAATGCAAGACGATGACTATCTGTTGCCGTACAAATAAGTGTACCATTTTCGATTTTCCAATTGACACCTGTCAAAATCGGGCGTGTTTCAGAAGACGATACGGCAAAAACGGTTTGACGTATTAGCGTTTTGACAAGATCAGCAGGCAGCTTAAACATATTTTCATCATCGATTTGCGGCAAATGAGGATACTCATCTGCATCTTGTCCATTCAAACTAAATTCGGCATGTCCAGAACGAATGATTGTTTGGAACGATGCAGTTGTTTCAAATTCAATTGTCGATGCAGGTAGTTTTCGCACGATTTCACTAAAAAACCGCGCATTTAATACAATGCCGCCTGTTTCTTCAACGACAGCAATTGATTCTTCTCCTTCATCTTTTGGAATGAACGATTCAATTGAAATATCGGAGTCGCTACCTGTTAATGTAATCCCATCATCGGAAGCATGAATTTTAATGCCTGTCAAAATAGGAATTGTCGTTCTAGAACTTACAGCTTTTAATACATCTTGCACACTTTGAGCAAGGCGATCTTTTTGGATAGAAAATTTCATATGTACCCCTCCATAGTTATATTAAAATAATGTTTTAGTAACGATTAATCTTTTAATTATATATTAATAAAGTAATAGTCGTAGTAGTAGGGCCTGTTGATTTGTGGATAACTCATTTAAAACGAAATAAGGACAGTCTATCCACATGTGGATAGACTGTTGATAATCTTCCCATTCTATTCACAAGTTATTAAGCTTTTAAAATCGAAATAATCTCTTTTACTTTATCTTGAAGCATGGGATCTGTGTCGAGCAGTTTTGATATTTTCTCATGCGCATGAATGACTGTTGTATGATCTCGTCCGCCAAACTCTTCTCCAATTTTAGGCAATGAAAAATCCGTCAATTCACGTGAGAGGTACATCGCGATTTGTCGTGGAAAAGCGACCATTTTTGTTCGTTTTTTCGCTTTGAAATCTTCTAGCCGAATATCATACTGCTCGCCAACGACCCGTTGAATATCCGGGATCGTTACGATTTTTGGTCTCGCCCCTGGAATAATACTTTTTAACGCTTCTGCCGCTACACTTGCATTCACTTCTTTGTTGATTAGTGAAGAATAAGCCACAACTCGAATAAGTGCTCCTTCGAGTTCACGAATGTTTGTATCGATTTGGTTGGCGATATAAAGCATTACTTCATTGGGCACATCCAAGTTTTCAGCACGTGCCTTTTTACGTAAAATAGCTATTCTCGTTTCTAAATCTGGAGGTGTAATATCAGTAATAAGTCCCCATTCAAAGCGTGAACGAAGGCGGTCTTCAAGCGTCGGAATTTCTTTTGGAGGCCGGTCACTTGAAATGATGATTTGCTTGCTCTCCTCATGCAGCGTATTAAACGTGTGAAAAAATTCCTCTTGTGTTTGTTCTTTTCCAGCTAAAAATTGAATATCATCAATAAGAAGTACGTCTACACCCCGGTACTTATTTCGAAATTCTACGGCTTTATTGTCACGGATGGAGTTAATAAATTCGTTTGTGAACTTTTCTGATGATAAATAAACAACTTTTGCTCCGGGATTATGCTCAATTACATAGTGGCCGATTGCATGCATTAAGTGTGTTTTTCCAAGCCCAACACCCCCGTAAATAAAGAGTGGATTATAGGCTTTAGCAGGTGCTTCTGCCACCGCAAGAGAAGCGGCATGGGCAAAACGGTTACCCGATCCGATAACGAATGTTTCAAATGTATATTTGGGATTTAGCATGCTTTGAATAGTATCCTGTCCGTTGATTTTTTGATTTTTATGTTCTGTTTTATGTTTTGGAGGTTCATATGCATCGAAATCATGGACGTCTGGAGAAATAAAGTAAACATCGAGCTTTTCTCCCGTTAAATCGCCAATGATATCAGACATAAGATGTGTGTAATGCCCTTCGAGCCAGTCTCTATTAAAAAAATTGGGGGCTGCAACAACAATAGCATCCCCGTGAAGAGAATGAGCTTTTGTCGACTTTACCCAAGTGTCGTAGCTTGGTTTGCTTATTCTCGCTTGAATGCTCTCAAGTACTTTATTCCAGAGATCATCTATATTTTCCATGGGGCACCTTCTTTCTCGTTCCTAGCATATCTTGTTTAATGATTGTACAACATAAAAAAGGATGTATTCATAATTATACATGACATTGATTGTGAATAAATATATAATAGGATAAAAGTGGTTTTTCGACAAAACCCACACTCTGTAGATAAAGTTAAAAACAACATGTATATAGTTTTTCCACAGTCTATCCACATCTGTGGATAAATTTTGTCTATAAATAAGTTATTCAGAGTGAAAACAAAATAATGATAGCAGAAATAATGAGTAGTTGCAATGATTGGAATGGATTATCCACAGGATGAGAAGTGCTGTTTAAAACATTGTCCACAGGGTGAGGACTTGTGAAGATTGATAGGAAGAAGCTGTGGATAATCAAAAGTGCGATTAAATACTATCCACAATACGAGAACATTCAACAAAATATGCATACTGTATAATTGAATTCCACATAGAAAAGACAGTAAAAAAAGTAGATCAAACCCGTTTTTAAAATTCAGTTGACAATATAGACCTACATACTTATAATTGAAAAAGACTGTTTTAAAAAATGAATTTGAAAACCTCAGGGAGGTGTTTTAATATGAAAAGAACGTTCCAGCCTAACAGACGTAAAAGAAGTAAAGTTCACGGTTTCCGTGCACGTATGAGTTCTAAAAATGGCCGCCGCATTATCGCGAGCCGTCGTGCAAAAGGCAGAAAAGTACTATCTGCATAAGACCACTGACCATTTCAGTGGTCTTTTTTTCTAAAATCATTGTGCGAATGAAAGAAATAGCAGGTGTTATAGATGAAAAAATCATTTCGAATAAAAAAAAATGACGAGTTTCAAACGGTCTTTAGTAAAGGAAAATCGTTTGCGAATCGCCAGTTTGTCGTTTATATGTATAAGAAAAAACAAAATGTTCCCTTTCGCATTGGTCTGTCTGTTAGCAAAAAAATAGGGAACGCTGTTGTCCGCAATCGAATTAAGCGATACATAAGACAAAGTTTCGCGGAGCTAAAGGCAGATGTCGCACCAGGTTATGAATTCATCATTATAGCGAGAAAACCGGCCGCGGAGATGACCTGCAATGAAGTGAAAAGCAGTCTCATGCATGTATTGAAATTGGCCAAAGCGCTATAAGCAAAACGATTGAAAAAGTGAAATAAAGAGTAAGTTAATGAAAGGGGGCATAACAGTTTGAGTAAAAAAACGCTTTCAATCCTCATTCTAGCTCTTTTTTCCACTATCCTCGCTGGCTGTACAGAAATCAATCAAGAAATTACAGCGGACAGTGAAGGATTTTGGAATGAGTATATTATTTACCCGCTCTCACTATTTATTACGAAAACAGCTGAAGTCGTTGGCGGGTATGGATTAGCAATCGTTTTTGTAACGATCGTCATCCGGATTATTATTTTGCCGCTTATGATCAAGCAGACAAGAAGTGCTAAAGCAATGCAGCTGCTTCAACCGGAAATCGCAAAGCTTAAAGAAAAATACAAGTCAAAAGACGCACAAACCCAGCAAAAACTGCAACAGGAAACGATGGCACTTTTTCAAACACATGGTATTAATCCAGTTGCGGGCTGTTTTCCAATTATCATTCAAATGCCAATTATTATCGGTCTCTATCAAGCTATTATGAGAACAGGAGAAATTAAAAATCATACATTTCTTTGGTTTGATCTTGGCTCACCTGACATTATTTTGTCAGTACTTGCTGGTGTCTTTACATTCTTCCAGCAAAAATTGATGATGGCTGGAACAGCGAATCAAAATCCGCAGATGGCAATGATGCTTTGGCTTATGCCGGTTATGATTATTGTCTTCGGAATTACGCTCCCGGCAGCCCTTTCATTATATTGGGTTGTGGGCAGTATTTTTATGATTATTCAAACACTCATTATTAATGGACCAAATAAACTAAAAAACTCATCTACTTCATAACAAAAAGACATTGTCTAAATAGACAATGTCTTTTTGTTATGAAGAAAAAGGGAAATCATTCCTTTTTGAAATACTTACTTAAAGTTATCAACATGTGGATGAATTTCGTCTTTTTTTCCCCAACTTGTTATGGTATTCTATTTATTTAGGGAATGAAATTGAAGCCAATGGGCTGTCATAGATAAAAAATTGTTAAAAAGCAAACGGAGAGGGTGAAATTGAGTGGAATTTGATACAATCGCAGCCATTTCGACACCGTCTGGTGAGGGAGCGATCGCGATCGTGCGTTTAAGCGGCAACGCGGCCATTCCAATTGCCGATAAGGTATTTCGTGCACCAGGAAATAAAACGTTATCCACAGTACCAACTCATACAATTCATTACGGTCATCTAATTGATCCATCCACAGGGCATAATGTGGAAGAAGTGATGATTTCTGTAATGAAAGGGCCAAAAACTTTTACACGTGAAGATGTTATTGAAATCAATTGTCATGGGGGGATGACCGTAGTTAACCGTGTATTACAAATTGTGTTGAATGAAGGAGCACGTCTTGCTGAACCAGGGGAATTCACAAAGCGTGCTTTTTTGAACGGCCGAATTGATTTGTCACAGGCGGAAGCGGTAATGGATCTGATCCGTGCAAAAACAGATAAAGCGATGAATGTTGCACTTAATCAAGTAGAAGGTCGTCTATCTAAGTTCATTCAAAAATTGCGTCAAGAAATATTGGAAACACTTGCTCATGTAGAGGTGAACATTGATTATCCTGAATATGATGACGTGGAAGAAATGGCTCACGACACACTTCTTGAGAAGTCACGTTTTGTTCAAATGGAGATTGAAAACCTTTTGAAGACAGCGGAACAGGGGAAAGTGCTGCGTGAAGGATTGTCCACAGTTATTATTGGACGGCCGAACGTGGGGAAATCTTCTTTGCTAAATACACTTGTTCAAGAAAATAAAGCGATTGTAACTGATATACCAGGTACAACACGTGATATTATTGAGGAATACGTAAACGTACGCGGTGTGCCGCTTAAACTTATTGATACAGCCGGTATCCGGGAAACAGAAGATATTGTTGAGCGAATTGGTGTCGAGCGATCGCGTCAAGTGCTAGCAAAAGCGGACTTAATTTTACTTATGCTTAATTATTCAGATGAATTAACGGTTGAAGATGAAGCACTGTTTAAAGTGATCAATACGATGAATGCAATTATCATCGTCAATAAAACAGATTTGCCGCCGAAACTGAATATGAATCATGTGAAAGAATTGGCAAAAGAAAAGACGATCCTAACAACCTCACTGCTTGCAGAACAAGGAATTGATGCACTTGAAGAAGCAATTGCTGCGTTATTTTTTTCCGGTGTTGTCGGTGCACAGGATATGACGTACGTGTCAAACTCACGTCACATTGCTTTACTGAAACAGGCGTATTCATCGATTACAGATGCCATTAATGGGGCAGAATCAAATGTGCCAATTGATATTATTCAAATAGATTTAACAAGAACGTGGGAACTGCTTGGTGAAATTATAGGTGAAAGTGTGCAGGACGGTTTAATTAATCAACTGTTTTCACAGTTTTGTCTTGGGAAATAAATCGAGAAATAGGAAGGAAGAAATAGGATATGAAACAATATGCAGCAGGAGAGTATGACGTTATTGTCATTGGAGCTGGCCATGCAGGTGTAGAAGCGGGGCTGGCTTCAGCGCGTCTTGGTGCAAAAACGCTCATGATTACACTCAATCTTGATATGATTGCGTATATGCCATGTAACCCGTCTATCGGTGGACCAGCCAAGGGTGTAGTTGTAAGGGAAATTGATGCACTTGGGGGCGAAATGGGGAAAAATATTGATAAAACGCATATTCAGATGCGTCTTTTAAATACAGGAAAAGGACCTGCTGTGCGTGCGCTGCGTGCACAGGCAGATAAAGTGCTGTATCAGCAAGAAATGAAAAAAACAATTGAGATGGAACCAAATATAAAAATCATGCAAGGAAAAGTAGAAACGTTAATCGTAGAGGATGGTGTGTGTCGCGGTGTCATTACACAAACGGGCGCACGTTATGAAGCAAAAGCGGTGATCATAACGACAGGTACATTTTTGCGTGGTGAAATTATCATTGGTGAGTTGAAATATTCCAGCGGCCCGAATAATCAACAGCCTTCCATTCGCTTGTCTGAACATTTACAAGAACTTGGATTTGAAATGAAGCGATTTAAAACGGGCACACCTCCACGTGTCAATAGCCTGACAATCGATTATTCAAAAACAGAAATCCAGCCAGGTGACGATGTACCACGTGCATTCAGTTATGAAACAACTAAGTTTATTACAGATCAAATGCCGTGCTGGCTCACGTATACAAGTCCTGAAACACATCGCATAATTAATGCCAATTTGCACCGTTCGCCGATGCACTCAGGAATGATTGACGGAACGGGCACGAAATACTGTCCGTCAATTGAAGATAAAATTGTCCGTTTTAATGATAAACCGCGTCATCAAATTTTCCTTGAGCCAGAAGGAAGAAACACAGAAGAAGTATATGTGCAAGGTATGTCTTCGAGTCTTCCTGAAGAAGTGCAGATGGAAATGGTTCGGAGTGTTCCAGGTCTGGAAAAAGCAGAAATAATGCGTGCAGGCTATGCTATTGAATATGATGCAATCGTTCCTAATCAGCTTTGGCCAACGCTTGAAACAAAGCGCGTAAAGCATCTGTATACAGCAGGTCAAATTAATGGGACATCTGGATATGAAGAAGCAGCCGCGCAAGGTTTAATGGCAGGGATTAATGCAGGATGCAGCGTGCTTGGTAAGGAAGAAGTTATTTTGAATCGTTCTGATGCGTACATCGGCGTATTAATTGATGACCTTGTGACAAAAGGAACGACAGAACCGTACCGTTTGCTCACGTCACGTGCGGAACATCGGCTATTGCTTCGTCACGATAATGCAGACATGCGCTTAACGGAGATTGGATATAACACCGGTCTTATCTCTGAAGCACGTTATCACCGTTTCATGGCGAAAAAAGAAGCCATTGTCAAGGAACTTGAACGATTAAAAGTAACGATGATTAAGCCGAATGAACACACACAAACCATTATTCGGAAAGCGGGGGGAAGTGAACTAAAAGACGGCATTCGTGCTGCAGACCTGCTTCGCCGGACTGAAATGACATATGAACATATTAAACTGCTCGCACCGCCAGAAATTCCACTCAGTGCCGACGAAGAAGAGCAGATTGAAATTCAAGTAAAATACGAAGGCTACATTGAAAAATCACTTCAGCAGGTAGAGCGTGTGAAAAAAATGGAGAATAAAAAAATTCCAGCCGACATTGATTATGACAAAATTACAAATATCGCGAATGAAGCTCGTACGAATTTAAAGTTAGTACGCCCGTTGTCCATTGCACAGGCTTCACGTATTTCAGGCGTCAATCCAGCCGACATCTCTATTTTGCTCGTCTATCTAGAACAAGGCCGTGTCGCACGGACCGGAAGTGAATAAGGAAGGGATCATATGAAAATCGATCAATTTCAATCAGAACTCACAGAAAAGGGAATTACTCTATCAAATGAGCAAATGAATCAGTTTCAGCATTACTATGAACTGCTTATCGAGTGGAACGAAAAAATGAATTTAACAGCTATTACAGAGCAGGAAGATGTATATGTAAAGCATTTTTTTGACTCATTAACAGCAGCGATGTATGTCGATTTAACGAAGCCACTCCGCGTCTGTGATATAGGTGCGGGAGCCGGTTTTCCAAGCATTCCGCTAAAAATCGCTTTTCCTAAGCTTGATGTGACGATTATAGATTCGCTTAATAAACGAATTACCTTTTTAAATCATCTTGCTTCAGATTTGAAACTGGAACATGTTCACTTTGTCCATGGCCGGGCCGAAGAAATGGGACAAAATCCGGCACATCGTGAACAGTATGACATTGTCACAGCACGTGCAGTTGCTCGTATGTCCGTTTTAACGGAGCTGTGCCTTCCATATGTAAAAACAGGCGGCGCCTTTATTGCTATGAAAGCAGCAAGCGCTGCTGATGAAATGGAGAAAGCGTCAAGAGCAATTGCGGTTCTTGGGGGGAAAACGGAAGATATTTTTTCATTTCGACTACCTGTAGAAGAAAGCGAGCGAACCATTATTGTGATTCGTAAAGAAAAAGAAACACCGAAAAAATATCCGCGCAAACCGGGTACCCCAAATAAAGCACCAATTGAATAATGATAGCAGGAACAGAACGTATCGTGGCGAATACTATTTTCAGATGGAGAAGGTGGTGTAGTCATGAAGGATTCTTTTTCCCGTATATTTGGAGGGAAGAGTGAGTTATCACCTGCTGTAGAAACAATGCCAGCAGATGAAGTAAGAGAACTTGCTGTGGAGTGGATCGAACCAAATCGATTTCAGCCGCGTGTTGTCTTTCAAGAAGAAAAAATTCATGAGCTTGCGTCAACGATTGCCGTACACGGCATGATTCAGCCGATTGTCGTTCGTCAGCTAGAAGAAGACCGCTATGAAATTATTTCAGGCGAAAGACGATACAGAGCGGCAATAAGTCTGGGCCATTCCGCCGTTCCGGTCATCATTCGTTCATTTACAGATGAACAAACAGCATCTGCTGCTTTAATTGAAAATGTGCAGCGTGAAGACTTATCGCCGATTGAAGAAGCGATTGCTTATAAAAAACTGCTTGATTTAAGCGAGCTGACACAGCAATCACTTGCAGCTACGATCGGGAAGAGTCAATCGTTTATTGCGAATAAGCTTCGTCTGCTAAAGCTGCCGGAGGATGTGCAGCAAGCGATTGCCGAGAAACAGATTACAGAAAGACATGCACGCGCTTTGCTCCCACTTAAACAGCCACAGCTGCAAAGTGAATTACTGCAAATCATACAAACTAAACAGTTAAACGTGAAGCAGACAGAAGACCGCGTAATAAAAATGCTTGAAAAAGCACAGCCGAAACCACGTAAAAAAGCGATCAGCCGTGATATTCGTATTGCAGTTAACACGATCCGGCAGTCGCTCTCGCTCGTTCAGCAAAGTGGTATTAATGTGGAACAGTCAGAAGAAGAAAGTGATGAATTTTATCGAATTACGATTCAAATACCGAAAAAACCAAAACAATGACGAAAAAAAGCCTTTTTTGCTAATCACTCAGTCAAAAACGGCTTTTTTCTTATGGAAAAAAGGCAAAGTTGTAGTTGTTTTGTTAAAATAAGAACTAGGCAACATGGATAGATGAAAGCAGGTGAGTTCTATTGGGAAAAGTAATTGCAATTGCCAATCAAAAGGGTGGCGTAGGGAAAACAACAACATCTGTTAATCTAGGGGCTTCTCTTGCCTCATTGAAAAAGAAAGTTATGCTTCTTGATATTGATCCTCAAGGCAATGCGACGAGTGGTATTGGTATCGAAAAAAACAGTGTTGAACAATGTATTTATGATGTTCTGATCGATGATGTAGAACTGGCAGATGTTATAAAATCGACCACAACGGAAGGGATGTACTCCGTTCCAGCTACGATTGCACTGGCGGGAGCAGAAATTGAGCTTGTGTCCGTCAGCGCACGTGAAAAGCGGCTTAAGCAAGCGCTTGAACCACTTCGTGATAGTTTTGATTACATAATAATAGACTGCCCGCCATCGCTAGGATTATTAACGATTAATGCATTAACGGCGGCTGACTCAGTTTTAATACCTGTTCAATGTGAATATTATGCTCTTGAAGGGTTAAATCAGTTGTTAAACACTGTGAGTCTCGTTCAAAAGCATTTAAACAAAGATTTATATATTGAAGGCGTATTGCTTACGATGTTTGACGCAAGAACCAATTTGAGTATTCAAGTCGTAGAGGAAGTAAAAAAGTATTTTCGGGATAAAGTGTATCAAACTATTATTCCACGCAATGTACGCTTGAGTGAGGCACCAAGTCACGGAAAAGCAGTTATGCATTACGATGCTCGTTCACGCGGGGCAGAAGTGTATCTTGATTTTGCGAAAGAGGTGGTAGTAAGTGGCTAAAGGGCTTGGAAAAGGGTTGGATGCACTTTTTAAAGATTTGGGACCCGATAATAATACTTCTGTTCAGGATATTTCCATTAAAGACATCCGCCCAAATCCGCATCAGCCAAGGAAGTTTTTTAATGAAGAAGCAATTGAAGAACTTAAAAAGTCTATTCAATTACATGGCATTATGCAGCCAATCATGCTTCGGAAAAGTATTAAAGGCTATGAAATTGTCGCTGGCGAGCGTCGTTACCGTGCTGCAAAAGCTGCTGGATTGGCAGAAGTACCGGCTGTTGTAAAAGAATTGACGGAAGAACAGATGGTAGAACTCGCGCTTATTGAAAATTTGCAGCGTGAAGATTTAACCGTTATGGAAGAAGCAGCGGCATATCAAATGGCTATTGAGAAGTTAAACGTGACACAGGCGGAGCTTGCCGAGCGAGTCGGGAAAAGCCGCCCTCACATTGCAAACTATGTCCGTTTGCTTGGATTGCCAGATGCAATTCAACTTTATATTGCTGAAGGAAAGCTTACAATGGGACATGCCCGCGCACTTCTTGGTGTGAAAGAAAAGGATAAACAAAATGAAATAGCACAAAAAGCGGTATATGAAGGTTGGACGGTGCGTCAGCTGGAAAACTGGATTCGCAAACTAAGTGAAAATGTTTCACGTGAAACAAAAAAAGTAAAAAAAGATTTGTTTATCATTGACCGGGAAGAAGCCTTGCGTGAACGTTTTGGAACATCTGTGCAAATCCGCCAGTCAAAAAGTGGTGAAAAAGGAAAAATTGAAATTGAATACATGTCTATTGATGATTTGAACCGTATATTAGAAATGCTCAACCAAGAGTGACGATGAAGGGATGGATGGTGTGAAAAGATTTGTTCTTCCTTCTTGTCTACTACGAGCCGAAACAATCAAAACAAAGCGCATAGCTGTAAATGAGCATCTGATCCTGTTAAAATAGTGACAGCTTAAGAAGAAGAGCAGGAGAGGGAGGGCTTTTGTTTTGAAAGAACCATCATTATCAACGTATCAGCGCGCTCTCGAAAAGTTGTGGGCTAAATTTACGAATGAAGAGACGTGGCTTGCGTTTGGCGAAGGAACAATTAAGATTATATTAACGATTCTCGCCGCTATGCTCATTGTGAAAGTTGGCAAATTAGCGGTTCGTAACTTTTTTATCATTCGTTCGAAAGCGCCACTTACATTTTCAGAGCGACGCGAAAATACACTTTTAAAATTAATTGAAAATGTATTGGCATACGTCGTCTACTTTATTGCGCTTGTTAATGTATTGGCCATTTTATCATTTGACGTAAAAGGATTAATTGCCGGTGCTGGTGTACTTGGTTTAGCGATTGGTTTTGGGGCACAAAACTTGGTACGTGACGTTATTACCGGCTTCTTTATTATTTTTGAAGACCAGTTTTCCGTTGGTGATGTTGTCCGCATTGGCCAGTTTGAAGGAACGGTTGAAGAAATTGGGCTGCGCACGACGAAAATTAAAAATTGGACAGGCGAGCTACATATTTTACCAAATGGAAGCATCGTTGAAGTAACGAATTTTTCGCTTCACAATAGCGTAGCTGTCGTTGATGTGAGCATTGCTTATGAAGAAAATATTGCAGAAGCAGAACAGGTTATTGGCGAATTGCTCGAAACGCTTCAAGCAAAATATCCAGAAATCGTTGAAACCCCCAAACTATTAGGTATTCAAATGCTCGCTGCATCGGATGTAACGCTCCGAATCACAGCGGAAACAACACCGATGAATCACTATTATGTTGCCCGCATGATTCGGAAAGATATAAAATTATGCTTAGATGAACATGGCATTGAAATTCCGTATCCGCGTATGGTTATGTATTCGAAGACAGATGAGCCGGAAACGGAACAGAAGAAGTCCAAAAGCGGGGGGACAGGTTAATGGAAGAGAAACAATTTGAATTAAATGACGTGGTGGAAATGAAAAAACCCCATCCATGCGGCACGAATCGCTGGAAAATTATCCGCCTTGGTATGGATATCCGCATTAAATGTGAAGGATGCGGCCACAGTGTCATGCTGCCACGCCGTGAATTTGCGAAAAAAATGAAAAAAGTACTCGAACAGAGCAGCGGCGAATGAGCCGCTCTTTTTTTGTGAAATTGCCTTTTTTCCTCTCAGTCCATATAATAGGGAAAGGTTGAAAAAATATTTTTGTTCGTAGGCTCGCAGAAAGCGGGTTACGAAGGGATTGTGGCGAGCTGTCACAAATGCAGCCTTCGATCCTTTCAAGAAAATAAGGAGTGAATAATATGGCATTAACAGCAGGAATTGTTGGTCTTCCAAATGTAGGGAAGTCAACATTGTTTAACGCGATTACAAAAGCAGGAGCAGAATCGGCAAACTACCCTTTTTGTACAATCGATCCAAATGTTGGAATTGTAGAAGTACCAGATGAGCGCCTCGCAAAATTGACAGAAATGGTAACGCCGAAAAAGACGGTTCCAACTGCATTTGAATTTACTGACATTGCAGGCATTGTAAAAGGAGCTAGCAAAGGGGAAGGGCTTGGCAATAAATTTTTATCTCATATTCGCGAAGTCGATGCAATTTGTCAGGTTGTCCGCTGTTTTGATGATGAAAACATTACACATGTATCCGGAAAAGTTGATCCGATTGATGATATTGAAGTCATTAACCTTGAATTGATTCTTGCTGATCTTGAATCGGTAGACAAACGTCTTGCGCGTGTAGCGAAACTGGCAAAACAAAAAGATAAAGATTCAGTAGCAGAGCACGACGTACTCGTGATCATAAAAGAAGCACTTGAAGCGGACAAGCCAGCCCGTTCCATTGAATTCACAGATGATCAGCAAAAAATTGTGAAACAACTGCATTTGCTTACAGCGAAGCCAATGCTATATGTAGCTAATGTAAGTGAAGAAGAAATTTCAGATCCGTCAGGCAATGAGCATGTACAAAAAGTACGTGAGTATGCAGAAGGGGAAGGATCTGAACTCATTGTCATTTGCGCAAAAGTGGAAGAAGAAATTGCGGAGCTTGATGATGATGAAAAAGCGATGTTTTTAGAAGAGCTGGGCATTGAACAGTCAGGGCTTGATCAATTAATTAAAGCTGCGTATTCTTTGCTTGGTCTTGCCACATATTTTACAGCAGGTGTGCAGGAAGTACGTGCATGGACATTCCGCCATGGCATGAAAGCACCTCAATGTGCTGGTATTATTCATACCGACTTTGAACGTGGGTTCATTCGGGCAGAAACAGTTTCTTACGATGATCTTGTATCTAACGGTTCAATGACAGCAGCTAAAGAAGCAGGAAGAGTGCGCCTTGAAGGAAAAGAATATGTGATGAAAGATGGAGACGTTGTTCATTTCCGGTTTAACGTTTAATGATTTGTTCGAATGCTAAAAGCGCCGCTTCGTGCGGCAACGCATTCATGACTCACATCCTGTGAGCCCAGGCGTTTGTCCGAAAGGCTTACGACCATGAGCGCCGAGCGCCTGCGGCTAAATAAAGTTTTGATCACTCCACTGGATTTTCCAGTGGTTTTTTTATAGAGATGCAGTAGTTGAAAGACATTAGTTATGGCGCTTTACTAGCGGCTTTTTTATTTATGACGACTCCCCTTTGGTTGTCATACAAGCAAAATCTTGGCATTTCAAAAGAGATTCTTTTTGCGGCGATTCGCGCGTTTATTCAGCTAATGGTCATTGGATACGTCATTACCTTTGTGTTTTCCAATCAGTCTGCTGTTGTTTTTTCGTGTATCATTATAGTGATGATCGTCATTGCGGCAAGAACGTGTACGAAGCGCGGCAGTGCATTTACCCATTCCTTTTGGATTGCAATGGCAGCCATTTTAACAGCTGAACTTCTGTCTGTGGCCATATGGGTTATGTTTGATATTGTCGACGATAAAGCCCAGTATATTTTGCCGATGAGCGGAATGATTATCGGCAGCTCAATGGTAGCGGTTAGTCTAGTATTTGACAGGCTAAAGACAGAATTTGATTTAACAAAAGAACTTATAATGGGAAAGCTGGCACTTGGTGCAACAAACCGCCAGGCATCTCAAGAATTAATTGAAGAGACTGTAAAAGCTGCACTCATTCCAAATACGGGAGCTATGAAAACAATTGGTCTCGTGCAGCTGCCAGGGATGATGACCGGCGCATCAACGGTTATTGCAGTGAAATACCAGTTGGTTATTGTGCTCACGGCCTACGGAAATACAGCCATTGTGGTCTGTTTTTAACATACCCGGTTTTTTTAAAACAAAAAATGTTTTAATATTGCTATTTTCAAACATATGTTCTATAATAAAAAGGGTTAAGTAGCTGTAAGTTCCTTTCTATTTCCCTGCATTATGAAAAATGTTGCGTTGTTGAAAGATTAATGTTATAATTTCATCTTGTGAGTAATGAAAACTTACTCCTTGCTCTTTGGGAATCAAAGGGCCGCATAGTCCACGAGGAGGTGAACGAAGATGAGAAAGTACGAATTCATGTACATTATCCGTCCAAACATTGAAGATGAAGCGAAAAAAGCGCTAGTTGAGCGTTTTGATGGTATCCTTACTTCTAATGGTGCGGAGATCATCGATTCAAAAGATTGGGGTAAACGCCGTTTAGCGTACGAAATCAATGATTTCCGTGAAGGCTTCTACCGACTTATTCATGCTAAAGCTGAAAATGCCGCAGCAGTTGAAGAGTTTGACCGTCTTGCGAAGATCAGTGATGATATTATCCGTCATATCGTTGTTAAAGAAGAAGAAAAATAATCTTAATGTAATAAACATACATCTTTTTCAACATGTTTCACGTGAAACATTTCAACAGAAAAGGAGTTGATTCTGATGATAAACCGAGTGGTTTTAGTCGGCCGTTTAACGAAAGATCCAGAACTTCGCTACACACCAGCAGGGGCAGCTGTTGCGACGTTTACACTTGCGGTTAACCGCACGTATACGAACCAGCAGGGAGATAGAGAAGCGGATTTTATTAATTGTGTCATCTGGCGCCGTCCAGCTGAAAACGTGGCAAACTTTTTGAAAAAAGGAAGTCTTGCCGGTGTGGAAGGACGTATCCAGACACGCAATTATGAAGGGCAGGATGGAAAGCGCGTTTATGTGACAGAAGTTCAAGCTGACAGTGTCCAATTTCTCGAACCGCGTTCATCAGGCGGCAATAGTGGAGGCAATTACACAGATGCTTCTCAATCGCAGCAGGGTGGAGGCTCTTATGGTGCCGAACCGCGGAATAACAATCAGGATTTTCCGTTTGGCCAGCAACAGCAGAATCAACAACGCAGCAATAACAATTCTGATTATTCTAAAATGAATGAAGACCCGTTTGCAAATGATGGTAAACCAATTGATATTTCAGATGATGATCTTCCATTCTAAATAATCAAAGAGGAGGGGAAACTCATGGCAGGACGCAGAGGTGGACGTAAGCGTAAAAAAGTTTGTTATTTCACATCTAACGGTATCACTCATATCGACTATAAAGATGTTGATTTGCTTAAAAAGTTCGTTTCGGAACGTGGAAAAATTCTTCCACGCCGTGTTACAGGTACAAGCGCGAAATACCAACGCCGTTTAACTATTGCAATTAAACGATCACGGCAGGTAGCACTTCTTCCATTCGTTGGAGAAGAAAGATAATAAAAAAAAGCATGATGCTGAATTCTCAGCATCATGCTTTTTTTATTGAGTGAATCTAAAAGAAAGACAAAAAAACATATTCAGGCTCGGTAAGCTAACGATGTATAACAATCAATCGAGCTTAAGCGTAAAAACAATAACTTTTGGGGTTGGTTTTAATATAAACTTTACAGTAGCTTAACAATATAATAGGTATATAAAACTATAATGGAAGGCGGGGTTAGGAAGAAGGGTGTAGATCAATAAATGAAGTCAATTCGAATGAAATTCATAGTACCGATTGCGATTTTGTTAATTTGTGCGTTTGCCTTTATTATTCTTTTTACAAGCTGGCAAATAGAACAAAAAATAGCTAAAGATATGACAGAACAGACACAAGGTTTTGTGAAAGAACTGAACAATTCAGCGGCTGTTTTTTTGGGGAAATACGAAGAAAGTATTCAATTATTATCGGAATCGGATCAAGTTGTCCAATATGCTCATACATATCGTTCTACCGACGAGCTAAACAATAATGTAGAAAGACAAATTCAAATGGTTTTCAATCGATACACGGACATATATAAAGATGCGCTCAGTGTTTATTATGCTTCTGAAAATGGTGTGTTTAAAATGACACCAACAACAGCTTTGTCAGCCGATTATAACCCAGTGAAAGAAGCATGGTATACTAAGGCTGTAAAATCAAAAGATCCAGTATGGAGCGAGCCATACGAAAGCAAAACAGGTGATTATGTAATCACTGTATCAAAAGCAATTATGAGTGGCGAAGACCTTCTTGGCGTCATTGGATCAGATATTAATTTAACGAGTATGACAAATCGAATGAACGAGCTGAATATTGGCTACAATGGATTTCCCATTATTTTATCAAATGAAGGGAAAGCGATTATTCATCCAACAGAAAAAGGACAGGATGTTACGAAAGATTCCGTGATGGCTTCTGTGATTAATGGAGAGAAAAGTGGTGTCATTGACACAGAAACGGGGCTAACCGTATATGATACGGTTAGTAAAACGGGATGGAAAATCGGTGCTGTATATGAAAAAGAAAGTTTGTTTGGTGTCTCTAATGAAATGAAAAAAATTCTGGCAATTACGACATTTTCCATTCTTTTTTTAGTCATTTTTGTCGTGTTGATTTTATCATCTAAAGTGACAAAACCGATTCAAAAGCTGAACGACTCTGTTCAGCAAGTAGCGGATGGTGATTTACAAACGCATGTCCATATGTCAGGAAAAGATGAAGTTACAGCTCTTGGGAGAAATTTTAATAATATGGTACAAAAAATGCGCGGTATAGTCGGCATAACAGATGCTGCTGCTGCGAATGTAAGGGAATCCATTCATCAATTAAACATAGCAGTACAAGAAATTAACGAATCAGGTTCGATGGCTTTCTCCGCGCTTGAAGAATTAACGGATGGTACAGAAAGGTCAGCAAGCGGAACCAAAAAAGCAGCTGATCGTTCAATGGAACTAGGCCATTTAATCAGTTCTATTTCCGAAGAGGCGTTGGCGATGTCAAAACTCGCTGAACAGACTGCTGAAGCGACTGAAAAAGGATCAGCTCATGTGGCGGATGTTGCATTGGCAATGGATACATCAACGGAATGGATGGATATAGCAATGGTCGCTATTCGAACGCTGGCAGAAGACATTACCCGTATTGAAAGCATCGTGCACGTAATTGAAGAAATTTCGATGCAAACGAATTTACTTGCACTAAATGCATCAATTGAGGCTGCACGTGCAGGTAATCATGGAAGAGGATTTGCAGTTGTGGCGCAGGAAGTGAGAAAGCTTGCAGAACAGTCAAAAAAAGCAGCTGGCGAGATCCATAAAAAAATTGCGGCTGTTCAGCTTGGATCTGAACATGTGATTAATACGATGGGCCAAGCCAGCGATCATATTTTGACACAGACAAAAGCTGTGCGCGAAACTGAAATTGTTTTTGCGCAACAAGGGGAGTTAATGAACAAAATGGATACTGCGATTGTTGAAATTGCGAGTAATATCCATATAGCTAACAATGAAAAAGATATCGTCGTGCAAACGGTAGGTCATTTAGCAGCGGAAGCGCGATCTTCTGCTGCTAAATGCGAAGAAGTACAAGATCGAACGAAAAACCAGCTCGCAGCTATAGAAAGTGTAGCATTAGCATCTGAACAGCTTGCTTCATTAAATGAAGAATTGATTAAAGCGATTCATCAATTCCGCATATAAGTACTTATGAAAACAGTCCGATCTTTCGTTCGGGCTGTTTTGTATTTAAAGTTGAATGGATGGAGAAAGGATTGTAGAATAAAGAGGGAGATTGTCGGAATTAACGGCGCATGAACGGAGTGTTGAAGTGGAAAAAACGAAAATAATAACAGAAGGAGCACTCATGCTGGCACTTTTTACCGTGCTGCTTCTTGTTTCAGTGTATGTGCCAGTTTTATCAGTAATTGGTGTCCTGTTTTTATTGCTGCCTTTTTTTATTTACAGTGCAAAGTATAAGATCCCCCCGGCTCTTATGCTTCTTATCGCGGCAATAGCTGTTACCTTTATAATAGGTGGTCCTTTTATGTTGCCGGCAGCATTGCTGTATGGAACAACTGGTATTGTAATGGGATCAATGGTTAGAAGGAAACTAGATAATTGGATCGTTTATATGGCGGGAAGTTTAACATTTCTATTGAATGTCATCGGTCAATATGTCGTCACGATCTGGTTGTTTGATTTAACCTTTTTGGATGAATTTCGTGCTGCTTTCGAGGTGGCAATGAATGAAACTGGTCCATTAATCGGCTCGGGAGACATGGATCAGATGAGAGAGCAAGTGGATCTGGCAATGAATTATATTAGTGATATCCTGCCTGCCTTATTAATCGTGACATCATTTGGCATGGTGTTTATCCTAATGATCATTAACTACCCCATTGCGAAAAGACTTGGCATTCAAACAAAGCCGGTCCAACCATTTCACTCGGTACGTCTGCCAAACTCGATTTTGTGGTATTATTTATTATTCATGATCAGCGCATTAATCGCTACTCCAGAAAAGGGAACAACTTGGTATGATATATATGTAAACATCATGTTTATTTTACAAGGTTGTCTGTACATACAAGGTTTATCATTTGTATTCTTTTTTGCGCACAGGAAAAAATGGTCGAAAGCAATTCCAATTATCATTACAATTTTATCAATTCCAGTCATTCCGGTCCTTTATCTTATCCGATTATTAGGTATAATTGACTTAGGATTTGATTTGAGACAGCGAATGCAGAAAAAGCCGTAACATGCTTTTTAAAATCGGCTCCATTAAGTATATGCAATGGAGTTCTACAATTAGGAGCTGAAGCTATGCTTTCGTATTATAACAGGCGAATTGTTCAATTGCTTTTGATCTTTATCGCCCTGGTTTTAACCATGGCATCTATATGGCTGCTAACATATAATCGTATTGCAGGATTTGTGATGATCACGGTGACGATTTTACTCCTTCTATTTTTGTATCTTGGAGAAAAAAGACTGCACGTGGAAGTGGAACAATATGTGACAACACTGACGTACAGATTGCAAAAAGTGGGGGATGAAACGCTTCAAAAGCTGCCGATCGGAATTCTCTTGTATGACAAAGAATATAAAATCGAGTGGGCAAACGCCTTTTTGACTTCTTATTTTAAAGAAGAGACAATTGTTGGTGAATCGCTTTATGAAGTGGCTGAGCCCATGCCTGCGGTCATTAAAGGAGAAAAAGAAACCGTTATTTCGCTCCATGATAAATCATTTCGGGTCATCATTAAACCAGAAGATCGTCTTGTCTACTTTTTTGATGTGACGAAACAAGAAAAAACAGCAAAGCGATTTGAAGAAGAAAAAACAGTGCTCAGCATTATTTTTCTTGATAACTATGATGATTTAACACAGGGAATGGATGATCAGACACGAAGCAGATTAAATAGTGCAGTAACATCTATGCTAAATAGTTGGGCAAAAGAGAATGGAATGTATTTAAAGCGTATTTCATCGGATCGTTTTTTTGCTGTATTGAATGAGCGCATTTTAAAAAGACTTGAAGAAACAAAGTTTTCAATATTAGATGAAATAAGGGAAGAAACGGTGAAATACCATGCGCCGCTCACTCTTAGCATCGGAGTTGGACAAGGATTAGTTCCGCTGCCCGAACTCGGTGACATTGCTCAGTCCAGTCTTGATTTAGCATTGGGCCGTGGCGGCGATCAGGCTGCGATTAAGCAAGACGACGGAAAAGTAAAGTTTTACGGTGGGAAAACAAATCCGACAGAAAAGCGAACGCGCGTTAGGGCACGGGTTATTTCTCATGCGCTTCGTGATATTGTAGCAGAAAGTGATAAAGTCATTGTGATGGGCCATAAGTATCCGGATATGGATGCAGTCGGGGCGTCATTGGGCATTCGTCACGTAGCCGAATTAAATGGCCGTGAAGGATATATTGTTATTGATTTTTCACAAATTGATACAGCAGTAGAGAGACTAATACAGGAATTAAAAGAACAAAATCCTGAACTTTATTCACGCGTCATTACGCCTGAAGAAGCACTCGAAATTGCAACAAATAAAACACTGCTCGTAATCGTCGATACGCACAAGCCGTCTTTAGTTATTGAAGACAAACTATTGACAAAAGCTGAACGAGTCATTGTGATTGATCATCATAGACGCGGGGAAGAATTTATTAAAAACCCAATTCTCGTTTATATGGAGCCATATGCATCCTCGACGGCTGAACTTGTAACGGAATTGCTTGAATACCAGCCGAAAACAAAAAAATTAATATCCCTTGAAGCAACAGCGCTTTTGGCAGGGATTATTGTTGATACGAAAAGCTTTTCATTACGGACAGGTGCCCGCACATTCGATGCAGCTGCATATTTACGCACACATGGAGCGGACACGATTCTTGTTCAGAAGTTTTTGAAAGAGGATATTCATACTTATATTCAGCGTGGTCAACTTATTGAAACCGTTTATTTTTATAAAGATGGCCTAGCCATTGCAAAAGGAGAAAACGATTATATATACGATTCGGTATTGATTGCCCAAGCAGCCGATACACTCCTTACGATGAACGGTGTGCAGGCATCTTTTGTCATTGCGAGAAGGGGAGAAGAAACGATTGGCATAAGCGCTCGCTCACTTGGTGATGTAAACGTACAAATTATTATGGAACAAATGAATGGCGGCGGCCATTTAACGAATGCTGCGACACAGGTAAAAGGCGCATCGATTGAAGAGGTTGAAATGGAATTATGTCGAGTTATTGATGAACTGACTGAAGGGGGAAAAGAAGAATGAAAGTTATTTTTTTAAAAGATGTAAAAGGTAAAGGGAAAAAAGGTGAAGTGAAAAATGTGGCGGATGGCTATGCAAACAACTTTTTGATTAAAAACGGTTTTGCGGTGGAAGCAACATCCGGTAATAAGAATACACTTGATGCACAAAAGAAAAAGGAACAAGCAATTGCTGCAGAAGAACTCGAAGCAGCGAAAAAGCTAAAGGAAACAGTTGAAAAACTAACAGTTGAATTGCATGCAAAAACAGGCGAAGGCGGCCGCATTTTCGGTTCTGTTACAGGAAAGCAAATAGCCGATGAATTAAATAAGACACATAATATCAAATTAGATAAGCGCAAAATGGATTTACCCGATGGTATTCGTAGTCTTGGCTATACAAATGTTTCCGTTAAATTGCATAATGAAGTGACAGCTGTCTTGAAAGTTCATGTAACAGAGGACCAGTAAATAAATAAAAAAATGTGATCGGATTTATCTGGTCACATTTTTTGTGTAAGGAGATTGAAAATGAGCGATTTATTGACGGACCGCATTCCGCCGCAAAATATTGAAGCAGAACAGGCTGTACTGGGTGCGATCTTTCTTGAACCATCTACGTTAACAGTCGCTTCTGAAATTTTAATTCCGGAAGATTTTTACCGGAATGCCCATCAGCAAATTTATTTAACGATGCTAAAACTTGGTGATCATGGCAAAGCAGTGGATGTTGTGACAGTGACGGAAGATCTGGCAGCTGCAAAGCAGATTGAGGATGTAGGAGGCATTGCCTATTTAAGTGAACTGGCAGCTTCTGTGCCAACAGCAGCTAACATTGAATACTATGCTCGTATTGTTGAAGAAAAGTCACTTCTGCGCCGCCTAATTCGTACAGCAACGACGATAGCGCAGGATGGGTACAATAGGGAAAACGAAGTAGAAGATTTGCTCAGTGAAGCGGAAAAAAGCATTATGGAAGTAGCACAGCGCAAAAATGCCGGTGCATTCCATACTATTAAAGATGTACTTGTCCGCACGTACGACAATATTGAGCTTCTTCATAACCGAAAAGGCGATGTAACGGGTATACCGACTGGATTTGCTGAGCTTGATCGAATGACAGCTGGTTTTCAGCGTAATGATTTAATTATCGTTGCTGCTCGTCCATCAGTAGGTAAAACAGCTTTTGCACTAAATATTGCTCAAAACGTTGCAACGAATACAGATGAAAAAGTCGCGATTTTCAGTTTGGAAATGGGTGCAGAACAGTTAGTAATGCGGATGTTATGTGCGGAGGGCAATATTAATGCTCAAAACTTGCGGACGGGTGCTTTAACGGACGAGGACTGGCGCAAATTAACTATGGCGATGGGCAGCCTGTCCAATTCAGGTATTTATATTGATGATACACCAGGCATACGTATCGGTGAGATTCGGTCAAAATGCCGTCGTTTAAAACAGGAACAAGGTTTAGGTATGATTTTAATTGATTATTTACAGCTTATTCAAGGGAATGGCCGATCCGGTGATAATCGGCAGCAGGAAGTGTCGGAAATCTCTCGTTCATTAAAAGGGCTTGCCCGTGAACTTGAAGTGCCTGTTATCGCTCTGTCTCAATTATCACGTGGTGTAGAGCAGCGGCAAGATAAGCGTCCGATGATGTCGGATATACGGGAATCTGGTTCGATTGAACAGGATGCAGACATTGTTGCCTTTTTGTACCGTGATGATTACTATGACAAGGAATCAGAAAATAAAAATATGATTGAGATTATTATTGCGAAACAGCGGAATGGCCCAACCGGTACAGTCGAGCTTGCGTTTGTGAAAGAATACAATAAATTTGTGAATATCGAGCGGCGTTTTGATGACATGTCAGCACCGCCCGGAGCATAAAAAACGAATGAAAAATTAAAAAAATATTTAAATGTTCGTATTTTTTGTTTGACGAATACTATTTATTATTGGTAAAATAGCTGTGTTTAAGAAAACGTTTTTCATGAACCTTCGGAGGTGCAAAAAATGTCATCAGTAGTAGTAGTAGGAACGCAGTGGGGCGATGAAGGAAAAGGGAAAGTTACAGATTTTCTTTCTGAAAATGCAGAAGTAGTTGCCCGCTATCAAGGTGGGAACAATGCTGGCCATACAATTAAATTCAATGATGTTACATACAAACTTCATTTAATTCCGTCCGGTATTTTTTATTCGGATAAGATTTGTGTAATCGGAAACGGTATGGTTGTCGATCCAAAAGCGCTTGTAGAGGAGATTGCCTATTTACATGGACACGGTGTATCAACGGATAATCTTCGTATTTCCAACCGTGCGCATGTCATCTTGCCTTATCATTTGAAAATCGATGAAGTCGAAGAAGAACGTAAAGGCGAGAATAAAATTGGGACAACGAAAAAAGGAATCGGACCTGCATACATGGATAAAGCGGCACGTATGGGTATCCGTATGGCTGATCTTTTAGATCGGGAAACATTTGAGGAAAAATTAACACATAATATTGCGGAAAAAAATCGTCTTCTAGAAAGATTTTACGAAACAGAAGGATTTAAAGTAGAAGATATTCTAAATGAATATTATGAATACGGCCAGCAAATTAAAGATCTTGTCTGTGACACATCTGTTGTGTTGAATGATGCGCTTGATGAGGGACGCCGTGTATTATTTGAAGGTGCTCAAGGGGTTATGCTTGATATTGATCAAGGAACATATCCGTTTGTTACGTCATCAAATCCGGTTGCCGGGGGTGTGACAATTGGTTCTGGTGTTGGGCCTACTAAAATTACACATGTTGTTGGTGTATCTAAAGCGTACACAACGCGTGTTGGCGATGGTCCATTTCCAACTGAATTGATCAATGAAATCGGTGATCGTATCCGTGAAGTTGGACGTGAATACGGTACAACGACAGGCCGTCCACGCCGCGTTGGCTGGTTCGATAGTGTTGTTGTTCGTCATGCACGCCGCGTCAGTGGTTTAACAGATCTTTCTCTTAATTCCATCGACGTATTGACAGGTATTGAAACGTTAAAAATTTGTACGGCTTACCGATATAAAGGTGAATTGATTACGGAATATCCAGCAAATCTTCGTGCACTTTCGGAATGTGAGCCTGTATACGAAGAACTTCCAGGCTGGACAGAAGATATTACAGGTGTGAAAAACTTGAATGAGCTTCCTGAAAATGCGCGTCATTATATCGAGCGTGTTTCACAGTTAACAGGTATTCCGCTTTCTGTATTCTCTGTTGGACCGGACCGCAATCAAACGAATGTTGTGAGAAGCGTTTGGGGTTAATTTTTAGTAAACCGATTTCTTCATGAAATCGGTTTTTTCATTTAATTCCGTTTTTTGGACTAGTGTTCATAAATGAGGATATGAAATAACGAGATTTGTATTGGAATATTCGGCCCTAGCCACAAAATTGTCGATATTTTTTTGTTTTGTTCGCATTTTTCGACAAATAATTTCAAAATGTATTGTCAGTCTCTTAGGCATGTGATACTATTAGCAAAGTTGCTAGTAAATATATTGTTGGTCCGGTAGTTCAGTTGGTTAGAATGCCTGCCTGTCACGCAGGAGGTCGCGGGTTCGAGTCCCGTCCGGACCGCCATTTTTACTTTAACCTAATGTTATGTCTTAACAGCGGCCGTTGACACCTATGATTTGTCCTTCATAAGTAACGGCTGCTATGTTTTTAACAGATAATGAATATATTATCTTAATAGCCTCACTTAGCAGAGTGATCATAATCTCCTTGAACTTGCATCAGTGTATCATTTCGAGCGTAGCACGAACAGATGAAGGATAAAAAAATTTTAGTTTATAAATGTATCTCATTAGGCTTAGTAGCTCAGTTGGTAGAGCAAAGGACTGAAAATCCTTGTGTCGGCGGTTCGATTCCGTCCTGAGCCATCAAAAAAAGCATCGCGGTGATTTCGCTCCCGTGGTGCTTTTTATTATTTTACCCCTACTAAAGGAAGTAAGGGTCTATGGTTAAAGTGAAGTTCCACTTTATGAAATGTTTACCGGTGAGAAACGGGATGCCGCGGTCACACTATTCATGGTAAAGTTAAAAAAGGTAAAAGAGATGCAAATATGATAAAATATATTATTTGAAGCCATCTTTAACGTATTGAAAAAGAAGCGAGGGACATTATATTATGCAGAAGAAAATATTGGTTGTTGATGATGAAAGACCAATTGCAGATATTTTGCAGTTTAATTTGAAAAAGGAAGGATACGATGTTCAGTGTGCATATGATGGAGACCAGGCGGTTGAGATGGTAGAAGAAATGCAACCGGATATCATACTACTAGATATTATGCTTCCGGGCCGCGATGGGATGGAAGTGTGCCGTGAAGTACGTAAAAAGTATGAAATGCCGATTATTATGCTCACGGCAAAAGATTCTGAGATTGATAAAGTACTTGGTCTTGAACTCGGGGCAGACGATTATGTCACAAAACCATTTTCTACACGTGAACTTATTGCTCGTGTGAAAGCGAATTTGCGCCGACATCAAACAGCAGTTCCTGTCCAAGAAGAGGAAGAGGCCGAAACGAATGAAATTGCGGTCGGGGCGTTAACTATTCATCCCGATGCCTACATTGTTTCCAAACGAGAAGAAACGATTGAATTAACACACCGTGAATTTGAATTACTTCATTATTTAGCTAAACACATCGGACAAGTGATGACACGTGAACATTTGCTTCAAACAGTTTGGGGATACGACTATTATGGAGATGTCCGGACAGTGGACGTCACTGTGCGCAGGTTAAGAGAAAAAATTGAAGATAACCCGAGCCATCCTTCTTGGATCGTGACCCGAAGAGGGGTAGGCTACTACTTGCGCAATCCTGAGCAGGAGTAGCATTGATGAAACGGGTAGGTTTTTTTCGTTCCATTCAAATGAAATTTGTGCTCACGTACGTTTTGCTCATTTTATTTGCGATGCAAGTTATTAGTGTATATTTTGTAAACTCCCTTGAGGAAAAGTTTGTAACGAACTTCAAAACATCTTTGCAAGAACGCGTTAATTTATTGGAGTACAATTTGCGTGAAGAGATGTTAAAAGAGCGTGATGATGAATCGAATACAGTGGAACAGGATATCCGGCGTATTTTGGAAGATTTTTCTGCTGGAGATATTACGGAAGTACGTGTCGTTGATGAACGAAGTCGGATTATCGGTACATCTGATGCGAATAACCAGGGAGTCGTCGGGCAGCGCATGACCGAAATTGCCATAAAACGAGCGCTGTCTGCAGGTGCAACAGAAGATAATATGTTTATTAATGACCGAACCGGTCAGCGCGTTTGGGTATTAACATCTCCTATTTTATCAAACAGCGAAGTGATTGGCGCTGTTTACTTAATTGGAGATATTGAAACTGTTTTCAGTCAGTTAGATGATATTAATGAAATTTTATTTTCTGCAGCGATTCTCGCCCTGGCTATTACCGCGATATTAGGTATTACACTAGCAAGAACCATTACACGGCCAATTACGGATATGAGGCGGCAGGCGGTTGCACTTGGGAAAGGAAACTTTTCGCGAAAAGTAAAAGTATATGGTCAAGATGAAATTGGTGAACTTGCTGTAACATTCAATAATTTAACGAAGCGGCTTCAGGAATCGCAAGCGACGACAGAAGGTGAGCGTCGTAAGCTATCATCGGTCTTATCACATATGACTGATGGTGTGATTGCGACAGACCGTCGCGGTCGTGTTATTTTAATTAATGAACCAGCATCCAAAATGCTAAATGTTTCACGTGAAACAATTATTTCACAGCCTATTGTAACCCTTCTAAATTTAGAAGAAGACTATTCGTTTGATGATTTATTAAATGAACAGGATTCGGTCATTCTTGATTATAGTACGCATGACCGACCGTACATCTTACGGGCGAACTTCTCAGTTATTCAAAAAGAAACAGGTTTTGTCAACGGATTGATCACAGTCTTACATGACATTACAGAACAAGAAAAAATTGAAATAGAACGACGTGAATTTGTGACGAATGTTTCACATGAATTGCGGACGCCGCTTACGACAATGCGCAGCTACTTAGAAGCGCTTGCTGATGGGGCATGGCAAGATCCAGACATTGCCCCAAATTTTCTTGATGTGACCCAAACCGAAACAGAGCGGATGATTCGATTAGTAAATGATTTACTTCAATTATCGAAGTTCGACAGCCGTGAATACAATTTAACCAAGAAAGATACCGATTTTATCGAATTTTTTAATAAAATTATCGATCGTTTTGAAATGACAAAATCGCAGGAAGTTACATTCCGACGCAAACTGCCTCGTTATCCGATTTATGTCACAATTGACCAGGATAAACTGACACAGGTTATCGATAATATTATCTCTAATGCGCTAAAATATTCCCCAGAAGGCGGACTTGTTTCATTTAAAGTAGAAGAGCATGGCGATACGATTCAAATAAGTGTTAGTGATCAAGGAATGGGTATCCCAAAAAAGAGTCTTGAACGCATATTTGAACGTTTTTACCGTGTAGATCGAGCACGTTCGCGGAAAATGGGCGGTACTGGTCTTGGCCTTGCGATTGCAAAAGAGTTGATTGGTGCACATGACGGCCACATTTGGGCAAAAAGTGTAGAAGGAAAAGGTACCACGATATTCTTTACGTTGCCGGCAGATCTTTCTGAAGAGGATGATTGGGTATGAATTATGAAAAAATTAAATCCGCTGCCCTGGCACTACTTGTGCTCATAAGTATGGTATTTACATGGGGCATCTGGAATTATAAGCCTTCTTATGAAACGATTACAGATAGTTCAGATACAATTGTAACAGAAGTAGAAATTGGCCAGCAGCGCAAAATTTCCTCGCTGCTAAAGCCCGCAAAAATTGTTGCTCATTTGCAGGATCAACATTATGGAACCGTGGAAGAAGAAGAGCTTACATGGTTCATGGAAGAAATGGCTTCATGGACATTTAATGAACCAGAAAATATTTCTAGTTTATTGAATGAGCAAGAATTTAACGAACTGTTAACTGGTAATTCTCACGTGGAATTATTTTTTTCTGGCTTCATTCCGTTTGATACAGCTAAAAACATATTAACGTTTAATCAATCCGATGTTCCAAGCGCTGTATTTGACCGGATAGTAATTGGAGAGGCAGAGGATAGTAACAGCGCTTCTGTTTACTTTGTTTCCGTACAGGAACGACTTGTATTTAAAAGTCGGATTGAATCGGCATCACTTTCAGAATTTAAAATGCGTTATTTAGTTCAATCATCCCGTCTTGAACCATACATCGCGCACCAAATTCCAAACGGATCACTTTTATTCGTAAGAAAAGAAGCGCCTGTATTGTATACGAAAAAATATTTACCTGAACAAATAGAGGCTGAAACCTTTAAAAAAGCCCTGTTTAATGATCCGAGTTATGTAAAACGGGGATCAAGTTCGGAAAGAACGGAGTATACAGACGGTTCAAGTTTAATGCATGTTAATCATAAGACGGGTGTTATTACGTATTCGAATTTGGCATTGGAAAATGAAATTGGTCAGAAGATGGCACTTAAAACGCTTATTGATAAAAGTGTTAGCTTCGTTAATGATCATAATGGCTGGGTGGATGACTATCGGCTATTCAGCACAACGCCAGGTTCATCATTCATTAGTTACCGTTTGTATTTAGATGATTACCCCGTATTTAATGAACAAGGAATGGCTGAACTATCTCAAACTTGGGGAAGAGAGCGTATTTTTCAATATGTGCGCCCTTCCTTTATTATTCAACTAGATAGTCCACTCCCTGAAACAGAGGCACCTATTAAGCTTGAAGACGGAGAAGAAGCCATTGATAAAGTTCTTAGCCAAAAAATCGACCCGTCGCTTTTGACAAATATTCAGATTGGCTACGAAATGACTGTTGAACGTGAATCACCGAAAATCTTAGCGCTTCAACCTTCTTGGTACTATCAATACAATGGAACGTGGCATCGTATGGAGACTGATGAAAGGGGAGCGGCCGATGGATTGGAGTAAAACGAAAACGATTTTTATTGCCGTCTTTCTTGTGCTTAATCTGTTTCTGGCTGTTATGTTTTATAATAAGTATGGGGCGACTCGTTTTGAAGTTATTAAGGAAACGTCCATTGAAGAAAAGCTTAAATCTGACCGGATTGAATATGAAAAAATGCCGGTTAATGCTGAAGAGCTATCCATTATTACGGCTAAGCCAAAAATATTTGCTGAAAACGATTTTCTCTTTTTAACCAAGCAGAAAATGACGATTAAGAGCAAGGGAACTGAAGTTATGAGTGAGCTCGATAAGCCGTATGAAACGGACGGGGCAACCTATGAAAAAATTGTTTCTTTTGTGAAAAACAATGTTTTACAGGGCGACCGCTATTCCTATTGGAAGCGAAATCGTGATGAAAAAACAGTTATTTTTTATCAACAGTTTGATAATAAAAAACTGTTCGAAAATATAAGTGGTTATTTAACGGTGCAGTTGGATGATGCTGATAACATTATTGGCTATACACAGACGATGCTGTCAGACATTGATGAAAACCGTGAAGAAGAAGCGATTTTACCAGCGTTCCAGGCGATTGACGCTCTGTACAAAAATGGCCTTATTCAGCCGGATAGTGAAATTGCTAATGCAGAACTTGGCTACTATACCGTCGTACAGCTAACAGAGGCACAGGTGTTGTCACCAACATGGTACTTTCAGCTGAAAAAAGCTAATAAGACAGAAGAAATTTATGTGAATGCATTTGACGGATCGATTTATCAAACGGAAAAAGAGTCGTAATTTAACTGGAGTGGTAGGACATGACAATTCAATTCAGTGTACTTGCAAGCGGAAGTACCGGCAACGCAATTTTTGTGGAATCAGATGGTCAATCGTTTCTTGTGGATGCAGGATTAAGTGGTAAAAAGATGGAGGAGCTATTTTCTTCAATCGGCAAGAAGATGGAGGACCTATCTGGCATTCTTGTTACACATGAACATAGTGACCATATTAAAGGGCTCGGAGTATTGGCTAGAAAATACAAATTGCCGGTATATGCAAATGAAAAGACATGGCGGGCAATGGACCGGTTAACCGGTACGATTGAGGCCAGCCAAAAGTTTATATTTGAAATGGAAACGGTGAAAACATTCGGTGCGCTTGACATTCAGTCCTTCGGGGTATCACATGATGCAGCCGAGCCGATGTTTTATATTTTTCATAACAGTCAAAAAAAGCTCGTGCTTATTACAGATACAGGCTACGTCAGTGACCGGATGAAAGGATTAATTGACAATGCAGATGCCTATGTATTCGAAAGTAATCATGACGTTGGAATGCTGCGTATGGGCCGCTATCCATGGAACATTAAGCAGCGTATTTTAAGCGATGTCGGCCACGTATCGAATGAAGACGCTGCCCTCGCCATGAATGATGTCATTGGACCAAATACGAAACGAATTTATTTGGCGCATTTAAGCACAGACAACAATATGAAAGAACTTGCAAAAATGGCGGTCTCACAAACATTACAGCTGAAAGATGCTGGCGTTGGAGAACAATTTCATTTATTTGATACCGATCCGAAAATATCAACGCCACTTGCTGTTATTTAACTAGAAGATACCGAGTCTGTGTGGAGGGCACTGAGAAACTTGTGTTTTTAAATTCTTACTTGTTACCCAAACAAAATAGGCAGCTTTCCGTTCGAATTTGAACAGGAAGCTGCCTATTTCCTTATTAGTTGCCCTTTTTTTAGTCAAAAGCGTATAATTTTTTGAGAATAGATAAATTGAATGGTGAGACAATAATTGGGCGGAAAGGATGAGGAGTAGATGGGTTATTATGATGAAGGACGAACGGGACGCAACAAGCGTGGCGGAAAAGGCGGCTATTTTTTATCCGGATTGGCAGGCGTTGTTGTAGGTGCGGGGCTGGTCGTCGCAACCGTTCCATCCATAATGGATTATCAGAACGATGAACAAACTTTCGTTGAAAATCAATCCACTGGCCATACAGAGCAGGTTTCAGTTGATGTGACTACAGATGTAACAAAAGCAGTTGATAAAGCGAAAGATACGGTTGTTGGCATTACAAATATTCAAGAATCAATGAGCTTTTTCGGGTCAGAAGCAACGACGCAGGAAGCAGGTACAGGAAGCGGTGTAATTTATAAAAAAGAGGCAGATACAGCATTTATCGTCACGAATTACCATGTTATTGAAGGCTCACAGCAGCTAGAAGTAACGCTTGCGGATGGTACGAAAGAACCGGCAAAACTTATTGGCGGCGATGTATGGACCGATCTTGCCGTCTTATCGATTAGCGGTAAAAATGTTAAGAAGATAGCTGAATTTGGCAACTCAGAAGCATTGAAAATCGGTGAACCGGTTATTGCCATTGGAAATCCGCTTGGTCTTGAATTTTCAGGTTCCGTTACACAAGGTGTCGTTTCCGGACTTGAACGTGCCATTCCTGTTGATTTGAATGGTGATATGATAAACGACTGGCAGGCGGAAGTATTACAAACAGATGCGGCAATCAATCCGGGTAACAGCGGTGGTGCGCTTGTAAACATTGCCGGTCAAGTAATTGGTATCAACTCGATGAAAATTGCTGAAAATGCTGTTGAAGGGATCGGATTATCCATTCCAATTGATGCAGCACTTCCCATTATTGAAGACCTTGAATCATTTGGAGAAGTGAAGCGTCCCGCTATGGGTATTACGCTTCAAAACGTCAGCGAATTGCCATCCTATCATCAGCAGCAAACACTCAAACTGCCTGAGACGGTAACGGAAGGGGTTATCATTGAACAGGTACTTACTAAATCGCCGGCAGCGGAAGCAGGATTGCGTGAATACGATGTGATTACCGAATTGGATGGTAAACCAGTTCAAGACGTTATCGCACTGCGTAAATATATGTATAACAATAAAAAAGCAGGAGATAGTGTAACCGTCACCTATTACCGGGCTGGAAAACAACAGCAAACTGAGTTAGAATTAGTGGCGGAAAGTGATTTTTAATGGAGGAAAAAAAGATGTACTGTTGTTTAGAACACGCTGAACTGGCCTTAGATATTGCTGTTGACGAATATGAAACAGCGCCTAAAATAGAAAAAATAGAAGAAGCGGTTTCATGTGAGTTTTGCAAAAATCAAGCCATATATGTGGTAGGAAACTAATATTCGGGCACAAAATGTGGATGAAATCTGTGGGTATGTGGATAAGATTCAGAAAATGCCGTTATCAACATGTTGATAACGGCATTTTCTATTATTTTATAATAATTTCCATGGGTTCTGAAACAAGAGACCACTCTTGTCCAAGCATCGTAAATGTATGTTGTGCAAAAACATACGATGTGCCCGGTTTCAAAGCTCGAATTGTATTGCCCTCAATAGAGACACCATCTCCTGTTGCAAATAATGTTGTTTCAATATTTTCTTTTTTCTCTGTCCGATAGTTTAAAAAAGCTTTGCTCTCAATTTTTGTTGTACTTCCAGGTTTCAATACACGCTTTTTCACAGGTGTTTCAATTCGAATGGGTGCATCTGTTAACCACTGTGTGTAATCAGTAATAGGGCCAATCATGCCGTTTTGAAGCTGCTCGCCGAAATCAGCCTGATTCCGGAATGTCCAGTGATAGCTGATCATGCCACGTTGACGCAAGTATGCTGTAAATTCAGGTGACAAACTGCTATAGCTGGAGTTTAATGTGGCATTCAAGCGGGTCGAATAGTTCATCATTTTACTTGCATCTGCAAGACGTGCCTGTTCTGTTGACGGGACAGCTGCTGAATATAGGTAGCCGGATGGAATATTTGGCGCTGTCTCAACGGACTTTTGCACACTGTTTAAATGAAAGCTTTGAAGCACAACTTGATCAGTCATGCCTTCCTCTTTAATCATCTGAATGGTTTCTTCGGAAAGGTTGTCCGCTTTTAATTCTACAAGTAAAATAACATCTTTTCCTTTAAATTCTTGCAAAAATTCTCGGAATGTCGGTACTTTTTCACCAGAAAATTCCGGACTGAAATAGGAACCGGCATCCAGTGCACGAATTTGATCTAATGTCATTTCCGCTACGCTGCCCGTGCCATCAGTCGTTCGGTCAACCGTATAGTCGTGCATAATAATGATTTCGCCATCTTTCGTTTTTTGGACATCTGTTTCAATTAAGTCAGCACCAAGCTCATATGAGAGACGGTAGCCGGCCATTGTATTTTCCGGTGCCATCGATGGAATTCCCCGGTGTGCCGCTACGATCGGACGCTGCACAAGTGTATTTTCAGGATAGCGGCTGAATGCGTCGACTACCGCTGCTGGATGATCCGCTATAATGCCGTCAACACCTGCATGAATTAAACGGTGTGCATCAAGCTCACTGTCACTCGCTGTTGTGCCCCAGACAGCGACAGAACGACTGTGTAAGTAATGAACCGTATCTGCTGTCAATAATTTTTGCGGGAAAATGGCCGTTTTGGCGCCTGATTCATGAAGAGACTGGATAAAACGGTTCAAATCGTGTTTATTTAATGAATTGCGGTTATACATCAGAGCTCCGCGTACGGCTGGATTCGTCTCTTTAACGATTTTCAAAATGGCCGGTTGAGACGAAAGAATGTGCACGTCCTGGATGGAAAGTTCAGAAAGCAATGACGCTGTTTTTTCTGCTGTTTCCTGATCTTCAATGTGAAGAAGCGGAATGGTATGGCCGGCCATCTTCTCTAAATGCGTTTGAAGCGGGATTCCATTTATATTCAATTCCTGATTGGGCTTCAGCACCATTGAAGAAACACCATCCATTTGTTCTAACTGTGCTTTGCTTGAAATAACTGTTGGTGCGTTCAGCATATTGGTTTCTGGTTGATCGCCAAGAAATGCCCCAGAAGCTTGTAAAGAGGGCAATTCCTCTGTTTGTTCGATCACGCGGATGTTATCAAATTTTACTGTTGAACCCGCCGCTTGGAAGCCAATTCGTCCGTCTTGAAGAGCCGTTGCTTGATCGGTATTGGTGACGAGCTGTCCATTTATGTATTGTTGCACTCTGTTGCCTTTTGAAACAATTTTCATTTTGTATGTTTGGTTGTAATCAAAAGCTTCACTATACGGTCCTTTTTCAAGAACAGACCATTGATTATTGGGATTACGAAGAGCGAACTCAACACCATTTAATGCATTTGCTCCGCGGCGGACAGCAAACTGATAGTACGGGTAGTCGTTTTCCTGCACCCGGTACATAATGGACGCCCAGCGTGTGTCTTCCACAGCAGACAAAAATGTCATATCCGCTTCAATCACATAATCGCCTCCAGCTACAGACGCGGGAGCCAGCACGCGCGCAGGCTGCGATGTTGAAGGAGATGTTAAAACAAGCGCATTATTTTGCACCGCTGCTTGTCCTTGAATCACTTCCCATCCAGCAGGAAGCGCCGCTGTGTTAAAAGACTCTGTTAAAAGAGTTTCAGAGGCCAGTATATTGGCTGACGGTACTGTGTACATGGAGCTAAATAAAATACCAGATGCCAGAATAAATCGAACTGTCTGTTTCTTTTTCATCATCATTACCTCCCATAATAGACTTCTGTTCTATTCTGTCAGCAGAATATTAAGGAAGAATGAAGAACGATTAAATTTAATGGAAAAATCAAAAAATTCCTTCTTTTCTCCCTGCGTAGAAAAAAAGAAGTGAACGAAAGTAGGATATTCACATGTGGAACATATGGTAAAATATAAATAAAGAACATGTTGATATGTGGATAACTTTTGTGGATAAACTGTTTGTAAATTGTTTGTAAAGTGGGGTTATGTTGTGAATATCTCTATTATAACAGTCGGTAAATTAAAGGAAAAGTACTTAAAACAAGGGATTGATGAGTACATGAAACGACTTTCGGCATATGCAAAAATAGATCTCATTGAAGTAGCAGACGAAAAAGCGCCGGAAGTCTTAAGCAATGCTGAAATAATACAAGTAAAGGAAAAAGAAGGAGAAAGAATTCTTTCAAAAATTGGGCACGACACACACGTCATCGCTCTCGCTATTAACGGAAAAATGAAATCATCTGAAGCTCTGGCCGCTGATATAGATAAGCTTGCCACATATGGAAAAAGCAAACTGGCCTTTATTATAGGCGGATCACTTGGCCTTAGTGATACGGTACTGAACCGTGCAGATGAAAAGTTGTCATTTTCCAATATGACGTTCCCGCATCAATTAATGCGGCTGATTTTAGTAGAGCAAATATACCGGAGTTTCCGGATCAACAGAAATGAACCGTACCATAAGTAAATGAGGTTTTTATTTAGAATATCTACTAACGCCAACCGAAATTCATCTCCCACTTCTATAGGGTATACGTTGAAAAAAACTATCGCCGTATCTAATAGCCGTTAATGCAAGCGGTAATTCACGTCTAAATATTTCATTGCGTTTTGCTGAAACATATTGGTTATATTGTCCATGGTCTATATAAATAAACACAATAATATAAGCGCCTTCCATTTTGTTTCCATTCACTCAATACTTCATCTCTCATAGGATTAATTTTATCCCAGGCATAATTAATTCCAATGGTTAAAAATGGATCTCTAGTTAAATCACAGTGAGGGTATTCCACAGACAGTTTTTCCGGCTTGAAATTGTTCAAGCAATCAACTTCAATCGTTTTTTTTATCATTATGCTAATTGTCGTGTCTTTAGTCGTAAATACAAGCCTTAAACAGGCTAATATACATATACAAAAAATCCCAATTCAATTCCCGATTTTAGTGTATAAAATCCCCATTTGATACAAATGATAAATATACAATCTCAGTACTTAAAGGTAGCTAGTGTAACCGAAGGGTAAAGAATTGTATGTTGAAGGAATCTAAATTTAAAGGAGGTATGTTTCATGAGAACCCTACAAAGAATTGCCTTAACATTAATAATAATTGGGGCTATTAATTGGGGATTAATCGGTTTCTTTAATTTTGATTTGGTAGCCGCATTATTTGGTGGACAAGACGCTTTTTTATCAAGAGTTATTTATAGTCTAGTTGGGCTAAGCGGATTAGTCTGTTTAACCTTATTGTTTAAGCAATGGGAAGAGACGGATACTAAAGGAGAAGTTAATAATAGGCGTGACCATGGTAAACTTAATTATGGAACTGAATTTGGTGAGGAACCAGACATACCTTATTCAAAAAAACCTGCCAGAGAAGATGAATAAAAAGAAAATAAAGAAAGTCATGCAACCGCATGACTTTCTTTATTTTCCATTTTGATATGTGTTAAACAATTATCAGCTGCCGCTTATATTAAATTGTTATGATACTTTAGAAGGAAAACCTCATTTAGATACATTAAGGTGAACCGTATCATAAGTAAAGGTTTTAGTTTTGTCACATAAAAAAGTTAACAAATTTTACAGTAACGACAACCAGAAAGTGTGCATATAAAATATCCCTGCATATATAACAAGCACTCCTGCTAAATAAAAAAGAAAAAGTTTTTGAAACGAGGCTTTGCTTTTTTGATAGACCATATATGAAATATATAAAATCGAAATGGAGAGAAAAATTTTTATACATAGAAATAAGACTGGGCTAATCGCCCACAAAAACTCCATGATAGGATTCATTTCTTCAATAATATTGTTCATTAAACCATAATTAGTAACAAAGCCATCAAATATATTTAAAATAGCTACTAATAAACTGTAATCCATGATAATGCTTTTATTTTTCATATCTCTGCCCTTCGTTTTAAATAGAAAAGAAGTAGTATGAAAACATCATAAACACATTTTGTAATATCTATTCATGGCAATGGTAATATGGAAAGAATTAAAATTTATTATCGAATGGCTTCAGTCCATACGTCGCTAAACAAGCACGTGCGCTTTAGCTCTCATATAATTTTCTAACTACTATTTTATTGCCTCATTTAGAACTATTACGGAGAACCGTACCACGAGTAACGGCGAAAAGTAGATGGTGGCGGTTCACTGGTAATCGCAAACTAAAGCCTTAATCCTAGCAAGAAGCCGGGTTAAGGCTTTGATTTTTTTGGATCCTTGGGCCATTTGGGTATATTTCCCGCTTTTTATCAGATTTTAAATAACTTATAATTAGTTTAGATAATAGTAAAATATTTTAATCTATAAATAATTGTAATACACTATGGTATGATTATAATTGAACCAGAAAAGGTGTGGCCTTGGCTTGATGTGACGCCTAAGTAGGAGCGCCTGCATCCTTTCTGCAAATTTTAGGGTATAGGGATGGTAAAAATGAGCAATGGAAAAGCTAAAACAGACGTCATCTTAATTGGCACTGGAATCATGAGTGCGACTTTAGGTACACTCCTGAAAGAGTTAGTACCGGAATGGGAAATTAAAGTATTTGAGAAGCTCGAAAACGCGGGAGAGGAAAGCTCTAACGAATGGAATAATGCGGGAACAGGGCATGCTGCACTGTGTGAGCTTAACTATACTGTTGAAAAACCAGACGGATCTCTAGATATTAGCAAAGCTATTAAAATTAATGAACAGTTCCAAGTTTCAATGCAGTTTTGGTCTTATCTTGTAAACAGTAAGCTAATTCATAATCCACAAGACTTTATTATGCCATTACCTCATATAAGTATGGTACAAGGAGAAAAAAATATAGCGTTTTTAAAGAAGCGTTTTGAGGCGCTTTCAAACAATCCCCTGTTTAAAGGCATGGAATTTTCCGATAACCCGGAAAAACTGATGGAATGGATTCCGCTTATTATGCAAAACCGTCCATTGAATGACCCTATTGCGGCAACAAAAATCGACTCTGGTACAGACGTTAACTTTGGTGCTTTAACCTGCATGTTGTTTGACCACTTAAAGAAGAAAAACGTCGATATCAAATACAAACATAGTGTTGATAATATTAAACGTACTAGTGATGGCTCGTGGGAATTAAAAGTACGTAATATCGATAAAAATAGAGTAGAACACCATACTGCTAAATTCGTCTTTATTGGAGGCGGGGGCGGAAGCCTGCATTTACTACAAAAATCTGGTATACCTGAAGGGAAACATATTGGTGGATTCCCAGTAAGTGGAATATTTATGGTATGTAATAATCCGGAAGTTGTAGCGCAGCATCATGGAAAAGTATATGGCAAAGCTAAGGTTGGAGCTCCTCCAATGTCTGTTCCGCATCTTGACACACGATATATCGACAATGAAAAATCGTTACTATTTGGACCGTTTGCCGGCTTCTCACCAAAGTTCTTAAAAACAGGTTCAATGTTCGATTTAGTAACTTCCGTAAAACCGAATAATGTCTTAACTATGTTGGCGGCAGGCGCAAAAGAGATGTCATTGACAAAATACCTGATCCAGCAAGTTATGTTATCGAAAGAACAGCGCATGGAAGAGTTACGAGAGTTTATCCCGAACGCTAAGAGCGAGGATTGGGATTTAGTAGTAGCAGGCCAACGTGTACAAGTTATCAAAGATACGGCTGAAGGCGGCAAAGGGACGCTTCAATTTGGTACCGAAGTTATTACTGCAGCTGATGGCTCGATTGCAGCATTACTAGGTGCTTCTCCAGGTGCTTCTACTGCTGTTCACGTTATGCTTGAGATAATTAAAAAATGCTTCCCGCAACATATGAATGAATGGGAACCAAAAATCAAAGAAATGATTTCTTCTTATGGCGTGTCACTAATGGAAAATCCAGAGCTTCTGAACGAAATTCATACTTCAACAGCAGAGACGCTTGGTCTAAGCCAAAAAGAGCTAGTCTATAGTTAATTCTTTAGAGTTAGAAACAAAGGTATTTAATGAAAAGTTTAAGCAACATTTTTCATCAGTGGACAATTGTTTCTATGAAGAAGAGATTGAAAAGGCAATGAATGAAAAAACAGAGATAAAATAATTAAATAAAAAATGGGATAGTATAGAAATTAAAAAAAGAACCTTTAATCTATTAATAGATTAAAGGTTCTTTTTTTAAAGAATTCGCAGTTAGAGAGACTGTGGAAAACCGCATTATAGGTGAAGAAAATTCAACATATTCCTCATTAAACCATTTACAAAACAAAAACAAACAGTAGTTCTTCTTTATTCTCTTGGGAAAATAGCTCGTATTATTGTTAATTTCATATGATTTAACCAATACCAGAACAGTCGGACAATCAAGAAAGCTAACCCCTGCACATACTTTGAGGACACCACAGCAGCTGAAGAGCATGACGATGGCGCCAAGCACGACCACGGTATGGAAGAGAGATGATAAGTGGCAGCACGCAAACCAGCGCAAGTGAGGCGATTCAATTATTAATCACAAAGGATTCTGATCAAACAGAAACGGTAGTAGAACAAGCAGAAGAGACTGTGCAACAGGAGGAAGCGGCGCTAGTATCTAATACAAAAGAAATAGAAGAAACAAGTAACGGCTTGCTAATTGATGGTATCATCATTGCGATCATTGCCGTAATTGTTGGTGCAATCTTCATACGCCGTAAAAAATAAAAGAAAGGTTGATTTTATGAAGAAACTTAAAGAGTCATTTGGATAAAAAACGAAGAGAAGTACTTTTTAGCATAACTTCCTTTTTTAGATATTGTGAGAAGAACCACTATCCTCCATTCTTAAGATAGTATAGAACAAAAAGTGCACCCACTCGGTGCACTTTTTATCTATTTGAGCAAATAGAAGATGAGCCCTTCAACAGTCATTAAAGTACTAACGAATTTTACCAAAAAGGGAGGAGTCTCTTTGCTCTTTTGATTGATCTTCTCTTCCTTTTCGTTCACATCCTTACGATATTCCGGACTGCAGCATCCCATTAGGCAACCCTATTCCAGCCTGAGATATCTTCATCAAGTGGTAGATTATTTGCACGAGCTTTTTTAGCAGCTCGGAAAAATAGCACAAGAAGAACTGCAGCTCCAGTGATGCCGCCATACCATGAAATACCCATTGATAAGCGGAATCCGATTTGCGCATTTAAAATATAGGTAATAACCATAACTAACATGAAGGCCCCTGGGATAAGTGGAATCCAGTAATTTTTCTTAGCAATGTATAAATACATAGCGCCGACGAATAAGGCGATAACTGCTGTTGCTTGATTGGCCCAGCTAAAGTATCTCCACAAAATGTTAAAGTCGATCTGAGTAAGTACGATTGAAATCACGAATAACGGTACAGCGATCCATAAGCGGCTTGAAAATTTCTTTTGGGCGATGTTAAGGTATTCCGCAATAATCATACGTGCGCTTCGGAAAGCAGTATCGCCAGAAGTAATAGGTAAGACAACGACACCAAGCACCGCAAGTGTACCACCAATCGCTCCAAGCATCATGGTAGAAACTTGGCTAACCACTGCTCCTGGCCCGCCAGCTGAAAGAACATCATTTAATCCGTTATAACCGTTAAATAAGCTCATTGATGCAGCAGCCCAAATCATTGCAATGATCCCTTCAGCAATCATCATTCCGTAGAAAATTTTTCGTCCTTGTTTTTCATTTTGTGTTGTACGAGAAATCATAGGTGTTTGCGTAGCATGGAATCCTGAAAGAGCCCCACATGTAATCGTGAAAAAGATCAATGGGAAAATTGGTGCATGATCAGGATGGAAATTAGATAAAGAAAGTTCAGGAATGGGTGCTCCGGTAACGACTAATCCAATCCCGACACCAAGAGCACTAACGACTAACAATGCTCCGAAATAAGGATATAAAAGTCCGATGATTTTATCAACTGGTAATAGTGTAGCTAAAATATAATAAAGGAAAATAATTGAAATAATAATACCTAGCGCTACTTTGCCATCCATTAAGACATGAAGCAGACTAGCCGGTGTACTAACAAATACGGTACCTACTAATAAAAGAAGAAGGATAGTAAAGGCATTCACAACGTGCTTCATCACTTTTCCTAAAAACTTGCTTGCAAGTTCAGGCAAATGAGCCCCACGGTTACGAATCGAAATCATCCCGGTTAAATAATCATGAACAGCCCCTGCAAAAATACAGCCAACAACAATCCAGATAAAGGCGGCCGGTCCGTAAAGAGCGCCCATAATGGGACCAAAGATAGGTCCTGTCCCAGCGATATTCAGTAGCTGAATTAAGGAATTTTTAGATGTGCTCATCGGTACATAGTCAACACCATCGCTGTTGACATAAGCAGGAGTAGCACGATCTTCCTTTACGCCGAACATTTTTTCAATAAATTTTCCATACGTGAAATATCCTAAGATTAAAAGAACAATACCTCCTAGAAATGTATACATAAATGCTCCCCTTTTCGTAAAAAATGAATGCGTTTACATATAAGTATAATAGACAAAGTGTCTTAGAAGGAGATTTTGAGACTAACAGGTCAAAAATGAATATTATCATGTTTTAATTAACAATTAAGATGCGATTGAGAAGCTTAAATCTCCAATCGCATTCTTAGTGCTTTTACATAATTCCGGCTAACCGACAACATTTCGTCTCTACCTTCAATTTGCAAATGGTAAGCCCCATTGAACCAGGGAGTCAGACGAGTAATGTATTCGAGATTAATCAAATAGCTTTTATGAATCCGAAAAAAATTGAAAACGTTAAGTCTGCTCTCCAAATCTTTAAGAGGTGTTTTTGTTTCAAATTCCCCTGTGTTTGCAATAATCTTTGTTAGCTTATCGTCCCTGAACATATAAAGGATATCCTTTGGTTCAAGATAAAAAATCTCTCCATTCGCTTCAACAGCAAGTTTCCCTGCCGGTTTTCCCGGCCCCTTTTCATGGTGGATTTTGAACTTTTTCTGAATCCGCTCGACTGTTTCCTGCAATTGATCTTCGTCATACGGTTTTAGCAAATAATCAACCGCATCGTAACGGAACGCTTCGGCAGCAAATTGAGGATAGGCTGTCGCAAAGACAATGAACGGTGCTTTTTTAAGTTCCATTAGAGTTTTGGCTGCTTCCATTCCATTCATTCGCGGCATCTCAACATCTAAAAAAACAGCGTCAGGCTGCAGTTGAAGAGCTTTCACGATGGCGGATTCTCCAGATTCCGCTTCGCCAATAACTTGGATAGACGGAAAAGATTTCAATAAATGTTTTAGCTCATCACGACTGTATAATTCATCATCGACAATTAAGGTTTTAATAGGTGGTTCCAATTGATTTCACCTCCGCTTCATAAGGGATTGAAAAGGAAATTTCTGTGCCTGAATCCAGTTCGCTTTTTACTTTTAGCGCTGCATCATCTCCAAACATTATTGTCAGTCTGCGGTTCACATTATAAAGAGCGAGTCCGCTTCCTTTGTTAGAATCGATGTGTTCTGTACAAATTTTTTCAGCCCGCTCCTTACTCATTCCTTGTCCATTGTCCGTGACTTTTATAAAAGTGGATTTATTTTTCCTTTGAATGGTGATATTCAATATACAATTATTTTCCTTATCTTTGAAGCCATGTTTAATCGAATTTTCAACGAGAGGCTGCAGGGTAAGGGGCGGAACGCTTTGTAAAAGAGCTTCCTCATCAATATCGTATAAAACTTCTAATTTATTGACAAATCGTGCCTCTTCGATCGACAAATACGCTTTCACATGCCTTAGTTCCTGCTCAAGTATAATCTTACTTTGCGTCGTCACGGTCAGGTTTTGCCGCAAAAAATGTGACAAAGAGACAAGTAGCTTTCGTGCTTTTGAAGGATCAATGCGAATAAGCGAAACGATTGTATTGAGTGTATTAAATAGAAAATGAGGGCTAATTTGGGCTTGAAGCGCCATTATCTCTGATTCCTTGGCGAGCTGATAAGCTTTATCAGCCTGAGAAATCTCAAGCTGATTGCTCATCATCGAACTTAGCCCGGTAATCAGCTCCATCACCACGTTGGTAATTTCCCTTTCAGAGCGGAAATAAAATTTTAAAGTGCCAATCGTTTTGCCACGCTGTTTTAATGGAGCGATCACCGCTGCACCGAGAGGACAGCCTTCTACCCGGCAATGAATCGAGCGTTGATTGGCAACGACAATCTCTCCCCGCCTGATGGCATCGAGAGTAATTTGAGTCTGGATAGGAACTTCAGGGCGATGATGGTCATAGCCAAGACCAACATGAGCGAGAATTTCTGTCAAGTTCGTGATCGCAACAGCACTTGTTTCTAGTTCATTATGGATAATATGACAGACTGCTGTAGCGGAATAGGCATTGAGTCCATTTCGCAGGTGAGCAAGGGTCTGGTCGGCAATGCGCAGTGTTTTCTGAGCCTGCACGGCACCGGCCTTTTCCTCTTCGTTTATTACACTTTTAATAATCAAGAGGAAAAGTGTACAGCCCATTCCATTAGCTAAAATCATTGGTACTCCGATGATTTCAACTAATGTCCAGGCTTGTTCCATTGGGCGGGAGATTAATAATATGACTGACATTTGAATTGTTTCAGCTAATGCTCCAATCATGAAAGCAGACCCCAATTTTACATGCCGGTTCTTTCTATAGAACAGTCCGGAAAGCAGGCCTGCTATGATTGAAGCTAAGCCACAAGAAATGGCTGTAAATCCCCCTAATGTAAGACGATGAAAACCAGCGATTAGTCCTGCACCAATCCCGACCTTATAACCGCCAAGCAGGCCGCCTAACACGATGCCAATTACCCGTGAGTTAGCAATCGCCTCATCCGTGGAAAGATTGGAAGGCAAACGATTAAATTGCAGGCTTTCTGTATTAAGACTCAACCCAGAATACGTACCAATTATGCCGAAAAATCCAAAGAAGACAATTGCCGTAAAATGCTGCTGACGATTAAGCTGCTCCTGATAAAACATGCTCCTAAAGAATGTAAACCTCGTTAAAATAAATGCGATAGTTACAATGATTCCAAGTCGTTCTAGCATCGTAATCAACAATACCAACATGTAAATACCCCTTTTTCAAATAACGCTCATCAACCGAAATTTCCTTATTTGTATTGTATCAATATTTCGATTAGCCATACTCTTTTTGTTTGGACCGAGGTACCTAGTAATCCCCCAATAAGATTTCTGATACTACGATTATTTCATAATGTAAAAAAAGTAAATAGAAGAAGAAAGAGTAAATATGCCCACATTCTAATACTTAATGAAGAACCGTTAAATAATGTAAGACTCTTCTTAAAGTCTCACGCATTCAAGTTTTTATAAATAATTATTCATGTAGATATTCTTTAACTAGAAAGGAATGGGCAAGCGTGTTCCAGTAGATGCACAGGACAGATGATGAAGTGACTAACCGATAATTCATTTTATAATTAATCTTCGTTGCTTTCTTGTTAGATATAGATGAAATACCAAAGAGAAATATAGGAGTATGTTTTTTAAAAACTGTGCATCTATCACCAGCTTCAACAAAATTTGTTGAGATAATAGAAAAAAAGAGTAGTCGGACTTAATTAGTTTAGACGACTACTCTTTTTTATTATTTTTATTCAAAACTCTTTTTGTTTTAATAACATAACGAATGGAGTTGTCTAAGAAAAAGACGATCCGGAAGGTGGTGGGTATAATGAATGGCAAGCAATCAGTTGGCCGGCGATTGCTGCGCGGGGGAAAAATAATCAACAAATCAGGAGACTGTAATAATAAACTTACTGAAATAAAAATTATTAGGCGATATAATCTTCCTTAGGGATATCATTGGGCTCGTTTTGGGTGTAATATTTCCCTTTTGTAAAAAACGCCAAAAGTACTGTGAGTACAGCTGCTAGAATCGCTGCAAAGAAGGCGGCCGTACTTTGTAGAAATGTTCCCATATACCCTAATGCAGCAATGGTTCCTAACCCGCTTGCGATCAATAAAGATACGACTCCAACAGGATTCCATTTATACAAATACTCCTGTCGGGCTTCATAATAACCAGGTCCGATCTTGAATAATTTTTTCACAATCATGGCGTCACTGACTAATACCGCTGCCCAGGCTAAGAGAAAGACTCCCTGGAATGTCATGACTGTATCCAAATGATCCACGATGCCGCCCAGCATTAAAGCGATCGCAGATATTCCTGTTACGACCACCCAAAACCGTCTGCTCGGTGTAAAATTAAAGACATTTTCAAAGAAGCTGGCCAGTGATAAGGAGCCGCTATATATATTTGTCACGTTAATTCTCAGCTGAGTTAACATGGTGAATAATACGCCGCCGATCCCAAGGAGCAGGACGATGTAAACACCTGGATTTGGCTCGCCTAGACGAACACCAAACCATATACCGAGGCCGCCCATGATACCAAAACAGAAAATCTGTGGAATAAATCCAATCGCCACTGATCCGACCTTAATATCTTTCGGTTTAAGGAAGCGGGCATAGTCCGAAGCTAGAAGGGCTGTCAGGCCCATAATCCCGTGATGTATGCCGATGCAAAGCAGCAAGGCCTTTCCTCCGACTTGAACGCCATCCGGCAGATAGGTCCAAAAATGCCCTTCGTATAATGAAGGGGTATAGATCGATACAATAATGGCAGCTACTAGAAAAATACCGAAAATGGGTAAAGACCACTTTTGCAGCTTATCCAGTTGTTTTATACCAAACCAATTCAAAGGGATAACAATGGTTCCGAAGAAAACAATTAGCGCCCATTCTGGTATGACGGGGAAGAAGGTATGAACAGCAGAAACTAAAATTAAGCCTTCAAATGCACAATACATAATGAAGTTTGTTGCATAAATGAACGAGGTTAACGATGCACCTATATAACCGAATCCACCGCCTCTAGATAATAAGTTGACGTTCATACCGGATTTTGCCGAAAGATACGCAATGAATGTTCCTAGTATACCGGCAACGATGATCGCGTAAATGGAGGATATGATGGCATTAATGGCTCCGAATTGAAGCGCCATAACACTTCCCATTTGAAAGTAGAAAATGGCTGTTGCTATGCCAAAAGTAATATTGGTTATACTCAGCCAACCCATATTTCTTTGTTCTCGTGGCACCCTATCTAATGAATAATCATCCTTCATCTCTTCCTTTATCTCTTCTTTCACTTCTTCTGTCACTTTGTGATCTGTTACTTGGACAGATCCCATACTTATCAGCTCCTCTTTGTGTGTAAATTCACAAACTCCCTTTATTAGTATATCAATATAAATAAGATGTAATCAAATGCCATTATCGTGGTTATTGGGGTTTTAGGCCGCTAAAAATCTGCTCTATCTATCAATTCCTGCTTATATCTTAGGAATACTGTCCTATACTGTGAGATTGATGGAATGTTGATACAGATCTTGAGTTGTATGATGTGGAGGCTATCGAGCGGTGAAAATTAAATGGGCAACAAAATCCCTTGAGAATAAATATCATCTCAAGGGATTTTATTAACAGTTTGAAATCACACACATTGAACGGGCTTTTTTTTATTTTTTTAATAATAAATACACAAAATATGGTGCACCGATTAATGCGACTATGATGCCTGCTGGAATACCATCGGGGTCAACTAAGTTACGTCCAATTGTATCTGCAAGTAATAGGAGCCATCCACCAATTAGAATCGCGATAGGGATAAATAATTGGCTTCTAGGCCCTACTAACCCTTTTGCAATATGGGGAGCCATAAGTCCGACAAAGGCAATTCCACCGGTAACGGAAACGGCGGAAGCTGCGAGTGCAACCGCTGTTAACAGCAAGACAATCCGTTCCTTTTCAATCGAAACGCCAACGCCAATCGCAACGGGTTCGCTAAGTCCAAGAAGATTTAACCGATTGGCTTTGTATAGCGTAAAGGGGATAAGGACGGCCAGCCAAGGAAGGATCGCCCATATAAAGGGCCAATCCGCACCCCAAATATTCCCGGCTAACCATTTTGCGATAAAATCTACTTTTTCACGTTCAGCGGATGAAATAAGGACAATCATTGCCCCGGAAAGCGTCATTGAAAACCCGACTCCAACGAGCACTAATTTTACCGGTTGAAGGCCTTCATTTCTATTATATGAAAAAACATATATTAGACTTGCAGTGATTAAAGCACCGACAAAAGCGACAAGTGGAAGCAAATAAATAAATGAACCTGTTTTTATAGGGAAAAACAAAAAGAAAACGGCAATGGCTAAACCTGCCCCAGAGTTAATACCGATAATACCGGGATCAGCTAAATCATTTCGTGTGATGCCTTGTAAAATAGCACCGGATAATGCAAGTGCCATGCCCGCTAACAGTGTAATAATGATTCGTGGTAATCGAATAGAAAATAAAACAAATTCCTCTTTAAACGTACCTTGGCCGAGAAGGGTTGGAATGAGTCTGTTATAGGATAAAGAGGAGTAGCCTAAACACGTCCCAATACCGACTGTAATGGCAATAAGTACTAGTAGAATACATAAAATCATTCGCTGTTTTCTTATTAAAGTTGGCTCAATCATGAGAATGCTTTGCCTCCTTTCCGTACGATTAACAGAAAGAAAGGTAAGCCTACCATCGCAACAATGGCGACCACAGGTGTTTCATATGGAGCATTAATTGTACGACCGAGTGTGTCGGCAAAAAGCATAAACGTAGCTCCTAAAATAGCTGACATTGGTATGATAAAACGGTAATCAGTTCCAACAATTGCACGGACGATATGAGGAACCATTAAACCGATAAAGGCCATATTCCCGACAAGTGCAACAGAGGCACCAGCAAGTAGAATAATAACAATAAAAAGAATTGTTTTTATTTGTGCCGTCTTTTGACCTAATCCAACTGCTACTTCTTCATTTAAACTAAGAATGGTAAGCTGCCTTGAGAGGAAAAGAGACACAAGTATACCTATCAAAATAAAGGGGATAACTAATCGAAGTTGTCCCCATGAAGTGCCGATCATTCCTCCTGCAGTCCACATAGATACGTCTTTTGAAACTTTAAAGTAAATACCAATACCTTCTGCGACAGCGTGCAGAAAGGCGGAAACAGCAGCGCCAGCTAATACAATTCGAAGAGGAGAAAAACCGCCTTTTTTTATTGCGCCAATGCCGAAAACCATAATGGCTCCGGCAGCTGCTCCAATAAAACAAGCAATCATAGTACCAAAGTAATTTACTGAAGGGATCAAGGCAATCGTAATGGCTAGTGCCGCATTTGCACCGGCAGTTAGTCCAAGTAAGCCTGGATCGGCAAGTGGATTTCTCGTCATACCTTGCATAATTGCACCGGAAACGGCTAGTGCGGCTCCGACAAAAATCCCCGCCACTTCACGTGGTAAGCGAATTTCACGGATGATCGATATTTTTTCGCCTGAAGCATTAGACGTAAGTGCTAGCCAAACATCTTTTACCGTAATATCTGCTGCTCCAAAAACACAAGCAACAACAAACATACCAGCAAATACAAGGATTCCAGCAATTAATTTATATGTAAATGGGATTGAATGTTGAGTGTCATTCGTCATAGTTATCTCATCTTTCTATCATAGAATAGGGAAGAGGAATTCTTAAAATAAGAATTCCTCCGGATAGTATTAGTTACTTAGAAATGCTTCTTTGAAAAATTCCAGTTGTTTATCAAGTGTGACTGGATCACTGAAAGATGCTCCATTCCCATTCATTTCAAATACTTGATTATTTTTAACGGCTGGGATATTTTTGTACGTTTCGGTTTCTTGGAATGAATTATCAGCATCCGAGTATTTACTGAAAATTACATAGTCTCCGGCATACTCGGGAAGCACTTCTGCCGATATCGCATAGTAGCCCGATTTTAAGGCCATTTCCTTTACTTTTTCAGGCATTTTTAAGTTCATAGCTTGATACAATATTTCAGTTCCACGTGCCCAGTTATCACCAAATACATAAAGTTGCTTATCGTAACTTTCGATTACAGATACGGTTGCATTCTCGCCTATTTTAGCTCGAATTTCTTCTCCTGCGGATTGGGCACGGCTTTCAAAGTCCTCAACCCATTCTTTTGCTTCCTTTTCTTTGTTTAAGAGCTTTCCGATTTCCACGTGCTGTGTTAAATAATCTACTTTCCCCCATGTATATGTTACAGTTGGAGCAATTTCACTTAATTTATCAATGTTTTTAATGGTTGATAATCCAATGATTAAATCCGGCTCTAATTCAATAATTTTTTCCAAGCTTTCATCGGATACTTCTTCTACGTTTTTTAATTCTTTTTCAAAAGTTGGATTCGTCTTAGACCATACATCAACACCAACGACATTTACTCCCAAATCAATCACATTACCAGTGAAACCAGAGAGTAAAATAACTCGTTGTGGGTCAGCGGGAACTTCAACGGGACCATTTTCAGATTGGTATGTGATTGTTTCTGATTTTTTCTCTTTATCCGTTGTTTCGTTACCACATGCACTAGTAACTAGCAGCAACAGTAGAGTAAATAGGATCAGTAGTTTTTTCATTTTTATGTTCTCCTCTTATTAAATTGTATGTCATACACATTGGTTTGTTTGTTCGAGGATCTCGTCCAATCTCCGCGTCAATATGAAATACTTTTTTTAGTACGTCGCGATTTATCACTTCTTCACAATCTCCCGCTTTCACTATTTCTCCATCTTTTAAAGCGATAATATAGTCAGCGAAACGAGCAGCCTGGTTTAAGTCATGAAGGACCATGACAATCGTTCGTTCCTGTTCTCCATTTAATTTTTGCAAAAGCTCTAAAACCTCTAGTTGATGTGCCATATCTAAATAAGTCGTGGGTTCATCGAGGAAAATCATTTCCGTTTCTTGTGAAAGGGCCATGGCAATCCAAACGCGTTGACGTTGGCCTCCCGATAGAGCATCTACAGGACGAAACTTAAAGTCCTTTGTTCCGGTGACTTCAAGTGCCCAGTCAATAATTTCATAATCTTTTTTCGTTAAGCGTCCGAAGCCTTTTTGATAAGGAAAGCGGCCGTAGGATACTAGCTCCCCGACTGTTAATCCGCTTGCACTTTCTGGTGTTTGTGGAAGAATCGCCATTTTTTTAGCAAGCTGCTTTGTGCTTTCTTTTGAGATGTGTTTTCCATCTAACACGACAGCCCCGGATTGATAGGGGATAATACGGGTCATGGCTTTTAATAAGGTAGATTTGCCACAGCCATTTGAACCGATAATCGTTGTGATTTTTTTATCCGGAATCTGTAAGTGGAGATCTTTTATAATTAAACGTTCACCGTAGCTAATCTTTAAATTATCTGTGTATAGGCGAACCATAACGTCACCTCCTAATGTATTAAGAATATGTAATTGATAACGATAATCAATTGCAACTCTTCACATATCATAGTTCCATGTATTTTAATTGTCAATGATTATTTTTATTGTGAAATGAGAAGAAAATGTGTATATTTAATTGATAATGATAATCAATAACAATTAATTGTTAGGAGTGTATCTATATGGAACAGCAAGAATTATTCGATGTGACTGTGATTGGAGGAGGGCCAGCGGGGCTTTACTCAACTTTTTATAGTGGACTTAGAGAAATGAAAACAAAGCTTATTGAATATCAGCCGCAATTAGGCGGGAAAATTCATGTATATCCAGAGAAAATGATTTGGGACGTTGGGGGATTGACGCCAGTAACAGGAGCAAAATTAATTGAACAGCTCGTACAGCAAGGGTTAACGTTTAACCCAGAAGTAGTGTTGAATGAAAAAGTAGAATCGATCGCACGTAATGAAGAAGGTATTTTTGTATTACAAGCTGCCTCCGGTCAAAAGCATTTTTCGAAAACCGTTATTGTAGCTGTTGGCGGCGGGATATTGAACCCGCAAAAGTTAGAGATCGAAGGCGCAGAAAGATTTGAAGTGTCTAATTTAAATTATACGGTAAAGTCTTTAAAACATTTCAAAGATAAAACAGTGATTATTTCAGGCGGCGGGAATTCTGCAATTGATTGGGCAAATGAATTAGAGCCTATCGCCAAAAATGTTTATTTAACCTATCGAAAAGATGCTTTAGCAGGCCATGAAGCACAAGTAACGGAACTAATGAACAGTACGGCAGTCTGTTTCTTTAATACATCTATTACAAAACTAATTGCTAGCACCAATCATGAAGCAATTGAACGTGTTGAACTGACAAATCATGAAACGGGAGAGATTTCGCATGTATCAATCGATGAAGTGATTATTAATCATGGGTATGAACGTGATAAGACATTGCTTGAAAACAGTGAAGTGGATATAGCAATAGCAGATCAATACTATATTGCAGGGAATGCTGCGAGCGAATCCTCAGTAGATGGGCTATACGCTGCTGGAGACATTTTAAAACACGACGGGAAATTACATTTAATAGCGGGTGCTTTCCAAGATGCCGCAAACGCGGTAAACAAAGCAAAGCAATTTATCCAGCCTGACGCTCATAAAACTGGAATGGTCTCTTCACATAATGAAATTTTTAAAAAGCACAATCGGGAATTGGTTCAAAAAATGATAAAATAATCCACATTCCTTTAACTTGAAGAAAGCCGATCCTGCAATCATATTTCTACAATAGATGAAAGAAGGCAAGCGGGATGTTTGCGAAAAAGAACCCCATGGCTTCAGCCGTGGGAGTGGTTAGAGATATTGCGATTTCACAGCTGGGCCGTATTGATATTCTTGTAAATAATGCTGGTTCAGCGCCAGCTGGTTCTTTTATAGATTTAAAAGATGAGGATTTTATGGAGTCATGGAATTTAAAGTTATTAGGGTACATTCAGATGATCAGAGCAATTGCACCTCATATGATGCAACAAAGGGACGGCAAAATAATTAATATTATAGGAAGTGCGGGACGAACACCATCTCCTACATTTCTGCCTGGGATTACAACAAATGCAGCTCTAATAAACCTCACCAAGGGGATTTCAAAAGAATTGGCTCAATATAATGTTCGTATTAACGCTATTTCTCCAGGAGTGACTTCTACTGAAAGAGCCAATAGACTTGCAAATCAAAGAGCAGCAGCAAAGGGAGTAACCATTGAAGAAGAAAAAGAAGTACTGTCTTCCATTCCTCTCGGTAACATGGTCCATCCAGATGAAATTACACCTTTCGTTCTTCTGCTTGCTTCTAATCGTGTACCATCTATGACGGGATCAGAAATTGTAATTGACGGGGGAGCACAACCCGGTATTTAACCGTATAGTTACTCAATCTTTTTATTAAAGAAGTTCATAAAACCAATGTGAAAAAGGCCTCACGTTGTGTGTAGGGCCTTTTTACCCTCTATTTTATAAATTGCCGCTCCATCCTAAAAATAAAGAAATCATTGTTGCTCTTTCTTTTAATATATGGACGGCTTTTGAACTATCTGAAGTATCTAATGAGTGTTCAAGACCTACGATCGTAAGTGAGGCAACTAGTTTAGATGATCGATCAAAAATAGGAGCAGCAATGGCGCTTATTCCAGAAATTGTAGTTCCCTTAACATAGGCGTACCCACTTCTTTTGATAAAATCAATTGCATTTTGGAATTTTTCCGCATCGTTAGAAAGTGTATTTAATTCTTGAATGACTCTTTTTTCAGTTGCTTTATGGGGTGAAAATGCGGCAAATACTAGACCTGCTGCACTTTGTGTTACACTAACCTGAGAGCCTACTTTAATACCGATATTCACAGGCCCATTGCTTTCTTCCCAGCTAATGAAAAAGGGACCATTTTGCCCCCAAACGGCAAGTGCTGCTGTTTCATTCAAGGTATCTTTTAAATACATTAAATGCGGAGCTGCAATTTCCGTAATATTTAATTTTCGCGAGGCAACTAATCCCAGCCTAATTATTTCTGTTCCAAGTATATATTTTGCCTCCGGGCTTTTTTCCAACATTCCCGTTCTTATAAAACTGGTTAAGTATCGATGTAGTTTACTTTTGGATGTATCACATAATATTGCTATTTCCGTAATAGACAGAGGTTTCCCTGCTTCAGCAATTTTTTTTAAGATATGCATGCCTAGTTCAATGGATTGTATCCCTTGACTTTGTGTTTCTTCCTCGATCATGGTCAGTCTCCTTCTCTATACTTTGTCCTATTGAGTTAGGCTAATAAGCTACAGATCATAATCAATTTTCATTGATAGTGAGCTAGAAGCTGCAGCTTCTCTCTAAAACCCAGTATATAATAAATACCAAGAACCAGAGAAGGTGTAAATACATAACTTCTTCGTATTAGCTGGTAATAGATGATGAAACATTTAATTGTTTGTTCATGAAAACTAGACCATTTGCTAAACGTAGAAGCCTTTCGCTAACATCTTCATTTATAATCTCATTTTGTAAGTTAAAATGATCCGTATGAAGATAGACATGATTTGGTTCTACATATGCTCTAAAATAACTAGCAATCGGTTTTAATTGATGTTCAATGACCAAGTAATGCTGATATGTGCCGCCAGTAGCAACGAATCCCATCACTTTATTTCTAAAAGAATCTGTGGGAAGTAAGTCAAATAGATTTTTTAATGCCCCTGAAAGAGAAGCCTGAAAAATAGGCGTTCCTACTAGAAAGAAATCAGCAGAAGCAATTTTTTTCATCACGATTTTTGTGTCTTCTGAATACATACTTGGATTACGTCCATCGCAAAAATCCAATTTGTATTCTCTCAGATCAAGTAACTCGACTTCTACTTCTGGGTGATGTTTCTTTACTTCCTCAAGTACTTGATTTACAGCTACAGCTGTTTTAGATCCTACGATTGTTCCAGATATACCTAAAAGTTTCATACTAATCGCTCCTCGTCTCCTATATATAGGCTCTTCATTTAAAGCCTATAACTTGAATGTTCATCTGTATTAAAATCGATCTCATTTCCTTTGCCTGGCTCATATTCTTTAAATCGCTTTATGATCAAATTGTGGAATATGTTGGGTCCAAAACAGATTCAGTCTTGTTGTTAGCCCTCCGGGACCAAACTTTACTTTCTTGTTCCCAGAAATACAAAAATTCTGACAAAAGGAAAGAATCATTGTTCTTCTATTTGCGATATGGTTTACTCCTTGTTCATAAAACCAACGATCGATGGTATTGTAAATCCCTTTGTTAATGCCATATTGCTCATCACAGAACTTGAAAAAAAGCAAATCCGGAAGATTAAGGATTTCTTCAGATTGAAATTTCGTCATAAAAAAGCTCCTTCAATGTGTAATCTATGAGGCTATTCACCATGGTGAAAGAAACGGTTTGCTTGGTCAATATCAAGATTTAGTTGTTGAACTAGTTGGTCAATCGAGTTAAAGGCCTGTTCTTCACGAATGAAAAATAAAATGTCTAAAATTAATTGTTCACCATAAATATCCTGATTAAAATGAAGGATATGAACTTCTAAAGAAAGCGTTTTCTTTTCTCCTTTAAAGGTCGGCCTTATTCCGATGTTCAAGACTCCATTGTAAGAAGTATCTCCATAATGAACTTTTACCCCATACACTCCTTTTGGAAGTAAAGCTTCATTCTCTTGGTTGACTTGAAGATTCGCTGTGGGAAATCCAATGGTTCTGCCGATTTGGCGGCCATGGATGACTTCACCCATTAAAACAGTTTGTGTATAGTTATCTAGTACTTGCATCATTTCACCTACATTCTTATATTTATCTTGTTTTTAAATATTCTAAAGCAGCTAACTAAGTCAGCTTTTTTAGTTAGCTGCTTTAGGATATTTTCGTTATCAAGGAAAAGAAAGAAAAACGTAGCATCTACGTTTTTCTCCTTTATAGAATTACTGAACTAAAGCTTTTTCTTGAATAACTTCTTCTTGATTAAAATGAGGCATAACCCCTTTAGCAAACCGTTCCATAGCTTGCATCGTTTCTCTATGAGATAAACCTCCAAAATCGAAGTATAAAATAACTTCATCTAGTCCAGTCTTTTCAATTTCCTTCAACTTCTCTGTTACATAATCCGCATCACCAACGATAATACTCTTATCGCTTAAACTAGCAGTGGTCATTGTCTTAAGGTTCTCAACAATTTCTGCAAAATAACGGATATTTGGCGGAGCTGTAGATGGATCTTCAGGAAATGCAGGGACTAAACCAGTAAAATATTTCAACATTCTTTGTTTCGTTTTTTCTGCTTCCTCTTTTGAATCCGTCACATTAATAAAGTAAGAACAGCTTGCTTTTTTACCCGTGAATCCATGTTGTTTAGAGACATCATTGAACGTATTAATGGCGTTTTCCATCGTTCCGAAAACCATATTCGCTGCAAACGGAGCAAAGATAACATGTTCTCCCATTTCAGCAGCTTTTGTAATAGATGGTTCACTGAAAGCGGCTACATAAATAGGCAGATGATCTTGAACTGGTTTAGGCGTTAATTCAATCTCTGGGAAAGAGTAATGAGCACCTTGATGAGATAGAGTGCCCTGTTTCCAAGCCTTTTGAACAATATCTAAGCCTTCAAAGAAGATTTCACGGCTTTTAGTAAAGTCAACTCCAAATACGTCATACTCACGTTTATCATATCCACGTCCTGCTGAGAAAATGGCTCTGCCATTGCTTAATAAATCCAGTAAAGCATATTCTTCTGCTATGCGAATTGGATGGCTTGCAGGAAGCAAAACCGTTGCAGGAGCTAATTTAATACGTTTTGTTTTTGCAGCCACATAAGTAAGCAGCATGGCAGGTGAAGGTAAAATGCCTAATGCACTAAAATGATGCTCTGGCACCCAAACAGAATTAAAGCCTAAGTCTTCTGCATAAATACATTGTTCAGCTAAATCTAAAACCATTTGGTTAGGGTCTTTTCTTGTATCCCCATATTCGATTGGATTGTCAGTAAGAGTAAAGTAACCAATTTTCATAATATCCACCTCATCTGTAATTTTGTTCACCATCGATAAATTAAGTTTACTAATTGTGTTCTTGTTATACAACATAACAGACTGATCACAAGCTTGTAAAGATCTTTTTGAAAATTTTTTTCAGAATTTTCATTTACATAAATAGAATTATTCATTAGTATATAGTTATGAAAACGCAAACAATAAATTAAATTCACCAATCGTGAACAATTGATGTCGAAAATGATGATAATTACGTTTATTAATTTGAAAATTCTATAAGTAATATCTCATTTTTTTGTTATATAACAACGTCGTTGTGGAATTGTGGAAAGTGAGTGAATTTTGTGAACAGGATTATTTATAGATAGAATTCACGACTGGTGAAAAGATAACGCAAAGGAGTGATGTGATTCTCTTCATAAGATATAAATGAAAACGTTATCATTTGGGAGCTTATAGGGTTTATCAACAGAAACAAGGGAAGTCAAAGATTCTGTAATAGGGAATACATTGTATTTCTACTATAAAGAGAAAACGGGGGATGACTATGAGTTCAATAAATGTGGCAACAATGATTGATCAATCAAAATTTAATCGTTTTCATGGATTAGTATTATTCTGGTGTGCGTTCATTATCGTATTTGATGGGTATGATCTAGTCATTTACGGATCTGTTCTTCCATCACTTATGGAAGAATGGTCTTTAACGCCTAACCAGGCTGGAACATTAGGGAGTGTTGCCTTAATAGGCATGATGCTAGGGGCTCTTATCTTTGGTCCTTTGGCAGATAAAGTGGGAAGAAAAAATGTTATTTTATTTTGTATCGCTCTTTTCAGTTTGTTCACTGGGCTTATTGGAATATCGGATAGCTCACTTGAGTTTGGTATCTATCGATTTATCGCTGGACTAGGCTTGGGCGGTGTTATGCCAAATGCGATCGCCTTAATGACGGAATATTCGCCGAAATCACTCAAAAGTACATTAGTTTCAATTATGTTTAGTGGATATTCGGTAGGTGGAATGCTAGCTGCTGGTCTCGCTATCATCCTGCTGGGGCAATTTGGATGGAGATCTTTGTTCTTTGTAGGAGCTCTTCCTCTATTATTACTTCCCTTAATGTATAAAACCTTACCAGAATCACCGCGGTTTTTGCTGATTAAAAACGAATCGAATAAAATGGGACACATATTAACAAAAGTAAATCCTGCCTTTACTTACCGTGAAAATCAAACGTTCGAACAGATGAAAACGGAAGAAGCGGGAGCGCCGGTTATGAAGTTATTTAAAAGCGGACGCGCATTGAGTACGATTATGTTTTGGATTGCTTTCTTTATGTGTTTATTAATGATTTACGGGCTAAATACTTGGTTGCCAAAATTAATGGACGGAGCCGGATTGTCTGTATCTGGGTTGATGTTTTTACTCGTATTAAATTTCGGTGCTATTTTTGGCGCTATTTTCGGTGGTCAACTAGCGGACAAATGGAATCCTAAGGCTGTCTTGCTAATATTTTTTAGTTCAGCTGCTGTTTCATTAACGCTACTTGGCTGGGTGAACAATATCGTTCTATTATATGTTCTTGTAGCGATTGCCGGAGCCTCTACAATCGGCACCCAAATTATTTGTAACGCCTATATTTCTCAATATTATCCGACAGAAATGCGCTCGAGTGGGCTTGGGTGGGCATTAGGAATTGGACGATTAGGGGCGATCGCAGGTCCGTTGATTGGTGGAGTTCTTCTTACACTGAGTCTACCTTTTTATCAAAACTTCCTGGTATTTGCGATTCCTGGAATCCTTGGAGCGCTGGCTTTATGCTTTGTACAAGAAAAATACTCCACTAGTAAAGCAAGAGAAAGATATCTAGAAGAAGAAAAACTTAAATATGTAGAGTAGTAATGCGCAATGAAATTATTAATTCAAGGGTGCAAAATATTTTTTGCTCCCTATCTTTTTTTATAAAAACCGAGGTGAAGAAGAATGAACTTTGAAGACGTTATCTTTGCTTATGTAAAGGAACACCCTGGAACAAGCTTTAAGAAGATTTTTTCTTATTTAAATACAAAAAGTAAGAACTCTACAGCAGCGAGAGAAGACAGTTTGAAATCATCTCTTTGTAAAAAACTCCGTATATTAAAGAATGAAGGAAAGCTTCATAATATAGGTAATTCGTGGTATTTTGTGAATGGCAAAAACAATATGGATTCGTAAATAGAGATTAATGCGTGAAGGATCGTTTTGTCTTCTACAAAAAAATCTTTTTTAATTGGCGCTCTTGCCAGCCGATACTTTTTAGCAAGCGCACATTCAGACTCGCCTTCTCGATGGTCATTCTCAATAGTCTGAATTAATAATGTCTATTTGGCTTCTTATTTTGGCGATAAAGTTGATTTTTCTCCTCGCTATCCCCATAAAGCGCAAGATCCCATTTTAAATTATCAAATACAAAATTAGCAAGGCTTTGTTTTAAAACATTAATTAAGGGCAACTTACGTAAAAATTCATCAATTTCCAAGTGCGAAGATGAACTAAAATTAGCAAATCCAGGCGTGTATTATAAAAACGGTCCTTTTCTTAAACTATGTTTTTATCATCTTTCAAGCTTTAAGTCCTTTTATGGAAGAAATACAACTAAAATGGAAAAAGTTTTTTATATAGCGCTTACAAAATTGTATTGACGGAACAAAAAGAGGATGATATTCTACTTGTACGGTAATTAATTAGTTTATTAAACTAATTAATGATCCATCTCAAGATGCCGTGAAAATCTTTTTGGTATATTTTGAAAGGGATTTCAAAACGAAAAACAAAGCAAATTTCAAGAAGAAAGATAAGTTTTTGCTGGATATGGGAAGGATTTATGGATACACCTTTAAATATCCGAAAGTTCTGGTACTGATTTTAGGGAAAGCTTCTGATATATGCTTTTAACGTAATGGAGGGATAACAATGAATCAAAAAGCTACGGAAACAGGTTCTGCAAATGTGGAAGTTAGAAAATTTGGCATGAGAGATAAATTTGGTTATTTGTTTGGTGATTTCGGTAATGACTTTTTCTTTATGCTAGTAATGACATTCTTAATGGTTTTTTACACAGATGTTTTTCATATTAATGCGGCTACGGTAGGGGTCCTCTTTTTAGTTGCTCGACTGTGGGATGCTTTTGCGGATGTTGCATGGGGCCGGTTTATTGATACGAGAAAGCCTGGAAAGAACGGTAAATTTAAACCATGGATTTTCAGAATGTCCTTTCCGCTCGTGATTTCAGGTGTATTAATGTTCGTGACAATTCCAGGTATGTCGGATGGATTTTATATGGCATGGGCTTTCGTTACCTATATTGTCTGGGGAACTTTATACAGCACGGTGAACATTCCTTATGGCTCCATGGCGTCTGTCATTACGAGCGATCCTCTTGAGCGTACAGCATTATCCACTTGGAGAACGATGGGGGCAATGCTGGCAAGTTTAATCATTAATGTACTTGGCCCGCTCATTGTGTTCGTAGACAATAAGATAGATGCGAACCGTATGCTGATGGCAGCCGCTATTTTTGGTGTTCTGGCGATTGTTTGTTACATGGCATGCTATAAATTATCAACGGAACGTATTGTTGCACCTGAAAAAGAAAAAGTGAATATAGGTAAAACAATGAAAGGTCTTTTGAAAAATAAGCCATTAATTTTTATTTTGATCGCCTCTTTACTTTTTATGGTGAATACGATGCTGATTGGTACGGTGAATGTGTATTTATTTAAGGATTATTTCAGTAACGCAGCCGCTTTAAGTATCGTAGGCTTTATCCAAGCGGCATCTGTCTTTCTAGCCATTCCGTTAGTGTCACCACTTGTAGCTAGATTTGGCAAAAAAGAAACAGCGGCCGCAGGTATGTTGCTTGCAAGCGTTGTCTATACTCTTTTATACTTCATGCCAAACTTGACTTTAACGCCATTTATCGCCCTTTCAGCTGTTGGGATGTTTGGGTTTGCCTTCTTCAATTTAGTCGTTTGGGCATTCGTAACAGACGTAATCGATTATCATGAATATTTAACCGGTTTGCGGGAAGATGCCACGGTTTATTCGATCTATTCAATGGCTCGAAAAGTAGGCCAAGCGATTGCGGGCGGTCTCGGTGGTATTGCCATTGCAGCGGTTGGCTATGATGCCACTCGTGAGGCGCAAACGCAAAGCACACTTGATGGGATTCATGCACTCGCTACTTTAGTGCCTGCCGTCATCTATATAGTTGTTTTCCTTATTTTGGTATTCTTATATCCGTTGAATAAGAAACGGACAAACCAACTAGCTGCTGATTTAGCTGAAAAACGAAAAATATGACGAGCATAATTTAATATCAAAGAAAAAATCGTACCGATGAAGGTACGATTTTTTTCGTATATAAGCAGTCTTAACCTTTTAGAAGACGGGTGCTTTTTCGCTAATTTGAAGAGCACTTTGCAGATCATTGATCTCTTTTTGGATTTTTGAAAACCCTTGGATCTCAGGAGCGCTTTTTGTAGACAGCGGCCATTGTTGCTCAGCAGACTTCGCCATTTTTTCAAAAATGAGAAGAAACTGGGCGATGGTTTCGTCTGAAAGAACAGGTCGATGATTATAGGCCCAATACCAGCGTTCGTGCAACCAGGGGCAAAGTAAATCTGAGAAATAATCGAAAGAATTCCTTTGTCCGATGGATGCTACTCCATTTCATTGTTCTTATGCATCTTACGATACAATGTCATACGAGAAATACCAGCCTTCTCGGCAGCATCCGTACGACTCAACCCTTGGTCCATAAGATACAAGGCATACTTAACCTTTTCCTCATCGGTTTTCGGTCTTCCAGGATATTTTCCTCGTTTCCTTGCAGCAAGAATCCCTTCTTTTGTCCGTTCAGAAGTTAAATCTCTCTCAAATTGAGCAATACCCGCAAAGATAGTAAACAACATTTTCCCATGTGCTGTTGTTGTATCAAGCCAGGATTCCTTTAAACTTTTTAAGTGAGCTCCCTTTTGTGAGATCAGTTCTGTAATTTCAATCAGGTCTTTCGTAGAACGGGATAGACGAGTCAAATCCGTCACAACAACTGTATCGTCAACTCGCAAAAATTCTAACATACGATTCAACTCCGGTCGATCTCGTTTTGTTCCAGTTACTTTTTCAAAGAAAATGCGATCACATCCAAATTCTTCAAGTTGTTTCTTTTGACGATCTAAATTTTGATCAAATGTAGAAACACGCATATAACCAAACTTCATGTGCATCCTCTCCTCTACCAAACATTGTACCAAAAACCATTCATGATAAATATTGTTACAAATAATATTGTTACGTATTTTTGTTACACTCATTATATAAGTTAGCTAGACTAAAAGTTGTTCATGACTATATGTAACAATAATGGGTCGTTTTTGATACACCTAAAGCAACCGTCCATACGGACACAAAAATAATGAAAAGTGTATTTATTTCCGCGTTTTGCTACCGGGACCCCATTATGAGAATAAAAGCTGATGAATTGGACAAATAAAGAACTGATTTACAAAATCTTAACATCGGATTAATGTGGGATTAATGTTAACTGATTATGATTAAACAGTAATAAACAGTAATAAACATTAAAAATCCCACACCAAATGGAGGCACTTTTTATGAATTACACATTCAAGAAGAATTGTTACAAGTCTATTCAAGCTGTGATGTTAGGAGTGAGTGTACTAGGATTAGCTGCTTGTGGAGCTACTAAAGAGGAGGCTGCTCCAGTTGTTAAGGATCCAAGTTCGTTAACCCTGAAAGAAATTGAAACAAAGGCAAAAGAAGAGGGGACAATTAATAGTGTCGGTATGCCTGATTCATGGGCTAACTGGGGAGAAACGTGGAATGAGGTGATGAAAAAATATACATTGGAACACAATGATACAGATTTATCCAGTGCCGAAGAGATTGCCAAAATGGAATCTGAAGGAGAGAATGCAACAGCTGATATCGGCGATGTAGGGATTTCCTTTGGGCCAATCGCGGAACAAAAAGAATTAACGATGCCATATAAAACTTCCTATTGGGACGAGGTACCTGACTGGGCAAAAGATGACAACGGAGATTGGGTTGTTGGCTACCAAGGAACGATTGCATTCTTTACTAATAAAGAATTAGTAGATAACCCGCCAAAATCTTGGGATGACATATTAAAAGGAGATTATAAAGTAACAGTTGGAGATGTTCAGCGTGGTACACAGAACCAAATGGCCGTTCTTGCTGCCGCTATCGCTTACGGCGGTGATGAAACAAATCTCCAACCAGGAATTGACTATTTTACTAAGCTTGCCAAGCAAGGCCGCCTTAGCTTAACTGATGCCAAGCCGGCTAACATCGAAAAGGGGGAAGTGGAAGTTGCCCTTGTTTGGGATTTCAATGCTCTTGGTTACGCTGACCAAATTAACCGCGATCAATTTGAAGCCACCATTCCAAGTGAAGGTTCAGTCGTAAGCGGCTACGCAACTATTATTAACAAATATGCAAAGCATCCGCATGCGGCGATGGCAACTAGAGAATATATCTTAAGCGATGAAGGACAAATTAACTTAGCTAAAGGATTTGCCCGTCCAATTCGCGATGTAGAACTTCCGAAAGAAGTAGCTGAAAAAATGGTTCCAGAAGAACAGTACAAAAATGCAAAACCAATTGAAGATTACAAAACTTGGGAAGAAACGGCTAAAAATTTACCGCAGCTTTGGCAAGAAGAGGTGTTAGTCCATGTCAAATAAAGTAATAGCAATTGTTGTTGATGGTATGAGATATGATAAAGCATGTGAGGCTCTTGGATTTATTCAACATCTAGTTGAAACAAATCAGGCAGCACTTTACAAAGTAAAGTCGGAACTCCCAAGTCTTTCTCGTCCATTATATGAAGTGTTACTAACGGGTACACCGGCATCAGTGAACGGAATTACGTCCAATCAAGCCGTTCGTCTATCTACTGAGAAAAGTCTCTTTCACCTTACGAAAGAAAACGGCTTAAGAAACGGAACGGTATCGTATTACTGGGTAAGCGAACTTTATAATCGCGCGCCATTCCATTTTATTGAAGATCGTGAGCAAGAGGATGAATCTAAGCCGATTCAATATGGAAAATTTTATTGGGACGATGACTATCCAGACAGTCATGTGTTAATGGATGCAGAAGCCTTGCGCAGAAAGTATGACCCGCACTTTTTATATATCCATCCGCTCGGTGTAGATGTAAAAGGAGAAATTTTCGGTTCAGAATCGAAAGAATATCGTGAACAAATCTTAAAAATGGGAAGCTTGTTGGCACAACTTTTGCCAATTTGGATCAAAGAAGGTTACCACATTTTAATTACATCTGATCATGGCATGAGTGAATATGGCAACCATGGCGGCATAACTGATGGTGAGCGTGATGTACCGCTCTTTATCATTAGTCCAAAAGTTGAGCCTGGCGTTTACAGTGAAGTGATTCCACAATTAGCTTTTGCACCGCTCGTTTGTGAACTTTTAAATATTGAGCCGTCCAATAAAATGATTTCATATCAATTGCCAGGTCTGAAAGGGAAAATTACCCTTTAAAAAAGATACACTATTCAACATTAAAATGAAGAATGAAGGTTGACTGGAATTGGTTTAACGAACGTACTGTTAAACCAATTCCCAAATTGTTAGAGAACATAAAGGAGCGAGAAGTCTTGCAAAAAATAAAAAAACAAAAAATTTATTTATTAGCTCTTTTACTACCATTTATTATGTTTGTGATTGGATTTGAAATAGGACCATTAGTGGCAATGATTAAAAATAGTTTTTATGCAGACGATGGAATTCAAGTTACGATTAATCAATATATCACCATATTTAAAAGTAAATTTTACTTACAAGCCATTCAAAATAGCCTTGTCATTTCCTTATTTTCTGCTGTAACTTCTGTGATTATAGCAGTCATTGCAGCTTATTCGTTTACAAAGTTCTCACAAAAAATACAAAATCGTTTATTGATGATTGCCAATATGACGTCGAACTTTGAGGGGATTCCCCTTTCATTTTCATATATTATTTTACTTGGAAACAATGGGTTGTTTACGTTGCTTTTTTCTAAGATTGGTTGGGATGTGTTTGCAGATTTTAATTTATATTCATGGACAGGTCTCATTCTTGTTTATATTTATTTTCAAATTCCGCTTGCTGTTATGCTCATCTACCCGTCTTATCAAGGAATTAAGAAACAATGGAAAGAAGCCTCTTCATTATTAGGAGGTTCAACATTATCATTTTGGTTTCACATTGGGATTCCAGTTCTTTTACCTAGTATTGTAGGTACATTCAGTATTTTGTTTGCTAATGCGATGGGAGCTTACGCTACAGCCTATGCATTGGTCGGTAGCAACTATAACTTATTGTCATTGCAAATTGCCTCTCTAGTTGCTAGTGACGTTGCATTAAAGCCGCAGCTAGGTAGTGCGATGGGAGTTCTTCTAGCAGCGACCATGATAGGGGCGATGTGGTTCAATGAACGAATGATGCGTCGCATTAGGAGGGATTTACGATGAAATCTTCATTGACTTTTCATAAAGTGATGGTTGGATTACTAGTTATGTATTTATTAATTCCGCTTGTAGGAACATTATTATTCTCGATTGCTGGTAAATGGGATCATACCATTTTACCTGAGAGTTATACAATGAAATGGTATATTGAATTGTTTCAAGATGAACGGTTTTATGATGCTTTTCGAAGAACGCTGTTTTTAATTGTCATGTCTGTAGGTCTTAGTGTTGTTATTATGCTTCCGACTATTTTTATCGTTACAGTATATTTCAGTAAATGGGAAGGATTGCTTCAAGCAGCAGCCATGCTTCCTTATGGAATTCCTCCCATTGTTGGAGCTGTTGGATTAATCAAGGTATATTCAGATGGGCCGATTCAAATTGCCGGAACACCATGGATTTTAATTGGTGCTTATTTCATAATCATTTTACCATTTATGTATCAAGGTATTCGTAACAGTCTTCGTACACTTAATGCTGTACAGTTGGTTGATGCAGCTGAATTACTAGGTGCCACAAAATTCCAGGCGTTTCGCACAGTGGTATTTCCAAATATTATATCTGGTATTTTAGTGTCTACCTTATTATCAGTCGCTCTTTTATTTAGTGAGTTTGCTTTTGCCAATTTGCTTGTCGGGGGCCGATTTGAAACCATTCAAATTTATCTTGCCGACAAACTAAACAGCAGTGGTCACTTAACAAGTGCAATTGTTATTACTTATTATTCAATGATTTTACTGTTAACGGGGACTGTATTAAAACTGACGTTTAGAAACGAAAAAAAGCCTGGCGTGTCAAATAAGAAGCGAATTCTTTCATATTTAAAAAAACAATACCGTCATAAAAATACTGCTTTAGAAGGTGAAAACTAATGAGCTATGTAACCATCGATCAAGTGACTAAGGGGTATGAAAATCAAGTCGTTTTAAATAATATTTCTTTAACATTAAAAAAAGGAGAATTTGCTACACTTCTTGGGCAAAGCGGATGCGGAAAAAGTACATTATTACGTTCCATTGCAGGGCTTGAAGACGTTGATGTAGGAAGAATCTTAATTGATGGAAAAGATATTACTAATGTATCACCGCGTCAGCGTGAAGTCGGTATGGTGTTTCAGTCTTATGCGCTTTTCCCGAATATGAGCGTTTTTGATAATATCGCGTACGGCCTTAAAATGAAGAAGGTAAAAAATATTAAATCAAGAGTGAAAAAGATGATTGATATGGTTGATTTAATAGGAAAAGAAGAGTCTTATCCTCATCAATTATCTGGTGGACAACAGCAGAGGGTTGCTCTTGCCCGTGCGCTTGTCATGGAGCCGAAAGTACTTCTTTTGGATGAGCCGTTAAGCGCATTGGATGCTAAAATTAGAAAAAGTTTGCAAAAAGAATTAAAGAGAATACAAAAAGAATTAGATATTACAACTATTTTTGTTACGCATGATCAGGAAGAAGCAATGACGATGTCTGATCGAATTTTTGTCATGAATAAAGGAAATGTTGTACAATCCGGTTCTCCATCAGAAATTTATACCTCTCCAGTCAATACATTTGTTGCAAAATTTATCGGAAATTATAATGTTTGTAATATGGAAGTTTTCCGTAAACTTGTTCGCAGCACAGAAATAAAAGGGAATGAAGTCGCCATTCGTCCTGAAGTTTTACAATTAGTTTCTGTTGGTGAGGATAGCTTGGATTTACAAGAGAACTGGGGAATTAAAGGGTTTATTAAAGATGTTTCCATGACAGGGAATGTTTTAAGATATGAAGTAGAAACAGAGGAGTCCGCTTTCCATGTAGACTATCTTCACCAACGAGGGAAAATATTTGAGCAAGGAGCACGCGTTCATATTCTTGTACCGAAGAAAGAATGCATTATTTTATAAATTATTAATGATCGTGGAGGAAGAGATATGTCTGTTTTGCCAGAAGAAAGAAAGAATGACATTTTAAAACAACTTAACAAAATGGGAAAAGTAAAAGTTATGGAATTAGTTGATCAATTTAATGTTTCAGAGGAAACAATTCGACGCGATTTGATGATATTAGAGGAAAAAGAACTTTTAAAGAGGGTTTACGGTGGAGCGATTAAAACAGTCTTTGAATTTGAGGAACCTCCATTCACACAGCGTACAACGGTGAATCGAGAAGCGAAAGTTAAGGTTGGGAAAAAAGCAGTAGAACTCATTTCTAATGGAGATGTGATTGTCATTGATGTAGGGACAACCATGCTTGAATTTGCGCAGTGTATTGAAAATAAAAAAGACATTACTATTTTAACCAATTCTCTTCCTGTGTCGTCTGTGTTGACCGAATCGCTCAATCAAAATAAGTTTACAGGACAAATTCTATTACTAGGTGGACAAATTGATCCAAAGCAGCAATCTATATGCGGCGGTCTCACTGAACAAATGTTAAATCAATTTAATATTGATAAAGCGTTCATTTCAGCTGGCGGTGTTTCTATTCAAAATGGGGTTAGTAATTATCATCTACATGAAACATTAGTTTCACGCAAGATGGTCGAGGTATCAAAGCAAGTTATCATGCTAACGGATTACTCCAAAATGGGTGTCGATACATTTTGTAAAGTTTGTCCTCTAGAAAAAGTCGATGTGATTGTCTGCGAGCAACCATTTCCAGAGGAATGGAGAAATCATTCAAAATTAGAGGAAATCAATTGGATTCAAGCATAGTCAATCCATAAAAGGACATATCGAGACGGAAGAGGGAGTTCTCTCTCTTTTTTGATTGGATTTTTATTGATAGCAGGTAAAAAAAGCTAGAAAGAAAATTTAATAGATAGAATGAGAAAAGGAGCTATATAGCATGAGTTTCATTGCGATAGATTTAGATGGAACATTATTAAACGACCAGAATGAAATTAGTGAAGAAAATATAAAGGCGATTCAATATGCCCAAGATAGAGGCTTTGAAGTAGTTATTTCAACAGGACGGGCTTATTTTGACGTTCAAAAAATTTGTGGAAAAGCCGGGATTTCCCCATTTGTAATCGGGACAAATGGCGCAACCATTCATTCAAAAAGCGGAACGTGCATTTCTTCTATTACGATAACTAAAGATCGTGTCGAATCTATTCTCCAATGGTTAGATGAACGGAATTATTATTACGAAGTGTTTACTGATAAAGCCATTTATACTCTTAAAAAGGGAAGAGAACATTTCTATAATGAGATTCAAAGTTTGAAAAGCGCAGATTTGGATACAGATATGAAAGAATTAGTTGAAGTAGCGGAAAGACAATTTGATCAGTTTGGATATGTTTTAGTTGAAAACTATCATGATATCTTAAAACAGGAGGAAGAGTTTTATAATATTTTAGCATGTTCGTTTGATAAAAAGAAATTAGAGGAAGTATGGAACCATTTCAAAAAATTTGATGAGTTGATGGTTGTTTCATCTGCTGATCATAACATTGAAGTTACTAGTAAAAGAGCTTCAAAAGGAACGGCCCTTGAAAAATTGGCTTTCATGATGAATAGCTCCTTAGATCAGGCTATGGCAATCGGGGACAGCAACAATGATTTATCCATGTTCCAGAAAGTTGGATACAGCGTAGCGATGGGAAATGCGAAAGATGTCATAAAAGCTGTTTGTACAACGACAACCCTTAAAAATGATGAGAATGGGGTAGCTTATGCGATTTATCGATATATGGAGAACTTCGTGGTTCAAAAATAAGTGTCAATGACGAAGGAGAGAGCGATAAAATGGCATGGTTCTATATCATAATGGCAGGAATTTTGGAAATTGTCTGGGTGATTGGTCTTAAATATTCACACGGATTCACCAAAATGATACCTAGTATAGCAACGGTAGTTATTATAATCTTTAGTTTCTTTTTGCTTTCAAAAGCTTTACATTCAATTCCCTTAGGAACTGGTTACGCCATTTTTACTGGATTGGGAACGGTGGGAACAGTAGTAAATGGGATGCTTTTTTGGAGAGAGACCATTAATCCACTGAAAGTATTTTTTGTGGCTTTAATGATATTAGGAATATAAGTCCATTTTTCTTTTTGAAAAAGAAGGAGCCCATTTTATCGATTCGGTAAAATCAATACCGGGCTCTAAATCCACCATGTTACTCCCACTTTCAGAAGCACACTAAAACGGAAAAAATATGATAAAGTGAAGATACGTATAAAGTGAAACTTCCATCCGTGGGGGGTTAGGCCTGCAGGATGTGGGTCATGCAGACGTTGTCACAGGACGTGACGATCTTAGTCTGCGTTCTACTAGCCCCACTGATTTGAGGAACTCAGGTAAAGAGCGCCGCGTCCTGTGGCAATACCTGAGTGACCAAGCTCAGCCTGGCCCGAACCAATCGGGCCTTTACGGGCAGTTTATCCCCCACTTATCCTCCATCGATTCCCTTAAGTCTTGAAGTAGGGGTTTTATTGGCCGTTAATCTGCGATAAAAATGAAGGTTAGGCAGCGTCAGTCTGTCTAACCTTGCTTTTTGGAGAAATTGGAACGATAATAAACGGGTTGCTTGTTTAGGCAGCAGTAGCGTAGAATAGGGTTAAATTTTAGAGCTTTGAAGAGAGGGTTACAAATGAAGAAAGAATCCATTTACGGGTTGACTTTTGATCAACTAGAAGAATGGCTTATGGGATATGGGCATAAAAAGTTTCGTGCATCTCAAGTTTGGGATTGGCTATATAGGAAGCGGATAACAAGCTTCTCTGACATGATTGATGTCAATCAAGAGTGTGTTCAGTTATTAGCTGATCACTTTGTCATTCAAACATTAAATGAGCATATTAAGCAGGAATCTGCAGATGGAACGGTTAAATTTTTGTTCAGGTTACAAGATGGCAATTTGATTGAAACGGTATTGATGAGACATAAATTTGGTTTATCCGTTTGTGTTACAACGCAAGTCGGCTGTAACATTGGCTGCAGTTTTTGCGCGAGTGGACTATTAGCGAAAACACGTGATTTATCCAGTGGGGAAATCGTAGAACAGATTATGAATGTGCAGCATCATTTGGATAAAGCGAATCAAGGTGAAAAAGTAAGTCATGTTGTGGTTATGGGAATTGGTGAACCTTTTGATAACTTTGACAACCTTATTAACTTCATACGAGTGATTATTGATCAAAAAGGGCTTGAAATCGCCGCAAGGCACATAACCGTGTCAACGAGCGGGCTTGCAGATAAAATTTATGAGTTCACGGATACAAAGTTACCCGTAAACTTAGCTATATCATTGCATGCGCCAAATGATGAACTTCGAACGCAGATTATGAAAATAAACCGTGCTATTCCGATAGAAAAATTAATGAAGGCTGTTGACTATTATTTAGAAAAAACGAACCGGAGAATTACATTTGAATATATTTTATTGAAGGATGTAAATGATCATAAGGAAGACGCCCTTCAACTCGCCGAATTGATTGGAGAAAAGCGGCAGTACGTTAACTTAATCCCTTATAATCCGGTTGATGAACATAGCCAATATCAAAGAAGCAGTCCGGAATCGGTGATGGCCTTTTATGATACATTGAAAAAGAAAGGCATTAACTGTGTTGTTCGTCAAGAACATGGAACGGATATAGATGCTGCCTGTGGACAACTAAGAAGCAAACAAATTAAAAAAGCCCGCGTTCAATAACTTAATAAAAACGTGCAGCGCGAAAACAGCGAAAGAAAAAAGAAGCTAAGACCCCATTTAGCTTCTTTTTTCTTTTGCAATAAGGTACATTTTGTTGTGGTATTTTTCGACTTAGTGAATATAAGTATATCAGTGAACTAAATATGTAACATAATAAACACATAGGAAAAGAGTATCCGTTTTCCCTATGTGTTATTCAATTGGTTACAAATTGGAACTATTTTAATAACTATTTTAAAATAGTTTTTTTGGTGGAATCGCACAAAAATAATAAGGTTGTTTTTGTAAAAGTGTTCCGCTTGGATTTTTATATTAAAATAGTTTTGTATTGAGTTGAGTCGTCTAAATGAGCTTTTTGTACAATGAAAAAAGTCGATAAGTTATCGAGAGGAGAGTAGGTCTAAGTAAAAGGTGATAAAATAAAATAAAGAAGGAACAAATAGAGGATAAGAGGGAGATTGAACTTGAATAAAAATATAAATCATCCACCTGATTATTCATCCGCTCCACAGGATAACTTAATCTTAGAACACTACGGAATAAATGAACTTAATTTCGAATCCATTAAAAATTACCGATATAAGTTTTCAGCTATTACACCAAATCATCCATGGAATGGGCTTGAAACAAAAGAGTTTTTGTATAAAATCGGTGCATGGGGAAAGGTACGAAATACGAGTAAGGAAGGCTTAACTATTGCCGGACTATTGATGTTCAGTGAGGAACGGATTATTACGGAGGTTTTGCCGCAATATTTTCTTGAATATAGAGAAAGCTTACAAGGGACCGAAAAAGGGAATTGGTCCAAACGCTTTACTTCACAAGATGGAACGTGGTCAGGGAATGTTTTTGATTTTTACTTTAAAGCCCGTGCGGATCTAGCTGCTGATTATCCTATTTTAGATGAAAATAATCGTTTTGATCAGTCTGTTGAGAAGACTGAGCTGTCTTGCTTACATGAAGCACTGATCAATGCATTAGTTCATTCAGATTATTATGGAGGCGGCGGAGTTGTCATTGAAAAAGAAAAAGATTTATTTCGGTTTTCAAATCCTGGTCTTTTTCGCATATCAATAGAACAAGCGTTAGAAGGCAATATGAGCAATCTTCGCAACCCCAATCTTTTTAAAATGTTTATTTTAATAGGATTATGTAGGAGGACCGGTTCAGGGTTGAAAAGTATTAAAACAGCATGGGAAAAGGATAGAGGGGAAACTTTAGATATAATTCAAGCACCAGAGCCGGAAAGAACCATTCTTACGTTACATGTAAAACTAAATTCGTTAGAGAAAGAAGAACAACTAGATGAAATAGATGAAAGCGATCTTTTTATCTTTCAGGAAGACGAAGAACCCGTAACGAAGCAATTCCAGCATACGGAAGACTCCATGAATAACGGAGTAAACTCCGTTAATAGAGAAGAAAGCTCCTATATTAAGGATGATAGCTCTGCTAATATAGAAGATTACTCCGTCAATAAAGGTGAATACTCCATAAATAAGGAAACGAGCTCCTGTATTAACAGTATAAATGATATTGAGTCCGATAATAGGGTTGTAAACTCCGTTAATAAAGAGGAAGATTCATTTATTCATACTCTGAAGTCCGATAATAGTGAAGTACACGTAACCAATCATGAAAACACAGATAGAGCGGCAAGTAATTCGATAGATAAACAACAAGGAAAAGCAAAAGATCTCTCATCATTAAAGGAAGTCGAGGAAGTACTATGGGAGATTTCAGAACTCGCCAGAAGGAAAAGACGTTTGCAGCCAAGTACGATGGAAGAGATTATCGTCAGACTTTGCGCTCAAAAGCCGTTAATGTTAAAGGAGCTGGCACATTTCTTAGAGAGAACGCCTGATGGGTTAAGAAATAATTATTTAGCCAAGTTATTAAGTAAAGGAAAGATAGGACTAAAATATCCAGACCAGTTAAATCACCCGAAGCAAGCTTACATGGTTGCTGAAAAAAAAGACCAGTGAATTCAATACGTGTTTAATTCAGGAAAAAGAAATATTAAAATAATGTTAATGAGGAGCAATAGCCAAATGGGACAATGCAGTATTGATCATTCACAAAAGGATGTAATAAAAAAGTTTGAAAGCCAGCATGACTTTTTACCGGCAGCTCTATATGAAGAGTTGGAGTCATTATTAAAGAAAGAGCATTCACAGAAAGCGTTAAATGAGCTATTTCATTTATTTAAAAAATATGACCTAGCTTCTAAGGAAGAGCAGGGGATCAGAAATCAAAAATTAAGGCAGTTGATCAATAGCAACAAGTAGACAAAGGGGGAGAAAAAATGGCTTTCTTCTTGGTCGGCCTTGTTTTGTGGGGGTTAATTGGAGCGGCCTTGCTTTTATTTATATGGGCGTTATGGAAAAAATCGTGGAGAGCATTCGTTTGGAGTGGAATAGCTCTTTTACTACCCGTACTTTCTGTATATATTGGTGGTGCAGAGGGCTGGTTTAAAGCATCTTTCCTTTTGCCACTGGCTCTCTTTCTTCTGGCCTACTATGTTAAAAAAAGAACAGCGCGGCTTTTCTAAGTTATAAAGAAAAGAATGAACGCTTTCTTTTTTAAGAAGAATGCCCGGCAATTTTAAAGAAGGGGATACTATGAAAAAATAGAATATGGTAAAGTGGAAGCCTATAACAATACAAAAAAGGTGGTTTTAAGATGACGAAAGAACATGAAAATGTAGTTTTACCCCCTAAAACGTGCACGATTGAGCGTTTAGTAACAGTGGAAGAGGATGTTAAGAAAGTATTGAATGGCGAAAAAACAGCTACGCGCCGCAATGGCCGCTATGCAGATGTTGGTGAAGTAATGACGCTTGATGGCCATGATTTCGTAGTGGAGCGTGTTTATTCACAAGCACTTGGTGAATTAACGGATGAGCATGCTAAGCAGGAAGGCTATGCAACGGTTGAGGACTATAAAAATTCAATTTTATCGTATCATCCAAATATGCCGTGGCTTCCGCAAATGCGTGTATGGGTGCATGAATTCCGTGCTGTTCAGAATTGATTTTATGTAAAGGGTGAATACGATTTATCAAGTCATATTATATTTGCACATTTTTAGTGCAGTCTTATCTATTGGCCCGTTCTTTGTGCTTGTGCCAATAATTCCAAAAATGCGTGCAGCGGATCAAAGAGGGCTGCTTGCGTATTTGTCTTTATTCAAATCAACCGTCCGTCTCGTGAAACATGCTGGTCATGTACTCGTGACGACGGGTGTTTTGCTTATCTGGAAAAGTGCGTGGACGTGGTCAACATCGTGGATCGTTGCAACGATTGCAGTTATGGTAAGCTCGGTGTTTTTCTTAGCACGCGCGTTTTCTCCAGTTATTTGCAAGTTTCACGCACAGAAAATAAGTCAAGATAAGTTAATAAGTAAGCTGCATCGTTCTGTTTGGATATATATTGCCTTACTTATGATTATGTTATGGTTTATGGTCGCAAAACCAGTTCTTTGGTAGGGCTTTATATAAGGAGTAGTTAAAATGAACAAGTTTTATATGAGGTTCTTTATTAATAAAAAAATGTTGAAAAGGTGAATTATAAATTATATCAAGATACTACAAGTGGGACGATTTTTAAATAAAGCTATTATAGACCCTAGTAGTCTTTAATAAAGAGGTGCTCAAATGAAATATTCAAATGCGACAAATTATGCGCTGCATACAATGGTTTGTTTAGCCGTTGTGCCAACGGGAAAAACGATTGGTGTTCGTCCTTTGGCAGAAGCACAGCGTGTTTCACCGACTTATTTATCAAAAATTTTGACAAAGCTTGTTAAAGCAGGATTTGTTGAATCGACACCAGGTGTCAATGGCGGCTATCGTTTGTTGAAAAGCGCAAAAAACATTTCATTTTTTGATGTAATTCAAGCCGTTGAAGGTTCTGCATCGTTATTTACATGCCATTTAGACAATGACTTTCATTTGAACAATGCCTGTTTAATACAGAAAGTGATGGAAAAAGCGGAGAAGAAGATGAATAACTATTTACAGAAGCAAAATATTTCAGACTTAATAAAAAAGATGGAGCCAAATATTCTTGAAGTGATGCAAACAGAGGCTCATTAATTTTTTAATTAAAGATAATAAAGATCTTTAATATACATATAATAAGCAATGAAAATAAATAATGGTATGATGACTGTTTTTTTAGTATTAAAGAGGATACTTATTTTAAAAGGAAAAGAAAACTCTTTTTTTATTTTAAAATATTAATTTGGTGAAAGAGGAATGGAAAAGCCTATATTTCCATTTGAAATATAGGCTTTCGTTGAAAAAGAAGAGAGCAATGTGCCACGGTTTTCTACTTTATTAATGGCAGCGGTGACAGCCGCCGCGTGGTGGATTCGTATAACTAGGCTCCATGCCGCGTGGTGGATTCGTATAACTAGGCTCCATGCCGCGTGGTGGATTCGTATAACTAGGCTGCATGCCGCGTGGTGGATTCGTATAACCAGGCTGCATGCCGCGTGGTGGATTCGTATAACCAGGCTCCATGCCGCGTGATGGACTGATATTACCAGGGCCTCTGCCGCATGATGGATTCATATAACCAGGATCTACGACTTCATTTCGTGTCATAGGTTGATAAATATGACGCGGGACATTAACAATATGTTGGCGATTGACATTTATGATCGGGTGAATAACTGGGACCTCGCGAGTTGTGTAATAATCGCGTACTACACATTGTGGTGGACAAACGATAGGTCGAACATGACGATGACGATTCATTCTACATTCACCTCCAAGACGTTTAGATACTTGTATTAGATGCAAGTCGTGTCCTTCCCGCAACGGACAAATATCATGGTCGTAAAAAAATAGCAAAAAAAGAGCTGACTCAAATCTTGAATTTTTCAAGTAAGTTCGCTCTTTTAATCTTGTATTACCGAGTTTTCTTTCATTGCCCATGATTTGCGCCATGAAACTTGTGCAATGGCCAATAGAATGAGTGCGGCAATACCGATAATCGCATAGACAGTAAAGCCTGCCGCGTATGTGCCGGTTACTTGTTTTAATGTGCCAAGAATGTTTGGGATGAAAAACCCGCCAACTCCACCTGCTGCACCAACAGCCCCGGTGATAACACCGATTTCTTTCTGAAAACGCCGTGGTACTAACTGGAATACGGCGCCATTCCCCATCCCAAGACACATCATACCAAAAAACAACAAAGCTGTTACGATTGTGAGAGATGGAAGTAAACTGACACCAAACATACTTAGAGCAACCCCGGTAAACAAAAAGCTGAGCAGCCTAGCGCCGCCAATTTTATCTGCGATCATTCCGCCAACGGGACGGAAGCAACTTCCGGCGATAACGCATAATGTGACAAAGTCTCCTGCTCTTACACTGGACAGTGCGTATTGATCAACGAAGAAAATACTTAAGAAGCTTGTCAGGCCGACAAAGCCGCCGAATGTGACACTGTACAGCAAACAGAAATACCATGTGTCTTTCATTTTAAGGATGTTAAGATAATTGATCAATGGCTGCGCAGGTGGTTGAGATGGTGCATCCCTTGCAATGAGAACGTACGTGATAAAGACGAGGCTGAGCGGGATAAGGGCAACTCCCAACACGCCATGCCAGCCGACATGTTCCGCAAGACGCGGCCCAAACAATGTCGCAAAAACCGTTCCGCTATTCCCTGCACCGGCAATTCCCATCGCAAGACCTTGCAGATGTGGGGGATACCAGCGGCTGGCCATTGGCAGGGCAACAGAGAAACTGGCACCGGCAACGCCAAGTAATATACCGATGAAATAAAGCTCTGTCATTGTATTTCCAAATAACCAACCCCAGAAAAGAGGAATCATCGTGACAATCATTCCGCCAATAGCTGTTTTGCGCGGACCGACCCGATCTGTTAATACACCGAGTATTAATCGAAAGAAAGAGCCGGCGAGGATAGGGATAGCGACGAGTAATCCCTTCTCAGCTGGAGATAGTCCGAAGTCTTGTGTAATGTACACACCGAGTGCCCCTAGCAATACCCAGATCATGAAGCTAATATCAAAGTATAAAAATGAAGCGAGTAAGGAAGGCGTATGGCCGCTTTTTTTGAATTCTGATAATTTCATCTGTCTCTCTCCCTCTTTAAAAGTAATGGTTCCGTAACATAAGTATACGATTGTAAAAAGTTAATCGCTATTATGATGTAAGAAAATCTAACACTGTTTTTCGGAAAATAGTGAAAATGAAATTGACTTTCTTCTTTTTATTCCATATTGTGTTAAATAAGATGACATATAAAAATAAAGAGGGGAATGGACAATATGATAATCTTTTCTTTTTTCTTGAGCCTTTTCACGAAAGGTAATGCAGACAAAACAGCTGCAAACAATATGGCAGAGTCATTTACAGGAAATGAAGCGTACTGGAACCCTACTTTAAAAGCTAAATAAAAAAGGAGGGGCCCTCTATATGAATAAACGAAAAATAGTCGTGATTGGAAACGGCATGGCTGGCGTGCGATGCGTCGAAGAAATAGTAAAGATTAATTCATCCTCTTTCCATATAACGATTTTCGGAAAAGAACCTCATCCGAATTATAATCGGATTTTACTGTCCAAAGTACTGCAAGGAGATACATCTGTTGAAAGCATTACATTGAATGATTGGAACTGGTATGAAGAAAATAACATTACGCTTTTTACAGATGAGTCAGTTGTAAATTTGGATACGGAGCAAAAAAGGGTCATAACGGCAAAACGAACAGTAGAGTATGACGAATTAATTTTGGCGACAGGATCGCTTCCATTTACGCTTCCGCTTCCAGGCGCAAAAAAAGAAGGCGTGACTGCTTTTCGTAATATTAATGATTGCGAAAAAATGATCGAATTATCTAAAAAACATAAAAAGGCTATTGTAATTGGCGGTGGGCTTCTTGGACTTGAAGCAGCAAGAGGACTGCTGAATCTTGGCATGAAAGTTGATGTCGTTCATATTGGGGACTACATTATGAACCGTCAGTTGGATCAGACAGCTGCTAATATGTTACAAAAGGCGCTTGAGAAACAAGGAATGAACTTTCTTCTTCAAAAGCACTCAGCCGAAATTACCGGGCATAAACGGGTGAAAGGACTGAGTTTTAAAGATGGAAGCCACCGCGAAGCCGATTTAATTGTGATGGCAGTCGGTGTCCGTCCGAATATAGAACTCGTTTCGGGAACCGCAATTAAAACGAACCGCGCAATTGTCGTTGACGATTATATGAAGACCAATGTGCCGAATGTATATGCTGTCGGTGAATGTGCGGAACATCGCGGTCTTGTGTACGGACTAGTCGCGCCCCTATATGAACAAGGAAAAATATTGGCGGCCCATTTATGCGGAATGGAAACAAGGGGTTACCAGGGGACTATTTTATCGACAAAGTTAAAGGTATCGGGTGTTAATGTTTTTTCAGCCGGCGAATTCATGGAGTGTGATAACACACAGTCGCTAAATTGGTATGATGGCATTCGTAATACGTATAAAAAAATTGTCGTGCGTGATAACAAAATCGTCGGGGCCGTTTTATTTGGTGACATTCAAGAAGGCACAAAATTATTTGACATGATTCAAAAGAAAACAGATTATGCCGTTCTTGAAAAAGAAATGAAAAGCGGGGAGGGCTCCTCGGAAAACGGCGATGTGCGAATTGCATCGATGGCCAATCAGGATATGGTCTGTGCATGCAATGGTGTGTCAAAAGGATCGATCGTCAATGCTATATGTGAACTGGGTTTACAAAGTGTCGATGAAATTAAAGAATGCACGAAAGCGTCTAGCTCGTGTGGAGGCTGCCAGCCGATTGTGACAGGCATTCTTAATTATGTACAGCAAAATGGTGTAGGAGAAGAAAAAGAGAAAGAAGCAATTTGCGCCTGTACGGATGCGGATCATAGCAGCTTACTAAAAGTCATTCAGCTGTATCCGGGGGATTCACAGTCACAAGTCATGAATCGGCTTGGTTGGAATAATAAAGATGGATGTGTAATATGTCGCCCGGCTCTTCAGTATTATATGGGCGTTCACAGCCAGTCCCTAACAGAAGGTGCTATAGAAGAGCGTCAGACAGACGGGGCATACGTTATAGCACCGCGTATGTATGGTGGGGTGACGGGAGCAGATCAACTGAGAAAAATTGCTAATGTCGTTGAGAAATACGCGATTCCTCTTGTAAAACTTGCGGCCGGTCCAAGAATGGAGTTATACACCATGAAGAAAGAAGATGCGGTTGCGATTCGGGCAGAATTGAATGCAGCCCGCCCGCTTTACGGAAAAGAAATTCATGCAGTAGGTACGTGCGCTGGTATTCAATATGCAGAAGAGGCTATACAAGATTCTGTTCAGGTAGGCATGTCGCTTGAACGAGAACTGGAAACCATTACGGTACCGGCAAGTGTGACAATTGGCGTATCCGCAAGTCCCCTTGATGAAGCACATTCGCTTAAGGGAGATATCGGATTAATTGGTGCACCGGGCGGCTGGGAATTGTATGTGAGTGGTGAACGGTTTTACGCAACAATGACAGACGAGGAAGTGATCTTAATGACGGCAGCATTGCTGGAATATTACCGGGAAACTGCATTTTACTTGGAACCATTATCTATATGGATCGAGAGAATGAGCATTGTCTTCATTCGTGAAGAAGTATTGAAGCGGAAAATAGAAAGAAGAATAAAAAAATTTCAACAGGCGGATGCCATGTTACAAGGCGGGTGAAAAGAATGGAAACAGTCATGGAGACGCAATGTCCATTTTGCAGCGTACAATGCAAAATGCAGGTCATTGAAAAAAAAGAATCTGGTCTGAAAACGTATAAGGTGCTGCCAAAGAAAAATGCGGCATCAGAAGGACGTCTTTGTATAAAAGGAATGAATGCTTATCAGCACGCATTGAGCGGCGAGCGAATCACAACACCGCTTATAAAAAAAGATGGTGTATTTATGCCGGCTGCATGGGAAGAGGCGTATGCTCTTATTGTGTCCAAGTTCTTCCATACTCAACAGGAGTTTGGTCGCGATGCCATAGGTGTATACGGCGGCGGCTCGTTGACGAATGAAACTTCTTATTTGCTCGGCAAGTTTGCTCGTGTTGCCTTGCAGACGAAATACATTGATTATAATGGCCGGTTTTGCATGTCGGCAGCGGCAACAGCCGGCAATAAAGCATTTGGCATTGATCGCGGTTTGACTAATCCATTGCCAGAAGTCAGAAAGTCAGACTGTCTTATTTTAGCCGGTACAAATATTGCCGAGTGTCAACCGACATTAATGCCGTATTTTACAGATGCAAAAAAAAACGGGGCCTATATCATCGTCATCGATCCGCGCAATACGTTGACAGCCGAACTGGCAGACATTCATTTAAAAGTGAAGCCAGGCATGGATGCAGCACTTGCGAATGGATTGCTTAAAGTTATCATTGACGGCGGCTATGCGGATGAACTTTTTCTGGAAAAACGGACAAATGGATTTGAAAAAGTAAAAGCCCATATCGATACATTAGATCTTGCTGAGATAGCTTCTATTACAGGTGTTTCGGCAGAGGATATTAAAGAAGCGGGCATACGGTTTGGTAAAGCAGCTTCAGGCATGATTTTGACAGCAAGAGGAGTTGAGCAGCAAACAGATGGGTACATGGCGGTCCGCAATTTTATTAATATTTTGCTGGTCACAGGAAAAATCGGCAAAACCGGCAGCGGGTATGGAGCAGTGACCGGACAGGCGAATGGCCAGGGTGGACGGGAGCACGGTCAAAAAGCAGATCAGCTCCCCGGCTATCGCTCAATTGAAAACCCAGAAGACCGTGCATATATAGCTAGTGTGTGGGGAGTCAAACCGAATGATCTGCCAGGCAAAGGTGTTTCCGCTTATGAGATGATGGAAAAAGTACATGAACAGGAAATACGCACACTGTTTTTAATGGGATCGAACCCGATTGTCTCCAACCCAAATGCGCAGTTCGTTGAAGAGGGAATGCGCAAGCTTGATTTTCTTGTCGTCGCAGATATGCTGATGTCTGAAACGGCGCAAATGGCGGATGTTATTTTGCCAACGTCTTCTTACTTGGAAAATGAGGGCACATTGACAAATTTAGAAGGCCGTGTCTTGCTGCGGGAAGCGGCGCGTGCAGTACCAGGCTTGGTAAAACAAGACTGGGAAGTGCTCAGTGGTATTGCAGAGTTGCTCGGGAAAGGATCCTATTTTACTTATTCTAGCGCGGAACATATTTTTGAGGAGCTTCGAGTAGCGAGCAAGGGTGGGCGAGCTGACTATTCTGGCATTACGTACGACCGGCTGAGAAAAGAAGAAGGTGTCTATTGGCCCTGCTCATCGATCGACCATCCGGGTGAAAAACGATTATTCGAAACATCATTTGCTCATTCGGACGGAAAAGCAGTGCTTGTTCCAGTAGATAATCATTTCCCGAAAGAGCAGACAAGCGAAGAGTTCTCACTTTATTTAACAACGGGGCGTGTACTAAGTCATTATTTAACAGGTGTGCAGACACGCATAAGTCCCACTCTAGAGGCTCGTCAGTTTGAATCATTTATTGAGATTCATCCGAAAACAGCGCGAAAGATGAATATACGTGATGAGGCGCTTGTCAAAGTAAAATCTAGGCGCGGTGAGATTGTCGTTCGCAGTAAACTGACCACATCGATTCGGGAAGATACCGTTTTTGTTCCGATGCATTGGAGCGGCATTCAAAATGTTAATAAACTAACGAATGAAGAACTTGATCCAATATGTAAAATGCCAGGATTTAAAGTATGTGCAGTTTCTGTGGAGCCATTGTTGACATGAAAAAGAAGTTTATACAATCCGTTTTTTTCAATATGTAAGCAGTTTGTAAACGACGGTATAAATCCCTTCTAGTAGACAGATAAAAGAAAGATCTTTATCGTTTTCTAAGAAGGGTTTTTTTATGGACGCAATAATTGTATAGAACAAAAGAAATCAATGCAGAGAGGAGGATTTATGTTGAGTCGCGTGGAAATAAAGCGGGATATACTGCACTTTTCAAATGGAAAAGTGACAAGGCAAGAAGACACGATTGTGACGGAGTTTCCAGTGACGATTAAAATAAATGGACAAGAATTCGTGACCATGGTTTGCACGCCGGAATACGTTGAAGACATGGCGATTGGGTACTTGGCATCTGAGGGAATTATCCGAAGATATGAAGATATTAAAGAGATATGGGTACAGAAGGATAAAGGGTTTGTGCATGTGAAAACAGATAAGCCGAATCCATACTATGAAAAATTTCAAAATAAACGGTATATTACGTCATGCTGCGGGGGAAGCCGTCAAGGGTTTGTGTTTGTGAATGACGCGTTGACAGCGAAAAAAATGAACGGTATTCGTGTAAAAGTTTCGCCAGAAGATTGCTTTCGCCTGATGAAGGATATGCAGGAATCAGCGGTTATGTTTCAGCAGACAGGAGGCGTTCATAATGCGGCATTATGCGATAAAGATGGATTACTTTTATCTAGAATGGATATTGGAAGGCATAACGCTCTCGATAAAATTTACGGATACTGTTTAAAGAATGACATATCTATGACAAATAAAATACTTGTGTTCAGCGGCAGAGTTTCTTCGGAAATTTTGTTGAAAGTGGCGAAGATCGGCTGTGAAATCGTCTTATCAAAATCGGCCCCGACTGAACTCGCGCTTACCTTGGCGGAAGAGCTTGGCATGACAACGGTTGGCTTTATTCGGAATCACTCGTTCAATGTTTACACAGGCGAGGAAAGAATTATGGTGGAAAGCGATTCATAACGAACCGCCGATGCAATAGCAGCTTTAAGAAATCGGCTCTGTTAGGGAACACAAATTAAGATATCAGACGAAATGAGCCAAAAATCGTTTTTATGATCAACAATATTGTTTGAAACGACTAAAAAGTAAAACAATTATACTTTCTTGAAGTTCTCGAAATCTGAAGGGCTATTAATATTAATAAAAGAAGGTTCTTCTTTGTTAAAAGCGATTGTTTTGTACAGTACCTTATTCAATAGTGCGGCCATACTTTGCTCGTTTTGTTTCAGAAGATGATCAGCGGGTTCTAGGCAATCCCGATGATAGAGCGCTAAAAGCGGGTGGAACTTTTCTTGTTGAACAGGTACAACCGCTTTATAATCACTGTTTTTTGTAAAAGCAATCATTTGCTTGACAAAATCACTTGTCACAAATGGTATATCTGACGACAAAACAAAAAACCAATCCGGATCGGGAAAACGTTTCATTACATGATGAAGCGCAAAAAGAGGACCTTGATGGTATTTTTTTTCTATTGACAATGTGATATGGGCAGCATCAAAATGCGGAGCCAGCATGTCATTCGTGGAAATAATAATAGGTGCCAAATTGTTTTCTTTTAGCGCATCGATGCTGTATTGATAAAATGGTTTTCTGTTGTACAGTTCAAACATTTTTGGCTTGCCATAGCGGGAAGATCGTCCGCCGGCGAGCACAATACCTGCTATAGCCATCGTATCACACTCCTTATTTCATTATAACGCTGGGGGCTTTAGATGAAAAATGTATTACAAGTTGTTGGCTATCAAAACAGCGGCAAAACGACATTAATGACAAAACTTATTGCCCGTGCTGCTGAAAATGGCTTGCGTGTTGCATCCATTAAACATCATGGCCATGGTGGCTCACCTGATATGAAAGACAGTACGCGCCATCAGCAGGCTGGTGCAATGATCGCCGGTGTCGAAGGGAACGGATTGCTGCAGCTAAATATTCAACGTGACAGCTGGCCGCTTGATGATATTCTTGCCGTGTACAATACGTTTCCGGTCGATTTAATTTTAGTGGAAGGATTTAAAAAAGAATGGTATCCGAAAGTGGTGCTGATCCGTGCGGAAGAGGACTTGCCGCTTCTTGAGCTTGAAGCCATTCAGTGCATCATTAGCAGAGTTCCATTACACGACTTGCGTTATCCTGTTTTTCGCTTTCAAGAAGAAGAACAGTATCTTTCGTTTATTATCAAACGATTACTAAAGCCATGAAAAAATGTTTTATGTGAAGCATTGTATAAACCTCTTTCCTTGTGGATATTATAATCTAAAAAGGGGGACGGTATTTTTGCGAAAAAAATTAGCATATGTTTTGTTATTTCTGTTGCTTGGAGGGTGTCAGCCAGATGAAACGCCAGAAAACATGTCAGCGCCAATGAATGAACCGGAGGAAGCGGCTCAAAATCCGGCTACCCCATTAAAGGTCATGAAAAAAGAAGAGACGGGTCAGTATTTGGCTGATTCAGCAGGAATGACATTGTATTATTATATGAACGATAAGAAGGATGCGTCAGCATGCAAAAATCATTGTCTTGAGGAATGGCCGCCTTTTTATATTGGATCAAGTAAAATCCCGGAAGGCTTCAGTGAATCCGATTTCGGTGTGATTACCCGTCCTGACACAGGTGAAAAGCAAACGACGTATAAAGGCTATCCGCTTTATTATTTCTCTCGTGATCAAATGGCCGGACAGACAAATGGTTATAGTGCAGATGATAAATGGTACACAGTCAACAATTCGATTGACAAATCAGTGATTGACAAAACAGCGATCAATCAAAAATGAAAGACCGGCATGATCGGTCTTTTATTTTTTGTTCATTATTCAAATGATGGATTAAAGACACTAAATTCATAACAATGAATTTAGTTTTTTTGTGTTAAAACGGGTATAGGTAACATAAGAATGAAAAAAGCGGAGGGATGGATATGGGATGGAAATATTGGAAGGTGGTTTTACGGTATGGCCATGTAGGAAAGAGAAATGAAGTAAGCGTGGCTCGCTACCTTGTCACACAATCATTTTATACACCGGTTCTTGTTATGGATCAGGCAGCAAATATGCCAGGTGTAAAACATAATGGAGTGACATCTATAAAAGAAATAACACGTAATGAATTTATTGCGGGCAAGCGGCTCGAGCAAGAAAATTTTTATTTGCAGAAAATGAAAGCGCTTCATGATGAAAAACCGGCTTGATATAGAGAAAGATTCAGACTTGTTACATGAGAAATACCGATACGTATCACAAAGTAAAACACATATTAGGGAGAGTTTACTGCCCTTCAACTAAAATAAAGCTGGAATGAAAAAGACGATTTCAAAACAAATTTTTTGAAATCGTCTTTTTCGTGTTTACAGCAAAAGCCATTCTTCCAGTACTTTTATCCACTTTTTTGATGCAGGAGACATGTTTTTAAAAGAAGGGGCAGCAACACCAATAGTACGGTGAAAATCCCCATTCAATTCAATCGCTTTCACATTTTGAGGAAGCCGATATAAAATCATTTCTGGAAGAATGCTGATCCCAATTTGATTTTGAACCATTGAGATAATGGCTTGATCTTCGGATGTTTCATAAAGAACATTAGGCTTTATCTTATGAGCCGTAAGAATTCTTCTTACATCGTTATCAATACTTGATTTTGGCATAATAAATGGCTCGTTTTTTAGTTGATGAAGTGAAAGAGATGTCGATTTGTAAAAAGGGTGCGTATTTGGCACAAGACAGAGCAGCTTGTCTTTTTTAAGCGGAATTACATCAAATGATTTGGCAGCGGGTAACGATAAAAAGCCAAAATCAATCGTTCTATCTGAAAGCCATTGACTGATTTCATCATAGTCCCCTTCAAATAATTTAATTTTGATAAGTGGAAATTGTTCACTAAAGCGCTTAATAACTTGCGGAATCCATTGAATGGAAACGCTCGGGAAGGTACCAATGCGGATTACTCCTTTTTCAATACCGTGAATAGTGGCTGCTTCTTGCACCATTTGTTCATTCCATTTCAATATTTCCCGCACATACAGCAGCATCCGCCCGCCATTTTCAGTCAAGGATACACCTGTCCGGCTTCTAGTCAGCAACGTAAAGCCAAAATCAGCTTCCAATCCGGCAATGGCATGACTGACAGCGGATTGAGTTAAATCAAGTGATTCTGCAGCTTTTGAAAGGCTTCCTAAATCAACAACAGCTCGAAAAACTTCAAATTTTGCAATGGTCATAAAATCTTCCTCCACGTATTAGTTTTATTCAATTATCCTATTATAAATATTCATTTGATTTATATAAAGAATACATTTTATAATAAAGATAATCAAGGAAACGGAAGGAGGATACATCGTGAATAAGCATTGGGGAATGGATACAGCATTGATCCACCGGCAAGGCGGGCAAAAACAAGAGGGTGCGGTTGTACAGGCAATTGTTCCGGCAGTGGCCTATTCGTTTGCGGACTGTCAGACTGCAATGGATGTTGTTTCGGGGAAACAGGAAGGTATTTATTATGGCAGATACGGAAATGAAACGTTATCTGCTCTTGAAGAAAAAATGGCCATTTTAGAAAACGGAGAAGCGGCGCTTGGTGTCAGTTCAGGTATGGCGGCCATTTCCACTGCATTGCTTGCTTTTTTAAAATGCGGTGATCATGTGATTGTGACGAAAGATGTATATGGCGGTACACATAAATTTTTAACAAGTTTGGCGTCTCGTTTTGGGATTACATTCAGTTATGCGGATTGCACCAATCCAGTTAATATTATAGGCGCGATAAGAGACAATACGAAAGCAGTGTACATCGAAACACCGTCTAATCCACTGCTAACCGTGCTGGACATTGAAGCCATTGCCAAAATAACAAAGCGGTACAGACTGCCGCTGATCGTTGATAGTACATTTATGTCTCCTTATTTACAAACACCGCTCGATTTAGGTGCAGATGTTGTCGTTCACAGTGCAACAAAATATTTAAATGGTCACGGTGATGTGCTTGCTGGTTTCATTGTGGGCCGAACGGAGCATATTCAATTTATGCGGCAAACGATTATGGGCGATCTCGGCCAAGTATTAAACGCATGGGATGCCTTTTTAATTTTACGAGGATTAAAAACACTAGGTCTTCGCATGGAGCGTCATTGCAGCAACGCATATCAAATTGCTGAATATTTATCGGTACATCCCCTTGTTGAGGCTGTTTATTACCCGGGTCTTGATTGTCACCCTCAGTACGAATTGGCACAAAAACAAATGCAGGCAATGGGCGGTATTGTTTCATTTGAATTAAAGGGCGGACTAAAAACAGCAAAAGGGTTTATGGATGCACTAAAGCTTGCGATGATTTCATTTAGTCTTGGTGATCCGGAAACGCTCGTGCAGCACCCTGCGACGATGACCCATTTTTCAATGACTGAGAAAGATCGGGCTGCCGCGGGAATTACAGATGGGCTCATTCGCCTGTCAGCGGGTCTCGAAAGCACGAATGACATTTTGTTTGATTTAGAGCAAGCGCTAAAAGCAGTTAATCAAAAAGAGAAAGAGGGATTGCTATGGAAAACAGTGTAGAAAAAGGAACAGACAGTCTTAATCCGATTTCAATGTACACGATTACCGCAAAGTTATTTGCACACGTTTTGACGTCAGTGACAGAGCGTTTTGGCGATGAAGGAAAGGTTTTAATGGAAACAGGGGTAAAGCATGTAGCGGATGAACAAATTCTTACGTTAAAGAAACAGATGAGTAACCAGGAAGAAGAAGTCAGTGAAGACGTGCTTTTTCATTTTGATCAACTGCTGGATGATAAAAAGGTGGAAGAAGTATTTCATGCATATGAAAAAGCACAAAAAGAAGTGGGGCAAAAAGCGCATTCAATGTACGCGATGATGGCCAAACTATTTGCACATGTGGCAAAGTGTATAGTGGACAAGTATGGTGAAGAGGGACAGGAAGCGATGAGGAAAGGTGTCGCGACATTTGGTGAAGAGCGCGGACGCGACATTGCCCGTCGTGCAGCGGCTGTAGGCAAGCCGAATACAATGGATAATTATTTATCAAATTACGACATGGGACGAAGTGACCTGTTTGAATATGAGACCCTTTTTCATCCAACCGAAATTGAACAAACGTTTACGAAATGTGCCTTCGGGGATCAATGGAAGAAAGATGGTATGGGCGAATATGGAATTTTGTATTGCCAAATGATTGATCCGTCCATTGCAAAAGGATATAATCCGAATTTTGAAGTTGTGCATGATCAATACGTGCTGAAAGAAGGAACATGTCACTTCCGTTTTCAAATGAAAGAAGACGAGTGAAATGGCCATTAATCAAGCGCGTTTATGGAGTCGTCTTCATGAGCTGAGCCAGTTCGGAAAACAGGCAAGCGGCGGTGTTACCCGCTTTTCCTTTACGAAAGAAGAACGTCAGGCGAAAGATCTTGTGATGACGTATATGAAAGAAGCAGGAATGACTGTTTGTGAAGACGCGGCTGGAAATGTTATTGGCCGGAAGGAAGGTTCAGATCCTACAGCACCGGCCGTTTTAATCGGTTCACACATTGATTCTGTTCCAGAAGGGGGACTATTTGATGGTCCTCTTGGTGTGCTGGCTGGAATTGAAGTTGTACAGGCGATGAATGAAGCGGCTGTTGAAACGGTTCATCCGGTTGAAGTCATCGCCTTTACCGATGAAGAAGGAAGCCGTTTCGGTTTAGGCATGATCGGAAGCCGGGCGCTTGCTGGAACGCTTCATACAGATCAGTTAAATCAATCGGATAAAGACGGCATCACGATTGCTGCAGCCATGCAAAAGACGGGTTTATATCCGGATCGGATAGCTGAAGCTGCCAGGTCTTCAGAAACAGTCAAAGCCTATGTAGAGCTGCACATTGAGCAAGGAAAAGTGCTCGAACGGGCGGGACAGCCGGCCGGTGTCGTAACAGGCATTGCCGGTCCTTTATGGACAAGGTGGACGATTGAGGGGGAAGCAGGCCATGCTGGTGCAACACCGATGAATCAGCGGAAAGATTCTCTTATGACATCCCTTCAAATCATTCAATTTATTGAAGAAACAACGAAAAAATATGCAAATGCTGTAGCAACAGTCGGCCAAATTTCCGTCAAACCAGGAGGCGTCAATGTGATTCCCGGAGAGACTACCTTTACAATTGATTTGCGTGATATTGAAGAACGTGACCGCGATGAGATAGAAGAAGCCGTTACATCTTACGCACAGTCATTATGTGCGGATAGAGAAATGAGCATAAAAATAGAAGAATTGCAACGAGTAGCACCGGCTCCTTGTTCAAAAGAGATTCGTGCTGTGATGGAAGATGCATGCAGAAAACTAGGAATTAAGCCATTATCTTTGCCGAGTGGAGCTGGTCATGATGGCATGCAGTTTAATGATTTTTGTCCAATTGGCATGGTATTTGTGCGTTCTAAAAATGGAATCAGTCACAATCCATCTGAATGGAGCTCAGAGGAAGACTGCGGTGTAGGGGCTTCGATTTTATATGAAACAGTGCTGCGCCTCACCACATAAAAAAGAGCGTGCGGATTCATTTCCGCACGCTCTTTTTTTCTATTGTTATGCACCCATAAAGGCATTGATCGCATCAACAAGGCTATAAATACCAAGGAAAGTACAGATCAGTGCAACGATTACACCCGCAATATTTGCTTTCACTGAGTTTGTATAATTGCCAAGCCGTTTCTTATTGTTCATAACAATTAAGAGGAAAATAGAGATAAATGGCAATAAAACACCGTTTAAAGCTTGAGCGAAAAGAAGAACGTCCATCGGCTGAAGATCGATTGCAGATGAAACGATCCCGATGATCATAACTGCCACGAACACCATTTTGTAACGTTTGTCTTTCATGCCATTTTCCCACTTTAACACACTGCTAATGGTAATGGCTGCACCAAGTGGAGAGGCAATGGCAGAAGAGAGACCCGCCGCAAACAGTCCGATACTCATAAAGACTTTAGCCCAGCTGCCTAAAAGAGGTTCTAATTGGATGGACATTGCTGCCACGTTTTCGACTTCGACACCTCTCATTAACGTAGCGGATGTAATTAAAATGGCTGCCGTAATTAAACCGCCAAGACCAATTGAAATAATAATATCCCAGCGCGACTCTTTTAAATGATGCGGCTGATTCCATCTACTTTGTACTGTTGAGGAATGAATAAACAAATTATAGGGTACAACGGTTGTTCCAATAAGTGCAATAATAGTAAGAATGGATCCATCAGGAATAGCAGGAACGAATGCACCTTTAAATATTTCGCCAAGATCAGGCTGTGCTACAACCATTGTGGTAATGAACGTAAGACTCATAATGACGACGAGTACAATCATTACTTTTTCAATCAATTTATAACTGCCACTTAAACCAAGTATTAAAATGATGACCCCGACGATTGGACCAAGAACATTTTCGGGAATACCCGTTAGCGTTGTAAGACCGAGTGACGTACCGATTAAATCACCCGCTATGTAAGCAGAACAGCCAACCATAATAGCAATGATAACGAACCACATCGAGCCGAATTTTAAGATTGGCTTAGTGAATTGCTCCCGAATAGCATCCCCAAGACTTTGCTGTGTAATGATTCCAAGACGAGCCGACATTTCCTGCAAAATAATCGTTGCAATAATGGAAAAGACAACGGCCCATAAAATTGCGTAGCCGTAAGATGCACCGGCTCTTGTTGCGGTTGTGACCGTTCCTGGTCCAATAAACGAAGCGGTAATAATGGCGCCAGGCCCAATAATTTTTAACTTGTCTTTTAATGACCTTGGCCTGGAAGCGTTTTCTATTTTTGTGTTTGATTGGTTATCCATTTTTTCTGACCCCTTTATCTAGTATAAAAAAATTGTGAAAATATAATGCGTTATGAAGAACAGAGGCGCAATGGTCACGTCTCTGTTCGAGATTCCTCTAAATAATTGTATATCGTTTGTTTGGAAACACCGAGTACTTCCGTAATTCGATCCACTGATCCTTGAATGAGAAATGCGCCTTTTTCATCGAGTTGATTTACAAAGTAGATTTTATCTTCTCTGGACATTTTATCGATCGGCACATGAATATCAGCAAGAGTATTTTCAATTAAATTTTCAAATACTTCTTCGATATTCTTTGCGTATGATTCATTCATCGTTCGATCGATCTGATCAAGGTCATGTGTAACGGAAAATTCACTAATAATTTGATTGACCATAGCGAAAGCGGTCACATCAAAGTTAATTCCAAGAAAACCGATTACTTTTCCATCATAACTTCGAATAAAGGAAGTAGATGTTTTTAAAAATTTCCCATCGCGTGTCCGCGCTGTAAATCCGAGCATGTCTTCCACATCGTCACCGTAACGCCGAAGTTCTTTTAAGATGACTTCAGTTGTTGGTGCACCAATCTCTCTGCCTGTCACAGTTCCTTTAATATAAATGAGGGAAGATTGGACATTTCTTACATCATGGATGACAACTTCACAGTTGCTGCCGAATGTGGCTACAATCATATCAGCAATAGGAATGTAACTATGCAATATCTTTGTGTTTTCTTCGTTCAATAAGCTCATCTTATCACCAAATTAAATTAAAATATTTTGACATCGTACAGTTGAAGAAAATCTTCAAGCAGGCGTATTCCTTTTATGCTATTTCCGTGTGTATCAATGGCGGGGCCATAGATGCCAATACCACAGCCATCTGAGAAAAGCGGGTGACTGCGCAAAGAAGGAGGAACAACTGCAAGTATACCACCTGAAACACCGCTTTTCGCAGGAATTCCAACAAAAGCAGCGAATTTCCCAGAAGAATTATACATTCCACACGTAAACATTAATACTTTCGTTAATCGAGTGATAGGAGCAGGGATTAGCTGGATTCTTCGGACAGGATCGAATCCATCCAAAGATAAAATGAGACCAATTTTAGCTAAATCTTCGACTCTTATTTCAATGGAACAAAGGTTGATGTAGGTGAACAGCGTATCTTCTACACTAGAAGCAAGCAGATTGTTTTCCATAAGGAAATTGGCTAGCGCTCGGTTCCGATATGCTGTTTCCCACTCGGATTCAAAGACTTTTTTATTAATGGTGACATCTTTATCCAATAAAGAAGAAAGAAGGCGTGTCACTCCTTGAATTTTGTCCATAGGGGTAAGCCCGGGAAGCAAAGAAGCGACTGTGAGTGCGCCAGCATTAATCATTGGATTGAAAGGTTTCTTATTCTCATTTAGCTCAAAACGCAGCAAAGAATTAAAGGGGTCACCAGTGGGTTCTACATCTACCCACTCGAGAACATTCGATGTTCCATTATACAAACAGGCTGCCATGAACGTAATGACTTTTGAGATGCTCTGTAATGTAAAGGGAATGTGATGATCTCCGTTTAAATGGATTTTTCCATTGGGAAGCATAAGTGAAAAAGCTAAATAATCTGGGTTTACTACCTTTAGTTCAGGTATATAATTTGCACATTCACCAGACAAATTTTCTTTTAAATAAGCAATTTTTTCATCTAAAAAAAGAGTTAATTCATTTTCGACGTCTAAACGGTGAAGTTCCATCGCCATGCACCTGTGCTTTTCTTTAATTAATTATTTTTTTGATTTTTATTCAAAATTTCACCAGCTAAAGCGTATAAAATAATCATTGTAGCAAAGTGAGCTGACAGTTGAGTTGGATCTTGTTGCGGATAAACTTCTACAAAGTCCATGCCTGCAACGCCGAGTTTACAAATTTCATGAACGAGCGTTAATAGTTCATGCGAAGTAAGGCCGTTTCCATCAACTGGACCGCCTGGATTAAAAGCGAAATCAAGCACATCACTACAAATGCTTAAGTACACACAGTCTACTTCTTTACTTGCCATTTGGTGAATTTCTCTTGCGTAAGCTTTTAAATCTTTTTGAGCACGGATGTCATTGATTGTAATTGTCACAGCACCCGCTTCTTTTGCATTACGTCCGCTTTCTGGCGTGTTTCTTGGACCGTGAATACCTGTATGAATAATGTTGCCATTTGGTACGGCATCTAATTCATAAAGTCTTGCAAATGGGCTGCAACGTGCATATTGGTCTCCATTGTGAGAAGGGAGGTTATCATAATGCGCATCTAAATGAATGATGCCCACTTTTTTTCCTTGGTTTGTTAATGCTTTTGCAATTGGGAATGTTACACCGTGATCGCCGCCTAAACCGATAATAAATTTACCGCTTTCAAATAATTTTCCAGCAAATTCTTCAATGCGGCGCATCGTTTCGTCAACATCTGCAGGTACAACATCGACATCTCCAGCGTCGCCGAGTTTCACATGTTCCAGCACATCGATATGATCAAGTTCAGGTAAGTAACCACTGTAGCGTGCTGAACAAAGTCGCATTACTTTAGGACCTAATTCACAGCCAGTATAATCGCCCCATGTAACAGCACCTTCCCAAGGCACACCATAGATGACTGCGTCTACATCGTTCATATTTTTATCTTTAGATATATTTTTTGCTCCAAGAAAACAAGGTGTATTACCATAGATGTTATTTGACATTACTAGCATTCCTTTCCAAATTAGAGAAGTAAGTAATCATTCTGATTGACTATTTAATCGTAATTTCATTTTTATAAAAAGTCAATTTAAATTTTAAAAATAATAAAATTATGAGAATCATCTGAAAAAAATAGGTATTTAATCATTATTTTAATACATAAAAAGGAAGGTAATAGTCGTTTTAGTTATTTTTTCAAAAAAATAACACCTGATAAAATCCTTGCAAATGGGAATATCGGTTCACGTTTATATTATATACCCATTACTTTTTTCTCATCCTCTTAATAATAGAAAAAACCAGGGATTTAAAAGGCAAAGGTGCTAAAATGATAAGAGAATTGACAAGAATGAGGTGATTTTATGAAAAAAAAATGGGCATTCCTTTTCGATATTTTCCTTACTTTTTTTAAAATTGCACCGATCACATTCGGCGGCGGCTATGCGATGATTCCAGTTATAGAACGTGAAGCAGTCGAGAAAAAAGAGTGGCTTAAGAAGGAAGAAGTGACGGATTTATTTGCACTTGCCGGTTCGATTCCTGGAGCCATTGCGATCAATTCAGCTACGTTTATCGGTTACCGGATTGCCGGTGTTGCAGGTGCCCTTGCGGCGACGATTGGCGTAATCATTCCCACATTTGCAATCGTTGTGTGTTTAAGTATTTTCTATTTGTACTTTCAAGATCATCCGAAAGTGGAAGCGGCGTTTGAAGGCATTCGCCCAGCTGTTGTTGCGATGATCGTTTTTGCTGCTTATAAGATGAGAAAAGGTGCTGTCGTTGATAAAACGACATTTGTTGTTGCTGCATCATCTGTTTTATTGCTGCTATTTTTACATGTTCATCCGGTTATGATGATCGCGCTAGGTGCTGTCGCTGGTATTTTATTAATAGGTTTAAAAGACAAGCTTGGCATGGAAACGAAAGTCGACGATCACGAACAAAACATAGACTACTTTATGGGAGCGGATATTTAATGATATGGCTGTTGTTTAAGACTTTTTTTATGACCGGACTCGTCTCGTTTGGCGGTGGATATGCCATTGTTCCTGTTATTGAAACAGAAGTCGTGAAATATGGATGGATGAGCACACAAAAATTTACTGATATTATTGCGATTGCCGGTATGTCACCTGGCCCAATTGCAACAAACACGGCAATTTTTATTGGCTACCAAATGGCGGGCATTGCCGGTGCGGCTGTTTCAGCACTTGCAATGGTGCTGCCGTCGCTTCTGCTCGTCTTACTCGTCGCTCTCTTTTTTTATAAATTAAATCATAACCGTATCGTGCAGTCTGCGTTTTACGGATTGCGTCCGGTTGTGATCGGATTAATCGTGTTTGCTGCCATTAAATTTTCTCTTTCTACTGGGTTAGTTGCTGCATTTTCACTTCATACATTAAGTTTGCTTGCTATTTTTGCAATATCGCTATTTTTATTGATCAAAAGAAACGCACATCCGGCGTATGTTATTGTTATGGCAGGGCTGATTGGTATGGCCTTTTATTCTTGAAGCTGCCTCGAATGGAGAGCAGTTTTTTTATTTTTTAAAAATTCATCTTCTATTACTTGAAATGTGGAAGGACACTCTTTCGCTATTTTGACAAATAGAGATTGCCTCCCTTGACATTGAGAATAATTATCATTTAAAATCATATTAGATAATGATAATCATTTTCAGCGAAAGAACAAGAAGAGTCTAAAAGAAATACCTTATGGAAGCAAAGGAGAGAAGAGAATGCATCGATATTTCATTGTAGCTAAACCATTTGGACATCAAATCGACTGCTTTTGTCCAGACGGAGAACATACAGATTATATTATTCTTAATAAAGCAGATGTTATTGAAATAACAAATGAACGTAAAAACATGCTGGAGTATGGATGGTATTTTATGATCATTATTAATCATCATCAACATTTTTATATAGCACTTGAAGACTTGGACAAATATTTCATTGAAGGACGAATGACGTCTCTGTTTGATTTAGAGTTACAAATAATTTATCTGAACTATCAAATTGATAAAGCCCTTGATGAGGGAGATAAAGCATCATTTTTAGCGGAAACGAAAAAGTTAAAAGAAGCAAGCATCCTTCAGGCACATTTGCAGCGCTTTTTACATAATGTTGTGGAAAACCAAATAATTTATGAGTGAAATTGATCAGAAGGAAAGAAAATAGTCATTAGGCAAGGAGTAAAGGATGAATCAATTACAATCATGAAAGAGTAGGCTGCTTTTTGGAAAAATCGAGAGTAATTGATAAAGTGAAGGTCTTACTGCCTGTTAATACGGAATAAAATATATATATAATTTAAAACCAACTTGACTAATAGGATTAATTGGCATATAATAAGCGTATTAGTATAAAAGCCGACTGGACAACTAGAGGCTCCCCACCCAAAGCGTGATTCGCTTTGGGTGGGGAGCCTCTTTTATTTTAATCATGAAACAGGAGGATAAAAGATGGAAAATGAACAGGTCATTCAGTTTCTTCATAACGAGCAAGTGATTAGAGGCGAAGTGGTTCATGGTATGAAGGCGGGCAGAAAGCTTGGATTTCCGACTGCAAATCTTGCTCAATCGCCAGGCGAACTTGAAAATGGTGTGTATGGCGTATATGTCCGTGTAAATGATCAGATTCATGCGGGAGTCATGAATATTGGCGTAAAGCCGACATTTGGCTCTGAATTTAAACGGATGATCGAAGTTCACCTGCTTGAATACACAGGAGACTTGTACGGAAAAGTAATTGACTGCGAATTTGTATTTAAAATAAGAGACGAACGGAGGTTTCCTTCATTTGAATTTTTAACGCGTCAAATTAAGGAGGATGTGCAATATGCAAACGAAGCCTTTCATCACATCAGTGCCCAAAAAGGCAGCAACCATCAAACACAGCGAGTATCTTAATTTGCCCAATGTGCGCTTTTACAACTGGTGCCGTGAACAGTACGGATTGAATAAAGGCGTCTTTCATACAATTGATGACTGGTTTTATGAATACGGGATCGTGAATATATTATCCCGGCGCATATACTTGCTGGCGTTTCTTGAATATGCAAAAGCGTCCGGAATGAAACAAGAAGATCATAAATTTCTTCGTTTCGGAAATGGAGGGCTTGTGGTCAAATTACGTGAGTTTCTGCAAATTCAAGAAGATGAAGTGTATACGATTTAAACGTTGCACATAGATAATTAAAGTTGCACGATGAAGTGACTGTAATATAACATCAATAAGATTCAAAACAACTAGCTAACTGGTCAACCAGAGGCTCTTGTCATTTCCTTATCTGAGGAAACTAACAGGGGTCTCTTTTATATTAATAAAGAGGAGGAACATTCGTGAGTTTACAATTTGCCTTTTGGGCTCCAAACGTAAGTGGAGGTCTAGTGATCACAGACCTACCGCAAAAAACCGGCTGGTCATTTGAAGATAATAAACGCTATGCACAAATTGCGGAAAAAGTCGGCTTTGATTATGTGCTGTTACAAACCCGTTTCTTTGCAAGCTACGGAGCAGAAAATCAATTAGAAGCTGCTTCACTTGCTTCTGCTCTTGCTGCTACAACAAAGAAATTGAACATCATTACTGCTGTACTGCCTGGTTTATGGCATCCCGGTGTAGTCGCTAAAATGATCTCAACAATTGATCAAATTAGTAACGGGCGCGCTTCGGTAAATATTGTGAGTGGTTGGTTTAAAGGAGAATTTAATGGCTACGGTGAACCTTGGCTTGACCATGATGAACGCTATCGCCGTTCTGAAGAATTTATCGAAGTCCTTCGTGAATTATGGACAAAAGAAGCAACAACATTTAAAGGAGACTTCTATCGTCTCAATGAAGCACCGCTCAAACCAAAACCAATTAATCCGCCAAAAATCTTTCAAGGTGGAAACTCAAGAGCGGCAAAAGAAATGGCTGGACGCGTATCCGATGTATATTTCATGAACGGTAATACGCTGGAAAATATTAAAGAGCAAATTGAAGAAGTAAAAGCATTACGAAAAGAAAATGGCGGTGAAAATATTCAATTTGGCGTCAATGGGTTTGTCATCGTTCGCGATACAGAAGAAGAAGCGAAACAAGTGCTGCGAGATATCGTAGCTAACGCAAATAAAGAAGCGGTTGAAGGCTTTGGAAGTGCAGTCAAAGCTGCAGGCGCATCTTCACCTGAAGGAAAAGGGATGTGGGCAAACTCCTCCTTTGAAAACTTGGTTCAATACAATGATGGCTTCAAAACAGGTTTAATCGGAACTGCTGAGCAAGTCGCTGACCGTATTATCGAATTGAAAAAAATCGGTGTCGACATCGTTTTAACAGGATTCTTACACTATGATGAAGACCTGCAAGCATTCGGAGAAAAAGTCATCCCGCTCGTCAAACAAAAAGAAGGACAATTAGCGGGGAAACTTACCGTATAAGCGCCAATAACAAAGCAAAAACGATATGAAATCAAATACTGGATGAAAATTTGGAAAATCAAAAAGCTAGCATTTAATATAAAAAAGCCGTCCCTTACGTGGTGGCTTTTTTTCTGTGAATTTTTTATTGAAAATAAAAAATATTCTAATAAATAGAAGGGTATGCTTTTCTTTTTACTATATCTCACACTAATTGTCGTATATAATGATAGAGAGGAATATAGATAATACAGGAGGCACTAGGATGACGGTATATACAGGATTTATAGGGACCTATACGAAAGAAGAAGGGAAAGGTGTTTATTCTTTTCAGCTTGATACGGATAAAGGCGAGCTGCTTTCTGCGGCCGTTGCAGCAGAAGTAAACAACTCGACGTACGTGACGATTAGCGAGAATGAACAATTTTTATATGCGGTCGAAAAAGGCGGAAAAGGCGGTGGCCTTGCATCATTTAAAATTATAGATGGACAGCTTGAAAAGTTGAATGACGTGCTTGAGAGTGAAGGGGTCCCTTGCCATGTAACCGTGAATAAAAGCGGTACACGTGCATTTACGGCACAATATCATACAGGAACGGCGGAAATGTACAGTGTTGATGCAGAATCGGGAAAACTGATTGATTTGCTCGATGTGGCAACACATACTGGGACAGGTCCTAATATAGATCGCCAGGAAAAAGCACATACGCACTTTTTCGCATTGACACCGGATGAACGGTTCGTGGTGGCGATCGACTTGGGAACAGATGAAGTGATTACATACGAAATTGCCGGTGAAGATCTGTTGAAAAAAGCGGTGTTTAATACAGAACCAGGGGCGGGTCCGCGTCATCTTGTTTTTCATCCATCAGGAAAAGTTGCTTATGTGATGACAGAACTTAGCAATGAAGTGGTTGTTTTGGCATTTAATAAAAATGATGGAACATTTGAAAGCCTCGCTTCTCATAAAACAATTCCGTCTAGTTTTACCGAAAACAGCCAGGGCAGTGCCATTCGTATTTCAAAAGATGGCAGATTCCTCTACGCAGGCAACCGGGGCCATAATAGCATTGCGGTATTTGAAGTGATCAATGACGGCCGAGATGTTACGTTGATAGAAATTGTTTCGACGAAAGGCGATTGGCCGAGGGACTTTGACCTTGACCCAACGGAACAGTTCCTGGCAGTGGCACATGAAAAGACACACAATGTTGTGTTGTTTAAACGAAATACAGAAACAGGCCGATTAACGCCTGCAAATTCAGAAGTAAACGTTCCTGAAGGAGTTTGTGTAACATTTTTGAGTGGAAAATGAGTGAAAGAAGGCTTTAATAGTGGAAGCAATCAATAGTATTATCCGTACGTATGCTGCATTTTTTGACTGGGAAATGTGGGTGCAGGTGTTGACAGATCCCGTGAGTTGGGGACTGATTGGCACGCTCATTGTTCTGGAGGGATTGCTGTCAGCGGATAATGCGCTTGTGCTCGCAGTAATGGTGCGTCATCTGCCAGAAGATAAGCGGAAAAAAGCGTTGTTTTATGGCCTTCTCGGTGCTTATATATTCCGGTTTATTGCCATTGGGCTTGGGGTCATTCTCATTCAGCTCTGGTGGGTGAAAATAGTAGGTGCGCTTTATCTAGCTTGGCTTTCATTTAATCATTTTCGATCTTCAGGAGTGGAAAATGAGCCGAAAGAAATGAATAAAACAGGATTTTTAATTCGGCTTTTCGGTCCATTTTGGGGAACGGTTGCAGCGGTTGAATTGATGGATATTGCCTTTTCAGTGGACAGTGTACTTGCGGCATTCGGCGTCAGTCAGGAAATCTGGGTCTTGCTGCTAGGCGGCATGCTGGGTGTCCTTATGATGAGGACAGTAGCTGGCGTATTTATTAAATTAATTGATAAAATACCGGAGCTTGAAACAACTGCATACGTATTGATTGGTATTATCGCAGCAAAAATGATGCTTAGTGTGTTCCATATTGAAGTAAGTCATACACTATTTTTTATCATTTTAGCGGTGGCCTTCGTCGGTACGTTTATTGTTCATTTTGTTAAAAAAAGAAAAAGCCTTTATTAAAGCAATCCCGCCATTTAATGGCGGGATTTTATTGTTTCAGAACGGATTAATTACCATAGGAATGGAGTTAGGCTATGTATCTTTTCCACGATGCATGATAAAATCAAATCGACCAATCATCCTACAAATTTAAAAGGAGAACGTAAAGTGGATATAATCAAAGCAAAACGGTCGTCGCTTGTTGAGCAGGTCGTGCTTCAAATCGAGGCATTGATTGAATCAAAAACGTGGTCTGTCGGTACACGTATTCCCCCAGAAATGGAGCTGATGGAGCAGTTTGGTGTAAGCCGTAATACGCTCCGCGAGGCCATTCGGGCCCATGTTCATGCAGGACTTTTGCAGACAAAGCAAGGCAGCGGAACATATGTGAGAGCCAGAGCGGTTCTTGGCGCTTCCTTTCATAAACGTCTGGAGACATCCACGCTTCTTGAAACGTTGGAAGTTCGTCACGCACTTGAGCGTGAAGCAGCGTGGCTTGCCGCGGAACGGCATATAGAAGACGAAGCTGCGCATATTCAAAGATGTCTTAAGGCGTGTAAAGAAGCAGCGGATCTGCACTCGTTTGCGGAAGCGGATATTGCGCTTCATCACGCAATTATTGCAGCATCGCATAACCGAATTTTAATTGACTTATATAGGAGTCTGGCAGATTCTCTTCATGCTTCTGTCCATGATTTAACAGACATGAATTTACATACGGAAGCCGATCCGGGTGCCCATGAAGCGCTTGTTCAAGCTATTATAGAGCGGCAGCCAAAAAAAGCCGCTGCCATTGTCAGCGAGGATATCGATCGCCTGAAAAACATGGTTTATTCGGAGGAAGATAGATGAGTATGCAGGCATTGATAAAAGAGGAAAGAGAACGATCAAAAGCAGGGCAGCTGCTTTTACTATTCAGCATTATTTTACTTGCATTAAATATGCGTTCACCTATTACATCGATTGGACCGCTTACAGCAATGATTCGGGACAATCTTGGTATTTCGAGCACGGTAACAGGCGCTCTGACGACAGTTCCATTGCTTGCTTTTGCGGTCTTATCACCGTTCGCCTCAAACATGGCGCGTAAATTTGGCATGGAAGTTGTCTTGTTTGGTGCCCTGCTTGTTTTAACTGCAGGGCTTGCCTTACGGCCGATTGGCAGTGTGACAACACTATTTATCGGCACTTTACTTATCGGCATTGCCATTGCCCTTTGCAATGTACTAATGCCGGCATTTGTAAAAAGAAATTTTGCTCATCAAATTGGTTTAGTGACAGGATTTTATGCGATGTCGATGAACTTGACAGGCGCACTCGCTTCCGGTTTCAGCATTCCGATTGCGGCATCGAGTGATCTTGGCTGGCGGGCAGCAGTCGGGTTCTGGCTTATCCCAGCGGGCATTGCCATTACTGTCTGGCTATCACAGATGAAATACATTCGTCATCCAATTAAAACAGAAAAAAGTACATATAAAAAAACATCGCTTTTGACTTCATCACTCGCGTGGAAAATTACTGCGTTTATGGGCATTCAGTCGCTTTTATTTTATTCGCTCGTCGCCTGGCTTCCAGAAATTTTGCAAGAACAGGGTATGAGTGCTGGCGCTTCAGGATGGATGCTGTCAATGATTCAGTTTGCACAGCTGCCAGTCACATTTATCGTGCCCATTATTGCAGCGAAGATGAGCAATCAGCGGCCGCTTGTGGTGATTACTGCTTTGTTAATGACTGTTGGCTTATGCGGCATTTTACTGGGCTTGACAGAATTCGTTCTTTTATGGGTCATCATGATTGGCACCGGGGGCGGATTTGCATTTAGCCTAGCAATGATGTTTTTTAGTTTGCGTACACGAAATTCATTTGAAGCAGCAGATCTGTCAGGAATGGCACAATCTGCTGGCTATTTACTCGCAGCATCGGGACCTGCCCTATTCGGTGCTATGCACGATTTTATGAATGGCTGGACACTGCCGATTTTATTACTCATCGGGGCATCTGTCTGTTTATTTATGGTTGGCATGGGGGCGGCAAAAGAAGGATATGTGTCAGAGAAAACGGTTTAAATGAATAAAAAAAATCCCGCCATGACTAAAATGGGGGATTTTTTTATTGGCCTTGTTTACGAAGACGTCAATTCGGCTCGTACATATCCCATGCAAGCTTCAATGAATCAACGATGAAATCAGCTACTTCTTCTGCAGAACGCTGATTAACTGTCAACTTTGAATGGTTAATGGAATAGGCATCTTGCCGTTTATAAAATAATTCTTTAATCTCCTCAATGTTCCGGCTTTGTAAAACAGGGCGATTATCGATTAAAATGCTCAAACGTTCTTTCCATTCGTCCCATGTTACGTCTAAATAAAACACGATACAGTTCGTTAAACAGGATTCGCGAATTTCCGGCTGCAGGAAGGCCCCGCCGCCGATCGAAATGACTTTTAATTTTTGTTCAGTGAGCGCACACGTTTTTTTCTTTTCATAATCACGAAAGAACGCTTCACCGCGCTGCGCAAAAATTTCTGGAATCGTCATGTCGAAATCTTTTTCAATTTCTTGATCGACATCAATGAAACTGCGATATAGCTTTTTTGCAACGAGCTCGCCGATCGTCGTTTTGCCAACCCCCATAAAACCGATTAGCACGATGCTTTTTTGTCTGACAGACATGCGCACATTGTTCAATGTAAACACTCTTTCCTCTAAATGAATTACATTTAAGTATAGTACAGCAAGGACACGCCGTAAATATTATTTCGAATTTCACAAAAATAACCCAATGCCGTAAGCAATAAAAATACTGCTGATGATATACAAAAGCGCAAATGGGAGATTCCAGCGCATAATTTTAATCGGATTAATTCGCAGCAGATCCGATAAGATCGAGACCGATAAGTTAAATGGACTATACATAACAGTGGCTAAGCTGCATGTGATTAATACAATCGTCAATGGAATCGATGAGACAGCAGGCAAAATAGGGCGCAATAATTCCCCAAGTAAGGTAATTGATACGAGGGGGTGGAAACCGATTAATGAAGTTACGAAAAAATATAATCCAATCGTAAAATAAAAAATTAATATCCGGTCTGATACACTGCTAAAAGCTGTCTGTAAAAACGATAAGGCTCCGGACGAAGACAGCATATTTACGAACAATCCAGCGCTTAAAAACATAAAGAAATAATTTGACAATCCACTTGCCCGCTCTTTCCAGTGTGGGATCGTCACTTTGAAATAGCGCTTTTGCTTTTTAATGAAAAGGGCCCATGTAATCGAAACGGGGATAATAACGACAACAACAGAAAGTAAGTATCCTTTTTGAAAATAATGTTGGAACAAGGATGTTAATAAAATAAAAATGAAAAGCATGAAAGCCATTTCGAGTATTTTTTTGCGTACTTTTGCGGATGATGGCTGCAGGGCATCTGCGATATGTAAGCCGAAAGGGCGATATTTATAAAAAGAAAGAGTATAATCAATCATCGCAAAAAGGAATACAATCATCATTAGGGGCAAAAGAACTTCGTAATATGCATGGCCAGTCATATCAAGTGAGGCGCTGACTAACACTTCCATCGGACTCCAGGACAAGCATAGGGCATAGCTGCGCAATAAATTTTGTGATAAAAAGGCATGGGCTTTCTCTCTAGGCAGCTGCTTTAACGTATGATGAAGGGAATTTTTCAATACCGCGATCATCGCAATATTTAAAAACAATCCGAGTACATGCGAGACGAGAAAACTGCGTTTATAAAGCTGATCAAACCGATCTGTGTTATGACGGAGAAGCAAATTCAAATTTGTATCGTAATGCCCGACATGAATAATCGAATTTAAAAAAGGCAGGACGAGAAACAAAGACATAACGCCCAGCATGGAATCAAAATACAAGAAAAATGTATGCCATGGAAGATCTTGAAATAGAAATAACCCAGTGCCGGTCAATAAAAAAAGCAGTCCTGAATAAAAATAAAGTCCTTTTGAACGTGTAGATGCGAGAAGGATTGCACTGAATGCGATCACACCAACTGCATAATCAAGAGCATCAACATCGATAAAAACAGACAACATATATAAAATGATAAGTGCGGTATACGTATAGACAATCATCTAATCCCTGCTTTCTAAACAGTCGAAATCAACATAATCGTAGCAAACTTCTGTTAGTACGTCTATATGGATAAGGAGTGCAAAAACCTTGAAAGAACAGCTTGTACCATCAGTCTAAACAGGGAATGTGCATTTCTGTTCCAAAATGGAGTAGGGATTAAGCTTGAACAAACATGATACAATAAGAAAAATGAAACAAAAAGGGTGAAGAATGTGAAACAGAAAGTAGTCGTCTATAAACGAATGAGTGAGCAGGTGCTTGACTTTATCCGAGAATCTTGTGAGGTACAATATTTCCCGGATTACAAAAAGGAGTTTCCCGCATTTTTTGAGGCGCTGAAAGAAGCGGATGGCGTTCTTGGATCAGGTTTGAAGTTTGATGCAGCTTTGCTTGATCAATTGCCAAAATTAAAAATTATTTGTAATACGTCTGTCGGCTATGATAATCTCGACATTCCTTTATTGAAAGAACGCAGTATTATGGCAACAAACACACCCGATGTGCTAAACGACACAGTAGCTGATACCATTGTGGCACTTATGTTGTCAGCGGCACGGCGGATTACAGAACTCGATCAATTTGTCAAAACAGGCGGGTGGTCTGAACATGGTTTTTCGCAGCAGCAATTTGGTGTCGATGTCCATCACAAAACGCTTGGTATTATCGGTATGGGAGGGATCGGTTCCGTACTTGCGAAACGAGCTTATTTTGGTTTTGACATGAATATTTTATACCATAACCGCTCACGTAATGAAGAAGCGGAAATTACATATAATGCCACATACTGTACAATGGATAAACTGCTTGAACAGTCCGATTTCGTCTGTATTATGACACCGCTTACGAAGGAAACGGAGAAAATGATCGGCAAAAAGGAATTTGAAAAAATGAAAAAAACAGCTGTGTTCATAAACGCCGCCCGTGGAAAGGTAGTGGATGAAGCAGCGTTAATTGAGGCACTCCAATCAAACGAAATTTTGGCAGCGGGACTTGATGTATTTGAAAAAGAACCTACAGATCGTGACAATCCATTGCTAAAAATGCAAAACGTTGTTACATTGCCGCACATTGGATCAGCAACAGCGGAGACAAGAATGAGCATGGCTAAACTTGGGGCCAAGAACGTCGTAGCAGGTGTGACGGGCGGCAGATTAGTTACCCCTGTTTATTAAAATGTAATGTATGGAAACCCGATAATTTTGTCCGCTGCGGATATACTACTGACGTGCAGAAGCACAAATCCATTTCTGACGGAGGGATCCAGGTGGGCATATTAAGTGGTAATCCAAAAGATGAACCTTTGCATTATGGAGAAGTATCGGCTATATGGGCAGCATCTCTTTCAGCGAAAAGCATGATAGCTGGCTACAGCACATTGTTAAATCATGCAGGTGACAAAGAGTTAAAAAAGCTGATTGAAGAAGCGATTATAGTTGAACAAGGGGAAGTAACGGCTTTTGATCAAGTCCTGAAAGAAAGTGGGGTTGGTCTGCCTCCTGCACCGCCTGAACGTCCAAAGGCTCATATTGACGATATTCCCGCAGGTGCTCGCTTCCAAGACCCAGAAATTGCGGCAAGTATTTCCCGGGACATAGGGATCGGGTTAACGGCTGCGAGCATGGCAATGGCTCAGTGTATTCGTGAAGATATTGGAGCAATGTTTGCACAATGCCATGCAGCGAAAGTAAAACTTGGGAATGAGTTTTTACAATTGAACAAAGAAAAAGGCTGGCTTGTTGTGCCGCCATTGCATCTTGAGCAACGTGAGTTGGTTGGAGCAAGATAATAATATAAAAAAGAACCGTCTGAAAAGCAGGAAAAACCCGGCTTTTCAGGCGGGTTTTTTATTTAATTTCCAATGAGCGTTCAATAGTGAATAGGAGTAATCGAAAAAAAATTTCGGCTATAATTTGAGAAGAAGTGAAAATGGATCTTAATAATGAGGCTGGCTGTTCTATAATTTGGCAGAGTGAAAAGCAGCCAGCTCTTTTTCCAGCTGCTTTTTATGTTGGAGTAGGGGAAACAATGAGGACGTCCACTTGATGTTCATCCAGGTTTGCCGCATAGCCATCTGGTAATTGAGCATCTGTAATAATTAAATCAATAAGATCTGTTGAGGCGAAAGAAGCGATAGAATGTTTATTCATTTTTGTGTGATCAAGCAATGCTACCACCTTTTTAGAAGCATTGACCATAGCCTTTTTTAATTCCACTTCATATACATTGAAGTCGGTTAAACCGGATTCGAGTGAAAAACCGTTTGCTGAGGTGAACATAATATCGATGTGAATTTGGCTTAAAATATTGACACCGAGACTTCCTTCTAGTGAATAAGAGCCTCTTTTTAAAATGCCGCCTAACAAAATAACCGTAATATCAGGGTGTTGATGTAGTTCCAGTGCAGTATTAATCCCGCTTGTAACGACAGTCAACCGGATTGGTGTGTCCTTTAAAACACGAGCTAATTCAAGAGCGGTTGAACTGGCATCAAGCATAATACATTGGCCGTTTGAAAGTAGCTCAACCGCCTTTTTAGCGATAGCCGATTTTTCAACCCGGTTTTTGTTTTCCCTGATGGAAAAGCTTGTTTCAGTATCCTGCTGTTCATTTAAGATGGCTCCTCCATGTGTTCTTTTTAGAAGGCCCTCTTCTTCCATTTTCGTTAAATCAGTACGCAGTGTGGCTTCAGACACTTGAATTTCTTTTGATAGTTCTTTAATTGTAACCCGATGCCGCTCATTTAGTTTTTCCATAATGGTTTTTCGCCTTTCCGGCGCGAACATTTTTCTCATTTTTATATCACCTGCATATTAGTTTATTGTTCAAAATGAACCCGCTTGCAAAAAAACGATTGTAAATTGAAGCAATTAAAGGGAAAAAGAAATTTATAATTGCAGAAAAACATCGTAATTAAAAAATAAGATTGTACGTAAAACATCTTATTTTATATTATAGTACAACATTTCAACAGAATAATGTAAAACAATTAAAAATAAAAGCAAACGAAAATATAATTAATAAAAATAATAAAAAATATTGACTATTCAATAATAAAAATAATATAATGAAAACGTAAACAACAGGAAAAATCAATAACAAGCAATAAGATCCAAAGGTTTACGTGATAGTTGAGGGAAAAGGATAAAGAATTAAAAGTAGACAAGCTTTAAAGCAATTGTAAGCGGTATCTTATCCGTGTAAGAATGACGCTTAGGGCAATATTATTTACTAAGGAGAGAAGTGGAATGTGTAAAAATCATGCAACAGCCGTTGAACAAAACGATGTAAAAAATATTCCGACAACAATGAAAGCAGTTGTAGCCTATTCACCAGGAGACTATCGTCTTGAAGAAGTGCCTGTGCCTCAAATTGGAGAAGGTGAAATTCTCGTTAAAGTGGAAGCATGCGGCATTTGCGCAGGAGATTTGAAAGCGTTTGATGGAGCACCAAGCTTCTGGGGAGATGAAAAACAGCCTGCTTACATTAAAGCACCAATGATTCCAGGTCATGAATTTATTGGACATGTCGTTGCACTCGGTGAAAATGTAAAAGGTGATTTTAAAATTGGTGATCGCATTATTTCAGAACAAATCGTTCCTTGCTGGGAATGCCGTTTCTGTAATCGGGGCCAATACTGGATGTGTGAAAAACATGACTTATACGGTTTTCAGAATAACGTAAACGGTGCAATGGCTGAATATATGAAGTTTACAAAAGAAGCGATCAACTATAAAGTACCGGAAGATCTTCCGATTGAAAAAGCCATCTTAATTGAACCTTATGCTTGCTCTTACCATGCTGTTGAACGTGCGCAAATTCAATTGGATGATGTCGTTGTACTTGCGGGGGCGGGAACACTTGGATTAGGTATGATTGGCGCGATTAAAAAATCAGGCCCTGGCAAATTGATCGTTCTGGATCTTTTTGAAGATCGCCTTGAAATGGCGAAGAAGTTCGGTGCTGATATGGTGTTAAATCCAGCAAAAGACGATGTAGATGCGATTGTAAAAGAATTAACGGGTGGCTATGGATGCGACATTTACATTGAAGCAACAGGCGCTCAAAAATCAGTGGAACAAGGATTAAATATGATTCGAAAACTGGGCCGATTTGTTGAATTCAGTGTGTTTAAAGATCCGGTTACAGTGGACTGGAGTATTATCAGTGACCGTAAAGAACTTGATGTGCTTGGCTCTCATCTTGGGCCATATTGCTACGAGCCGGTCATTAAAGGAATTGCAAACGGCGACCTTCCAACTGAAGGTGTTGTTACACATGAATTGCCGCTTGAAGAATTCGCAAAAGGATTCCAGCTTGTGAAAAATGGATCAGAGTCTTTAAAAGTAGTGCTTAATCCAAATTTGTAAAGTGATAAATTTACTATAGGTTCCTACATTATTACAGGAACCTATAGTTCTAATTGAAAATGGGATGAATAAAGGGGGAGAAGGTTATGAATATAAACCAGGGGTTTTTAGGGAAACTTGGCATGGACTCCAAAATGGCCATGGGGTATTTTGGCGTAATGCTGTTTATGATTGGGGACGGGCTGGAACAAGGCTGGTTATCTTCTTATTTAATTGATAACGGTTTGACCGTTCAACAATCTGCCTTGCTTTTTAGTGTATACGGTTTCGCCGTGGCGATCTCAGCATGGTTTTCAGGAGTACTTGCTGAAGTATTAGGTCCGCGTAAAACGATGACGATAGGTGTTGCTTTATTTGTTATTGGTACACTGATCTTTTTACTAGTCGGCCTTCCAACGATGAACTTGGCCATTATGCTTCCCACGTATGCTCTTCGCGGGTTAGGGTATCCTTTATTTTCATACGCATTTCTAGTTTGGCTTACTTATTACGCGCCAGCGGAGAAACTTGGCACAGCTGTAGGCTGGTTCTGGGTTTCATTTGCTGCTGGGTTGAATGTTCTCGGTGCGTATTATTCAAGTTTAGTATTGCCTTATTTGGGCGAAATGAAAACACTTTGGAGTGCCTTGATTTTTGTGGCACTTGGCGCGATCCTTGCGATTGTATTAAATAAAGACGATGGCAGTAATCGAAAGAAATTTGAATCAAAAGCAGAAATGATGAAATATCTTTCAAAAGGGATTACGATCGCATTTGAACGGCCAAAAGTTGGACTTGGCGGAATTGTTCGGACAATTAACACGGCCGGTGCTTACGGGCTTGTTGTCTTTCTTCCGGCGTATATGATCGAAATCGGTTTTACACGCACAGAATGGCTGCAAATTTATGCTGCACTTTGGACAAGTAATGTTATTTTTAACCTTATTTGGGGAATTGTTGGTGATAAACTAGGCTGGAGAAATACAGTTATGTGGTTCGGTGGTGTAGGATGTGCTATCACCATCATGACCCTTTATTACATTCCATTATATATGGGACCAAACTATTGGGCTACAACGATTGCCGCAATAATCTTTGGAGCATGTGTAGCCGCCTTCGTACCGCTTTCTGCTTTAATTCCATCCCTTGCTCCTGAAAATCGGGGAGCCGCGATGTCTGTTTTAAATCTGGGTGCAGGATTAAGCACGTTTGTTGGTCCAGCAATTGTTGGTTTATTTATCGGCAGTGTAGGCACAGTAGGTATTCTTTGGATTTATTCAGGTCTATACTTAATCAGTGCATTAATTATGAGATTTGTTACCTTACCAAAGGATGAAGCAGCAGGCAACGTTTCAGCAACGGCTCGTACTGCTCATTAAAAAATAATGAGAACGTCTTTTTTAAAAGATGTTCTCAATTTTTTTAATTAAATTCAATAAACGAAAATAAACAAAAATAAAAGAAAGTAAATATTGACTTTTTGATAATAAAATGAAAAAATATAATAAAGAAACTTAAAAGAAGAAAATAGTGAAAGGACGATATATAATGAAAATCGGATTAGGTTCTGATCATAATGCTTATGATATGAAAGATAGCTTGAAAGCGTACATTGAGGAGCTAGGACATGAAGTTGTCGATTACGGCTCTAAAGATTCTTGTACAGAGATCGATTATCCGGGTGTTGCGTTTCAAGCAGCGAGTGATATTAACCAGAATAAAGTGGATCGTGCCATTTTAGTTTGCGGAACAGGGATTGGCATGGCCATTGCAGCAGGAAAAGTACCGGGTATTCGAGCAGCATTATGTCATGACACATATTCAGCGGAACGTGCCCAAAAAAGTAATGATGCACAAGTCTTGACAATGGGTGCAAAAGTGATCGGGATTGAGCCCGCTAAAAATGTAGTAAAAGTATACTTAGAGTCTGAGTTTCCTGGGGGAAACTCCGCAAGAAAAATACAGCAAATTATGGATAAAGAGGAGCAATACTTGAAAGGGGCGACCGTATAAAGATGAAAAAGCTTATTAATAATCCAACGGTTGTTGTAGAGGAAATGATTGAAGGGTACGTGAAAGCGTATCCTAATCATGTCAGACAGCTGGAAGAGAATGCGCGATCACTCGTTACAGCAAAAGAAACACGTGAAGGAAAAGTAGGCGTTTTAATTGGCGGCGGTTCGGGCCATGAACCGGCATTTATGGGTTATGTGGGCGATGGAATGGCCGATGGCGTCGCAGTCGGCAATATTTTCGCTTCTCCTCCTCCAGATCCAATTCTTGAAGCAACGAAAGCCATCGACAAAGGTGAAGGTGTCGTTTATGTATACGGGAACTATGCTGGAGACGTAATGAACTTTGGAATGGCGGCGGAATTAGCTGACCTTGAAAGTGGTATTCGAATAGGCACTGTGTTAGTTACCGATGATGTAGCTTCTGCGCCAAAAGAAGAAAAAGAAAAACGCAGAGGGATCGCTGGCGAGTTTTTTGTCACGAAAGCAGCAGGTGCAGCAGCGGACAAAGGCTATAACCTGGACGATGTAGTTCGCGTTGCACAAAAAGCCAATGATTATATGCGTACAATGGGTGTAGGCTTAACACCTTGTTCGCTTCCGCAAACAGGAAAACCAAGCTTTGAACTTGAAGAAAATGAAATGGAAATCGGTCTAGGCCATCACGGGGAACCGGGAATTGAAAAAGGCGAATTGCAGCCTGCCGATCAAGTGGTGGATCGTCTTGTACATGACATTTTAGCTGATATGCCGGTTGAATCGGGTGAAAAGGTGGCTGTTCTAGTCAACGGATTAGGCTCAACAACCCGTATGGAGCTTTATATTATGTTCAGACGTGTTGAACAGCTCTTAAGTGAAAAGGGTATTGAAATTCATCGATCTTACGTGGGGGATTACAGCACATCTCTTGAAATGGGCGGCGCCTCTGTAACTATTTTGAAATTAGACGAAGAATTGGCCGAGTTTGTGGATCATCCAGCAGACTGTCCAATGTACGTTCAAAAATAAGGAGTGATATAAGATGAAAATGACTGCTGAAGATTTAAAAACCTTTTTGAAGAACGTTGTGGCGATGATTGAAGAACAAAAAGAATATTTATGTGAACTGGATCGTAAGCTTGGTGATGGCGATCACGGTGTCACAATGTCTATCGGCTGGCAAGCTGTAAACGAGAAACTTGAAGCTGAATTGAAAGACGAACAGGATTGCGGCAAGGTTTGCATTACAACAGGCCGCACATTTCTTAGCGCTGTCGGTTCTTCTGTAGGCCCTCTTTATGCAACAGGTTTTATGAGAGGTGCAAAAGCATTTCAAGGAAAATTGGAAGTAACAGATGCGGAATTGAAAGATTTTTGGGTCGCATTTGTTGAAGGAATTAAAGAACGTGGAAAAGCAGAAGTCGGCGATAAAACGATGATCGACACATTGCAGCCAGCACTCGAAAGCCTCCAAACTAACTTTGAAAAATCGGAAGACTTTTTAGCTGCATTTTCTGAAGCCGTTACAGCAGCGGAGCAAGGGATGGAATCAACAAAGGAAATGCTTTCTAAACGCGGTCGTTCAAGTCGTCTTGGAGAACGTTCTCTAGGGACAAAAGATCCTGGTGCTACATCTGCTTACTTTATTTTGGATACATTTTTAACGACAATTAAATCCACTCAAGTGGCGTAATAATAATGAAAATAGATTCATCCGCTCATCAAAGTCAAAATAATGTTGACGGGCGGATGATTTTTTTATCGCAGATTAACGGGCAGTAAAACCCCCACGGGTGGAAGTTTCACTTTATATAAACTGCACTGTTGATTAATTATAAATGCATAAAAATCCATAATTTTGAATAAATAGGAGGACGAAAACATTGTCTCAATTAAACATTAAACAAAGAGAATGTATTCAATCACTGGCGGGTGAGTTTTTAACAGTGTCACAAAAAGCAGCGATTGGAGTATATCCATGGATTGGGAAAGGAAATAAAAATGAAGCGGATGGTGCTGGGACAGAAGCAATGCGTAATGAAATGAATCGCATAAATATGAATGCCGTTATCGTCATCGGTGAAGGAGAGATGGATGAAGCACCGATGCTGTATATTGGTGAAAAGCTTGGTACTGGCAACGGCCCTCATGTAGACATTGCCGTTGATCCAGTCGAAGGAACCACTCTTGTAGCGAAAGGACAGGATAATTCGCTGGCAGTCATTGCTGTTTCGGAACAGGGAACCCTTCTGCATGCGCCAGATATGTATATGGAAAAGATCGCTGTCGGACCGAAAGCAAAAGGCTGTATTGATATAAATGCGTCTCTTATCGAAAACATGCAGTCCGTCGCAAAAGCGCTCGACAAAGATACAAGTGAATTAACGGTGATGATCCAGGACCGTCCCCGTCATGACTATTTAATGAAGCAAGTATTTGAAGCAGGCGCGAAAGTGAGGTTATTTTCCGATGTTGATATTACGGGTGCTATTGCAACGGCTATTGATGACCTAGACGCTGACATTCTTGTAGGTACTGGCGGTGCACCGGAAGGAGTCATTGCAGCGGTGGCTTTGAAATGCCTCGGCGGCGATTTTCAAGGCAGACTGATTCCAGAAACGGAAGAGGAATTAGGACGCTGCTTAAAGATGGGACTTGCTGATCCGCATGCCGTGTTAACAATGAATGATATTGTGAAATCAAACGACTGTTTTTTTGTTGCGACGGGCATTACAGATGGTCCTCTTTTAAAAGGGGTTTATAAAAAAGAAAATGGCAAAATGGCCACTCATTCTTTTGTTGTGAAAAAGGGGCATGCACAATTTATTGAGGCGCAGCACGAGGTATTATTCACCTGATAAAACAGATATTGATTAATTAATCATTTATGTAATCCCCGCAGCTATCGATGCGATTGGAAATGCCGCGTTACAATTTAAAGAGCGGATTTAATCATCCTCCCCCTCTAGCCTTGGTCATCAGTTTAACCGCTGACGGCCGGGGCTTTTTTTGTTAATTCTCATGCTGTACAATTTGTGTATGAATAATCAGAAAATAAAAACAAAAGCGTAAATAAAAAACATGATCCGTGATAGAATTAGCTTTAATGAAGGATGTGTCATCATGTTTTTGGATGAGAACCGGCAGAGGCGAGACAGCTTGACTTGTGAATAGATCATTAATCCTTTAAATCAAGAAGAAATGCATGGAAAAGTGTTAACAATTCCGAATGGAGAGGAGCCCATATAATGAAAGCAGTCATAAAAACGGCGCCAGGTTATGACAATATGAATCTCGAAACGATTGAGGAGCCGAAAGCAACCGGTGATCTTGTGAAAATTAAAGTGGCCTATACAGGAATTTGCGGAACGGATATGCACACATTTACAGGAGAATACCGCAATTCGAAAACGCCTGTCGTGCTCGGACATGAGTTTTCTGGAACGGTCGTAGAAATTGGGAGAAATGTAACGAAAGTAAAAGTGGGCGACCGGGTAACAAGTGAGACGACATTTGAAACATGCGGAGAATGTGAATATTGCCGTGAGAAAGACTATAATTTATGCTCCAGCCGAAAAGGTATCGGTACGCAGATTAACGGAAGCTTTGCGGAATACGTCGTATCACGTGAAGAAAGTGTCCACGTTTTGCCTAAGAAGTTGAGCTTAAAAGCAGCGGTACTCGCTGAACCGCTAGCTTGCTGCGTCCATGCGGCACTTGAAAAAACGACAATTAAAGAAGGCGAAAAAGTCCTTGTGTTCGGTCCAGGACCGATCGGCTTATTGCAGTGTCAGGTTGTCAAAGCACAGGGAGCGTTTGTTATATTAGCGGGTATTACGAAAGACGAAAAGCGATTGGAACTGGCGAAATCACTTGGCGTAGATGTTGTCGTTGACGTACAAAAAGAAGATTTAACAGAAGTTGTGATGAAACATACAGATGGCTACGGTGTCGATAAACTATTTGAATGCTCGGGTGCGGTGCAGGCGCTCAATCAAGGCTTGCCGCTTGTCAAGAAAAAAGGAACGTTTGTCCAGGTGGGTATTTTTGCTAATAAAGCAAACCTGCTTGATCAGGAATCGATTATCCAAAGGGAAATTACATACGTGGGAACACGTTCACAAAAACCGAGTTCATGGCCGATCGCACTAAACCTGTTAGCAGAAGGAAAAGTGGATGCGGATAAAATGATCACCAAAATTGTGCCTCTTGAACAGTGGCGTGAAGGTTTTGAAGCTGTTCGTTCCGGTAATCAAATTAAAGTCATTCTCGAATCATAAAGGTTGAAATGATCGAGAAAACGGCCCTGTTTTTGGTATAATGTTAAACAGTGGGATGTTTTATTAAAGCAGAACAAGGTTTAAGATAGTATTCGGCCATACTTTAATTTATAATAAGTGCAGTCGAAACAATTTAAGAATAAAGGAGTTTTATAATGTCTGTAAAAACATTTACAATTATTGATGAAACAGGTATTCACGCGCGTCCGGCGACGGTTATTGTTCAAACAGCTTCTAAGTTCAGCTCGGATATTACATTAGATTACAATGGCAAAAGTGTGAACTTGAAATCCATCATGGGTGTTATGTCCCTTGGCATTCCGAAAGGCGCTTCTATAAAAATTGCTGCTAATGGATCAGATGCTGACGCAGCACTTGTGGCACTGGAAGAAACAATTAAATCACAAGGTCTTGGCGAATAATAACTCACTTGAAAAATCATCGAATCCGTTTCGATGATTTTTTTGTATCCTGCAGAGAATAAAAAGATGTAAGAATAAGGATGGAAAAGGGTGCTGAAAAATGACATATGAAGATGTAATGAAAAAGCTGGAGCAGTTCGGTACGGATCAGACGAAAAAAACATTTTCAAGGCATGGCGCGAAGGAGCCATTTTTCGGTGTGAAAGTCGGTGATTTGAAAAAGCATTTTGTAAAAGATGTGAAAAAAGATCAACAGCTCGTTTATGATTTATATAATTCGGGTAATAGTGATGCGATGTATTTGGCAGGACTCACAGTCAAGCCGAAAGAGATGACGAAAGAACAGCTGAACGAATGGGTGCATCGCGCTTACTGGTATATGATCAGCGAATATACAGTTGCACAGGTTACGGCAGCATCGCTCTTTGCGCTCGAACTCGCACGGGAATGGATGCGGGCAGATGAAGAAATGATCGCCGTTGCCGGATGGAGTGCGTATAGCAATTATTTATCGATTACACGGGATGAAGAAGTGGATGTCGATGAAGTGGAAAAATTGCTCAAGCAAGTGGAAGATACGATCCACTCAGAAAGGAACCGTGTGCGTTATACGATGAACAATTTCGTTATTTGTGCTGGGGCGTACTGCAAACCAATGCATGAACGAGCAAAAGAAGTGGCTGAAGCCATTGGAAAAGTCCATGTCGATGTCGGCAATACGGCTTGCAAAGTTCCGCTTGCAACGGATTATATCAAGAAAGTGGAAGACAGGAATGCCGTCGGAAAAAAGCGAAAAACATGTATTTGTTGATAAAGAAGTCAAATGAAAAAGCAAGTTGTGTGTATTGATTTCGTTTCAATCATGTAAAATAGGCAGGAGACCATTATGGATAAGCAGAAAGGCTGGAAGATAGATGACTTTAACAAACCATGGAACAATCCCTGTTGCTGTTTCAGCACGGCATGTGCATTTATCAAGGGAACATCTTGACATTTTGTTTGGATCGGGACACGAGTTAACGAAACGTGTAGATTTATCGCAGCCGGGTCAATTCGCAGCTGAAGAGACAGTGACAATTGCCGGCAGGAAAAGCGAAATTGCACGTGTTCGCGTTTTAGGGCCATGCCGCCCTGCGACACAAGTAGAGGTTAGCTTTACAGATGCAATAAAGCTTGGCGCAAAACCACCGCTTCGTGAATCAGGTGATATTAAAGGATCAGAAGCAGTAACAATCACTGGTCCAGCTGGCTCAATTGAATTGTCAGAAGGCTTGATCATTGCAAAAGCACACGTTCATATGACAACAGAAGACGCAAAGAAATACAACGTTGAAAATAGTCAAATTGTAACTGTAGAAGTAGGAGGAGAGCGTCCTGTGTCATTCCGCAACGTCGTCATCCGGGTGTCAGACAGCTACGCACTCGAAATGCACATTGATACAGACGAAGCAAACGCCGGGTTTATCTCAAAAGGTGCAACCGGCGAAATTTGGGCGTAACAGGTAGAAAAGCTGCTGCATTTTGCGGCGGCTTTTTTGTCGTACAGGATGCGCTGCCCTATACAAAACCGTTAAAATTGTGCTGCTCTGTCTTGGCTTTCGTTTTTCATTTATTGGAGGGCTATCTTACACGCACATCTTGCCTAAAGCCGCTACAATCGGGTAAAAATCGAATAAAAAGGGGTGATGCAGATGGGGGTAATAAAACGAATGATTGCTCGTTTTTTTAACGAGCGCTTCTATGATCAAGCCGCACAGACGGCTTATTATCTACTCTTATCGGCTATTCCATTTATGATATTTATGTTGTCACTAGTCAGTTTTTTTCCGGTCGATCAAGAAGCCATTCTCAAATTTATAAGGCCCTATGCCCCGAGTAATTCGTATACACTTATTGAAGAAAACGTTCGTTCCGTTTTGTCTACAGGAAAAGGCCAAGTACTGTCAATCAGCTTACTTTCCACGTTTTGGCTGTCTTCGATGGCTGTGCAGTCACTCGGACGGTCATTTCGTGATGTGAGTGGAAAAGGGCGAAGCTTGCCTTTTTGGAAAGGACTGCTTCGGGACTTTGGAGTGACAGTGATCCTTATGGTCTTGGTGCCGCTATCATTGTTCATCCCACTTGCAGAACGTCTTTTGCAATGGATCGCTGCCGAGTCCATCACAATTGAAGCTTGGTCCGGCTGGCTGACCATTTGGCCAATTGTAAAATGGGGCATCGGAACAGCCTTTTTAATCTTGTTTTTTACAGCTTTTTACAAAATCATTCCAAATGAACGGCAAACATTCCGTTTTGTCCTGCCAGGTGCTATTTTTGCAGCACTTGGCTGGCAAATTGGCTCACTCTTGTTCGAAAGTTACGCAGCTGCCGTCAGCTATACAAGATTGTACGGCCAGCTGTCTGGAATTATCGTCCTTGTTCTCTGGTTTTACTTAACAGCAGTCGTTATTCTACTTGGTGGACTGCTTAATGCAGAGCGGACACGAAATTAGTCACTAAGATGTGCTAGACACGTTAAATACAGGCGATTTAAATAGAGCTGTCTGGACGTATGCGGGCTGTTTTTAAAATGATCTTCAAGTAATTCAAAAAAGTCTTCACTTGCCTCAAAATAGTGGTGAATAACAGCATGGTTTTTTTCCTGAAGGGGCAATGCAATGCCGATGAAGTGATCACCTGTTATATCTGTCAGTGCCCACTCGCTGCTATTGGACCAATTGTAGTACGTGTGCTCCCCTGTTCGGATGCCAGCAAAAACAAAGGGCAATTTCCATGCTTCAAGTGTATCATTGACGATGGGACGCGTTGATCCTGCCTGTATTTCTTCTATATAGTGAAACCATATATATGGATGTTCGATGAGTGCATACCAATCGTCGATTACTGATTCAATGGAATCATCGGTCACATATGTGCTAAGAAGAGGAATCCATGTATGGTACAGGCGGTTAAGTTCAGCTTCATCTGCATGCTGTTCAAAGTAAGCAGAAAATTGGTTTCGAATCGAATCGAGTTCGCGCAAATGAATCGGTATAATATTGTTCATTTAAATCTCCTTTTGGATTAATTATATCAGAGGAAGGATGGCAGGGACGGGAAAAATCATACTTTATATTGCAATAAGTGTAGATGGATACATCGCACGTGAAGATGGCTCGGTCGATTGGCTGGAAGATGTGACGACTGACGGTAGTGATAACGGATATGGCGCATTTTATGATGGAATTGGCTCGCTTGTGATGGGGCGGAAAACGTACGAAAAAGTGTTGCAGCTCACGAATAACTTTCCATATGCGGGCAAGCCGTGTTTTGTCTTGTCACGGATGCTGACTGGTGAAACAGAGCATGTGACGTTTATAAATGAGGCTACATCCGATGCTCTGAAATGGGCAAAATCTTCTGCAGAAGATGATGTATGGATCGTTGGGGGTGGCGAAGCCGTAAGAGACTGCCTCAAAAATGGGCTGACTGATGATCTGTATGTAGCCATTATCCCAAAAGGGAGCGAATCGGCATTTACGCTTGCGGATGTGAAGAAGTTTGGGGACATTGTATCAATTCATTATTGGAGAAAGGACGGATAGGATGGCGAAAAAATGGGTAGCCGGATTTTTGTTATTATCGGGTTGCGGTATTCAGGAGCCGGTGCAGCCAGAAAGCAAATTGATTGAAGAAGTGGCAACTGGACTTGATGTACCATGGTCCATTGATCAGTCAGAAGATGTTTTTTACATCTCCGAACGGCCTGGAACCATTGCGAAAATAGAAGACGGTAAGGTTGAACGTCAGCAAGTCGATCTAGCTGAATCGCTTTCAAATGTGTCGGAAGCGGGTTTGCTTGGTTTCGTTTTGAAGTCAGACTTTGATGAGTCGCGCCAGGCCTATGCCTACTATACATATGATAAAGATGGCGAACCGTATAATCGTGTCGTCGTGCTTGAATTGTCTGGTGCGTTATGGCGTGAAGTAAAAGTCGTGCTGGACCACATTCGTTCTGGCAATGTCCATCATGGAGGACGCCTTGAAATCGGACCGGATAAGGCTTTATACGTGACGATCGGAGACGCTGCAGAACCTGATACTGCGCAGGATATAAAGTCATTGAACGGGAAAATTGTTCGTGTGAGTGAATCAGGCAACGCAACTATTTACAGCTCGGGCCATCGAAATCCACAAGGCATTGCGTGGTCAGAGGATGGAATAATGTATGCTTCCGAACACGGACAATCGGCGAACGACGAAATCAATATCATTAAAGAGGGAAACAATTATGGCTGGCCAAAGATAGAAGGACTTGAAAAGATGGATGGACTGGAAACACCGCTTATCGTGTCCGGTGCTAATGACACATGGGCCCCTTCCGGCATGGCTTGGCACGGTGGAGTATTATACAACTCGTCGTTAAGGGGCGAAGCTGTGTTGAAAATCGATATAGAAACGGGCGAAGTCTTAAAAGAAATAAAAGGATACGGCCGTATACGGGATGTATTTTCAGACGGCAAATTTCTTTATTTTGTTACAAATAACACTGATGGCAGGGGCAATCCAGCAGAGGATGATGATAAGTTGTATCGAGTGAAAAAGTAGCATTCGGGCAGATCATTTGCGTAACATTTAAATGTACTCTACTCTTAAGAAAAGGAGTGGAACGAAGATGAAAGTAGAAATCTGGTCGGATTTTGCCTGTCCGTTTTGTTACATTGGAAAACGCCGCTTTGAGCAAGCGATCGAGCAGTTTGATGGAAACGTAAAGGTTGAGTTTCGCAGCTTTGAGCTCGATCCGAATGCACCAAAAAAAGCGGATCAGGACATTCATGATATGCTTGCAGGGAAATATGGAATGACGCGTGAAAAAGCAAAAGCGATGAATGATCAGATGACAGCGCAGGCGAAAGAAGCGGGTCTTGATTATCAAATGGATACGCTTATCCCAGCAAATACACACGATGCGCACCGTCTGTCTCATTATGCAAATGAACAAGGAAAGATGATGGAGTTCACGGAACGTATAATGAAAGCGTACTTCACGGAATCAAAGCATATCGGAGACTCTGCCTCTCTTGCGGAATTAGCTGCAGAAACCGGAATACCTAAAGAAGAAGCTTTGAAGGTGCTGGAGAGTGACCGATATAGCGAACAGGTACGCGCCGATCAAGAGGAAGCGGCACAGATTGGGGTGCAGGGTGTACCGTTTTTTGTGTTTAATGAGAAATATGCGGTATCAGGCGCACAGCCTATAGAGTCGTTTTTGCAGGTGCTCCATAAAGTAGAGGCAGAGGAACAGGTGACGGCTACAAAAACGGAATGGTGCGCCGATGATGATTGTGATAGTCTTGACGGCAACAAATGAATCGGTTAAAAGCAGTACCAATTTGTATTCAATGTTTCCTATCGCTTCACGAATTAAACCGCCAAGAGCAAGGCGGTTTTTTGACGTACAGGACGTATCTTGAACTACCCGCCACCTACGCTAACGCTTAGAGGTGGGGGATTCCTAAGATCACTAACGTAACTGTCAGTTATTGATTAGGCTAGCCCCGCAGTTCCTGCGGTTAAAGAAGCTAAGATACGTTCAGCTTCTTGTTTTAGATTCATTCCTGCGTTACGATCTCGGTCGTGATGAACGCCGCAAGAAGGGCAAGTCCATTCACGCAAAGCAAGATTCTTAACGTCTTTATGTTTGTGACCACAAGCTGAGCAAAGCTGACTGCTTGCGAAGGTTTTAGATACAGCAATCACTTGCTTACCGTACCACTTTGTCTTGTACTCAAGCATGGTTCTGAACTGCGACCAGCTCACTTCACTAATGGCTTTGGCAAGCTTGTGGTTTTTGAGCATGTTTGATACTTGCAAATCTTCAATCCCAATGATGTCGTGGTTTTTGACAAGATCAGTAGAGATTTTGTGCAAGTAGTCCGTTCGGGCATTCGCGATTCTCTCGTGAATGCGCGCCACTTTCTGCTTTTGTTTTTGATAGTTTTTGGCTTCTAAAAGGGGCTGCTTTCGCTTGATTGCCCGCTCTTTCCGTCTGGAGAGAATGCGTTGCTCTTTGGCTAATTTCTTTTCGAGCGAACGGAAAAACTTTGGGTTTTTGTACACCGTTCCGTCCGAAAGAATGGCAAAGTCTTTCAGTCCCACGTCAACGCCAACGGAAGAACCGGTTTTCGGAAGTGATCGTACATCTGTTTCCGCAAGAATGGACACAAAGTATTTTCCGCTAGGATTCCGTCTGATGGTAGCGGACAAAATGCGCCCTTCCACTTCACGGCTTTTTGCAAAACGGACAAGACCAAGTTTCGGTAACTTGATTTTATTGTCTACAATGGCGATATTGCCGTTCGTGTGCTTTGTTGTGTAAGATTGAACCGCATTCTTTTTGGACTTAAATCGTGGTGCTTTGTTCTGTCTCTTGAAGAATCGTGAATAAGAGTCAGCAAGATTTTTCAACGAGGACTGAATCGCAACGCTGTCTACTTCTTTCAGCCAAATTAACTCTTTTTTCAGTTGTGTCAGTTGAGAAGAGCAAGCATTGTACGTCAAGCCTTTCCCTGTCTCTTTGTAAGCGTCTTGCCATTTCGCCAAAAAGTGATTAAATACAAAACGAGAGCAACCGATTGTTTTCGCAATTAAGATTTCTTGTGCTTTGTTTGGGTAGAGGCGGAATTTATATGCTTTATGAATTGGCATTGATTTTCACCTCCTTTTAGTGTATTCTCAGTGTACACTTTATGAGGAGGATTGTCCATGGAGCGTATTCCAAAACACATCAAGTTTCCGGCTGAATTAGTCAAGGAAATAGAGGTGTACCAAAAAGAAAATCACATTTCAAGTTTTGCTGGTGCGGTTTATGAGCTAATCCGTAAAGGTCTTCAAAAACAAGCTTAGGCTAACGCCTACCGACATTCATCTCCCTCTTATCGTTGGGCTATGCCCTTCACACGATTGAAGAGGGAGTCTTCTGTCGGGAAAATGATAAAAAATATTTATTATGGAAGGTGACGGGAGAATGGAGTATGCATTGCTTGGCGATTTGCATTCTAGCATTCAGGACACGAAAGCGGTGCTCGCTCATATTGCGCTTACGGCTCCAAATGCGGAAATAGTTGGGTTAGGCGATTTGTTTGAATCTAAAATTGGAAAAAGAAAAGCAGTGACGATTCGATTGTCAAGGTTGGGAGAAGCGGCAGTCTGGTCGGAAGAATTCGTGTCACTGCTGACCTTTCCATCGGTTCGGGGCAATCAGGAAGAGCGTATTATGAAAGTGACCGGCGGAAGTTATTTTGACCATTTGCCAGAGCGCATAACGATTGAGGGGGCTGTACTGATGCATGGCCACCAGTGGAAGTGGACGAAAGACTGGATACCGGTGCTGCCTAAAACGGAACCGCCGCTTCTCTTTTTCGGGCACAGCCATGAAGCGGGGCTGTACCGGAAAGGGAAACGACTGTCATTCTCATACGAAGTCCCCGTACAATTAAAGAAGAGAAGATACGGCATTAATGCAGGCGCCGTTTGGGGCACACGCGAATGGGTACTGTATGACGCCGCCGCGCGCACCGTGACTTTTATGAAATCAGAGTAAGATGTTCGGAAACTGAGTAAAGTGTCTGAAAGCTGAGTAAGCGACTACGAAAACTAAGTAAATGCTCGTTATACACCAAGTAAAAACAAAACGAGCGGAATCGTCAAAATGCTTAATAACGTTGTCACCAGTGTAGTAAATGAGACAAGATCCGGCTCTGTGCCGAATTGAATGGCAAACATCGTTGTGTTCGCCGCAGCAGGCATGGCCGCCAGCAAAATCATGACATCTTTCAGCAAGTCGTTGATCGGCATGAACGATACGATTAACACGGCAAGAAGTGGTGATGCAATCATTCGGATGAAGGTGACTGCACCCACATATTTATAGGCGACTCGCCTTGTCGCAATGACGGCGAGCTGCATGCCGAGGACGAGCATAACTGTCGGAATCGACGCATCGGCGACGAGGCTGATTGCGTCCATAAACGTTGGGGGAATATGTATATGTAACAACTGTAAGATAACCCCGAGGACCGCGCCATAGACCACGGGCATGCGCACAACACGCTGAAGCGACTGTTTCCACGATGTTTCATCCTCTCCGCCAAATGATGCCGCGAACAACCCAATCGTGTTCATCAAAAAGGCTTGAAACACCATAATAATGACCGCATAATCAAATCCAGCCGCCCCAAAGGCAAACAATACAACCGGTGCGCCGTAATTGCCGCTATTCATAAAAACGCCGCCCAGAATCATTGCGGCCATTTTCGGGCGGGATGCTTTCATGAAAAGGCCAGTGATGAGCACAACGATAATTAATGACAAGGATAAGATCAGGCAAAAAGCGGTGATGTAAACGTACTCCATCGTTAATTCATTGGCGTAAAACGTCCGGAACGCAAGAAACGGCGACATTAAATAAAGAGCAGCCATCGAAATCGATTTAATATCGAATCCAATCCACTTCTGTCCCAAGTAGCCAGTCAAAAAAATTAAAAAGGCCGGCAAAATAATCGTTAATAAGTCCAAAATCTGTTCATCTCCGTCTGAGTGTCTGCTTTTCTCTATCATACCAGAACATCTTTTTTCCAAATAGGGGCAGCCCAATCTTTATATGAAGCTGGTAAAAGAATTCTTTTACGGCTGTTTTTGTGTGAACATGATGCGCTATAATGAGGGCATTGACAACGATTGGGGTGATGTTGTGATGGATGCCGAACTTGAAGAAAAGTATGGCATAATGGACGTCAGTTTAATGGCAGGGAAGATAATGTTAGAAAATGGTGCGGAAACGTACCGGGTGGAAGATACGATGATGCGAATTGCAAAGGCATACGGCATTCGCGATTCACATAGCTTTGTGACACCGATGGGCATTATGTTTTCAATTGAAACAGACGAGCCGACGAAAACAAAACTGATACGCATTTCCAATCGGACGATCGATTTGTATAAGGTGAGTGCAGTTAACGCGATTTCCCGGAGAATCAGCGCAGGGGAACTGACGCCGATGCAGGCATACCGTGAATTAAAGGCCATTCAAAAAGCACCGATGTTTTTTTCTTTTTGGATTCAAATACTAGCAGCTGCTTCAACGAGTGGAAGCTTTGTGATCTTATTAAAAGGAAGCTTGGATAACGTGCTTCCTGCCATGATAGCTGGCGGACTCGCTTATTTTATTCTTTTAAAAGTTGCGGACATGGTGCCGACGATGTTTTTCTCGGAATTTATTGCAGCGCTTGTCAGCGGTGCTGCAGCTTATCTATTTTATCGAATTGGTTTTGGCGGTGACCTGGATCGGATTATCATTGGTGCGCTTATTCCGCTCGTGCCAGGTCTACTTATTACAAATGCCGTGCGCGATTTAATGGCGGGTCATTTTATTTCAGGATTAGCGAAAGGAGCAGAAGCATTGCTTACGGCACTCGCGATTGGAACAGGCATCGCGATTATTATGACATTGATTTAAGGGGATGTTGATGTGACCATTTTAACGAATGTGCTGTTTAGTTTTCTCGCTGCGGCAAGCTTCGGCATCATGTTTAATGTGCCGAAAAAATTGCTGGTAAAGTGCGGCACGGTTGGGATGGCCGGCTGGATGGCCTACTATTTTTTATCTGAAAACAACGTCGATCCATTGGCATCCACAGTCGCTGCCTCATTTACAATCGCTGTCATTGGGCATGTATATGCAAGACTGTACAAAACGCCTGTCATTATCTTTACGATTGCCGGTATCATTCCGCTTGTTCCGGGTGGCATTGCTTACCGGGCAATGAGCGCATTCGTACAGAATGACTATGGCAACGCAGTGAATTTCGCAGCTAAAGCCTTCATGATTTCAGGTTCTATCGCCCTTGGCTTAATCTTATCTGACGTATTTTATCAGCTGCTGATGCGGAAAAAAGCACCGGCTAGAAAATAGATCCACCGCGGCAAACTAGGAGGAAATTTATGAAAACGGATGCGGATAGTCAAAAATTGAGTAATACATACTTAAAAGGAGGGAATGCCAATTGAAAAAATCTGTCCGTGTTGTCGGTGCTGTCATCGAAAATGAACAGCAGCATATTTTATGCGCTCTCCGTTCCCCAATGATGACACTTCCAAACCTATGGGAGTTCCCTGGCGGCAAAATTGAAAAAGGCGAAACACCGGAGCAAAGTTTGAAAAGAGAAGTAATGGAAGAACTCACTTGTACAGTCGAGGTAGGGGAGAAGATTGAAGAAGTCACACATGAATACGAAGCTGTCATCGTGAACTTGCTTACATATAAATGCCGTATTATAGATGGCGCGCCAACTGCTGAAGAACATGCCGAACTCCGCTGGGTGCCGAGAAATGAACTCGATACACTCATTTGGGCACCCGCGGATATTCCAACGATTGATAAATTGTTAGCGGAGCAAGTCAATAAACAAGAGCAGTGAGCATGGCTGAGAATAAAAAATGAGCAGTGACAGGTGATCAAGTGGAGAACTTTATTCAAAATTTAGAAGCATCCCTATACAAGGGGTTTATTGATCAAAATGCTGATAAATCCGGAAGTTATAAACCTAAGCTATTAGTCAATAATGTAAAGAAAAATGAAAATGTCTTGACATCATTGCTAGAAGAGCTTGAAAAGAATGAAGGAATAGAAAAGAGGAGAAATTCATTTGGGCACAATAGAACAAGCAACAGTACAGGACGCGGAAGAGATTCTTTCGCTGCAAAAACTCGCATACATAGCAGAAGCGGAGATTTATAACGATTACACCATTCAGCCATTAACACAGACATTGGAAGACAGTAAGCAAGCATTTGAAAGTAATATTGTATTGAAATATGTTGAAAATGGAAAGATCATTGGTTCTGTGAGAGCATATGAGAAAGACGGCGTTTGTCATGTCGGCAAGTTGATGGTGCATCCGGATCATCAAAATAAAGGGATTGGCAAAAAGCTGATGCAGGAGATTGAGGTTTTTTTTCCGGAGGCTTCATTTGAATTGTTTACTGGAAGCAAAAGTGAGAAAAATATTTCACTGTATGAAAAGTTAGGGTATAAAGGCTTTAAGCAGGAGATACTGCCTGTTGAAGAAACGGTTTTTTTGTTTATGAGGAAAGATAGAGATTCAGTTTGAAGAAACGGTGGCTGCTTTTAGGGTAAGATACATGCTAGTGTGAGAACGGTTAATCGTATAGATTGAAATTCCCCACTTTTCCTTCAGGTGGGGAATTTTATACGACTTTCGACCAGCTATGTTCTTTCCATTGTTGCCCCGTCATTCCATATTCAATACAGGCAATTTCATTGGACATTTCTTCAAAATGAACAGTCAGCCATTTTTGATTATGAGCGAGCCTGTAATATCCTTTATTAGAAAAGGTGACCGAGCTTGGGGCATAAAGAATATAATCCAAGTTTGTGAATTCATCTTCAATTACATGTACAGCTTCTACTTCCATTGCCATTTGAGGATTTTCTTGTAAGCATTGCTTCATTTCAATAAAACTGGAGAATGTACTCATAAACATAAACCCCTCTTTTCTCTAATGTGTATAGCGATCTGTCCTTTTGTCCATTATTTTGACCACATTTTTATTATTTATGCATATACAAAGGATTTTTTGTACAGAAAAAAACGGCCCGCTTTTAAGCAAGCCGCCATTTTTTACTTTTTAGTCTAACAGTCCAACCATTTTTAGTCCGTTTACGATGCCGTCTTTGTCTACGTTTGTCGTAACATATTTGGCCGCTTTTTTCGCTTCTTCGCGTCCATCCCCCATCGCAACGCTGTTCACAACTGTTTCAAGCATTTCCACATCGTTTAAACCATCACCAAATGCATAAATATTTTCAGGCGCGATGTTGAGTCTGTCGATGATTTTTTGAATGCCTTTTGCTTTGGAGCCGCCTGCCGGAACGACATCGACCGAAACAACATGCCAACGAACAAAGTCAAACTCAGGAAACTCTTCTTCGTATAATTTGTCTTCCGGTTCTTTACAAAATAAGAGGGATTGATACAAGTCCCTTCCTTCATGGTAATTCGGGTCATGTGATGGGAAAAAGTCGACTTTTAATGAATTGATTCCGACGGTCATATCTTCATTATGTAGAGTGTTCCGTCCCATATTTTCGTGATCCATATACACAATCGGATTTTCGCGTTTAATCGCCACGTCTGTCAGTCTCAAAAGCGCTTCTTTATTAAGTTTATTTTTGTAAATAGGTTCGCCTTTAAATACGACATACTGGCCGTTATAGCTGACAAATGTATCAATATTGAGTTCTTCACGCAAATTTTTAAACATAAAAGGTGCACGCCCAGTTGCGATCGCCACTTCATATCCTTTTTCCTGCAAGTCACGGACCGCCTGCTTTGTTGAAGCGGGCAGCTTTTTATCGTGATCATACAGAGTGCCGTCTATGTCGAAAAAAATAATTTTTTGATTCATATTGGTCTCCTTTGTTTTTTAATCTTCTCTTACCATACTAACAAAGGACGTTTGTTTGAACAATAGCAGGAATACTTGGGAACATATGTATAATGAAAAATAATTTGTTGCATGAGCGATTCACTATTAAAGAAATAAGCAAATTTAAAATAATTTTCTGCTTTTTTGCAGAGAAAAAACGGACACTTATTTAGTGGCCGTTCGGTTCAATGTGAATATGGGTGGCGCGTATATCATGTTCTTGCAGCAGGGATTCTTCCACATATTCAGTAATCTCATGGCTTTCGATGACGTTTAAATCCGGATCGACTAAAATGACGACGTCGACGAATGTGACGTTGCCGTGTGAACGTGCTTTAATAGTTGGCACACCGCGGACGCCAGGTACTTTTTCAACGGACTTTTTTATGTCTTCAATTTTATGGAGATCAAATGCGTCTGTTAAGGTGAGGGCGGCTTCAGCAAAAATGTCCCAGGCCGTTTTTAAAATGATTAAACCAACGATGAAAGCAGTCAATGGATCAAGCCAGTCGATACCAATCCGTGCGCCGATAATCCCGACGAAGGCACCGATACTTACCAGTGCATCTGAACGGTTGTCATGAGCAGCAGCTAGGATAGAGGAACTGTTAATTTTTTTAGCGAGCTGTGCGTTGTATCGGTAGACGCTGTACATGACAGCAGCTGCGAAAAGAGCGGTCCATGCTGTCATCATGTCTGGCGTTTCATGTTCAGCGTGAAAAAGCGACGTGCCAGCGCCGATGAGTACTTGAATGCCGACAGATGCCATAATGAAAGCGGCGATTAGGGAAGCAACGGTTTCCGCACGAAAATGGCCGTAACGATGATTTTCATCGGGCGGCTTCCGGGCGATTTTTAAGCCAATTAAAATAGCGATGGAGGCGATGATATCGGTTGAGTTGTTGAGACCGTCTGCTTTTAATGCTTCTGAAGCACCAATCCAGCCTATCGTTAATTTTAATGTTGAAAGAAATAGGTAAGCGATAATACTGATCCAAGCGCCCTGTTCTCCCTTTTTAAGATTGTCATAAGCAGTATCCACAAGAAGGTTCCTCCAATAAAAAATAATGTATCCATCATAGCAGATGCTATTCGGGTGGGTCTATGGCAACAAGATTGTACACGGTACAACAAGTTGTACATGTGCTACAAATGGTCGAAAGCCATTCAATTTTGATGCAAAAAAAAGGCCATCCAAGTCAAAATATCTGATCTGGATAGCCTTTTTCTTAAATTATTGGTAATAACTCCATGAATGTTCATAGTCGAGAGACAGGCTTTGCAAAGCTGGCCTTTGTTTCACTTCTTGACGGGCAAAATAAGCGGTTACCACTTTTTGTTGGTTGGCATCGATAACAATGTTGTCGAATGAGCGAGGTGAAGCCATATCCGCGACAATTGTCTTTCCAGCGTATAATTTGTACTGGCCTTTAATGTTAAACACTTTATTGCGAGAGTTGTTGTACAGGACGAGTGTCATTTTAATGCGGCCATCTGCTTCATGAACGGCGCTTTTAATGCCTACTTGAACACCCGTCCGGAATTTTGCTTCAAGTGCACGTGCTACAAAGACAGAAAACTCGGTCCGGTTGATGACGCTGTAAGGCATAAAGTAGCCGTTGCTGCCACTCGCAATACCAGCGCTGCCAAGCGATGATGCATATTGATAAAACCAGTCTGTGCTTTTGACATCTTTAAATGAGACGATGTATGAAGGCTGCATGTTAAAGCCTTCTGCAATTATTTTTGCCATTTGAGAACGTTTCAATTTACCAGACGGATTAAAGTAGTTCGCTTTACTGAAAACACCATGTTTTGTTAAGACTGCGATCGATTTGTATGCAGGATGAGATGTCGGAATATCTCGGAATCCAGGATTCGGTGCCGACTCATTTTGAATGCCAAGTGCTTTTGCTAAGATAATGGCGGCATGTTCCCGTTTGACGGAATCATTTGTGCCGAATTTCCCATTTTTGTATCCTTGAATAATGCCTTTTTGTACAAGATAATCGATTTCATCTTTTGCCCAAAAGCCAGCAGGCACGTCGTTGAATTGTACAGCAGCAGCGCTTGTCCCATTCAATTGTACTGTTGTGCCAGATGAGTTGTTTTCTACTGTAGCTGCTGAAGGACTTGCAATTGGAATGAGTAAAGCAATCACTAAAACTGCTGCAAATAAACTGCGTAATATCCTTTTCATCTCCACACCCCATTATAAAATGAAATTGTACTTGTCTATAGTGTAACAACGAAGAAAAGGATTTGATATACCGAATGTCAAAAATGGGAAATAAGACACATATTTTCCTTTATAGACATTCGCCAATTCAGATAGGTTTATTGCACGGCAGTGAACAGCTTTTGAACATTTCAAACAGCTTCTTCAATTGCTTCACTTCGTTTATCAGCAAGCCGCCAGTATAAATGGTGGAAGCCTTCTTCAATCGTTACGTCAATACGGAACTCGTTTGCATCGAGCCTGATGTTATGGTCACGCGCCCATTGCAAGATGGTACGAAAAGCAAAGGGAATTTCGTCATCGCTTCCATGAAATTCGAGAAGTGCATACGATCCGGATGGAATAGTTAAACTCGTCATACCGGATGGAATGATATCAATTTTATTCACTTCCATCGCGATACAGTGCGTGTACAATTGACCTGCACGTTTTAAACAAATATCCATTAAGTTTCCGTCTGTTTGTCCAGGAATGTGGCTTGCTGCTTCCAAAAATCGTTTTGTCCATTTAGGTCTAAGTGCATTAATTTCATCCTGTGTGCCGCTTATTTCAAACCCAATAGCCGTCACAGTACGCATATTTACAATTTTTGGATCCATATTATCAGCTCCTTTACTTCTTTCTTTACCCCCTTATCTGCGTATCCACACTGTCTTATTCAAGCTTGCCCCTTCATATATATGGTATTAATCTTTCAGAAAAGTAAGTATAATGAGGGAAGAAAAATATGTGAAAAGAGGCTTTTAAATATGGCGATTGGCTATTTGAACGGGAAATTCATTCATTCAAGCGATCCAGTTTTACCAATAGAGGAACGAGGTCATCAGTTTGGTGATGGTGTCTATGAATTCATACGAGTATATAATGGACGCCCGTTTATGATGAGTCAACATATGGATCGCTTTTTTAAAAGTGCAGGTGCTATTAGGCTGAACATTGGAAAAACAGCTGAAGACATTAGAGCGATTGTGGAGGATTTGATTGAGCGGAGCGGCCTGGAGAGCTGCGACGTGTATATGCAGGCAACGCGTGGTATTGCACCTCGCAATCACTTATTTCCAAATGTAGAAGCATCTATTTCGATGACTGTAAAGCCATTTAAGCTTATAACAGAGGACATTCGTGCAATCGGTGTGAAAGTAAAGCTGCTGCCTGATGAACGGTGGCAACATTGCTGGATTAAGTCATTGAACTTGCTTCCAAATATTTTGGCTAAGCAGGAAGCATTTGAAGCAGGCGCTCTTGAAGCGGTACTTATTCGCGACGGCTTTATTACGGAAGGATCGAGTTCGAACTTTTTTATTGTGAAAAACGGTGAAATTTTGACAGCGCCTGCAATGAATCATATTTTACATGGTATTACACGGATTGCCGTGAAAGAAATTGCAGTGGAGCTTGGCATTACACTGAAGGAGCAGTCATTTACACCGGACGAATTGCTGGATGCGGATGAAGCCTTTTTATCAAGCACAAGCTTAGAAATAGTGCCGGTAACGGAAGTGGACGGCCAGAAGATTGGCGATGGGCGTCCGGGAACGGTTACGGCGGCATTGTATGAGGAATTTTTGAAGAGAGTATAAAGAACTGTTCATTAGTTTTATGTGTAAAGTACCCTCCTTTTGGTAAAATAGAAAGAATACTATTAAGGAGTGGGGCGTTATGTTAAGGCGAAGCATCGCTGGTTGCTTGTTATGTTTAAGTTTCTTCGGTACACAGGTCGTGCATGCAGCCGGGCCGAACTATACGGCCATCGGTGATTCACTGGCTGCAGGACAGACACCAAACCGGGAAATCGGTGCAGGATATGCAGATATGATCGCAATGAGCATACAGCCAAAAATCTATTCGAAAGAGCTGGCTGTGCCGGGGTACACCGTCCGTCAGGTCATTAAGCAGGTAGAAAGTGCTGCTGGAAAGCGTTTGATCGAGCGAGCGGACCTCATTACAATCTCAGCAGGTGCAAACGATTTATTGCCGCTCATTCAACATGATCCTTCGCGTGGTACGCTGACGTTTAACGCCATTACTGCAGCCTTTGCCCTAAATAGGGTGCGTGAAGATTACGCAGTGCTGCTGCATAAAATTAAGGAATTAAATCCGGATGCCGATGTATATTCAATGGGGTATTACTTTCCATATCCACACGTTTTTGACCAGCATAAACCAGCTGTGGCGGAGCAGCTTAATACGTTAAACGACATTATTAAACAGGAAACAGAAAGGGCAGGCGCCACGTTTATACCGGTGGCTAACCGTTTCGGAACAAAGGCTGTCGATTATTTGTCAAATCCGGGTGACGTTCATCCGGGACCTGCAGGTTACTTAGAAATGGCGAATGCATTTTTGGCTGTTTATGCACCGGGGAGCCCGGAAATTCCAAAGTCGTTGCTTAATCAATTGCCGGAACCGGTGCCAATTGAGGAACTCAGAAAAATGGCAGAAGGAAAACAAGAAGTTGCGTCTGATCGGTCTGAAGAACAGGTTGCTGCGATAAAAGGATGTACAAAGGAAGAACTACAAAAAGAAGAGCGCCTTCAATTATAAGGCATTTTTAGTTAACAAAAGGCTATGTTAAACACGGTTGTTGATTAAATGACTTTTTGGCTCATTTTGTTCTGAGACTGTGGTTCGGGACATCTTTTGACCGAGCGGATAGTGAGTCCAACATCAACAACTTTTATAAAAGAGCTAACAAAAAAGCACCCCACATAAGTGGGGTGCTTTTTTGTTATTAAACGACACCTTGAGCAATCATTGCGTCCGCTACTTTAATGAAGCCGGCAATGTTGGCACCAACAACGAGGTTGCCTTCATGACCAAACTCAGCTGCAGCATGTTTGCTGTTTTTGAAGATATTTTTCATAATGTTGTGAAGTTTTTCATCTACTTCTTCAAATGTCCATGGCTGACGCGCACTGTTTTGTGCCATTTCAAGGGCAGAAACTGCTACACCGCCTGCATTTGCAGCTTTTGCAGGACCGAATAGAACGTCATTTTTCAAGAATACTTCGATGGCTTCAAGCGTTGAAGGCATGTTCGCTCCTTCACCAACCGCTTTTACGCCGTTATCAACAAGCACTTGTGCTGCTGCTGCATCGATTTCGTTTTGTGTTGCACATGGAAGCGCGATGTCACATGGAATGCTCCAGATACCTGAGCAGCCTTCTACATATTGTGCAGTTGGATGAATGTCCACATACTCACTGATACGTTTGCGCTCAACTTCTTTCAATTGCTTTACGGTCTCCAAATTAATACCGTTTTGGTCATAAATATAACCGTTTGAATCAGAACATGCAACGACTTTTGCACCAAGCTGTGTTGCTTTGTCAATTGCATAGATTGAAACGTTGCCGGAACCAGATACAACCACTGTCCGGCCATTAAATGTTTTGCCTTTATCTTGTAGCATTTCGTCTACAAAGTATACTGTTCCAAAACCAGTTGCTTCTGTACGCGCTAAGCTTCCGCCATACTGAAGACCTTTACCAGTTAAGACGCCCGCTTCGTAACCGCCGCGAAGACGTTTGTATTGTCCAAACATGTAGCCAATTTCGCGTGCACCAACACCGATATCACCAGCAGGCACGTCAATGTCTGGACCGATATGACGATATAACTCTGTCATAAAGCTTTGTGTAAAGCGCATTACTTCATTGTCTGACTTACCTTTCGGATCAAAATCAGAACCACCTTTACCACCGCCGATCGGTTGGCCTGTCAGTGAGTTTTTAAAAATTTGTTCGAAACCGAGGAACTTAATGATACTTGCGTTTACAGATGGATGAAAACGAAGACCGCCTTTGTATGGTCCGATTGCACTGCTGAATTGAACACGGAAACCGCGGTTAACTTGTACGTTGCCGTTATCATCAATCCAAGGTACACGGAAAGAAACAACGCGTTCCGGTTCTACCATACGCTCAAGAATATTGTGTTGAATATATTTAGGGTATTTTGCGAAAACCGGTGTCAATGATTCGAAAATCTCTTGTACAGCTTGGTGAAACTCGCTTTCTCCGGGATTGCGTTTTTGTACGATTTTATATACATCATCGACATATTTCTTTGCCGCTTGGAATTCACCTTGTGTTATTTCATTCGTGATGGTTGTCATGTAAAGCCCCACTTTCATAATTAATAATTTAAGTTAAGAACATCATATTCCGATTCATTCATCTCTTCAATGCTTTGTTGGGATGTAAACAATGACTATTTGATATGGATTAAAATGGATGGCGAAAAACAGGCATTATTTAAGTGAAAAAGGGCTTTTTATACTAAAATGAGATCGATTTTTTAAAAAAATGATAGTTTTCATCTCAAAAAAGAATGAATAAAAAAATCGTTTGCGAAATGTTCATCATTTCGCAAACGTTTTTCTTATTGCTTAAACTGGCTGATCGTGTAAATAAAGACAATGATAATGGTAATTGGAACCACCCACCTCATTAATGGAAGCCAGATTGAGTACGTACTGCCCATTTTGTTCGCGCTTAAATAGTATTGCTCTTTTACCAGTTGCTTATCCATACGCCATGCAATAAATAACGCAATGAGTAAGCTGCCAAGCGGCAGAAGAATATTACTGACGAGAAAGTCTGTCACATCAAAAACGGTTCGTTCAAATAAAAGAACATCCGATAATGTACTGAATGAAAGTGCTGCTGGAATGCCAGCAAGAAAAACAATTAGACCGGAAATCCATGAGATTTTTTTCCGCGAGGATTGTTCGCCTTTCGTGAACGCTGCTGTAATAATTTCCAGCAAACTGAACGATGATGTAAGTGTTGCGAATAAGAACAATAAAAGAAACATGAATAAAAATAGTTCACCAAATGGCAGTTGCGAAAAGACAGATGGCAGAACAACGAATAGCAGACCCGGTCCTTCCGCTGGCTCAAAACCGAAAGCAAAGACGACTGGGAAAATAGCCAAACCGGCAAGCACTGACACGAAAATGTTCATCAAGGCAACCGACCCTGCTGATGCCGGGATGCTGACGTCTTTATTTAAGTACGAGCTGTACGTCACCATGCATGAAAAGCCGACTGCTAGTGAAAAGAACGAATGGCCGAGTGCATACAACACCGCTTCGCCGGTAATTTCCGAGAAATCCGGCTGCATAAAAAAGCGCACGCCTTCCATTGCGCCGTCAAGTGTTAGCGACCTTACAACGAGAATGATGAAGAAAATAAATAATAGCGGCATCATGTATTTGCTGGACCGCTCGATGCCATTTTGCACACCGGCGGAGATGACAAAAATGTTTAAAAGCATAAATACCGCATGCCCACCGATTGTCATCCACGGATTCCCCGTCACAGCACCAAATAAGGCGCCAGCATCACCGCTGTCAATGACATTTCCAAAGAGAGCCATACCTGTATAAATGAGCACCCAGCCGCCGACAACGCTGTAAAATGATAAAAGCAGGAAGCAGCCCACAACACCAATTTTGCCGATTGCTGTCCAAAACGAGTCCGGTGCCAGTTTTTTGTAGGCACTGACCGCTTCACGGCCGGACCCGCGTCCAATAATGAATTCAGAAATGAGCATTGGCAAGCCAATTAAAAGTGTAAAAAGGATAAACAAAAGCAAAAACGCTCCACCGCCACTCTGCCCGGTCACATACGGAAATTTCCAGATTGCACCGAGACCGATCGCCGCTCCGGCCGATGATAAAATAAAGCCGATTTTCGACGACCATTGTTCCGTTTTTTCCATAATAATCGCCTCCATTTATGGGATTTTCATTATCCCACTATAGCATGAAAAAGCAGGACAGGCCGAATATATTTTCAATGCGTGTGAAATCGTCTATAATGAAGTAATTAATATGACAACTGGAGTGTACCCAATGACTGTAAATATAAATGGATCAGAAAAAAGAGATGAACATGGAAACCATCTGAAAAATCGTGGCCGATTGCTTGTGAAATGTCCAGATAGAGCAGGTATTGTAGCGGCACTGTCGAAGTTTTTGTTTGAACAGGAAGCCAATATTATTGAATCAAGCCAGTATACGAGTGATCCTGCAGGCGGAACGTTTTTTATCCGCATTGAGTTTGACTGCGAGTCGCTTGCTGACAAACGTCAAAAGATGGAGACAGACTTTGAAGCGCTTGCGGAACAGTTTAAGATGGATTATCGTTTTGCCTACGGTGGTGATCGGAAAAGAACCGCGATATTCGTTTCAAAAGAGCCTCATTGTCTTCTTGAGCTGCTGTGGGAGTGGCAGAGCGGTGACTTGCAGACGGATATTGCATTCGTCGCGGGAAATCATGAAGATGCGCGTGTAATGGTGGAGTCACTGGGTATTCCATTCCACTATATTCCGGCTAATAAAGACATTCGTAAGCAGGTGGAAGAGGAGCAGGCCCGGCTTGTGGAAGAGTATGATATTGATGTGATTGTGCTCGCTCGTTATATGCAAATTTTGACGCCGGAATTTGTTGAACGTTATCCAAACAAAATTATTAATATTCATCATTCATTTTTACCGGCCTTTATTGGTGCGCGTCCGTATGAGCGAGCTTATAACCGCGGTGTGAAACTGATCGGTGCAACATCGCATTACGTGACGAATGATCTGGATGAAGGCCCGATTATCGAGCAGGACATTGAGCGTGTGGATCACCGTGATCATGTAGCTGATTTAAAGAAAATTGGCCGTTCGATTGAACGTCGTGTGCTCGCTCGTGCAGTAAAATGGCATCTTGAAGACCGTGTGATTGTCCATGGCAATAAAACGATCGTTTTTCAATAAGCAAAAAAAGGCTGGAGACTTGTGTCCGGCCTTTTTTTATTTATTGAAAAAGCCTGTCGCTTATTCCATTACGGCAGGTTCTTTGTAAACAGAGTATTGATTTTTCCCAGCGTTTTTAGCAATAAACATTGCTTCGTCTGCATATGAAATGAGCGAGTTTAATTCGGTCCCATGATCCGGATAAAAGCTGATGCCGATGCTTGATGAAACGTAAGCAATCTGTCCATTCAGGTCGATCGGTGCACTGATCGATTCACGAACACGCTTGGCAACATGCGAAACATCTTCATAGTTGTGAACATTTGAAATGAATAAAATGAATTCATCACCACCAAGACGAGAGACAAGATCGGTGGTGCGCAACGTTTCGCGGAGCATGTTAGCGACGTGTTTCAAGAGATTGTCGCCTGCTTCATGGCCATACTGATCGTTTACCTGCTTAAATCCATCAAGATCCATAAACATAATAGCCGCACCGGCACCGATTGCTTTATGTGCTTTTAATTTGTTGTCTGCTTCTTTAAAGAAATAGGCTCGATTTGGCAGCCTTGTCAAGCTGTCTTCATACGCAAGTTTGACAATTTGCGAACGAGATTGTTCGACTGAGGACAGGAGCCGGTTAAATTCTCGTTCTAGTTTTGAAATTTCATCGTATCCCTTTACGGGAAGCCGTAAGGATAAATCATTTTTTGCTCGAATGTCTGCCACTGTTTTGACAAACAAGCTGAGTCGTTTGAAAATAAGCGTATTCAATAAGTATAGCCCGGTCATGGCTAAAACAGCTGTAATGGTAATTGTAAAAATGACCCAAAGAAACATTGTTTGCCGGCCTTGTAGGTAAATGTCGCGTGGTGCTTCAAAACCGACAATTACAGCCGGTTTTCTTTTATAGTCATAGAGGGGTGCATAGATCGTATGCGTTGATTCGCTATTGCGTTTAATCCAGGTGGACGCATTCATTATCAATCCACTTGGATCGGATATTTCTTTCGGGATTGCCATATCCATTGGACTTTCAAAAACAACAGGGAGCCGCGTATCGCTGCGCAAAGTCCGAATCGTAAGAGGATCAAAATAACGGCCAATCATCATTGTACCAATCAAGTCACCTTTATTCGACGTGATCGGTTTCAATGCGATGATCAATGCGTCATTATCGGCAACATAGATACCGGAAAAAGGACCGTCAGCAGTTAAGCCTGGTTCGGTTTGCAGGAACGATAGAAGGCCAGGTGCGTTCTTGTTGCTTACACCTGTTTGAGAATTCACTTTTTTCTGAAAAATAATGTCGCCATCTTTATTCATTAAAAGAACCGATGTGAATTGTTTAGCCAAAAAAGTATTGTCATCAAAAAAAGAGGATAAATCTGTATTCTTTTCGGTAATTGCATTTCTAATAACAGTTGAATCAGCGTAGTCATGGAGACGATTGACAAGCTGTGTTTCCATCTTGTCAACAGCTAACAAGACACGTTTCATCTCTTCGGAATCGCTCTTATTTTCAAGGGTTGTGAAGCTGTTCAAAATAAAAATATGCGATGCGACATATAAAGTAATCACAATAACTGCCGTGGCCAGTAAAAAAAAGACACTAATCTGTTTCCGAAGGCTCATTGCTTTTTCTCCATATTAGTAGTGTATACCTATTACTGTACATTGTTTGGAAAGCTTAGTAAACAAAAAAGAGTCTATAGTATGAGAATTATGAACCTTTATATATTGTCAAGCAGCTTCTTTGCTACATATTCATAATGATCTTGATTAATACCAGGAGCAAATTCTTCGGGCAGATCATCAAGATTGGGAATTTTAGCTCCTTTTGGGGTTCCTTCTATCACTTTTAACGTTTTATTATTTTCTGGATTTTTGCCCTTCCAAATTTGTCGAATGCCTTCATATTCACCAGCATCATTCCATGTATACAACACGTTATTTAAACCCTGTTCTTCAAATTTACGTGTCGTATCAAATTTTGAATTGGACAAATCAGGCACTGGAATCATTTTTGTTACATCGGCACCTGTAATCATTTCAATGGCTTTTGCATAGGCGAGAATATGCGTACCGCCGCGAACAAGTAAATAGCCAATCATTTCCCGGGCTGTTGGATGGTCGGTCATTTCATAGACGCGCATTTTATGGGTGCGCGCACCGGTTTCCAAGAAAAAGTTATGGAGAAGGTCCAGCGTAAGATTGCCGCTTGAAAATACATTGTTGCCAGTCCAAGGCTGTCCCATCGAGTCGAATGGAAGAGCAGTCTGCGCGCTAACAATAAAGTGGTGAGTATTCCGCTTGTTGAGGCCGTTTTGGAGAGGCGTGCAATCAGGATCGGCGTCAAATGTCGTTCCTTTTAATAATAAATTAATCGTGTTTGAGACAAGTTCAACATGACCGAATTCTTCTGCTGTAATACTAGCAACCAGGTCATAAAATGGCTTTAGTTTCTTTTTTTGGCGAAAGTTAAACGACTGAAACAGATAATTGTTCAACGTTGACATTTCCCCAAATTTGCCGCCGAGAAGTTCCTGAACGGCTGCTGCTGAGTTGGCGCATCCATATTCGGGTATAGGAAGTTCGATTACCATTTGATTCATTCGTTTAAACATGTACAGATACCCTCCTTTTTTATTCACGCTGTTACTGTATGCATGAAAAAAAGAAGGGTGAATGTCACGCTGTAAATTGTCTATGTGTACGGACTGCGCGAATGTAAAGAAAGACAGAGAGTGCAAATAGAGCGGGACCGCCATATATAACGAGTTCAGAATCAACAAATGGGGAAGCGGCGGCTCCGGGGAAAGTGATGGCGATAAAAAGGAGAGCATCACGCCGGCTATTTAACACATACCGCTCTGCCTCTTTTCGTTTTTGATGCGTGTCCTGCAGTTCGCGCTGCAGACGTGGTTCGTCGAGTACCGCTAATACTTTTTGGGGCAATGATAAGAGCGGGCGAAGAGACTGAACAAGAATTTGCTTTGGGCTCGTTTCGCCTGCATGTTTCCTGAGCCAGTCCATCACTGGCTTTCGACCGACTTCGATTAAATCGATATCGGGGTCCAGAATATGCAGCAGCCCGATAAAAGTCGAAACGGCTCGTCCTAAAAACGCAAATTCCGCCGGAAGCTGTACCGGTTCCTTTTTGACGATTTGCTGTACTTCCTCGAGCAGCTCAACAGCAAAGTCATCCATCTGTGTGAATGATTGCGACATATAGGCATTGACCATCGCGCGGATAACACGTTTCATCCGCTCTTTGTCCGCGTGAGCAAGTAAAAATCGCAGCCCCTCTAGTCCTTTTATAACCTGATCGTAATCTTCAATTAAAATACCTTCGATAAGTGTTCGAATATGGACGGCATCTTCATGAGGCACGTGACCTATCATGCCAAAATCAATGAGTACAATCGTTCCATCTGCTTTCACTAAAATGTTACCGGGGTGCGGATCAGCATGAAATTTGCCTTCTTGCAAAAGCTGCTCTAGAAATATATTTGTTAATCGGACAGCAAGATCTTGCCGATCGATGCCGTTTCGTTCCAAAAAGGAAAGGTCTGTAATACGGGCAGCTTCCATCCAGTCCATAACAAGCACTTTTTTTGTTGAATAATTCCTGTTATAGCTAGGAATATCCACGTCTGAAAACGATTCATAATGCTTTTTAAAATAGAGGCCATTTTCGAGCTCGCGACGAAAATTAAGTTCAGCTCCGATGACCGAAGTCATTTCTCGGTAAAGTGCGGGCAGATCCGTTTGCTTACCCAACCTAGTAAACCGTTTAGCAAGCTTCATCACCACGCGAACGGCTTTAAAATCGACAGCGATAATTCTATCAATGTCTGGGCGCTGCACTTTAACTGCGATGAGCTCGCCCGTATGCAAACGCGCTTTATACACTTGGCCAATGGAAGCGGACGCCACCGGTTGCTGGTCGATTTCTGCTGTTATGCTTTCAACAGGTGCATTCCATTCCTGTTCTAGGATCGCTTTTGCTTCTTCCCATGGAACGGCCGGTACACGGTCGATTAAGTCTTCAAGCTCATCAAGGAACGCTTTTGGCATGACATCTGCTCTTGTACTTAAAAACTGTCCCATCTTAATTAATAAACCTTCAAGATGAAGAGCGGTCTGCCGATACTTAGCTGCCTGTTTTTTCATGAGTGATTCCCATTTTATATTTGTTTCATCTGTCCAATTGCCCCGGTGACGCCGTTCAAAAACGGTGATTTGCAAAAAGAAAACAACGGCCATTTTGACGATAATAAAAATACGGAAAAAAGCCAGTTTATTCAAAAAAATCCGTCCTTTCCGGATGAGCATTCATTGATTATTTTACAGGATGCATGGCACGACTGTACACTTTCGGGTTTCTGGTACCATTACAGAAAAAGGAAGAATGACTGGTTCTTATGATGCGAATGCGGTTTTTTTCGTGAAATTTAGAAACAAACGGGGTAGTATGTAGAAAGACTTACCAAAAGAGAGGATGATGTGATGTTTGATTCATTGTTATTTTATTTAATGATTATTCTCCTTATTGGGATTGCCTCCCAGTGGATAGCATGGCGATTCCGACTTCCGGCAATTGTGATTATGGCGGTGGCAGGGCTGCTTATTGGACCGCTCTTCGGATGGATCAGTCCGAAAGATGTGTTCGGTAACCTATTTCAGCCCATTATATCAGCTGCTGTCGCGATTATACTGTTTGAAGGAAGCTTAAATCTCGATTTTCGTGAAATCAAAACGGTTCGTCAGCCGATCCGGCGTATTGTGACGCTAGGTGCATTTATCGCCTGGATTTTCGGATCACTCGCCGCGCATTACATTGCAGGATTATCATTGACTGTTGCATTCGTCATTGGCGGTTTATTCATTGTTACAGGGCCAACGGTTATTTTGCCGCTGTTGCGTCATGCAAAATTAAAGCCGCGCACGGCAGCCATCTTGAAATGGGAAGGCATTGTGGTCGATCCATTTGGTGCCCTTCTTGCTCTATTCGCATTTGAATTTATTAAATTTTTAACAGGTACGGTGTCGGCTGCGACATTGCTCGTCTTTTTAGCTGCTTCTGTATTTGCTGTTATACTCGGGATAGTATTTGGTGTGGGGCTTGGCAAAGCACTTGAAAAAGGACATATTCCAGAGTATTTAAAATCACCGGCCGTGTTCGTAGCAGTGATTACGTGCTTTACAATTGCTGATGAAATGATGCATGAAACAGGGTTGCTTGCGGTCACAGCGATGGGGATTGTCATGGCGAATATGCATATTTCCTCTATAAAAGACATGCGTCATTTTAAAGAAAATATTTCAATTTTGCTTATTTCAACTATTTTTGTTATGTTAACGGCGTCATTGACAATGGACACTTTAAGAGAAATATTTAATATTCGCATTATTGCCTTTGTTATTTTGATGCTGTTTATTGTAAGACCGCTGTCGATATGGCTGTCAACAATCGGTACGGATATGACGAATCAAGAAAAAACGCTTGTCGGCTGGATTGCGCCACGGGGAATTGTGGCATTAACCGTATCGGGTTATTTTGCAGAATCGTTGCTTAAAGCAGGATACGAAGATGCTGCACTATTAACACCGCTCACGTTTGCACTTGTGTTTTCAACTGTTGTGGCGCATGGATTTTCGATTGGCTGGCTGGCGAAAAAGCTGGACTTATCATCAACAGATAAACCGGGTATACTGCTTATTGGCGGGAATGCATTCACCGCAAAGCTTGGTCAAGCGCTGAAGGAATTGAACATCCCAGTCCTCGTTGCAGATGAATCATGGCAGAGGCTGAATGCTGCTAGACAGGTGAATTTGCCGGTATACCATGGTGAAATCTTATCAGAAAGCACAGAATATCATCTCGAACTGACGCCCTATGAATACATGATTGCTGCAACGGATGATGAAGCGTATAATGCGCTCATCTGCTCAACATTTGTACCGGAAATAGGCCGTGTGAATTTGTTTCAAATTGCAGCAGGTCCGGAGCGTACGCAAACGACAAAAGAATTTAATAAAACGGTTGGCGGAAAAGTGTTGTTTGACAGTGAAGCTCATTTCGAAGCGTTAAACATGCGTGTTGCTGGCAATTATGTTATCCGGAAAACCGATTTGACTGAACAGTATGACTATGAACAATATTTGAGTGACCGTGACAAAGGCTCCTTGTTGTTGTTCATTGTGAAGTCATCCGGCAGACTGGAGTTTTATACACGCGACTACTCGCCAAAAGGGGAGGCAGGCGATAAAGTAATCAGCCTCGTACCGCCGGTGAAAGAATTAATGAAAATAAAGGAAAAGATCGCTGAAAAGCGACGAGATTCATAATGAAAAAGCAGTCCCTGACTAGGGACTGCTTTTTCTGACAGTAAATTTAGAGAGTATGGAATGTATAATTGTTATAGTTAGCTGGTTAAAACCGGCTGATCACTTAATATTTTACTTGATTTTGAAAATGCTTTCATTACAAAGTGTACAAAATGCCATAAAAAAGACACAAAGCAGAATTATTCAACATTAATTAACGTCTAACGTTAGACAGAGAAAGAAAATTGTTTTGCAAGCATGGTTCCTTGATCGGCAAGGCGTGTATGCCATGAAAAGGCCTTTTCAAGTATATGCGGTGTTTGTCCTCCGCGCAAAGATGCTTCTTCAAAATATTCAAGCAGCTGCTCTTTATACATTGGATGTGCGCAATTATGAATGATAACGAGTGCTCGTTCGCGCGGTGCTAGTCCGCGCAAATCTGCATAACCTTGCTCAGTGACGAGAATATCAACATCATGTTCTGTATGATCCACGTGTGAAGCAAAAGGAACAATACTTGAAATCGTCCCGTTTTTAGCGGTTGATTTCGTAACAAAAATAGCTGTACGGCAGTTACGGGCAAAATCACCTGATCCGCCGATTCCGTTCATCATTTTGGTACCCGATACATGCGTGGAATTAATGTTTCCATAAATATCTGCTTCAAGTGCGGTATTGATAGATAATAAGCCGAGCCGCCGAATAAGTTCAGGGTGGTTTGAAATCTCTTGTGGGCGGAGGAGCAGTTTATCCCGGTACTTTTCTAGGTTAGTATATACATCATTCATTTTTTCTTCGGATAGCGTAATAGAACAGCCGGAAGCAAAGCGAATCTTGCCATGGTCAAATAAATCAAATACAGCATCCTGCAATACTTCGGAATATACTTCAAGGTTTTCAAACTCGGAATCAATAAGTCCGTGCAGTACTGCATTTGCAACAGAACCAATCCCTGATTGAAGAGGAGCCAATTCATTCGTAAGCCGGCCTGCTTTTACTTCTTCTCTTAAGAAAGAAATAAGATGGGCAGCCATTTGTGCGGTATCTTCATCTGGCGGAACAATGGTAGAAGGAGAATCGAGCGAATTTGTAATAACAATGCCTTTGATTTTAGCTAGATCGACAGAGATGCCTATTTCACCGATTCGTTCCTCAATAGATGTCAGCATAATCGGTCCTCGTTTTCCTTGCGCATTCGGGCTGTAAATATCATGAAGCCCTTCTAATTCAGCTGGCTGGGCAAGATTTAATTCAATAATCACATTCTTTGCTTTTTCTATAAAAATGGAAGAGTTCCCGACAGACGTGGCAGGAATGACAAGTCCTTCTTCTGTAATGGCAACGGCTTCGATAATGGCATAATCGATTGGATCCAATACTTCACTCCGAATCAGTTCAGCTGTGTGAGAGAGGTGCTGATCAACAAAATATAAACTGCCATCATTAATTTTTTTTCGCATAGATGAATCAGCCTGAAAAGGGAGGCGTTTATTAATAATGCCTGCTTCCGCCATAAATTTATCAAGATCAAAGCCAAGTGAAGCACCGGTAAAAATATTGATTTTAAAGGTTTCTGTTTTGGCGCGTTCAACGAGTGACATAGGCACTGCTTTCGCGTCACCAGCCCGTGTAAATCCGCTCAAACCAAGTGTCATGCCATCTTGAACCCAAGAAGCCGCTTCATCTGCTGACACAATACGTGTATGTAACTCATTCATTCGTAATCGCTCTTTTAAGTGTTTATCCACGATTCGATCCCTCCGATTCGTTTTTATTAGTGTAACAAATGATGAAAGGGCTTTCATTTGTATTCGCATGAAAAGCCGCAAAAAAGACGCGAAAAAGAAATTTCACGTCATCAGGCAGTATATTAATAATTGAGTGATTTCCGAAACGCACTCGTATACGTCTGCGTGACGGGAATTTTTGTTCTATTTTTCATGATAAGCAAAAAGGTAGAATGTGAATCTGGCTGAATTTCCTGAATGAAATGAACGTTCACAATATAAGAACGGTGGACACGTATAAACGAATCATCCGGCAGTGTAAACTCAAGCTCAGTTAAATTTAGTTTATGGTAGCCGCTTCCAGTCTGTGCCTGTACTCTCGTTTTTCGGCCTTCGGATTCAAGATACATAACATCACTGTAAGGAATCGGGTACCACTTATCTTCGGATTTAATCGTCAATATATTGCGCGCAATCGGCGACGGTTTTGCGGGATAGATGGTTGTAATCGCCCCGCTCACTTCGGTGTGATCAAAAATGGGTATGGACGTAGCGTAATAGGGAATTCCATATACATCGCTGTCAATATACATCGATACTTGATGCTTTTCTATTAGTGCCTGATGTGTCACACTGCCTTTTTTGATCGGATCGCCAGGGTGAATATGCAAATCTACAAGACGGCTTGGCTGATAATAAATAAATTTTTCGCAGCTGGAGATAGCTACTGATGTGTTTGAAGGGAAGAATTCTCTCATCACTTCCATAATACCAGACACGGTAAATTGATCCATTTTCTCCACTCCTTTTGAATGGTTGTAGTACAATAATTTTAACATATAAATGGAGTGATTCACGGTGGCAAAAGGGAAAACAAATGCAATGCGGCTGCTTGATGCAGACGGCATTGCATACAAGGTGTATGAATATGACAATAAAGATGAAAAAACCGACAAGGCTTCATGGAATGTATTTAAAACACTTGTCACGCAAGGAGCAGCTGGACTGTATGTATTTGTTATTCCAGTTGAAGAAGAACTAGATTTGAAAAAGGCTGCTCGTGCTGCCGGTGAGAAAAAAATTGAACTGATTCCAGTGAAAGAACTTCAAAAACAGACGGGTTACATTCGCAAGGGCTGCTCGCCTATTGGGATGAAGAAGCTCTATCCGACTTTTATAGACGTAAGTGCTCTACATTTAAACTGGATGATTGTCAGTGCCGGGAAGATTGGAGCACACATTGAATTGGCACCGGCAGACTTAAAGAAGGTCGTAAATGCTGCAGTCTGTGAAGTTGTGAAAAAACTTTGAATAAAATGTTAACAAATTGTGTAAAGTTCATGGCATCTCTGTAAAAATGTTCTTTTTCATTGTTTTTTTTCGTATACTGTAGTCATTAAAAGAAACAGGAGTTGACCCTTAATATGATGGTCGTTGAAAATCTTCTTGACGTGAAAAAATATTTCGCCAGTGAAGTAAAAGAAAATTTTGTTGTCCAATATGAGAAAATGCTGAAATCCAGCGCATGTTATCAAGCAGGCGATTTACACGAAACAGAAGAGGAAACAGCAGAATGTATTAAAGTCCTCCGTTCAACAGGTGAAGCAAGTTCAGTCACACGAATTAGCGAATATCCGATCGGCGTTGAATTCACAAGCGTGGACGAAGCACTTGCTCGCATTCGGGAAGCACACAGCGATATTTTTAAACGATAAATAAAAGACCAGCCGGTTCCTTTAGGGGACCGGCTTATTTTATGTGAACAGTGTGCAGTAGTCATAAATCATGGCGAGCGGTCAAAAAGAGGGATGAATGTTCAAAAACTGAGAAAGTGCAGAGAAACGCTGTTATATATGTTCTATTGCAGTCATATAGTTAGACTCGAGGGGGTGGGGGGATGCTTTATTTTACGTCAGGCCATACGTCAAGAGGATTTGTGCAGATGGCGGAGACAAATGTGTCGGATGTACACCTGTTTATTTTGCTTCGGGGCGGCGGAGAGTGTGCGCAGATGGAGTGTTTGAAAGAGATCGAGGGACGGTTTCAAAAAGAAGGTGTCCCGTTTGATTCTATTCGCAGTCCGTGGAATGCACAAATGCCGGAAGGGCTCATTGTCGGTAACAAAGCGATCTGGTGTGGCAGTCTGGCGCCAGATAGACCATTTGAAGCGACAGTCCGTCATGCAGCTATTCATCCGGATCTGCTGTCTGCTCCGCCTGCCGGGAAAACGGCGCATATCGCCTATGATTGTTTTCGGGAAGCGCTGCTTATTCATGACGAATGGGAATCCATTTTCATTAATCGATTTGATCCAGAAAAAGCAGATCAATTAGCAAAACAGTGGATTGCAGCCTTATTACCGGAAGGGGCGGCATCTGGAGGTAAACCAAAAACCGTGCACCGCTTTCTCGGGGCAGCTACACCGACAGGGCCAGTTGATTATATTCCAGAACTGACAAGAGGATTGAAGAAACGATATTTAATTAAAGGGAGAGCGGGTACAGGTAAATCCACGTTTATGAAAAAAATTGCGGCTGCAGCGGAGCAGAAAGGATACCAGACAGAAATGTACCATTGCGGTTTTGATCCGGCGAGCATTGATATGGTCATTGTTCGTGAACTTGGATTTGCTCTTTTTGACAGCACGGCACCTCATGAATATTTCCCTGGAAATAATGATGTGGATACGATCATTGACACATATAAAGAACTTGTTGAACCTGGAACAGACGAAAAGTATGCAAAAGAAATCGCTGCATTATCAAAACGATACGCTGAACTAATGGAAGAAGGAACAGCTCATTTGCTTGAAGCATATAAAGAAAAAGTAGCTGCACGAACAGCTACACCCGCGGCTGCTTCAAGAACGGCGGAAATGATCTGGAATTATTTATAGGAAAAGAAATGCCCGATTTTTGTATCTACAATCGGTGTTTCATGTAGACCGCTATGGTTGATTGTTTTATCATAAATAATATCAATACGGTAGTTTTTTTTAGGAACGATCGCTTTTAAGCGGAGCGCACTTTGTATCGGCGTCACTTGATCACCAATGCCAGCAATATTCAGCACGTCTGTTTCAGTGGGAAAATGTGTTTGTCCGGCAGCGAGTTGTGCAAGAGCAGGAGAGCCAGGCATTAAGTCGTACACGGCAGGGCCGGTATTTTGTGTAAACCACCGGCCGCCGGCGACACCATCAAACGGACTGCCAATCGTGACGAGTTTATCGGTGACAGGATGCCTTAACGGGTCATACAATTCCTGCAAAAACTTCACGGAGACAACACCACCCATTGAATGACTGACGATGTTCACGTGGTCGATTCCATATTCCTTTTTCAGCGCTTGCATAACCGATGCAAGAGCATGAGCTGTATCATCAAATGAAGCCCGATTATTTTCAAATAATACTTGAATAAAAACAGGCTTATCAGGAAGGGAAGTTTCTTTATGAACGAGCAGACGGCCGGTCTTGGTCACATTTATTGTCAATGCCCGTGACCCCCATCCGTACTCTTCAAACCGAGCAATCATCGTATTAAAGGAATTGGCATTCCCTTTAAAGCCGTGCACAAAAACGACCGATTCTACATATTGATGTTCTGATACGGCATGATCATTGTTAGAAAGTGCTATAAAGCTTGCATAGATAAAAATAGCTGACGCCAAAAATAAACCGAACTTGCGCATGACCGGTCTTCCTCTCCTGTAAACCTGTTGTCCCTTTATAGTGTACAAAACTTCTGCGAATACATACACACTGTTTTATAATGGAAAAAGGCGGGTGAAAGCTGATGAAAGAACTCATTGGGAAATGTGAAAAGTGCGGGAAATCCATTTATTGTATGGAAGGGTTTTTGAATGGTGTGAAAGAAGATGGAAAACTGCTTTGTTTTAACTGTGCGGATGAAGAAAAATAAGAGCCTGCTGACAGCAGGCTCTTATTTTTAGATAATCGGCCGAATAAATCATATTTGATTATTTGGGGCTAATTGTTAATCAACTTCTTTTCCCGCAGCTTCGCGAATTTCGGTACGTTTTTGGTATAAGTTGGATAGTATTGTTTTAATGACAGCGTAGGTTGGCACAGCAAGAATAATTCCCCAGAGACCAGCGATGTTGCCAGCTGCCAAAATGATTGTAATCACTGTCAGTGGATGAATATCGAGTGCTTTGCCCATAACATTTGGAGAAATAAAGTTGCTTTCAATTTGCTGGGCAATAAGCATGATAATCGCAACGTAAATGACCATTTGCGGTTCTTGACTGAAGGCAATAAATACAGCTGGAATAACGGCGATATAAGGGCCAAGAAACGGAATAACATTTGTAAACATTCCAAACATTGCGAGTAAAAGTGCGTAATCCAGACCAATAATTAAATATCCGATTAAAAGCATAACGCCCACGAGAAAGCTGACTAGAAGTTGTCCTTGAATATACGAACGAAGTGTCACATCCAGATCATGAAGTGTGTGACGAATCCACGTTTTTCGTTCTCCTGAAAAGAAACCAGCCACAAAAGGTGCAAATTTTTCATGGTCTTTCAGCATATACACAAGAAAGAATGGAACGAGGATAAGTAAAAACAATCCTTGTACAAATGCTTGAACAAAGCCGATCAGCTTTGAACTAAGGCCCATTACATATTCGTTCAGCCTGCTAGTTATGTTTTCAAGTGATTCAATCGCAGCGGGCGGAAGACGGTCTTTTTGATTCAAAACGAAATCCATCGTCTTTTCACCTTCTTTTACCATGTTAGGCAAATTTTCACCGAGTGAGCTTACCTGATTATTCACAACTGGACCAATAATAGCATAAATAAGCCAGAAGACGAGTCCAATTATGATAAGGACGGTACTTAGCGACGCCCAGCGCGGAAGTTTTTTTGATTCAAGCCACTTCATAAGCGGGCGCGTTATATAAAATAAAACGCCTCCAAGCAGCGCGGGCAGGAAAATGGTAGTTGCTACAATCACGAGGGGATTAAATACTTCACGAATTTCTTGAAACATAAAAATAATAAGCATGGCAAGTAATATGCCAATTCCGGTCTGAAACCAGAGTTTATTTGTCATATAGACACATCCTTTCTACATGTCAACATACCATAATTACCCGTTTATACGAAAAAAAAAGCCGGATAGTTCCGGGCTTTTTAAAAATAAATATGTGCGACACCTGCGATAATTGGTAAAGAAATAAGTGTACGGATCAGAAAAATAATCAGTAAATCTTTAAATGAAACAGGAATTTTCGTTCCAAGCAGCAGTCCGCCTACTTCAGACATATAAATAAGCTGTGAAACCGATAAGGCGGCGATGACGAATTTCGTCAATTCACTTTCAATCCCTGAACCGATAATCGCAGGAAGGAACATATCAGCAAATCCTATCATAATTGTTTCAGATGCTTCCTGTGCAAACGGAATTTGCAATAATTCAAGAAGCGGAATAAAAGGCATGCCAAGCCACTGGAACAAAGGTGTTGTTTCGGCAATAATAAGTGCCGTTGTTCCGAGCGCCATAACGATCGGTGCAACACCAAGCCACATATCAAGCACATTTTTAAAGCCGTCCTGTACAGTTTCCGATAACTTATTTTGGGCGGCGCGTTTCACTGCTTGTTCGTAGCCGTACGAGAAGGCTGTATAACCTTCGGGAATCGCTTCATCATCCGCTTGACGAGGTTTTTCATTAATAAACGTATCTGCTTTTCTTGAAAGTGGCGGAATACGAGGCATAATGAGTGCACAGGCGATTCCGGCTAAAACAACAGTCAAATAAAAAGGAATGAAATAGTTTGCGAGCCCGACTTGGTCGATGACGACAAGGCAAAATGTAATGGAAACAACGGAAAACATTGTCCCAATAATCGCAGCTTCTTTTTTCGTATAAAAGCCTTCTTCATATTGCTTGCTTGTGAGCAGTACACCAATTGTCCCGTCACCGAGCCATGAAGCTAGTGCATCAACCGATGACCGTCCGGGCAATTTAAATAAAGGCCGCATGACTTTTGTAAGTGAGTAGCCAACAAATTCAAGTAGACCAAAATTTAAAAGAAGCGGCAATAGGAGCCCTGCAAACAAAAAGACCGAAAACAAGACAGGTAATAGGCTGATAAGCAGTGTGCCACCTGTTGCATCAGACCAAATCGCTTTTGGACCTAGTTGAAAATACGTCATAAACGCAAAAATAGCACCGACAACGCGGACAACAGCCCAGACCGGTGAAACATCAAACAAATTGGCCAAAAAGGCAGAATGACGCACGAAAGCAGGACGCGTTATTTTCACGGCAATCGTCGCAAGTGCAACTAAGACGATCAAAGCGGTCATAATTGTTGGGATAAACTCGCCAATCCAATCTTGAAGTGCATTGGACATAATCGCAATTGGAATCGTTAACCCGTCTTTGGCCGGAACAGGCGTAATAAACAACAAAACCCCGATCAGTGATGGGATAATAAAAAACCACGGGGATGTTTTTTCATGCATAGATAAAATCCTTTCTTTGTATAAACAATCATACCTTGCACATTTTAGTTCAACTGTTCCCGAAAATCCATGAAATCAATCATATTCATAAAATACAGACTTTTGAAAGCGCTTTTAATCATTAATGCTGACCACACATACCTTTTATACGTATTTCCAAGTGATTTCATGTTAAAATAAGAAGGAATTCAACATAAACGAGAAGGTGAAAAGAATGATTACAAGCATCGCGACGGATATGGATGGCACGTTATTGAACGGAAAAATGCAAGTGAGCGAAGCAAATCGAGATGCGATTAAAAAAGCGCAAAAACTTGGTGTGGAAGTGATTGTTGCAACAGGGCGTTCATATGCAGAGGCGCGCTTTGCACTTGAAGGATCCGGAATTGAGTGCCCGATTATTGCTGTAAATGGAGCGGAAACGCGCAACACAGCGGGCGAAATTGTTCAATTCACTGCACTTAAAGACGAGGTTTCATCTAATATTTACCGCCGTTTAAAAGATATCGGTGTGTATTTTGAAGTGTTTACAAACAAAGGTGCATACACAGATAATCCGGATAAAGCGGTTGAATTGCTCGTTGACATTGTCTTATCGGCTCATCCAGAAACACCCGTTGAAGAAATTCGTGAAAAGGCAAAGCGGCGCGTAGATGAAAAGCTCATTTTACCGGTAGATGAATATGAATCGATCATTCACGACATCGATCAACACATTTACAAGTTTTTTGTTTTTTCAACAGACGATGAATTATTGCAAAAAGCATCAGACCGGCTTGAAGGCATTGGAGGCATTGCTGTTAGTTCGTCTGGGGATGAAAACTTGGAGATAACGAGTGAGCTGGCCCAAAAGGGGATTGCGCTCGAAGCTTTTTTAACGTCTAAAGGATTGTCGATGAATGATGCCTTGGCAGTGGGAGACAATTACAACGATTTATCCATGCTTGAAAAAGTAAAGTATTCGTATGCGATGGGCAATGCACATGAAAACATTAAACGGGCATGCCGATTTGAAACAGCCGGTAATAATGAAAATGGTGTCGCGCAGGCGATTGAAGATGCACTAGAACGAAGTATGGTTAAATGATAAAATAATTCTTAAAATTTGTACTAAAAAAGGAGAACTAACCTTGTCGAAAGTATCAATCGAAGAAATCGTCGTAGCGAATCAAGTATTAAAAGATGTTGTCATCAGAACGCCGCTTCAAAAAAATGAAATTTTATCGGCGCGTTATAATTGCAATGTATATTTAAAAAGGGAAGACTTGCAAATTGTCCGCTCATTTAAACTACGGGGGGCCTATAATTTTATCCGTAGTCTAACAGAAGAAGAACGGGCAAAAGGTGTAGTGTGTGCAAGTGCCGGCAACCACGCACAAGGTGTCGCCTATTCATGCCATGCACTTGGAATTGAAGGGAAAATCTTCATGCCGTCGACAACACCCCGTCAAAAGATATCACAGGTGAAACGATTCGGTGGTGAAAATGTATCGGTCGTGTTAACTGGAGATACATTTGATGATTCGTACACAGCGGCGATGGAATATTGCACAGCAGAAGAGAAAATATTTGTTCATCCTTTCGACGATCACCGAACGATTGCCGGACAGGGCACAGTCGGCGTTGAAATCTTGAACGACGCGCAGGTGCCGATTGACTACATGTTCTGTGCAATTGGCGGCGGCGGGTTAGCTGCAGGGGTTGGTTCGTATTTAAAAGGCATCAGCCCGAATACGAAATTGATCGGCGTTGAGCCGGCCGGTGCCGCGGGGATGAAAGCATCATTAAATAAAGGGGAAGTTACACGTCTTGATACAATTGATCCATTCGTTGATGGTGCAGCTGTGAAGCAAGTCGGTGACTTGACGATGGATATTTGCATGGACGTGCTCGACGGTATTTCCGTTGTTCCTGAAGGTAAAGTGTGTACAGCGATTTTGCAGCTATACAATGAAAGTGCGATTGTTGCTGAACCAGCAGGTGCATTACCTGTCGCGGCACTCGATTTTTATAAAGATGAAATCAAAGGGAAAAATGTCGTCTGCATCATTAGCGGAGGCAATAATGACATTGAACGAATGCAAGAAATTAAAGAGCGTTCACTTATTTATGAAGGGCTCAAGCATTATTTTATCGTCACGTTCCCGCAACGCGCCGGTGCACTTCGCAAATTTATGGCTGAAGTACTCGGTGAGCAGGATGACATTGCCCGCTTTGAATACACGAAGCGGACAAATCGTGATGAAGGTCCAGTGCTTGTTGGCATTGAGCTGAAATGCAAAGAAGACTATGCCCCACTCGTGAAGCGTATGAAAGAAAACGGCTTCCCGTACATGGAAATCAATAACGATCCGCTGCTATTTAGTTTGCTGATTTAAAGGCGAAATCAGAACAAAAAACAGAGTGAAGTAAAAAAACGCAGGCATATATGTAATACTGAATTTATAGTTATTGTAGTTTAGACAGACTCACTCTACGACGACCCATGTTGTATAACAATGTAAATTAGAGGTGTATCAACAAAATTGTTGATACACCTTTTTTGGCGCTTTTTTCACCATTTATCACTACATTTAAAATCTTTATCATCACTTTTATTACCACATCTATTTAAAGGTAAGATTTATCTAAAAAGTAATAAGAAACATATGTTAGAATTACAGAAAATGGGGGTGTGATAATGAGCGAAGACAAAGAAACACCTGAAAGAAGAAGAGAAAGACTAAGACAAGAAGAATTAAAAAGAAACCCAACTGGAAATATGAACGATGCGTTTAATAGGGCTGAAACTGGAAACTTTGCTGATTTAGTAGGTAGTTTAGGTTGGAAGGGTACTGGAATACTTATCCTTGTTATTATAATAGGTTTTATAGTCGCATCAATATTCTTAAAGTAAGAAGACCTCATTTCGGTAAATACACATAAGACGTGTAAAAAATGACGAAAGAAGACCTGAATGGTTGTTTACCAAGTAAATGACGATAAGGGTCTTTTTCTTATGTGTAACATCGTCATTCACAAAGGGTTGTGGCAACAGAGGTCTGCTGCTAGAGGTTTAGAACAGACGTTATTAACGATGTATTTTTAATTGGTTAACAAAGATAAAAAACAAGGTAAAGAATATTATTCTTTACCTTGTTTACTGTTTAATTTTATATGTCTTTAACTTTTTGAGATCTTTTATTATGCACATCTTAACAATTCCACAGTTGTATAATTGGTCAAGAAAGCAACAATCTATACGAAAACAGCCTAATAAAAAACAAAAACATGTCGTGATAAAAAGAGTGGGAATCCCACTCCTTTTCTTTTTTCTTATTATTGTTAAACAATATGTTGTGTTTGTGATATAAAGTCTTAAACTTCGTTTTTCATATCTTTCAGTAAAAATTAAAGCCCTGCGTTTTTTTATTTAATGTCGGTTACTTTGTCATTTTCATCAAATGTGTACGTCCAAAAGTGCTCATAATTAAATCGATCGTGCAGTTCGCTTCCTTCTTGTGCGACACCGGCTTCAAGCTCTTTTAACATCCAGATCGTCTGCGAAATGTGCGCTTTCATTGCGTCCATTTTTTGATCGTATACGTGGCGGATATCATAACGGATGTCGGCTTCACCAATCTCTTCAGCAGTATTGTTAGCGAAAGCTACGCAATGAAGCTTGGGCCGTTTTGCCTCATCAATTGCCCGTACGGCACGCACAACAGCACGTGCCGTTGCTTCATGATCCGGATGAACCGAGTAGCCCGGGTAAAAGGTAATCACGAGCGATGGATCAAGCTCATTAATTAAGTCGGTCACCATATTCATCATTTTTTGATCATCTTCAAATTCAAGCGTTTTATCGCGCAGGCCCATCATACGTAAATCTTGAATCTTAATCGCTTCCGCTGCTTTTTTTAGTTCTGCTTTGCGAATATCGGGAAGCGACTCACGTGTCGCAAAAGGCGGATTTCCGAGATTTCGTCCCATTTCACCGAGTGTGAGGCACGCGTATGTAACGGGTGTTTCGCGTTTTGTATGAATGGCGATCGTGCCGGATACGCCGAATGCTTCATCATCGGGATGCGGGAAAATAACAAGTACATGCCGCTCCTGTTCAACTTCCATCGTTTTCATGTTCTCAATCCTTTCCTTTTACTTGAACGGCGTTGTACCCATCTGCAAGGCAACCGCCAGTTTTCCGTCAAAATCATGGCCCGCCATGAGCAAGTGCCCGTCTTCATCAAATCCATAATGCGTCAATCCTTCTGCGTATACCCAGCCAATTTCGAGCTTTAATCCAACTCGATATGGTCCATCACCAACAATTTTGCCATGCTCATATGTAAGTTTTGCATTGCGGATGTAGGCACCTGCAGAGAAAAACTTTTCGTCAAAGTGCGATGCATATGCGCCGTTCGTCGTTTCCAGATGAAGATAAATTTCTTCACCCGCAAATCGATCCACGAGCTCCTGCACTTTTTCGGGTAAAATCGGTTCCATATCGCTTAACCCTCCAGTCAAAATCAGTTCTTTACTCATTGTACTAAAATTTTATCCAATTGGCGAAAGTCCAGCTTTTTGAGTATGATGGGAAAGGATAATAATTTGAATAGGGGTGTCTGTTATGAGTCAATCGATAAAAACAATCATTGAAGAACGCCGCTCGATTAAAAAATTCAATGGCCGTCCGGTAGAGCAGTCTGATATAACTGCCGTTTTAGCGGATGCCGCGTGGGCGCCTAACCATGGGAACCGCGAACCGTGGCGCTTTATCGTCGCAGCAGAAAGCGGACTTGATGCGATCCGCATGACGATGAAAGAATGCACAATTCCGAATTGGACAACGCTATCGCCTGAAGAACTGGACAAAAAGACTGCCGGATTTAAGCTGCCTGGTGCCTTTGTTTTTGTGGTGGTGCCGGAAGATGCCCGTCAAAAAGAAAGACTGGAAGACTTTTCTGCAGCGAGTGCACTTATTCAAAATGCACAGTTGCTCGCATGGGAGAAAGGAATCGGCACATGCTGGAAAACGCCAGCATGGGTGGATGCACCGAAATTTAGAACAGCACTCGGCGTGAAACCGGGCGAGCGAATTCTTGCTATGCTTCAATTCGGCTACTATGACGAATTGCCAAAAGCAAAGCCACGCACACCAATTGAACAAAAAATTACGTATTTTGGAAAATAAAAAACGGCCTAAGAGTCGTTTTTTTATTTGGGTGAAATTGATCAGAAAGCGTGGGGAGTGATCAGAAATTAGTATGAGGGATCAAAAAATGTGACAAGCGGTCGGAAATGAAATAAGTGAGCAAAAACTCCGATTACTCTTTTTAAAAAACCGCCGGCGTGCAGCCAGGCGGTCTCAAAACTTATTATTGATTGTACGCTCCATGCATAACCGGACCTACGTATTCGTTCAACTTCCATCCATGTTTAATCGCGGCGTTAACGAACTCTTTCGCATGATTGACCGCTGTTTTTACGTCTTGGCCGTTCGCAAGGTTTGCGGTGATCGCTGCTGCGAATGTGCAGCCGGCGCCATGATTGTACGTCGTGTTATGTTTTTCACCTTCAAGTAAAACAAATTCATTGCCATCATAGAAAAGGTCCACTGCTTTGTCATGCTCTAGCTGTTTACCGCCTTTCACAACAACATTTTTTGCGCCAAGCTTATGAATTCTTTTCGCTGCTTCTTTCATATCGTCAATCGTACGGATCGGGCCGACACCGGATAGCTGCCACGCTTCAAACAAGTTCGGTGTCACCACTGTGGCAAGCGGCAGCAATAAATCACGCGTTGCTTCCGCCGCCTCCGGGTTCAGCACTTCATCTTCACCTTTACAAACCATCACCGGATCAATGACAACTTTATTTACCCCATTTGCTTTAATCGATGCTGCAGCTGTCTGGATGATTTCTGGTGTAGCAAGCATACCTGTTTTCAATGCATCAATGCCTGTTGACATGGCTGTTTTCAACTGTGCTTCAAGCGCATCAATCGCAAGCGGGAACACGCCGTGGCTCCAGCCATTCTCGGGATCCATTGTGACGATCGTTGTGAGAGCTGTCATTCCGTACGTACCGTGTTCTTGAAATGTTTTTAAATCGGCTTGAATACCAGCGCCGCCGCTTGTATCTGATCCTGCAATCGTTAATGTTTTTTTCATGGTGAAAGTTCCTCCTTCTAAATACACTGCCCTTAGTGTAAAAAACTATCGGCAAATGCACAAGAAAAAACAACCTTTTTCAAAGGCCGCTAGGATGGCTGTGGTCCTCATGTCTGTGAAAAGCCGAGATTCGTCTTGATTATATACAAATACATATTTTTGCCTGCTCACATTATTTTCAAATAAAGGCTGGCTCGATTATAATGGACGATGAGGTGAATTAAATGACGAAACAGATTTTAAAAAACGATTGGGGTCCACTCCTTGCCAGCGAATTTGACGCGCCCTATTATATGAAGCTCCGGTCTTTTTTAAAAGAAGAATATAAAAACAACATTATTTATCCAAGTATGGATGATATTTTCAACGCTCTCCATTTTACGCCATATGAAAAGGTTAAAGTCGTCATTCTTGGACAGGATCCCTATCATGGTCCGGGACAGGCACATGGACTTAGTTTTTCGGTGCAGCCGGGTGTTAAACCGCCGCCGTCACTTAAAAATATCTACAAAGAGTTAAACGCAGATCTCGGTTGTCCTGTTCCAAATCATGGTTATTTGAAACAGTGGGCAGACGAAGGGGTAATGCTATTAAATACTGTGCTGACTGTGCGGGATGGACAAGCTCATTCACACCGGGGGAAAGGGTGGGAGACCTTCACAGACCGTGTTATTACACTCATTAGTGAGCGGGAAAAACCGGCCGTTTTTTTGCTCTGGGGCCGTCCGGCTCAAAGCAAGCGCTCGTTAATTGACGAAACGAAGCATCGCGTGATTCAATCGCCGCATCCAAGCCCATTGTCTGCATCACGGGGCTTTTTTGGAAGCCGTCCATTTTCAAAGGTGAATGATTGTCTCACGGAAATGGGAGAGGCACCGATCAACTGGTGTTTGAATGAATTGTCGTAAAGGTTTCACGTGAAACATGTCGATTTTTGTTAAAATAAAGTGCATCGTCCATCTTTGGGGATTTATTACCCATTAATCTGTGGGAAAGGGGAGAAAACGTTGTCTGCAGAACCAAATTGTTTAAAGTGCCAGTATTTTTATGTAACGTGGGATCCTGCAGCACCGCGTGGCTGCCATGCATATAAGTTTAAAACAAAACAAATCCCATCGATTGTCGTTCGTCGTTCATCGGGGCATCCATGTTATAAGTTTGCTGTGAAAGCAGGTGGAAAAAAGTGAATATTTCGCATGAAAAAGTACTGACAAAGATTGAGCAGGAAATGGCTGCTGCGAAGAGCGCAAAACCGGATGACGTCAAGAAGCATGTGTATGCGATTAAATCAATGTGCGAGTTAATGCTTGGAGCGGAAGTAAATGCATACGAACCGTATCCTGTTACGAAGCCGGCCGTCATGACGCAGTCGCCTCCAACCATACAGCAAACAGATCGGATCACAACAGATGATGGTTCTAACGGAGATTCTATTTTTGATTTTTAAAGGAGCAAAAAAATGAAATTATTTATTATTTTAGGCGCAATTAATGCTTTTCTAGCTGTCGCACTCGGTGCATTCGGCGCACATGGACTTGAGGGAAAAGTGGAACCGAAGTATTTGGAAATATGGCAAACCGCAGTCCAATATCAAATGTTTCACGCAATTGGTTTAATCATTGTCGGCTTTTTAATGGGGCAGTTTCCAGACAGCTCTGCATTAAACTGGTCTGGCTGGCTGATGCTCATAGGAATTATTTTATTTTCAGGGAGTCTGTTTGTCCTTGCTGTCACAGCGATTAGCAAACTTGGAGCCATCACACCACTTGGCGGTGTTGCCTTTTTGATCGCGTGGGTGCTCGTAATGATTGCTGCGGTAAAAAATATGTAAAGAAAAAAAGGTGAGGGGAGCCCTGGATAAGGGTCCCTCATCTTTTTTAACGGTACGGGTATTCGTACGCAATTTCACCATCGAATGTCGCATAGTCAAGATAAAGAAGTGGAATTAAGTAACGTTTTCCAGAAGGTTCGCTTAAAATTAAGTGATCGCGGCCTGCTGCTTCAATACGTCCCCGGAACACTTTTGCGTTCCACTCCTTGTTGTTTTCAAATGTCGTATACACTGTTACCATTTTTCCTCGGTTTAACCGGAAAATGTTTTCAATATAGGATTCTTCCACGACAGGTCGAGGCGGCGTAGCAGGTTGACCGGGTACTGGTCCTTGAGCAGGCATTGGCATATAACCGTATGGATTCATCTTCATTTTTCCCCCTTATTTAAAAAACTCTTGGACAAACAGATGGAAGCGGGCTGAAAAAACAATGTGACTTGTATCGTCCGATGTTAGACTGACCGTACCATTGAGCAGGGCAGTCTCCTTCTGGCTCAAAAAACCAAAGTGCGTTGGATGCTGGATGATATCGCCCGCCATTAATTGCTTTGCGGGCAAGATCAATTTCTTTCTGCCGCGCCCTTTGATAAAAGTAACCTTTCTGTGTTGCTTCAAAGCCGCCTGGTGACTGAAAAACCATATCGCGAATAGAGCGCAGCTGGGTAAAATCAAGACAGTCTGATCGCGTCCGGTTCACCCCGACATTTCCCACCATTAGCATTCCGAGTGGTCCTTCGCCTTCCGCTTCGGCCCGCATCAGGCGGGCAAGCAGCTTCACATCTTCTTCGGTATGAGCAACAACTGCCAAAACAACACCTCCCTTTGCAATGTATGCAAAAATGAAAATCTGTGTGCATTGATTATTCTATTGATGATGAAATCTCTTCATTTATCCTGAAAATCCAGACGGCAAAGAACCGCGCCTTAATAAAGACGCGGTTCTGTTTCACTTTATTTAATTCACATGCATCATTTGAGCGAATTTCTCGTCTGTTAGCAAGTTGCCAACGAAGAATGAGCCGAATTCGGCGTAGCGTGCACTTACTTCATCAAATCTCATTTCATAAATTAATTTTTTAAACTGAAGCACGTCATCTGAATAAAGAGTGACACCCCATTCATAGTCGTCGAATCCGACAGAACCGGTAATCACTTGTTTTACGAGACCAGCGTATTGACGGCCAATCATACCATGGCTGCGCATTAAGCTTCCCCGCTCTTTCATCGGCAGCATGTACCAGTTGTCTTCTCCCTGGCGGCGCTTATCCATAGGATAAAAGCAAATATACTGCGTTTTCGGAAGTTCTGGATACAAGCGTGCGCGAATCTGCGGATTTTCATATGGATCTTCATCAGAAGAAAGATAGTTGCTGAGTTCCACAACCGATACATATGAATAAGCAGGGATGGTAAATTCAGCAATTTTCAACTTATTAAATTCATTTTCAATCACATTTAATTCTTCCATTGTCGGACGTAAAATCATGAGCATGAAATCGGCCTTTTGACCGACAACACTGTAAAACGAATGGCTTCCTGTTTTCGACTCCTGCGTCGCATCTAATGTAGCAAGAAATTGACGGAATTCGCTGATCGCACTTTCGCGTGCATCACTTGGCATCATCTTCCATGTTGTCCAATCAATCGACCGGAAATCATGCAGGCAATACCAGCCTTCAAGCGTTTTTGCTGCTTCACTCATCATCATCACTCCTATGTAATTAGTTTCATCCCCACTATACCATAAAACACTTGAATCACTCCCATCATAAGGCTACAGTAAAAAGAGAGTATTTTGTGAAGGAGAATATACTGCTATGGATCAATCAAAAGATCTCCTGCGCCGCCCTGTCTGGCGCTTTATAGATCAATCGTCTTACGGACCCGGATTCAATCCTATCCATTCATTTGCGACTGATGATGCGCTTTGCACGGCCGTTGGTGCAAAGAAGAGCCCATCAACGGTTCGCGCCTGGGTCCACCATGACACGGTTGTGTTAGGCATTCAAGATACAAAACTACCTTATTTAAAAGACGGTCTTCAAGTATTAAAAGATGCTGGATTTCATGTCATCGTCCGCAACTCTGGTGGTCTCGCTGTAATGCTCGATGAAGGAGTGCTCAATTTGTCGCTCATTATACCCGATATGGAAAAAGGAATCGATATTGACCGAGGTTACGAGGCAATGTACGCGCTCATTCGCCACATGTTTTCAGAGGTGAAAATTGATGCGTATGAAATCGTAGGATCGTATTGTCCAGGCAGCTATGACCTTAGTATTCGCGGGAAAAAATTTGCGGGTATTTCACAGCGCCGTCTGAGAAAAGGTGTCGCTGTACAAATTTATGTATGTGTAAATGGAAGCGGAGCCGATCGAGCTGAACAAATTCGTGAATTCTATGAAGCAGCAAAGCGGGATGCTGAAACAAAGTGGACGTATCCCGATATTCAGCCTGAAGTAATGTCATCGCTCGCTGAATTGATCGGGAGTCCACATTTATCGGTTCAAGATGTGTTAATCCGCTTTTTACAGTCTCTAAAAGAAATCGGAGGTCCGCTTGAAGGCGGCGAGATGACTGCTTTTGAAGCAGATATGTTTGACTGGAATTTAACCCGTATGATTGAGCGTAATGAAAAAGCTTTTGGATAAGTGGTCCGTTACTCCGCTACTTTTTCTAAGTTTCCGTTACGTTCCATTTTGAAAGTGACAGCAGGTGTTTCATCATCGAGTGCCACGAATTTGCGGGCACGATTCATAATCTTCATTAATGTTTCATAGTCTTCCTGCATAATTTCTGAAGATTGTTCAATCTGATTCAACTTATTTTGCAATTGTTCATTTTCAGAACGTAGTCTCTCATTTTCTGCTTTTAGCAGATCAATGGATTCCATGCTTTGTAAATAAGCGATGACATCTGTCATATTAATTCCGTCTGTTGGCGGCGAGTAAAGCACTTTTTTCTCTAGTGTCCGGTTTCTCTGTTTACGCTGTTTTTTTGCGAGGCTGAGTGCTTTCTCATATTGTTGGCGAACGACAGCATTCCAGCGAAAGCCGCAGGCAGCCGATGTCCGGTTGAGCTCATCACCGACTTCTTCAAACGCATTTAACTGTGTGCTGCCTTCGCGCACGTGTCGGAGAACGGTTTCAGCAAGCAGTAAATCATTTTCTTCAGACCAAGCATCTTGACGAATTTTCATTTGAATCATCTCTCCTTTAAGAAATAGTCTTTGAAATAGTCTTTAAAAATAAGGATGGCCAGAGAATACACATTTTATACCGTTTGGATGAAGAAGATTGAAAGCTTGCAAACACGCTTTTTTCCATGTAAAATACCGGTTGAATGCAAGAGAAAGGAATGTTTTAAATGGCGAATGAATTTCGTGTTTGCGATGACTGCCAGGCAGTCGACCTTAAAACATTGATTCCAAAGCTTCAAAAACTTGATCCCGAGGCGGCGATTGATGTGAAATGTCAGTCATACTGCGGGCCGGGCCGTAAAAAGACGTTTGCATTTGTAAATAATCGTCCAGTTGCGGCGTTGACAGAAGATGAGCTTATGGGAAAAATTGTTAAGAAAATAAAGTCCTAAATATCATCACCTATTCTTCTGAAATAGGTGATTTTTTATATTTTTAACAGTATATGCTTGCCTTCGTGAAAATTTTCCCATAAAGATGTGAATTTCCGTTATAATAAACAAAAAAAGGGACTGGTGGGAGGCACGTTATGAGTTATGCGAAGCGGAAGTTGAAGGAAGAGAAAGTGTTCAAAGATCCCGTTCACCGGTACGTACATGTGCGAGATGCCGTTATTTGGGACTTAATTAGCACAAAAGAGTTTCAGCGGCTGCGCCGAATTCGCCAGCTCGGAACAACTTATTTTACCTTTCATGGAGCCGAGCACAGCCGGTTTAATCATTCACTCGGTGTGTATGAGATTGTGCGCCGGATTGTTGATGATGTGTTTCATGGCCGACCGGAGTGGAATGGAGATGAGCGATTGTTAAGCTTATGCGCCGCGCTTTTACATGATGTCGGCCACGGTCCATTTTCGCATTCGTTTGAAAAAGTATTCGCACTTGATCATGAGGAATATACGAAACTCATTGTGCTCGGTGAGACAGATATAAACCATGTTTTGTCAAAAGTGAGTGATGATTTTCCGGAAAAAGTAGCGGCGGTCATAAATAAAACATATGAAAATAAATTGGTTGTGAGTTTAATTTCAAGTCAGATAGATGCTGATCGGATGGATTATTTGCAGCGGGATGCCTATTTTACAGGCGTTAGTTACGGTCATTTTGATATGGAGCGCATTTTGCGTGTGATCCGTCCGCGTGAGAAGCAGGCAGTTTTTAAGCAGAGTGGTATGCATGCGGTGGAAGATTACATTATGAGCCGCTATCAAATGTACTGGCAAGTTTATTTTCATCCGGTAACGCGGAGTGCAGAAGTATTGCTTTCGAAAACGTTACATAGAGCGAAAGAATTGTACAAAGAAGGTTATTCGTTTGCGCACGAGCCATCCCACTTTAAGTCTTTGTTTAATGGAAACTGTACACTTATAGACTACTTAAAACTGGATGAATCAGTTGTTATGTTTTATTTCCACGTGTGGCAGGAAGAAGAAGATGCGATTTTACGTGATTTGTGCAGCCGGTTTATGGACCGAAATTTGTTTAAATATATTGAGTTTGATCCAGCGAAAGAGACACAAAAGTATGCAGAATTGGAAGCATTGTTTCGGGAAGCAGACATTGATCCAGACTATTATCTCGTTCACGATTCTTCATCTGATTTGCCTTATGATTTTTACCGTCCAGGCATCGAATCTGAGCGTCAGCCAATTTATTTATTAATGAAAGATGATGTCACATTGCAGGAGCTATCAACCCGTTCTGAAATTATGAAGGCGATTTCAGGCAAGCGGCGCACCGATCATAAACTGTATTTCCCAGTAGACTTTCTGCGTGATGAATCATCAAATCGGACAACGAAAAAGAAAATTAGAGATATTTTAAAGATTTACCGGAAATAAAAGCAGAAATATTCTAGTAATCAGCCATTATCCTGCTATGATCATCATTGACTTTTTAACTCGCCTATTCTGTCTTAAAAGGAGGCATTTCATTGGAAAGTTTTCTGGCTTTTGAACTTGAACAAATGCCATTTGTCATCATTTCCTTGCTCGTCGCGTTTACTGTGCATGAATTTGCACACGCATATACCGCCTATAAATTTGGTGATAATACGGCGAAAGATCAAGGCAGGCTAACCCTTAATCCTGTGCACCATCTTGACCCGATCGGTACGATATTTATTTTAATTGCAGGATTTGGCTGGGCGCGTCCTGTACCAGTGAATCGCCGCAATTTTGTAAATCCAAAACTAGCTGGGGTGCTTGTGTCACTGGCTGGGCCGCTTAGCAACTTTCTTATTGCATTTATTGCTTATGGCATTTTTGTATTCGCGATGAATGATGCACCTGTGTTCGTTATTGACTTGCTTCTTATGATGATGCAGCTTAACGTTGTTTTGTTCGTATTCAATTTGCTGCCGTTTCCACCGCTTGATGGCTACCGGATTATTGAAGATCTTGTGCCGGCCCGTACGCGTGTGAAAATGACGCAGTATGAGCAGTATGGTGTGTTGATTTTTTTAATTTTAGTTATTACACCACTTGATCAGTTCACGATTCAGCCCATTTTTAGTATAGCGATACCAGCCGTCATCGGTGGTTTTCAATCGATCTTTAGTTTATTTTTGTAAAGGAGAATGATTTATGGAAAACAAGAAAAAAGTTGGATTCAATATTATTAAAAATGATCCAACAGACGGTCATAAAGGGTTTGGAAAAGGATCGCTTAGCTTAGAGCATATGTCACCGGTTATCGTCGATGTAGAAGAAGGTTCTGCTTATATTGACATCGGTGCGATGCATGCCCGCAGCGCTGTAGAAAAAGGGATTAAGTTTTTAAGAACGAAAGAAGAAGTGCCGGATGCAAAGTTGTACTGGCTCGTATGGGTAACGGTGGACCGAAAGGAAGAGGGTCCTTATTATGCAGGTGTAACAGCGTGTGAAATGACGGTAAACAGGGAAATTCGCCGCGGCTACAAGTCACTCCCTGAACACGTAAACCGGATGGATAAATCGTTAAAGCGCCATATTATTGTTGGGGATATGGACGACAAATCAAAAGGGATTTTGCGTGATTTTCTTATTTCACATAATGCTGATTTTTGGGCACGTTCGTCTGACGAATTGAAAAATGGATTGTTTGTAGGTTAAACGGTCTTAAATGTGTCAGAAAAGTGAATGTTTTGGATTTCGACTTTCTTTTATTGCTGGACTTCATGAAAAAAAGTAAACTGAAAGTAATGCATAAATTGCATAAACTAGGACATGCAAACGCCCGGGGGACAGCACACCCCGGGCGTTTGTATGTTTATCGGAACCATGCGGGCAGATCTGGAAACAAGAGCTCTTCATCATTTTTGACAGGAGGAGGGCATGATTGATCAGGTTCTGTGCCGCTTTCAAACAGTATTAAATGCCCGTTTGGACAGTCTGGAGATGCTAATTTACCACTTTTTAAATCGATCTCTACTGCTGTCAATCCATCGGGACGTTTGAATAACGCAGGTTTTTTCCCTTCATGAATATCTTCCATATAATCAGCCCAAATGACTTTCGCACGTGAGCGGTCTTCCGTTTTCGTAATTTCAGCCCCATCATCGTAGCCGGTCCACACGACCGAGACAGTAGACGGCGTAAAACCGGCCATCCAATAATCAAATGGAGTAGAGCCCGATTTCCCTGCATACGGACGTGTTAACTTATCCTTCATGACGGCACCTGTAGGCGTAGCGTAATCGCTCATTGTGCCGTTAAACATACCAGTCATCATATGTGTCAACACCCCAATTTTCTTCTCATCAAACCGTTTTTCTGCTTTCTTTTTATACTTGTACAGTACGACTCCATCTGTACTTTCCACTTTTGTAATGAACACGGGTTTACTATAAGAGCCTCCTGATGCAATCGAAGCATATGCATTTGTCATGTCCAGTACCGAAACTCCTGATGTGCCGAGAGCGAGCGATGGGACTGGTTCGAGTTTTGACAGCATGCCGAATTGTTTAGCTGTTTTGGCAAGCGTCTCCGGACCGAGCAGCATATTTGTTTTAACTGCATAAATATTATCGGATACAGCAAGCGCTTCAGCCATTGTTACTTTACGTTCAGCGTATTGGCTGTTAAAATTTTTCGGTTTATAGGTTTCGTTAAATGTTGTCGGCTCGCTTTTTCGCATCGTTACTGGTGTAAATCCGTTTTCAAGAGCCGCGTAATATAAAAACGGCTTCATAAGCGACCCAGGCTGCCGAACGGCCTGCACGGCCCGGTTAAATGGACTAACGCTATAATCGCGCCCTCCTGATAGTGCCGTGACAAAGTGATTTGATGGATTAATGGATACAAGTGCTGCTTCAATTTTGGCACCATCCGCAATGCCATTTGTAATCGCTTTATCTGCTGCTTTTTGATGAGCAGGGTTGAGTGTCGTGTAGACTTTTAAGCCGCTTTGTTCACGAAAACCAAGCGATTCCAATTCAGCACGTACAGCATCGATAAAATAAGGCGCGGTTGTTTTATTATCGGTAAATGCGCCTGTAATGTCCGGGACTTCAGCGATCGCCTCTGCATATTCTCTTTCTGGCAAATTCATTTGTGATAAAATAAGCCGGCGTCTCTCTTCAGCTTTTTCACGCGACGCGAGAGGTGAATAAATGGACGGGCCTTTCGGTATGCCGGCGAGTAAAGCAGCTTCAGAAGTCGTTAATTCATCAGCGGACTTGTTGAAGTAAAAGCGTGATGCCGCTTCGATCCCATACGCGCCATGTCCGAAATAAACCGTGTTTAAATAACCTTCTAAAATTTCATCTTTTGTGTAAAAAAACTCGAGCCGAGCGGCATACCACGCTTCTTTCACCTTTCTAGACCACGTTTTATCATGCGTTAAAAATACATTTCGGGCATACTGCTGAGTGATGGTGCTCGCGCCTTGCACTTTAGCCATCGCTTTCATGTCAGCAAGGAGGGCACCGGCAATCCTTTTTAGATCAATTCCGAAATGATGATAAAACTTCTTATCTTCAATCGCAATAACAGCCTCTATAACGGAAGGAGAGATTTCATCTAATTTCACCCAGTATCGTTTTTCACCGGTGTGTGCCTCTGATGCTTTCGTTCCATCCGCTGCATAAAAAATGGTTGAACGTGAAACGGTGGTATCCGGTGGTCCAGCAGAGGACAATGCATATAAAACACAGGCTGCGGCGCTTATGAATACGATCATGATAACTCCGATCCATTTGATCCATTTATTCATTGAAGCGGCCTCCTTATTCATTTATTATCTTTAGTATGAAAACAATTCCATCTTTTTAAACATCGTTAGACAAAATTCACTAGGCATTTTCATTAAATTGTTCTATACTTTTTTCCGTAAGTCTTGACAGAGAAAGGATGATGGATCATGAGTGAATTATGGTATACAGAAAAGCAGACAGATCATTACGGGATCACGATGAAAGTGAACCGTACTTTGCATACAGAGCAGACTGAATTTCAATATTTAGAAGTGGCTGAAACAGAAGAGTGGGGCAACATGCTTTTTTTAGACGGCATGGTCATGACAAGCCAGCGTGACGAGTTCGTCTATCATGAAATGGTGGCTCACGTACCGCTTTTCACACACCCACATCCAGAAAACGTTCTTGTTGTTGGCGGTGGGGACGGCGGCGTGATCCGTGAAGTGTTAAAGCATCCATCTGTAAAAAAAGCGACATTGGCTGAAATTGATGGAAAGGTTATTGAATACTCAAAAATATATTTGCCTGAAATTGCAGGCGAGCTTGAAAATCCGCGCGTTGAAGTGAAAGTCGGCGACGGTTTTATGCATATTGCTGAATCAGAGCAGGAGTATGATGTGATTATGGTTGATTCGACTGAGCCAGTTGGCCCTGCAGTGAATTTGTTTACAAAAGGTTTTTATGCAGGTATTTCAAAAGCACTCAAAGAAGACGGTATTTTCGTTGCGCAATGCGATAATCCATGGTTTAAAGCAGATTTGATCCGTCAAGTGCAGGCTGATGTCAAAGAAATTTTCCCTATTACACGTCTGTATACAGCAAACATTCCAACATATCCAAGTGGGCTTTGGTGCTTTACGATCGGTTCCAAAAAACATGACCCGCTCGCTGTGGAAGACAGCCGCTTTTTTAATATCGAGACGAAGTATTACACGAAAGACCTGCATAAAGCGTGCTTTGCATTGCCGAAATTCGTGCAGGATTTGGTGTAATTATGCGATTTGACGAAGCATATTCAGGAAACGTATTTATCGGTACACAGACGTCTTATGAAGAGAGTAATGTCGTGTTGTACGGTATGCCAATGGATTGGACAGTCAGCTATCGTCCAGGCTCCCGTTTCGCTCCAAGCCGTATTCGGGAAGTATCAATTGGTCTAGAAGAATACAGTTTGTATTTAGACCGTGAACTAGAAGAAGTTGCTTACTTTGATGCGGGGGACATTCCGCTTCCGTTCGGCAATGCGCAGCGAAGCCTTGATATGATTGAAAAATATATTGATGGTCTTCTTAATGATGGAAAAAAACCGCTTGGCATGGGCGGTGAACATCTCGTTTCATGGCCTGTCATGAAATCAGTGGCAAAAAAACACAAAGACCTGGCGATTATTCATTTTGATGCACATACTGATTTGCGCACAGAATATGAAGGAGAGCCATTATCACATTCAACACCAATCCGCAAAATTGCGGAACATATCGGACCGTCAAATGTGTATTCATTCGGTATCCGCTCAGGCATGAAAGAAGAATTTCAGTGGGCAAAAGAACGGGGTATGCACATTTCAAAATTTGAAGTGCTTGAGCCATTGAAAGAAATATTGCCAACACTTGCGGGACGTCCGGTGTATGTCACGATCGACATTGATGTTTTGGACCCGGCGCATGCACCGGGTACAGGCACAGTGGACTGTGGAGGAATTACGTCGAAGGAGCTGCTTGCATCGATCCATGCAATTGCCCGTTCTAATGTGCATGTCGTGGGTGCCGACCTTGTTGAAGTCGCACCGATTTATGACAACTCCGAACAAACCGTGAATACGGCTTCAAAGCTTATTCGCGAAATGCTGCTCGGGTTCTTTTAAACAATGTAAGGGAGTGTCCGGAATCAAAACGGACGCTCTTTTTGTTTAGCTTTGTTATAGAACGCTGTTGTTTTTTGGCTCATGTTGGCTCTAGCTCGATGAAACGTTTAGAGAAAAGCTCGCTTTCTTCTTCATTTCATCGAGCTAGAGCAACCTTCCAAGTCTAGGCTGAAAATCGTTTAATCAACGCTACTGTTTAACAGAGTTTTTTGTTTAAAAGAAGCAATATTTCGTGATGCGCAAAATTTCTTACTCGTCAAAAACAAGATTTCTGCAGAATGCCTTTCTATGATAAAATAATCATACATTGAAAAAGGAAGTGATTCGGCGTGACAGATGAGCAGATGCCGGTGAAAATCAAAGTAAAGACGGACGTGGAATATGAAGGGGAGAATGAAACATTTGAATTGTCGCTGTTTGGAAAACTCTTTAAAAAGGGCGGCTCCACGTTTTTAAAATACGATGAAGTGCAGGAGGAAGGCGTCGTGCACACAATCGTAAAGCTCGCTGAAGAAAGTGCGTTAATTTTACGAAGCGGCGCATTGAAAATGCGGATGATTTTTGAACGGGGCGAGCAATTGAATGGTTCATATGAAAGTCAGTATGGCACTTTGCTGATCACGACGGACACAACCGATTTTACACACGAAATAAACGGCATAGGTACCGGACAGGCGCTGTTCACATACAGGCTTCTCATGCAGGGTGACCCGGTCGGCACGTATACGATGAATATCCATTATGAATTGGAGGAACAATTGTGAACATTGCAGAACAAATGCAGATGCAGCTGAAAGAAGAAATTAAAGCAGCTGTGTTGAAGGCGGGGCTTGCCGCAGAAAATGAAATTCCAGCGGTTACTCTTGAAACGCCGAAAGATAAAGCACATGGCGATTACTCAACGAATATGGCGATGCAGCTCGCCCGTGTGGCGAAAAAATCGCCTCGTCAAATCGCGGAGGCTATTCAAGAAAATATGGATTTGTTAAAAAGCTCCATCGAAAAAATCGCTATCGCAGGCCCCGGGTTTATTAACTTTTATATGAATAATAGCTACTTAACGGATCTTGTGCCGTCTGTTCTAGCAGCGGGAGATCGGTACGGTGAATCAAACGCCGGCAATAACATGAAAGTGCAAGTCGAGTTCGTATCAGCTAACCCGACAGGCGACCTGCATCTGGGCCATGCCCGCGGTGCATCGGTTGGCGATTCTTTATGCAATGTGCTCGAAAAATCTGGCTACGATGTTACACGCGAGTATTATATTAATGATGCGGGAAATCAGATACACAACCTTGCTGTATCTGTTGAAGCACGATACTTCCAGGCGCTCGGTCAAGACAAAGCCATGCCTGAAGACGGCTATCATGGGAAAGATATTATCCGTATAGGAAAAGACCTTGCTGAAGAATTCGGTGATAAATTTGCAAAAATGGAAGAAGAAGACCGCTACAAAGCGTTTCGTGCACATGGTTTAAAATACGAGCTGGCCAAATTACAAAAAGACCTCGCTGATTTCCGTGTCAAATTCGATGTGTGGTATTCAGAAACATCGTTGTATGAAAATGGAAAGATCGATGAAGCACTCAATGCACTTCGCCAGAATGGCCACGTCTACGAGGAAGAAGGAGCCGTCTGGTTCCGTTCGACAGCATTTGGTGATGATAAAGATCGCGTTCTTCGCAAGCAGGATGGCACGTATACGTACTTAACACCTGATATTGCGTACCATAAAGATAAATTCGAACGCGGCTATGAAAAAGTGATCAATGTTTGGGGAGCCGATCATCACGGTTACATTCCCCGTATGAAGGCTGCTGTTGAAGCACTTGGTATCCATCCCGATCAATTAGAAGTTGAAATCATTCAAATGGTCCAGTTGTATAAAGACGGTGAAAAAATGAAAATGAGCAAGCGGACGGGTAAAGCGGTCACCATGCGTGAGCTTGTAGAAGAAGTCGGTCTTGATGCAGTCCGCTATTTCTTTGTAATGCGGAGCAGCGATACACATTTAGACTTCGATCTAGATCTTGCTGTTTCACAATCGAATGAAAATCCAGTTTATTATGCACAGTATGCACATGCGCGTATTTCGAGTATTTTGCGCCAGGCAGCGGAACAGGGGCTTGATGTTTCGATAGACGCTGAATTGTCTCTTTTAACCGCTGAAAAAGAAATTGATTTATTGAAAAAAGTTGGCGATTTCCCGCAAGTAGTGGCTGAATCTGCTGAAAAACGACTCCCGCACCGTATTACAAACTACATACAGGAACTCGCATCCGCGTTCCACAGCTTTTACGGAGCGGAAAAAGTGATTGATAAAGACAATGAAGCTGTATCAAAAGCACGTCTTGCGCTCGTAAAGTCCGTGCAAATTACAATGAAAAATGCGTTTTCTTTAATTGGCGTATCTGCCCCTGAAAAAATGTAAATAGGAAGCTGCCAGGATGATCTCCTGGCAGCTTTTTTATTTTGTTCCATAGCTTACATAGTGCCTAAAATATTGAGCAGTCTGTCTATAAATTGGCTAATGTATGAAAGGTGAGAAAGAGAAGTTTCTTCAAAAGGTTCTTGACTGAATGCTCATTCATATAATAGGATAAGAGTGATTAAAGGAGATATTTCGGGAAAGGAAGTGCACGGTTATGAATGGGTTGCTTTGGCTTAATTTAATCGCTGCTACTTTTGTAATCGCTTACGCAGGATGGTTATTCGTTTATTTATTAAAAACACGCTATTCCTTTATAAAGCTTGGCAAAAAAGAGGAATTTGAACAGAAAAAAGAGGAACGAATCCGGAATATTATGATTAATGTATTTGGACAAAAAAAGCTATTGAAAGATAAAAAAAGCGGGACGATTCATGTGATGTTTTTTTATGGATTTCTGCTTGTGCAGTTCGGTGCCATCGATTTTATTATAAAAGGGATGATACCAGGAGCACATTTGCCGCTTGGGCCGCTATATGGACCATTTAAATTTTTTCAAGAAATTGTAACGCTTGCCATTCTCGTTGCTGTTGGCTGGGCCTTTTACCGCCGCTATATTGAGAAGCTCATTCGATTGAAGCGCGGATGGAAAAATGGACTAGTGCTGATTTTTATCGGATCGCTTATGGTTTCAGTTCTTGCAGGCAACGGGATGGATCTTGTCTGGCAAGAAGAAAATGTTCAGTTTACATGGATGGAGCCAGCAGCATCAGCTATTGCGGTGATATTCGCTAATCTGCCGCAGCCTATTGTGATCGCCTTATTTTATAGTATGTGGTGGATTCATTTATTTGTCTTGCTTACGTTTCTCGTATACGTGCCGCAATCTAAACATGCGCATTTAATCGCTGGCCCCATCAACACCTACTTACACCGGCTAAATAAAGCCGGTACGCTTCGGAAAATTGATTTTGAGGATGAAACGCAGGAATCATTCGGTGCAGGGAGAATTCAAGACTTTACACAGAAGCAAATGATTGACTTTTATGCATGCGTGGAATGCGGGCGCTGTACAAATATGTGTCCGGCAACCGGCACGGGTAAAATGCTGTCACCAATGGATTTAATCATCAAATTGCGTGATCATTTAACGATGACCGGTGCAGCTGTAACGAGGCAGCAACCGTGGGTCCCAGCGTTTGCATTTGCAGAGACAAGGGGGAATCAAATTGCCAAAGGGATTGATTCATACAGCCCTTCGATGATCGGGGATGTCATTACAGAAGAAGAAATCTGGGCATGTACGACGTGTCGAAACTGTGAGGATCAGTGCCCGGTTATGAATGAGCACGTCGATAAAATTATCGACTTGCGCCGCTACCTTGTTCTAACGGAAGGGAAAATGAACCCGGATGCACAGCGTACGATGCAAAACATTGAACGTCAGGGAAACCCGTGGGGATTGAATCGGAAAGATAAAGAAAAATGGCGTGAACTACGTGATGATGTTCATATTCCAACAATCAAAGAAATGCAAAAAGAAAATCGTACACCTGACTATTTATTTTGGGTCGGTTCAATGGGCGCATTTGACAGCCGAAGTCAAAAAATTGCTCTTTCGTTTGCTAAGCTGATGAATGAAGCAGGCGTATCGTTCGCGATTTTTGGAAATAAAGAAAAAAACTCAGGTGATACACCACGCCGTCTCGGGAATGAATTTTTATTCCAAGAACTGTCGGAAGCAAACATCGCGGAATTCAAGAAAAATAATGTGAAAAAAATCGTGACAATCGATCCGCATGCCTACAATATCTTTAAAAATGAATATCCTGATTTTGGCTATAAAGCAGACGTGTATCATCATACTGAACTTCTCCATCAGCTTGTAAAAGAAGGGCGATTAAAGCCGCTTTATGAAGTGAATGAAACCATTACGTTCCATGATTCATGCTATCTTGGCCGCTACAATGAAGTGTATGACCCGCCTCGGGAAATATTGAAATCCATTCCGGGCGTACAGCTTGTAGAAATGAAGCGTAACCGTCAGAATGGGATGTGCTGCGGTGCCGGCGGAGGAATGATGTGGATGGAAGAAGACACAGGCCACCGCATCAATGTCGCTCGTACAGAGCAGGCATTAGCTGTAAACCCATCTGTGATTAGCTCGGGCTGCCCGTTTTGCTTGACGATGCTTTCAGATGGAACGAAAGCAAAAGAAGTAGAAGAGCAGGTCGCCACATACGATGTTGCAGAATTGCTGGAGAAATCGATTTACGGTGTAAAAGAAGAAATACATGCATAATCAAATAGATCAAATTAGCGTAAAAAGGGAGAATATACAATGAAATTGAAAAAAATCATGGTGGTCGGCGCAGGCCAGATGGGATCGGGGATTGCGCAAGTTTGTGCGCAAGCGGGCTATGATGTTCTGCTTTATGACCTGAAACCGCAACAAATTGACCGCGGACTTCAGGTCATATCTAAAAATATTACTCGCCAAGTTGAAAAAGGAAAGGTGAGTGAATCTGAAAAATCATTTGTTCTGGAACGGATTCACAAGTCAACTAATATAGAGGATGCAGGTGGAGTGGACATCGTGATTGAAGCGGCTGTTGAGAATATGGATATCAAGCGAAGTATTTTTGCACAGTTGGATGAAATTACACCTGACCATACAATACTTGCATCAAATACGTCGTCGCTGCCGATTACGGAAATTGCGGCGGCGACAGACCGGCCAGAAAAAGTGATCGGAATGCACTTTATGAATCCGGTGCCGGTGATGAAGCTGGTGGAGATTATTAGAGGCCTGGCGACGGCGGATGATGTGTATAAAAAGATTGAAGATCTTACGAGAATGCTGGGGAAAGTGCCGGTAGAAGTGAATGACTTTCCAGGATTTGTTTCCAATCGGATCCTCATGCCAATGATTAATGAAGCGATTTATACGCTTTATGAAGGAGTAGCGACGAAAGAAGCGATTGATGATGTAATAAAACTTGGAATGAATCATCCGATGGGACCGATTGAACTTGCCGATTTTATTGGGCTTGATACATGTTTGTCTATCATGGAAATTTTGCATGAAGGGTTTGGTGACGATAAATACAGGCCGTGCCCGCTGCTTAGGAAATATGTAAAAGCGGGCTGGGTTGGGAAAAAAGCGGGACGCGGATTTTACACATATGAATAACCGGAGGCGACGCGGATGGATGTTCAGTTAACAGATGAGCAGAATATGTTGCGGAAAATGGTGAGGGACTTTGCGGCCAAAGAAGTGACCCCATTTGTAGAACGAATGGAAGCAGGGGAATTTCCACGGGACATTCTAAATAAAATGGCGAAAATCGGATTAATGGGAATCACAGTACCAGCCAAATATGGTGGCAGTGAAATGGATTTCACCTCATGCATAATTGCCATTGAAGAGCTGTCTAAAGTAAGTGCAGCGGTGGGGGTTATTTTATCTGTACACACATCCGTCGGAACAAGCCCAATTTTATTTTTTGGAACAGATGCGCAAAAAGAGAAGTATGTAACGAAACTTGCTTCTGGTGAATGGCTCGGTGCCTTTTGTTTAACTGAATCGTCATCTGGGTCTGATGCGGCCTCATTAAAAACAAAGGCGGTGAAAAAAGAAGATCATTATGTAATGAATGGTTCAAAGGTGTTTGTTACAAATGGTGGTGTGGCTGATATGTACATTGTATTTGCGAAAACAGAGCACGGTATTTCTGCTTTCATCGTTGAAAAAGACATGGCTGGGCTTATCATCGGGAAAGATGAGCGGAAGATGGGGCTTCACGGATCGCGCACCGTGCAGTTGACGTTTGAAGATATGATTGTACCTGCTGAGAACTTACTCGGTAAAGAGGGAGACGGGTTTAAAATAGCGATGGCTAACCTTGATGCGGGACGGATTGGCATCGCTGCCCAAGCGCTTGGCATTGCAGAGGCTGCTTTTGAAACAGCAGCTGCCTATGCCAAAGAACGTCATCAATTTGGTAAACCTCTTATCCAACAGCAAGCGATTGCATTCAAACTTGCTGATATGGAAACAGCTATTGAAGCGGCACGATTACTCGTTTATAAGGCCGCAAGTCTTCGTTCGAATGGACAGCCATGCGGGAAAGAGGCTTCGATGGCAAAATTATTTGCATCCCAAGCAGCGGTTGATGCGTCCATTGAATGCGTGCAAATTTTAGGGGGAAATGGATATACAGAAGACTATTCAGCCGAGCGGTATTTCCGGGATGCCAAAGTAACACAAATTTATGAAGGTACGTCAGAAATTCAGCGAATCGTTATTAGTAAACACCTGTTAAAATAAGGATGAGATTTTTTCAAAAGAAATAAACATAATTACCTTATACAGAATGCTGATGAATTAAGGAGTAGGCGTAAAATGACAGAAAAAAGACGGCAAGTGCATGCAACGGTTAAAGACATACAATTGATCGAAAAACGGCGCTCGGAAATGATTCGCGGCGCTGTTCAGTTATTTAAACAAAAAGGGTTTCACCGGACAACAACACGTGAAATTGCAAAAGCATCGGGCTTCAGCATTGGTACCATGTATGAGTACATACGTACGAAAGAAGATGTGTTGTATCTTGTTTGTGATAGTATTTACGATCAAGTGAAAGAACGGCTGCAGCAAATTGACTTTGAGCAGGGGACTCTTGAGAGTTTGCAGCTCAGTATTGCACATTACTTTCGAGTAATGGATGAGATGCAAGATGAAGTGCTCGTCATGCAGCAGGAAGTAAAGTCGCTTTCAAAAGAGGTATTGCCCTATGTACTGAAAAAAGAAGTAGAAATAGTGTCGATGATGGAAACACTTATTCAGCGCTGTGTCGATTGCGATGTGCTTGAAATGGATGAAAAAAGAGTACATGTTTTGGCACAAAACATTTTTAATCAAGGACAAATGTGGAGTTTTCGAAGAAGGATGATAGAAAAATCATTTACGCTTGATGAATATATTAAGGTGCAGACGGATCTGCTTTTTAGCGGTATAAACGGATATAAAACACGTAAATAAAAAAAGCCCGTTCTTGGACTTACCCCTGTCAAGTAGACAGCTCTAAAAAGACTATGCAGCCATTGTGATTCGATATTCTATCGGAGCTCGGTGGCTAAGTCGTTTTTGGAAACGTTTATAGTTATAATAATAAATATAAT
>NZ_JBVATB010000008.1:0-156443 GCF_057814295.1 Domibacillus sp. F004
TCAAGATGAGATTTCCCATTACGCAAGTAAGTAAGATCCCTTGAAGAAGACGAGGTAGATAGGTTCGGGGTGGAAGTGTGGCGACACATGGAGCTGACGAATACTAATCGATCGAGGACTTAACCAATAATGAAAAGCGGAGGGCGCTGCGTTCATCAGCGACACGCACTGGAAGGATGACTGTATGAGGCTGCTCTTTAGCCTCATCAGACAGCCTGAAGTGACGCGAGCTGATAGCGCCCGAAGCTGGACAACACAAAAACAACACTTGGTGTAACACGGATCATACGACATGCTTCTATCCAGTTTTGAAAGAACAAAAAAGTTCTTGTCAAACTTCATTGTTATGTTATAATAGTGAATGTCTTAAATAGTCAGGTGGCATTAGCGAAGAGGTCACACCCGTTCCCATCCCGAACACGGCAGTTAAGCTCTTCAGCGCCGATGGTAGTTGGGGGTTTCCCCCTGTGAGAGCAGGACGCCGCCTGGCAATTGAAAGGCAAAGTGATCGTTTTATCAAATTGGCAAACATAAGAAATATAGTGCTTAGAGGGGCTTTTTAGCCACATAGGCCTTACTACTTATGTATCAATCATTTGATCACTGTAGCTGGACAAATTATTCCGCAGTAGCTCAGTGGTAGAGCAATCGGCTGTTAACCGATCGGTCGCAAGTTCGAGTCTTGCCTGCGGAGCCATTTTGGAGAGCTGTCCGAGAGGTCGAAGGAGCACGATTGGAAATCGTGTAGGCGGTTAACACTGTCTCAAGGGTTCGAATCCCTTGCTCTCCGCCAGAATACTCTCGTATATATAGATAAAAGACTGGCCCCTTGGTCAAGCGGTTAAGACACCGCCCTTTCACGGCGGTAACACGGGTTCGAATCCCGTAGGGGTCACCATTTGGAGGATTAGCTCAGCTGGGAGAGCATCTGCCTTACAAGCAGAGGGTCGGCGGTTCGATCCCGTCATCCTCCACCATATAAAATAATAGAATCTTTTAATCGTCGCGGGGTGGAGCAGCCCGGTAGCTCGTCGGGCTCATAACCCGAAGGTCGCAGGTTCAAATCCTGCCCCCGCAATTATTGGTCCGGTAGTTCAGTTGGTTAGAATGCCTGCCTGTCACGCAGGAGGTCGCGGGTTCGAGTCCCGTCCGGACCGCCATTTTATAATAAATACATATGTATGGCTCAGTAGCTCAGTTGGTAGAGCAAAGGACTGAAAATCCTTGTGTCGGCGGTTCGATTCCGTCCTGAGCCATTTATTTAGCCGGTGTAGCTCAACTGGTAGAGCAACTGACTTGTAATCAGTAGGTTGGGGGTTCAAGTCCTCTTGCCGGCATTACTGTTTTAGACAGTGTATATATGGAGGGGTAGCGAAGTGGCTAAACGCGGCGGACTGTAAATCCGCTCCTTCGGGTTCGGCAGTTCGAATCTGCCCCCCTCCACCATATCATTCCTTGTAGGGGCATAGTTTAACGGTAGAACAGAGGTCTCCAAAACCTCCAGTGTGGGTTCGATTCCTACTGCCCCTGCCAAATTAACTAATGAATAAAATAATGGCGGTCGTGGCGAAGTGGTTAACGCATCGGATTGTGGCTCCGACACTCGGGGGTTCGATTCCCCTCGATCGCCCCATATTTTCATTTTTCATTGGGCTATAGCCAAGCGGTAAGGCAACGGACTTTGACTCCGTCACGCGCTGGTTCGAATCCAGCTAGCCCAGCCATTTAATTATGCGGAAGTAGTTCAGTGGTAGAACATCACCTTGCCAAGGTGGGGGTCGCGAGTTCGAACCTCGTCTTCCGCTCCATATATTTATTATTTTAAGGCGGCATAGCCAAGCGGTAAGGCCAAGGTCTGCAAAACCTTTATCACCGGTTCGATTCCGGTTGCCGCCTCCATAAAGTATTGCCGGTGTGGCGGAATTGGCAGACGCGCTGGACTCAAAATCCTGTGATCGCAAGATCGTGCCGGTTCGACCCCGGCCACCGGTATAAAAGGACGTTTTAAAACGTCAAAAAAAGAGTTTCTACTATACGTAGAAACTCTTTTTTTTCAAGGGTTCAAATTCTGATAAAAAACATGTTAACATGAAAGAATTACATAGCATGAAAGGATGTTTTATAAATGAAGATTGCCTTTATTTCTGATATTCATGGCAATGCTGTTGCACTGGAGGCTGTTTTAAAAGATATTGAAAAAAAACAGGTAGATACGATTTATGTCCTTGGGGATATTTGTTATCGTGGTCCGGAACCGAAACGATCTTTGCAACTGGTGCAGTCACTGAATGTTAGTGTGATTAAAGGAAATGCAGACGAGTGGATTGTGCGGGGAGTAAAGAAAGGTGAAGTGCCGGATAAGGTGCTAGATATGATGAATGCAGAGCGTGAATGGGTCGTTTCACAATTAGATCAAAGGGATATTGCCTATCTCGCTGAATTGCCGACAGCGTTGCATTTTGAAGCAGCAGGATTAACCATTAATGCTTTTCATGCGACACCGGATAGTTTGTTTGACATTGTGCTTCCCGATGAATCAGATGACGCGATTAAAACAAAGTTAATGACATTAACAGACTCAGATATTTATGTGTACGCCCATATACACAAGCCATATATACGATATATTAATGGAAAAGTGATCATTAATATTGGAAGTGTGGGGCTGCCATTTGATGGTGTGAAAAAATCTTCTTATGCAATTGTTGATATTGATAATAAGCGTGTTAGTACTTCCATTGAAAGGGTGGAATTTGATTTAGAAAAAGTAATAAAGCAATATGAAGAGTTAGACTATCCTAATCAAAATATGGTAAATATTATTCATAATGCTTCTATATAATATGAGTACATTATATTAATCATGTTTTCTTTTTTTGATGATTATTAATAAAAGAAAATTATAACTTTACAGACTATTTTGTCTATGGTAAAGTTATAAATAGTTTCATATTGATATCTGCTGGGGGTGTCCGTTAGCCGGACTGAGAGAAGAGCGCGAATAAGGCTCTTTGACCCTTCGAACCTGATCTGGTTGATACCAGCGTAGGGAAGTAGGAAGAGACGGCTTATGCGTCGTTTACCACACTATTTCACGGGTTCTTTTATCTATTAAAAGAACCCGTTTTTATTTTGTTTGCAAAGTGTATCTTCCAGATCCGGTTCAGCAATAATGAGGGGGAAATAGAAATGAATCGACTGGAAAGTGAAAAAATTGAGCTTCAATCGCAGTTCCCGGCAAGTGAAAAAGTATATGTGGAAGGTACGCGTTCAGATGTGCGTGTGCCGTTTCGGAAAATTGAGTTAAGTGATACTGCGACAGATGCAGGTACATTTAAAAATGAACCGATTACTGTATATGATACAAGCGGGCCGTATACAGAAAAGGGATTTGTTGTGGATGTGCACAAAGGTCTGCCACGTAAGAGAGAGCGTTGGGTGGAAGAACGGAATGATACAGAAACGTATATAGGCCGCACGGTAAAACCGGAAGATAACGGAGCGAAAGAGGCAGCGTCGATGTTTCAACCGGACTTTGACCACATTCCGCGACGTGCATTGCCCGGTAAAAATGTAACACAAATGCATTATGCAAAAAACGGTGTGATCACACCGGAAATGGAATACATTGCGATTCGTGAAAATATGGATCCGGAAGTCGTTCGAGAAGAAGTGGCATCAGGACGGGCCATTATTCCAGCGAATATAAATCATCCAGAAAATGAGCCGATGATTATCGGCAGCCATTTTCATGTAAAAGTAAATGCGAATATTGGCAACTCGGCTGTTAGCTCTTCGATTGAAGAAGAGGTGGAAAAAATGACGTGGGCAACGCATTGGGGAGCAGACACGATTATGGATTTATCGACTGGGAAAAATATTCATGCGACCCGCGAGTTTATTATTCGTAATTCGCCAGTACCGGTTGGAACAGTACCGATTTATCAAGCGCTTGAAAAAGTAAACGGGGTAGCTGAAAATTTAACATGGGACGTGTATCGAGATACATTAATCGAGCAGGCCGAACAAGGTGTTGACTACTTTACTATTCATGCAGGCGTACTACTGCGATATATACCATTGACAATTAAACGGACAACAGGGATTGTTTCGCGTGGAGGGTCCATTTTAGCCCAGTGGTGTCTTGCCAATCATAAAGAAAATTTCCTTTACACACACTTTGAAGAGATTTGTGAAATTTTAAAAGCGTATGATATTTCAGTTTCGCTTGGTGATGGTCTTCGTCCCGGATCGATCGCTGATGCGAACGATGAAGCCCAATTTGCGGAGCTTGAAACGCTTGGCGAGTTAACGAAAATTGCTTGGAAGCATGATGTCCAGGTGATGATTGAAGGACCCGGTCATGTGCCGCTGCACAAAATTAAAGAAAATATTGATAAAGAAATTGAAATTTGTCAGGGCGCACCGTTTTATACTCTAGGGCCATTAACAACTGACATAGCACCAGGTTATGATCATATTACATCGGCGATTGGTGCCGCAATGATTGCTATGCATGGAACAGCGATGCTTTGTTACGTCACACCTAAAGAACATCTGGGATTACCAGATAAAAATGACGTGCGCGAAGGGGTCATAGCCTATAAGATTGCAGCTCATGCCGCCGATCTTGCGAAAGGTCATCCCGGTGCGCAAAAAAGGGATGATGCCTTATCTAAAGCGCGCTTTGAATTTAGATGGCATGACCAGTTTAATTTATCGCTTGATCCAGACAGAGCACGTGAATACCATGACGAGACACTGCCGGCAGAAGGCGCAAAAACAGCTCATTTTTGTTCGATGTGCGGACCCAAATTTTGCTCAATGCGTATTTCACATGATCTGCGCAAAAAGGCAGCAGAAGACGAGGAATTTATGGAGATGGGAATGAAACAAAAATCAGAAGAATTTATGGAGAAAGGAAGTAAAATTTACAGTTGATGCACAATAGTCGACTTTTCTTCTGGAGTGTGAAATAATTTACTAATGGTTGATCGGTTTAGTTTATATGATTCATGTGATTAAGCCGTTGCAATTCCATGATTAAACAGAAGACGAAACGTTACGAAATAAAGGATCATCGCATCCGTCATTTAGACTGAAGAACTTCAATCAGTGGGTACTGTTTATCGTTCTACATGAAAAGCAATACTTGTAGATAATTGAGAAAATAAAAGAAAAATTGAGCAAGTAAGCGGATTGAATTCCGTTTGCTTGTTTTTTCTGTGAAGAGGTGAAAAAATGTATCGGCAATTAAAGCAGGAACTGATCAATTACAGCAAAGAAATTGGTATTGATAAAATTGGCTTTGCTGCAGCCGACCCATTTCTGGAATTGAAGCAAAAATTGATTAATCAGCAGGAACTTGGCTACGCTTCTGGCTTTGAAGAAAAAGATATTGAAAAGCGTGTGAATCCAAGCCTTTTGATGGATCAGCCACGATCCATTATCGCTATTGCGCTTGCATATCCATCAAAGCTTAGAGATGCGCCAAAAGGAAAAAAAGGCGAACGGCGGGGCTTATTTTGCCGGGCATCTTGGGGCGAAGACTATCATTCGATACTTCGACGAAAGCTTGTGATGCTTGAATCTTTCTTATTGGAACGTTTGCCAAATGTTCAATTTCGTTCAATGGTCGATACAGGAGAATTGTCTGATCGGGCAGTAGCAGAGCGTGCTGGTATTGGCTGGAGTGCAAAAAATTGTGCAATTATTACGCCAGAGTTTGGTTCATATGTATATCTCGGTGAAATGTTAACGAATGTGCCGTTTGAACCGGATACACCGATGGAGAGTCAGTGCGGGACCTGTACGAAATGCATTGATGCATGTCCAACAAATGCACTTGTACAGGGCGGCCAATTGAATTCACAACGATGTATTGCCTATTTGACGCAGACCAAAGATTTCCTGCCAGAGCAGTTTCGTAAACAGTTGGGCAACCGCTTATATGGCTGTGATACATGTCAGACAGTTTGTCCGGAAAATAAAGGAAAGCATGTACTGATTCATGAGGAAATGACCCCTGAGGCGGAACAGGTAAAACCGCTTCTAGAGCCGATTTTGTCAATTAGCAATAAAGAGTTTAAAGAGCAATTCGGACAGATGTCTGGTTCGTGGCGCGGGAAAAAGCCGATTCAACGCAATGCGATAATTGCACTTGCCCATTTTAAAGAAGAATCATCACTTGGAGCACTTATTCATGTGCTTAAAGAAGATCCGCGTCCTGTTTTACGAGGAACAGCAGCCTATGCAATCGGGGAAATTGGCGGTATTAAAGCAGAACAGGCTTTGGAGCAGGCGCTTAGTCAGGAAAAGGAAGAAGCAGTCTTTTTAGAAATAGAAAAAGCGCTTCAAGTGCTGCGTTCCGTGTTATAATAAATGTTTGAAAAGAGGTGATGATTAATGACTGTTCATGTTGTGTTGTATCAGCCAGAAATTCCGGCAAACACAGGAAATATTGCCAGAACATGTGCGGCGACTGGTACGCCGCTTCATTTAATTCGACCGCTTGGCTTTTCAACAGATGATAAAATGTTAAAACGGGCTGGTCTTGATTACTGGGAGTATGTTCATATTACTTATTATGATTCGCTCGATAACTTTTTTGAAAAAAATAAGAGCGGCAATATGTTTTATTTATCGAAGTTCGGTACGCACGATCATGCAAGTTTTGATTACAGTGATCCAAAGCAGGACTATTATTTTATGTTCGGGAAAGAGACGACGGGGCTGCCAAAAGATCTAATCCAAGCTAACATTGATCATTGCTTGCGTATTCCGATGAACGATCACGTGCGTTCGCTGAATTTATCGAATACGGCGGCCATTCTCGTGTACGAAGCACTCCGTCAGCAAAAGTTCCCTGGCTTACATTAAAAAGGCTGCACCGATTCATTCGGTACAGCTTTTTTATTATTTAGTCCCTGGTTTGTCATCATAACCTGCTGTAAAAATGGCCGTTAAAAATGCCACACAAACAACAAGAACGCCTAATAGTCTCATGGATTCATACTCCTTCCTTGAACGTGAAAGTACAGATCTGTCTTCATTATAGCGGATATGGAGGACGTTGTGAACGTTTCTTTTTTTCAAAATCGTGACGGTTGTTTTTTCATAAATGAGGATACGATTGCATAAAATCCGTTAAATACGCCCATTATGAGCGGAGCGGAGGGAACTATTAATGTCAATACTAGGAAAAATTCAATTATGTCGTGCTAAAGAAGAAAAGCTACGCTGGGAAGGGACGTTTCGTGAATATTTGGAGTTAATTAAAAAGCACCCGCATATTGCTATGCCGGCCCATGCACGTATATATGAGATGATTCGATCTGCCGGCGTTGAAGGTGGTCAATATTCCTTTTTTAGCGATGAATTGTTTGGAATGGATGAAGCAATTAAGCGGCTTGTGGAAGAGTATTTTCATCCAGCAGCGAAGAAGCTTGATGTACGGAAAAGAATTTTATTGTTAATGGGACCGGTTGGAGGCGGAAAGTCAACGATTGTGTCGAAGATGAAAAGAGGAATGGAACAATTTACAAGAACGGATGCCGGCGCTGTATATGCGATTAAACAGTGTCAAATGGCAGAAGACCCGCTGCATTTAATTCCAAGAGAGCTGCGTGATGACTTTTATGAAGAGTACGGAATACGTATTGAAGGATCACTGTCACCGCTGAATGCTTACCGGCTAGAGCATGAATTTGGCGGACGCATTGAAGATGTGCCTGTAGAGCGTATTTTCTTCTCAGAAGACAAACGCAGAGGAATCGGAACATTTAGTCCATCTGATCCAAAGTCCCAGGATATTGCTGATTTAACGGGAAGCATTGATTTTTCAACAATCGCTGAATTTGGATCCGAGTCAGATCCGCGAGCTTACCGGTTTGATGGAGAACTAAATATTGCGAATAGAGGAATAATGGAGTTTCAGGAAATGCTGAAGTGCGATGAAAAGTTTTTGTGGCATTTGCTTTCACTTACTCAGGAAGGAAATTTTAAAGCAGGCCGATTTGCACTTATATCAGCTGATGAAATGATTATTGCACATACGAATGAAACGGAGTACCGGTCGTTTATTGCCGATAGGAAGAATGAGGCACTTCATTCACGGATGATTGTGATGCCTGTTCCGTACAATTTAAAGGTGACGGAAGAGGAAAAAATTTATGAGAAAATGGTGCATGAAAGCGAAGCAGCAAACATTCATTTTGCTCCGCATACATTTAGAACTGCGGCAATGTTTACTATATTAACGCGCTTGAAGGAATCAAGCCGTTCCAATATTGATTTAGTGATGAAAATGAAGCTATATGATGGAGCTGCAGTAGAAGGATTGACTAGTTTAGATGTGGCAGAGCTGAAAAAAGAGCATCCTGATGAAGGAATGGATGGCATTGATCCGCGCTACGTTATGAATCGGATTTCTGCTGCAATTATAAAAAAAGAATCAAATTCGATCAATGCTCTTGATGTCCTGCGCTCACTGAAAGATGGACTGGATAGCCACCCGTCTATATCAAAAGATGTAAGGGATAAATATTTGCAGTTTATCTCGGAAGCACGTAAACAGTATGACGAAATAGCCAAAAAAGAAGTGCAAAAAGCATTTGTATACTCGTATGAAGAATCTGCACGGTCTATGATGGACAATTACCTTGATAACGTGGAAGCATATTGCAATAAAACAAAGTTAAATGATCCATTGACAGGAGAAGAAATGAATCCAGATGAACGGTTAATGCGCTCGATTGAAGAGCAAATTGGCATTTCGGAAAATGCCAAAAAATCATTTCGAGAAGAAATGCTTATTCGGATATCGGCTTACGCTCGAAAAGGGAAAAAATTTGATTACCGTGAACATGACAGGCTTCGGGAAGCGATCCAAAAAAAGCTATTTTCTGATTTGAAGGATGTTGTAAAAATTACGACATCATCAGTTGCACCAGATGAACAACATATGAAAAAGATGAATGATGTAACCGCGAGGCTTATTGATGAATGTGGCTATAATTCGGTTTCAGCAAATGAACTGCTTCGCTACGTGGGCGGTTTATTGAACCGATAATAAAAAACCCCGGTTAATTGCTAACCGGGTTATTGTTTTCCATCTGTTTGCTTATCGTACTGAACAGGATCATGCTGTTTTAGTTCGTCATTTGTGCGTTGGCGTTCCATTTGGCGTCCAAGTTGTTCCATATCTTCAAAATTTGTGACCATAGAATTGACAGGTTCGACTTCACGATCTTTAAAATTCATGATAAGTCACCTCATATTTCATTTACAGTCAGTTTACCCGTCGTTTGAAAAATTAAACCGGGAGGCTAAGGAATTGGATAAATTTTATCATCTAACTGAAGAAGATTGGTCACTTCACCGCAAAGGATTTGACGATCAAGAACGACATCGTCAAAAAGTGAAAGAAGCTATTCAAAAAAATATGGCTGATATGGTAACTGAAGAGCAAATTATTATGTCGGATGGCAAGAGGGTTGTGAAACTGCCAATCCGTTCACTTCAAGAATATAGAATTCGTTATACAGAAGAAAAAAGCAGTCATGCCGGGCAGGGAAAAGGAGAGGTTGGGGATCAGATTGCGCGAGCTGGCGGGGGAGAGCCGGCAGCCGGACAAGGAAAAAAAGCAGGAAATATGCGTGGTGAAGATTATTATGAAGCGGATGTCAGCCTTGCAGAAATTGAAGATGCATTGTTTTCAGAAATGGAACTGCCACATTTAATTGAAAAAGAAAAATCGACGTCATTTATTACGGAATGGAAAATAAATGATATTCGCAAGACAGGTGTGACCGCACGTATTGATAAGAAAAAAACACTGATGGCCTCATTTAAGCGCAATTCATTATCAGGTACGCCATCTTTTTTTCCTGTACTGCCGGAAGACAGACGATTTCGTTCGTTTATAGAAGAAAAAACACCGCAGTCAAAAGCGGTCATTTTTGCAATGATGGATACGAGCGGCAGTATGGGGCCATTTGAAAAATATATTGCCCGCAGTTTTTTCTTTTGGATGACACGATTTTTAAGAAAAAAATATATGGCCGTTGATATTGTATTTATTGCGCATCATACAGAAGCAAAGATTGTAGAAGAGGATGATTTTTTTTCAAAAGGAGAAAGCGGAGGTACAATTTGTTCATCTGCCTATTCACTTGTGCTTGATCTAATAGAAAAAAAGTATTCACCGGATCGCTACAATATTTATCCCTTTCATTTTTCTGATGGAGATAACTTGGCATCGGATAATCAACAGTGCGTGAAGCTTCTGGAGAAATTATTGCCGCACTGCCGGCTATTTGGTTACGGAGAAGTAAATCAATATAATCGGACGACACCGCTTATGTCCGCTTTTCGAAAAGTACAAGATCCGCTGTTTCGTTCATATGTGATTAAAAAGCGCGAAGAAGTATATCCGGCATTGACGTATTTTTTCACAGCTCAAAAATAAATTCGTTTTATTTCATGTCAGAACCTATAAAAAGACCTCTTCAAAACCAGAAATATTGGTTTTGAAGAGGTCTTTTAATGAGGTAAAAAGGCAAGCTGATAAAAGAATAACACAGCAAAAAGGTAAAGGAGCGGATGAACATCTTTATATCGCCCGCAAGCTATTTTCATAAGTGGATATGAAACGAATCCGAGTGCAATACCGGTTGCAATACTTGATGTGAGCGGCATACTTAAGATGATGAGAAAGGCCGGGAATGCTTCATCGAGTTCATTCCAGTTAATTTTCGCGACATTGCTCATCATAAGGCAGCCAACAATAATAAGCGACGGTGCGGTAATGGCTGCGATACCGGACACGGAAGCGACGAGTGGCCCGAAAAAAGCCGCCAGAATAAATAAAACTGCAACAGTAACAGATGTTAAACCAGTTCGTCCACCGGCTGCGACCCCGGTTGTTGATTCAATATACGCGCTTGTCGGACTTGTACCGACCATTGCACCTACAGATGTCGCAACTGAATCGGCTAAGAGCGCTTGGCGTGCACGCGGCATTGTGTTGCCTTTCATTAATCCAGCTTGCTGGGCAACACCAATCATCGTACCGGTTGTGTCAAAAATAGTCACCATTAAAAAGGAAAAGACTACAGCATATAAACTATGCTGAATAACGTCACCCAATGCTGCAATAGGATTCGCAGTGAGAAACCCTTCCGGTAAAGACGGTGCCTCAATAATGCCGTTTTCAAACGAAAGCTGTCCGGTAAAAAATGCGACAAGGCCGGTTATGATCATGCCGATAAATAAAGCTCCGTTGACACGGCGTGCGAGTAGGATAAGCGTTACAGCTAACCCAAACAGGGCAAGAAGCACAGATGGACTGTGCAGATCACCAAGCTTGACGAGGTTATTCGCATCAGCAGTAATAATGCCAGTTAACCGCAATCCGATAAAGGCAATAAAAAGACCAATTCCGGCTGAAATACCGTGCTTTAAATTTTCAGGAATCGCTTCAATTAGTTTTTGCCGAAGTGGTGTTAGAGACAAAATGACAAACAGTAAACCGGAAATAAAGACGGCTGAAAAAGCCGTTTCATATGTAATTCCGCCATGAGAACCGACAACCGAATAGGCGAAATACGCATTCATCCCCATCCCGGGGGCAATGGCAATTGGGTAATTGGCAAATAGCCCCATCCAAAGCGTTCCGATAACAGTAGCGATAATGGTTGCCGTAAACACTTGTTCAAATGGAACACCGGCATCTTGCAAAATGAGCGGATTGACAACTACAATGTATACCATCGTTAAAAACGTTGTCACCCCAGCTAAAAATTCTGTTTTTACTGTTGTTTCATGGTCAGTTAATTTAAACAGGATCAAACACCTCCAAAGTAGGAACTTTAAAAATTTATGTTAATAGTATTCTTTTTAAGTAGTCGATGCAAATAATCAAACGGAAAAGAACGAGCGAATTCTATCGAAATGACAGAAATAAATTTATGAAAACGAGAATTTTTTAAGTATTACACTTATTTTAATTGAAGTAGTTCTGATTAAAAAGTTTTTTTAATATAATAGGTACAGGTGCTTCCATGGTAATACAATCATTCGTAAAGGGGTTAGGCACTGTCAATTTTACAGCGTGCAGCAACGGATAATTAAATGAGTCGGAACCACCGTAAAGAGTGTCACCTGCAATAGGGTGACCAATGAATGCAAGGTGAGCCCGTATTTGATGGGTTCGACCTGTTTCAAGACGGCATTCAAGTAGTGAACGCCCATCTTGTACAGCGATTCGTTTGTAATGTGTCACAGCATTTTGTCCGGTCGGTGAAACACGCCGTCGTGTCGAGTGGTGGCGATCTTTGCCGATGGGCTGATTGATAATTCCAGCCTTTTTTTTAATAGCTCCATCGACAACGGCAAAATACGTTCGATAAATTGTTTTTTCTTCAAGAAGACGTGAAAAAACGGCATAGGCCGCTTCATGCTTCGCAAATAATACAGCTCCACTTGTTCCTTCGTCAAGACGATGAACGTGACGAACAGGCAATGTATCACCTGAGAGTAAAACATGATAGCACACCCCATTTAGCAGTGTATTTGTTTCATTAGCCGAATTTGGGTGTGTTTTCATACCAGCTGGCTTATTGGCGATGATCATATGATCATCTTCGTATAATATAGAAGGAGCCGGGGAAACGGGATCAGCTCCGAATGGGCCGGGCTGAAAGAAAGGGACGCAAAGACAGGAACCGGGCGAAAGTGGAGCATGCCAATCAACTAGCTTTCCATCCAGTTTGATAAGCCGATCCATTCGCCAGCGATGCAGCAATTTTTTGGGCAGCTTCCAAATAGTTAACAATAGTTCTTCAACGGTTATATTGGCCCATTCGTTTGGAACACTAACAATTAATAACGAATCTTGTCGAATTGTGTTCATTATCATCATCCTTTTCTGAAAAATAACAATACATTGTAATAAGATTGTATGGTATCTTTATAAGAGACTGCAAGTAAAGGTGGCTGTCCTCATGACGATGATCATGTCTTCTACAATTGAACAGGAAGAAAAAATTAAAAGTTTAAGTACTTATTTGTCGCATCATGTCTTTCCGCGTTATATAGATTCGACAATAACTGATGTGATAAAAGCCGAAAAGTTTTTTCATATTGAAGACGAAACGTTGGCTTATGTGGAGTCATTAAAAGATGCTTCCCGTGTGATTACAGCATTGAATACAATTATTTCTATTCTGGAAACAACGCACATTTCTTCTTCTTATGAGGAACTTTTCATTGAAAGTGTGAATACGCTGCGGAGTTATCGAATCGATTTCCCATTTCCATTTTCGTTTTTTTATGAACGAAAACATGTTGTATTTCTTTAAATAAAGGCTATGTTGTTTAACCTAGCCTAATAAAAAAGCTGTCTTCTGCTTTTAACCGCAGAAGACAGCTTTTTTATTGTTGTTCCTTCGTTTGCCCGAGGAATGACTGCCATTCGCTATCCGGCTGACTGCCGACAAGACGGTCTTTTTCGGATCCTCCTTCGAAGTAAACAAGTGTTGGCGTGTACTCAATCTCATAATCTTCCCACCCTTGTTCAAATTCAAGCAAGTTGTACTGAAGAATATCTACATTTTCATCAGCGGCAATAGGCATTAACACTGGTGTGGTTTCTTGACAATGCGGACAAGTAGGGCTGAAGAAATACACGACGGCATCCTCGCCGTTTTCAAGTTTTTGTTCCAAGTCGTCAGGCTGTATGATATTTTGATAGTTTGGATCATCCAGTTGCTTCACTGTTTCAGCATGCAGATCTTCTTTGCCATACGGGTTTCCTTCTGAAGCTTTTTCTTTCTGGTACTGCGTAATAAAGGCAATCGCACCGAAAATGAGTACGAGCACCACCGCGAAAATCATTATTTTTTTCAACGTTTATTCTCCTTTTTTTCTTAAAATCAATAAACTGGCAATAAAAATAATTGTAAATGCCATAAGGGCTAAAAATGGAATCGTAATGAATCCGAGCCAGTTAATATACATACCAGTACATGGAACACGTCCACAAGCCGGGGCAGCATCGGTTAAAAAGGTCACTTTTTGAATGCCATAATGATAAAGTGAGATGAGTCCGCCAATTCCAGACATCAATACTGAATACATCGCTGCTTTCATATCTTTTTTTACGACAGCAAGTCCCAGTAAGAGAACGAGCGGATACATTAAAATACGCTGATACCAGCAAAGTTCGCACGGCTCATATCCGACAATTTCCGAGAAATAAAGACTGCCGAGCGTCGCTGTAAAAGATGTAGCCCATGCAATGAAAAGTAAAGTTTCTTTTTTTAGCATCATTATCCCTGCCTGTTATGAATTTAATTTGTGAACAATAGCATTATAGTCTCAATGACAATAAAAAGTAAAACAAAGTGTGCCAAATTCATACTGTAAAATTCCGTAAACTGGTGGTATGATAGTGGAAATATGAGTTTGGAGGGATTGCCTGTGGCCTGGAAAGAAGAGTATAGCCGGTGGAAAAATCATCCGGCACTTGATCAAGAAATAAATGGATTGCTTGTAAAGATTGAGACGGACGAAAAAAGTTTAGAAGACGCTTTTTACAAAAATCTTGAATTTGGTACAGGTGGAATGCGCGGTGAGATTGGTGCCGGTATAAATCGTATGAATGTCTACACGATCCGGAAAGCATCGGCAGGACTGGCTGAATACATAGTAGAGCAGGGGATTGAAGCAAAAAAACGGGGTGTCGTCATTGCGTACGATTCGCGTCATAAATCACCTGAATTTGCAATCGAAAGTGCTAAAACACTAGCTTCTGCAGGTATTCAAACATACGTATTCGATGAACTTCGGCCAACTCCGGAACTTTCGTTTGCAGTACGTCAATTAAACGCATATGCAGGAATTGTAATCACAGCAAGTCACAACCCGCCAGAATATAACGGTTATAAAGTATACGGACCAGACGGAGCACAATTGGCACCAGCAGCAGCCGACCGGGTGATTGAAAAAGTATATGAAGCAGGCGATGAGCTTGATATTCAAGTAGAAGATGAAGCGGTACTGAGAGAAAAAGGGCTGATTCAAATAATTGGCGCCGACATGGATGCCGCCTATGTAGATAAGCTCGTCACGATTTCTGAATGGCCTCAGGCAGCAGAAGAGACAGACATTCATATCGTATATACCCCGTTACATGGGACAGGCAATAAGCCGGTTCGCCAGGCACTTGACGCACTAGGCTATAAAAACGTAACAGTCGTTGCAGAACAGGAAAAGCCGGATGCGAATTTTTCAACGGTGAAATCACCGAATCCAGAAGAAAAAGCAGCCTTTGAACTGGCAATTCGTGACGGGCAGAAAGTAGATGCGGATATTTTAATCGCCACTGACCCAGATGCAGACCGGCTAGGCATTGCTGTGAAGGATGGCAAGGGCGGATACGTACTTTTAACAGGAAATGAAACAGGTGCTGTCCTGCTTGATTACATTCTTTCACAGAAAAAAGAAAAAGGGACTATACCTGAGAATGGCCGTATATTCAAAACGATTGTCACCTCGGAACTTGGACGCGTGACTGCGGAACAATATGGTGTATCATGTGAAGACGTATTAACGGGCTTTAAATTTATCGGAGAAAAAATTGAGAAATATAATAAGTCAGGCGACTATACGTTTTTATTTGGATATGAAGAAAGCTATGGTTATTTAATAGGAGACTTTGCCCGTGATAAAGATGCCGTGCAAGCGGCGCTTATGGCTGTTGAAGCATGCGCTTATTATAAAAAGCAAGGCAAAACGCTTCATGATGCATTGATGGATTTATATACGCGTGTAGGCTATTACAAAGAAGGTTTGCAATCGCTGACATTGAAAGGAAAAGACGGTGCTGAACAAATCGACGCACTTCTGGCGTCCTTCCGTCAAAGCCCGCCAGCTGAAATTGCAGGTATTCCAGTTGCATCGATTGAAGATTACCACACAGGTGAGCGGTCGGTTATTATGACAAAGGCGAAAGAAACAATTGATCTGCCTTCATCAAATGTATTGAAATATTTTCTTGAAGACGGCACATGGGTATGTGCCCGTCCATCTGGAACTGAACCGAAAGTAAAATTTTATTTTGGTGTAAGAGATGAATCATTTGAAGGTGTCTCTAAAAAACTAGAACGTATCGAAAAACGATTTATGGAAGAAATTAAAAAAATGTTGAAGTAAAGAAAAGAGGGACAGGCTATTTCTGTCTCTCTTTTCTCATGTTTAGGATCCTTCTGCATAAAATGAGTCAGGGGGGATGGTGGATGAAACAGAACGATCTTCAATATGCAATTGATGAAATAACAGAAATTGCTGCCGGTTTTGGTCTCGATTTTTATTCGATGCGCTACGAAATTTGTCCGGCGGACATTATATATACGTTCGGCGCATATGGGATGCCTGCCCGTTTTTCGCACTGGCGTTTTGGGAAACGGTTTTACAAAATGAAACTCCAATATGAAATGGGACTCAGCAAAATATATGAACTCGTTATTAATACGGACCCATGCAGTGCGTTTTTATTAAATACAAATTCACTTGTTCAAAACAAATTAATTGTGGCGCATGTACTCGCCCACGCCGACTTTTTTAAAAATAATGCCCATTTCAAAAAAACAAACAGGAAAATGCTGACATCGATGGAGTCGGCTGCGGCTCGCATCCAAGAGTTGACAGATGAATTTGGCATTGAGCAAGTGGAATCATTTTTAGATGCGGTGCTGTCAATTGAAGAGCATGTGGATCCGCATGGAGAAATTGGCGGTGGTGATCAGTTAATAACAGCTTCAAAAAAGCATTTATATGATGACTTATGGGACCCTTTAGAAGAAAAAGAACCGATAGGTGATGTACCTGTAAATGAAAAAGATATCCTTAAATTTATTGCGCAAAACAGCCCTATTTTGACAGATTGGCAGCGGGAAATTATTATGATTGTGCGTCAAGAAATGCTTTATTTCTGGCCGCAGATGGAAACAAAGATTATGAATGAAGGATGGGCTTCCTATTGGCATATGCGAATTATGCGTGAGCTTGATTTGCCTGAAGCAGAAGCCATTGACTATGCTCGTCTAAACGCAGAAGTTGTCCAGCCATCAAAAATGGGTTTAAATCCATATTATGTCGGCGTGAAGCTGTATGAGCATATTGAAGAACAGTATGGGAGCCGTGATAAACTGTTTGAGGTACGTGCGATGGAATCGGATCTATCATTTTTGCGAAATTATATGACAAAAGAATTTGTGGAAAAAGAAGAAATGTACTTGTATGAAAAAAAAGGGAATTACTGGACGATTACAGAAAAAAGCTGGGAGAAAGTCCGGGATCATTTGACTGCATCCAAAGTGAATAGCGGCTTTCCATATTTAAGTGTGACAGACAGCAATTATATAAATGGCGGTGAGTTATATATTGTTCATTCATATGAAGGTACAGAGCTTGATCTTAGTTATTTAGAGCATACCATGCCACACATATATACACTATGGGGAAGACCGGTTCATATTGAAACGGTTGTAGACGGACGGACGACAGTGTTTACACATGGAAAAGATGGAATTAAACGAAAATACGGAAAGGCCTTTACTTAAATAAAGACACATGGAACAAAAACGGCACACAATGTATAGAAAGAAATGAGTTTTATCTTTATTAGACTGTTCCTGTTCGTTTTTATTATCGGGAAGCACCGAGAGGATAAAGCAAAAAACGAATCTGAGAAACCGCATTAAAGGCGATTTTCAGATTCGTTTTTTGCATTTAAAGATGTCATACGTTCTAGAATACGGCGTTTTCGATAAAGCATCATGCCAGCATCGGCAATATCTTCAATCATGGAACGGTTTGAAATAGCTCCGAATACAATGCCGACGATCGGTACGAGGCGGAATAATTTTTTTAGGCTGTACTGCTCTCGGTAACCAAGAACGACTTCACGCCAGCCTTGCAAATGGGAAATCATTTGTTTGTTATTGCTCCGGTTCGTATAATCAGATAGTTCTTGTAAAATAGCTTTTTTGCCGACTATATCAGATGACGTAAACTGCATACATTTAATAATAAAGATACGCTCTTCACGTTCGTTTGGATCATATCCGTATGAAACAGCGATTTCTTGTAATGTCTTCAATGAAATAGCAAGTGTTGCCGGAATATCTACAGCAAGTGTTAAAAACCCGCCGATGCCAGTTGTGGCACCTTGTAAAGTCGCAGCGCCTGCATGAGTTTTCTGAATAGAAAGGGCTGTTTCATCCATTGCTCTGAGTGGAATCCTTGCAACATCTTCAATAGTATGAACAGGCATTTCTGCATTGCGTTCCAGTTTTTTTAAAGTGTTGCGTTGCTGAGTTAAATACTTGCCACCGCTTTGAATGTAGTAACCTATTTCATCAAGAAGGGCACCGATTCGCTTTTGGATAAATGAGGGAGTCATTCGATCGAGAAAAGTGAATGGGAGACGAGCGATTTTATCCCAAATCCATAATCCTTTTTGCTCATTTTCCCATCGTTCAATTGACTCAAGTTCTTTAAAAAGTTGTTCTTTCGTTTCCATCTACATTAACCCCTGCCTTTCAACGCTATATACGTATAAAAACGTGAGAAGTTTCAAAAAAATCCCCTGCTTCAGCAAATGTTATTTTGAGGCAGGGTTCAAACTTAACTCTTTTTCGAGCTCTTTTATTTTGAGGGCAAGTTCATCACAGACGATCTGATAAGCCGCCCATCGCTCAGGCATTTTTTTATAATGTACTGGGTTAGGTACATTCCAGCGCAATACTTTCCGTCTTGCTTCATCAGGAAGCGCCGGTAAACTGTCACGCTGAAAATCATAAATAGCAATCACGACATCAGCTTCATGAACTAGCTGAGGTTTAAGCGAATGCGGTGTCTGACTCTCGATGTTAATGTTAACTTCTTTCATCGCTTCAACAGGAAAGGCATCATAATCAGCATTCATACAAGAAGCGCTGATCACATTCCAGGAGGGCTTGTTTAAGCGGGTAGCCCATCCTTCTGCCATCATGCTCAAATGATTAACCGGTGACAGAAACAAGATTGTTTTATTTTTCATGACTCTGGACCCCTTTGGTGTGGCGGTTATACTTTTTTATACCCATTCTCCATAAAATATAAGCATCCATGATAACATATATGCTAGACAATCACGCCAAGGTAACAGTACTATATTCTCAATTTCACGAAAAATTAAACGCAGTTTGCAATTTTATCAAGACTTTCACTATAACGTACTCGGGAAAGTATTATTTAAATTGCTTTTGGCCGAGGCAATCAGTCTTTTTGTTTTCAAAAAAAGAATTTTCGACTATACTTGATATGCATAACCATCATAAAGGAGCCTGATGCATAATGAATCTTGGATTTGGTGAAGTAGCCATCATTTTAATTGTGGCACTTTTATTATTTGGCCCATCTAAACTTCCACAGCTTGGCCGTGCAGCGGGTCAAACATTACACGAGTTTAAGCGAGGCATGAAAAATGTTATGGAAGATGATGATGATAAAAAGAAATCTGAAATAAAATAAGCGGGCGGCTGCCACGCTTATTTTTTTGTTCGGTAGAATGGAACTTATTATTACCTGATTCGTATAAAAATAGGCATGGTTTTAGTCATTTTCGTTGTCATTTGGCAGAGTGTGCCTAAATGGGAACATTCCATATCGCAATATTTAGAAGGGAAAAGATTAAGATGAAAGTAATCACAAGGTTGATAAAGCAAATTTGGCACAAGTTTCATATGACACAGATTACCATCTTGCTGGCATCTATTGCCTTGCTTTTGGGGCTTGGTTTTGGATTTTATTTTATGAAGTCAGCAGATGTAGAGACATTAAAGCAAGGATTATCACAATCGACAATTATTTATGACCGCGACGGGGAAAAAGCAAGTAAACTTTCCGCGAATCGAACAGACAGTGTGTCTATTGACAAGATACCTGAGCATTTGCAGGAAGCGATCGTCGCTATTGAAGATAATCGCTTTTATGAACACGGCGGCTTTGATGTGAAAGGCATATTCCGAGCTGCTTTTACAAATGCCATGGCGGGATCACGTGTGCAAGGAGCGAGTACCATTACGCAGCAGCTGACGAAAAACGCGCTGTTATCGCCAGAAAAAACGTATCAACGAAAAATAGAAGAACTATTTCTCGCGATTGAAATTGAAAAAGTATATAAAAAAGAAGAAATTTTAGAGATGTACTTAAATACAAGTTATTTTGGGAATGGTGCATGGGGCGTTCAAAATGCATCGAAAAAATATTTTGGAAAGGATGTATCAGATTTAACAAGAGCGGAATCATCAATGCTTGCGGGAATGGTAAAAGCACCATCACGCTACAATCCGATCGACAATATGGATAAAGCGCTTGATCGGCGGAAAGTAGTTTTAAATCAAATGGTCAAATACGGATATATAACAGAGCAACAAGCAAATGAAACCGCAGATACAAGTGTCACGCTAAAAGATACGAGCGGCGATCCATTAAAAGGGAAATATGCTCATTTTTCAGATGCAGTGATCAATGAAGCGATTTCGCGTTTTGGTTTAACGCAGGATGATTTGCTTACGCAAGGCTATGCTATTTATACAACGCTCGATCAGAACGTACAAACAGGACTAGAAGAGGTGTACGAAAACAGCTCTGTTTTTCCTCAAACGGTGAGTGGAGAAGATGCACAAAGTGCCACCGTTTTAATGGATCCGAAAACAGGTGGTGTATTGGCTGTTGTTGGCCGGCGCGGTGAACATGTATTTCGTGGTTTTAGTTTTGCGACGCAGATGAAAAAGTCACCGGGCTCTACAATTAAACCGCTTGTCGTATATACGCCTGCTCTTGAAGCAGGGTACAAGCCAACAGACATGCTAAAAGATGAACCGATGACATTTGGTGAAGGTGAAGGCGGGTATTCGCCATCGAATTTCGGCGGCACATACGAAGGAGAAGTACCCATGTACCGGGCTGTTGAAAAGTCGCTCAATATCCCGACGGTTTGGCTGCTTGATCAAATGGGATTAACAGAAGGACTCAATGCTCTGCATCGGTTTGGTTTTAAAACGGAAGACGAAACATTAGGCATCGCACTCGGAGATATAAAACCAAGAGTATCGCCGCTTCAAATGGCTGAGGCGTATACGACGTTTTCGAACAGAGGAATTCGAAAAGAAAGCTTTTTTATTCAAAAGATTGTTGGACCAGAGGGCGATATTGAACCGAAATGGGAACCAAAAGAAGTAAAAGTTACAACGGAAGAAGTATCAGATACGATGACATCAATGCTTCTTGGGGTCGTTGAGCGGGGATCGGGAAGAAAAGCGCAAGTGGATGGTGTGGATATTGCGGGTAAAACAGGTTCAACGCAAGTACCGATTGAAGGGATTACTGGAACGGAAGATCAATGGTTTTTAGGGTATACACCCAATTTAGTTGGGGCTGTTTGGGTAGGGGTAGAAGAAGTAAGTGAAACGAATTACTTATCTGGCAATAGTTCAGATGGTGCTGTTCCGCTGTTTTCGGAAATTGTCGAAGAAATAATGCCTTATATAGGCGAAACCTCATTTGATGTCGATTCAATAGATGAGGATGCGAAATTAGAAGAAGAAAATTGGTATGATCGGCTTGTTGATCAGTTAAATGAATGGTTTTAATTATGCGGCCGAATAGGTTATATTCGGCCGCATTTATTAGTATTTTAAGCGAAAGTGCTTTCCGGTATATGGGGTGAAAAATAAGTCTAATTATGGCGGAAAAATGCTCGAAAGGTGTTGACCAAACTGGAAAAGAACGTTATCATTAAACACAATTAAATTTAATTTTTTAAATTAAAAAACATTATTTAAATCTATGTCAAAAGCATGAATGAATACATGCATGGCCAGTCACCTTGGAGGAGATATAATGCGCAGCGATATGATCAAAAAAGGGATCGAACGCGCCCCGCACCGGAGCTTGCTTTATGCAGCCGGCGTTAAGACGCAAGATTTACACAAACCGTTTATTGGAGTGTGTAACTCGTATATAGATATTATTCCGGGTCACGTCCACTTAAATAAATTTGCGGAAGTGGTAAAGAAAGAAATTCGTGAAGCAGGCGGTGTTCCATTTGAATTCAACACAATTGGAGTTGACGATGGGATTGCAATGGGCCATATTGGAATGCGCTATTCACTTCCGAGCCGCGAACTAATTGCGGATTCAGCAGAAACCGTTATTAATGCACACTGGTTTGATGGCGTATTCTATATTCCAAATTGTGATAAAATTACACCGGGTATGTTAATGGCAGCTGTGAGAACGAACGTTCCATCTGTTTTCGTTTCCGGAGGACCAATGGAAGGCGGAACCTCATCAACAGGACAGCCGCTTACACTCACATCTGTATTTGAAGGCGTCGGAGCCCACCTGTCAGGTAAAATTACAGCAGAAGAGCTTAACGATATTGAAACAAACGCCTGCCCAACGTGTGGTTCATGTTCGGGGATGTTTACTGCAAATTCAATGAACTCATTGATGGAAATGCTTGGTTTGACACCACCGGGTAACGCAACGATATTAGCAACATCAAATGAACGTCACCGTCTCATTAAAGAAGCGGTACAATACTTGATGAATGCTATTGAAAATGACTTAAAACCACGCGATATTGTGACAAAACGAGCGATTGATGATGCATTTGCGCTCGACATGGCGATGGGCGGTTCAACGAACACGGTTCTTCACACATTGGCGATTGCAAATGAAGCAGAAATTGATTATGATTTAAATGAAATTAACGAAGTGGCAAAACGAATTCCGTATTTAGCGAAAATCAGCCCGGCATCGGATTACACAATGGCCGATGTTCATAATGCTGGCGGAATTAGTGCGATCATTAACGAGCTCTGTTCAATCGAAGGAGCGCTCGATAACGATCGGATTACGATTACAGGTAAATCTGTCTATGATAACGTAAAAGAAGCAAAGATTAAAAATGAAAATGTAATTCGTCCGAAAGAAAATCCTTACAGCCCCGTTGGCGGCTTGTCTATCCTGTATGGGAATATAGCACCTGAAGGCGGAGTAATTAAAGTGGGAGCCGTCGATCCATCCATTAAAGTATTTGAAGGAACAGCGATTGTCTTTGAATCACAGGATGAAGCGGTTGAAAACATTAATAACGGCACAGTGAAAGAAGGTCATGTTGTTGTTATCCGATACGAAGGACCAAAAGGCGGTCCTGGTATGCCGGAAATGTTAACACCTACATCCGCTATTGCGGGGCGCGGACTTGCTAAACAAGTCGCTTTGATGACAGACGGACGATTCTCCGGTGCATCACGCGGTATTTCAATTGGGCACGTATCTCCGGAAGCAGCGGAAGGTGGACCTATTGCATTCATTAAAAATGGTGATAAAATTATTATTGATTTAACAAATCGCACAATGAATGTTGATTTAACAGATGAAGAATTGGCAGCGCGTAAAGCTAATTTTGTACAGCCAGAACCAAAAATTAAAAAAGGCTGGTTGGCACGCTATGCAAAACTTGTTACATCCGCTAATACAGGCGGCGTCATGAAAATTTAATGAATTCCGAACATACAACACGTTGACGAGGAAAAAGTTGCAGGAACTTGCATTTCACAGAGAACCGGTTATTGCTGAGAGCCGGGAATGTATCCTGCCGCGACATCCCCTCTGAGTGCTTTCCTGAACGTCATCCAGTAGGGAAAGCCGGGTGCAAGTTACCCGTTATCAAAAGGACCGGTCGGTTGGTCGGCGGTCCATGAGTCGGCATTTGAGAAAAATGCCGTGAATCAGGGTGGTACCGTGAAAAGTGATGAAGTCTTTTCACCCCTGCGTATACTGTTTAGGCAGGCGCAGGCGTGAAAGGACTTTTCTTTTTGTTTAAGATTAAAAGCTAACAATACTACAACCTGCGGTATTCGTAATGTCTTCATGCCCCCCAAGTCATGTAGACTTAGAAGAAGTCACCTCTTGCCAATACGGACAATACCAACATTTGGAGGGAGAACAATAATGAGCCAAAATGCAAAAGTAAAAGAATTGAAAGCAGACACAAAAGCAGCAACAGCAGGTCCGATAAATGGTGCCGATTTATTCATTGAATCATTAAAAAAAGAAAACGTAGAAGTGATATTTGGATATCCAGGCGGTGCCGTTCTTCCACTTTATGATGCATTATATAAAAACCCAATTCGTCACATTTTAGCCCGCCATGAGCAAGGAGCGATTCATGCAGCTGAAGGATACGCACGTGTATCTGGCAAGCCGGGTGTCGTTCTTGCCACGTCCGGGCCAGGTGCAACAAATCTTGTAACGGGTATTACAGACGCCATGATGGATTCCCTTCCACTTGTTGTTTTTACCGGTCAAGTTGCGACAAGCGTTATCGGGACAGATGCATTCCAGGAAGCAGATGTTATTGGGATTACAATGCCGATCACAAAACACAATTATCAAGTTCGTGATATGAATGATTTGCCAAGAATCGTTCATGAAGCGTTTCATATTGCGACAACAGGACGTCCGGGTCCAGTATTAATCGACATTCCGAAAGATATTGCCGGCATGATTGGTGAACCTGAATTTGTAACGGAAGTTGATCTTCCGGGCTATCAGCCAAACTTTAAACCGAACAGTCTGCAAGTGAAAAAACTTCGTGGTGCACTTGCACAGGCGAAAAAACCGGTTATTCTAGCCGGAGCAGGAGTGTTGCATGCAAAAGCATCGGAAGAGTTGCTTCAATTTGTTGAAAAAATGCAAATTCCAGTCGTGAACACATTGTTGGGCCTTGGTGGATTCCCGTCGAATCACCCATTGTTCCTCGGCATGGGCGGCATGCATGGCACAAATACAGCGAATAAGGCCCTTTATGAAACAGACTTACTTATTAATATCGGTGCACGCTTTGACGACCGTTTGACAGGAAATTTAGCTCATTTTGCACCTAGTGCAACGGTTGCCCATATTGACATTGACCCTGCTGAGATTGGAAAAAATGTGGAAACGCATATCCCAATTGTCGCAGATGCCCGCGCGGCTTTGAAAAAAATTATGAGCCTTGACTTTGAAGCGCCAAAAGCGGATGATTGGCGTGCGAAACTGCAACAGGACAAAGTGGAAAATCCACTTTGGAATACAGAAGATGGCGAAGGAATTTCACCGCAGCTCCTAACGAAAATGATTCACGAAATTACAGAAGGCGATGCGATTGTGACAACAGATGTTGGACAGCATCAAATGTGGACAGCGCAATATTACGGCTTTAACAAACCAAATCAATGGGTAACATCAGGCGGTTTAGGTACAATGGGTTTTGGTTTCCCTTCAGCGATTGGTGCGCAAATTGCAAAACCTGAAAAAACTGTTGTAGCGATTGCTGGTGATGCTGGTTTTCAAATGACGCTGCAAGAACTAGGTCTTGTTGCTGAATTAAAGCTGCCGGTCAAAATTATTGTGTATAATAACATGGCGCTTGGTATGGTTCGTCAATGGCAGGAAGCCTTTTACGAAGAGCGCTATTCACAGTCGCTTATCCCGGTACAGCCGGATTTCGTAAAATTGGCTGACTCATATGGAATCCGCGGCTACAAAGTTTCGACTGAGGAAGAAGCAGAGAAAGTATTACGTGAAACATTGACTGATGATAAGCCCGTCTTAATTGACTGCCGTATTAAGTCGAAAGAAATGGTTTATCCGATGATCGCGCCAGGCAAAGGACTTCATGAAATGATCGGAGTGAAACCGCAATGAAACGAATCGTAACAGCAACTGTGTTTAATCAGAGCGGTGTTTTAAACCGGATTACCGGATTATTTACTCGCCGCCAATTTAATATTGAAAGCATTACAGTCGGTGCAACGGAAACAGATGGCGTGTCAAAAATGACATTTGTCGTTCATGTGGAAGATGCCCGGATGGTTGAGCAAGTTTTAAAGCAGCTCAATAAGCAAATTGATGTATTAAAAGTAAATGATATTACGGATCAGGCCATTGTAACACGCGAACTTGCGCTTCTCAAAGTAATGACGACGCCGCAGACGCGTGCTGAAATTAATGTTATTATCGAGCCGTTCCGTGCAACAATTATTGACGTGGCGAAAGATAGTGTGACTATTCAAGTTGTCGGAAACTTCGAGAAAATCGAAGCGATGATTGAACTTCTTCGTCCTTATGGAATTAAAGAAGTAGCCCGCACAGGACAAACTGCGATTAAACGTGGTTCACAGCGTCTTGTGTCGGAATCAAAACCGTTTTCTATTTTAAATTAAAATAAAAAAAATCAAACAATTTTTGGAGGATGAAGAAAATGACAAAAGTATATTACAATGGTGACATTAACGAGGCAGTTCTTTCTAACAAAACAGTTGCAATTATCGGTTACGGTTCTCAAGGTCATGCACATGCATTAAACCTTCGTGAAAGCGGCGTAAATGTAGTTGTAGGACTTCGCCCGGGTAAATCATTTGATCAAGCAACTGCAGACGGATTTGATGTGAAAACAGTACGTGAGGCAAGTGCAGCAGGAGATGTTATCATGATCTTGCTTCCGGATGAATATCAAACTGCTGTTTACAAAGCAGAAATCGAGCCTGAATTAACTGCAGGAAAAGCTCTTGCATTCGCTCATGGTTTTAACGTACATTTCAACCAAATTGTACCTCCGGCTGATGTGGACGTATTCCTTGCTGCACCAAAAGGTCCTGGTCATCTTGTTCGCCGTACGTATGAGCAAGGCGCAGGCGTACCAGCACTATTCGCTATTTACCAAGATGTAACTGGACAAGCAAAAGACATCGCACTTGCGTACGCAAAAGGTGTAGGTGCAGGACGTGCGGGAATTCTTGAAACAACATTCCGTGAAGAAACAGAAACAGATTTATTCGGTGAGCAAGCCGTTCTTTGTGGAGGTACAGCAGAACTAGTTAAAGCTGGTTTCGAAACACTTGTTGAAGCTGGATACCAACCGGAAATTGCTTACTTTGAGTGCTTGCATGAATTGAAATTAATCGTTGACTTAATGTATGAGGGCGGCCTTGAAGGCATGCGTTATTCAATCTCTGATACAGCACAATGGGGCGATTATGTTTCAGGCCCACGCGTCATTACATCTGAAACGAAAGCACGCATGAAAGATGTATTGACTGATATCCAAACAGGTAAATTTGCAAAAGGCTGGTTGCAGGAAAACCAATTAAACCGTCCAGAGTTTACAGCAATCACTCGTCGTGAAAGTGAACATCAACTTGAAGTTGTTGGTAAAGAGCTCCGTGCATTAATGCCATTTATTAAACAAGGCAAAAAGGAAGTGGGTTCTGGTGCGAAAAATTGAGATTTTTGACACAACTTTGCGTGATGGAGAGCAATCCGCAGGTGTAAACTTAAATACAATCGAAAAACTCGAAATTGCAAAGCAACTAGAACGATTAGGTGTAGATGTCATCGAAGCGGGCTTTCCAGCCGCTTCTCCCGGTGACCTTGATGCAGTTAAGCAAATTGCGAATACTGTTAAAAACAGCTCGGTAACGGGCCTCGCCCGTTCAAACAAAAAAGATATTGATGCAGCGTGGGAAGCACTAAAAGGATCGGAAGAACCACGCCTTCATGTCTTTATCGCGACTTCACCGATTCATCGAGAGTATAAATTGAAGATGAGTAAAGAAGAAGTGATTGAACGTGCAGTGGAATCTGTTAAATATGCGAAACAAAACTTTGCAAAAGTGCAGTTTTCTGCCGAAGATGCGTGCCGGACAGAACTTGATTTTCTTGCACGGGTAGCAGAAGCAGCGATTAATGCTGGTGCAACGATTATCAATATTCCAGATACGGTCGGTTACATTACACCGCGGGAAATTAAAGAAATCTTCCAATACTTAACGCAAAATGTCCGCAATATTGATAAAGCGATTTTATCTGCTCATTGTCATGACGATCTTGGTATGGCGACAGCAAACTCGCTTGCGGCGATTGAAGGCGGTGCAGGTCAAGTAGAAGGAACAATTAATGGAATCGGTGAACGAGCTGGCAACGTAGCGCTTGAAGAAGTGGCAGTAGCTCTTTATACGCGCAATGATTTTTACAAAGCGACAACTGGTTTGAAATTAAATGAAATTAAGCGTACGAGCAACTTGATCAGCAAGTTAACAGGCATGATCGTCCCAGCAAATAAAGCAGTAGTCGGCGACAATGCATTTGCTCATGAATCAGGAATTCACCAGGATGGTGTGTTGAAAGAAAAGACAACATACGAAATTATTACCCCTGAATTGATTGGACTAAGCGCCAATAAGCTCGTAATGGGGAAACATTCTGGCCGTCATGCATTTAAAAGTAAAGCAGCAGAACTTGGTTTTGAATTAACAGAAGAAAAACTTAACGATGCGTTTAAAACGTTTAAAGAACTTGCTGATCGTAAAAAAGAAATTACGGACGAAGATTTATTCTCAATCCTTGCTGACAAGCAAACACAAGCAACGGATGTAAAAGGCTATGGCTTGTCAAGTATACAAGTACAATATGGAACAGAGCATATTCCAACTGCAACGATCTCAGCTGTTTTACCAGATGGGACCACTGTAACTGAAGCGGGTACCGGTTCAGGAAGCGTGGAAGCTATTTATAATACGCTTGAAAGAATAGTAGACGAAGAAGTGAAATTACTTGATTATAAAATCAACTCGGTTGGCGGCGGGCGAGATGCACTTGCTGAAGTACATGTTCGTGTTCAATTGAATGGAATGGAATCAAGTGGCCGGGGCACTGCGCAGGATGTACTTGAATCATCCGCACTTGCGTATTTAAACGCAGTTAATCGTGCAGTCACGCTGCAAGCACGCCAATCTGGAGTTGAAAAAGCACATATTTAATGCAACGGAGGGGTTTACGTGAAGAAGAAAATTGCCGTATTGCCAGGTGATGGAATTGGCCGGGAAATCGCATCAGGAGCTGCAGCGGTTTTGCAAGCAGCAGGTAAGCGTTTCGGTCATGAATTTGAAATTGAGTATGGGGATATCGGTGGTGCAGCGATTGATGCACATAACACGCCGCTTCCGGAATCTACATTGAAACTTGCCCGGAATAGTGACGCTGTGCTGCTTGGTGCAGTAGGCGGCCCAAAGTGGGATAACTTGCCGTCAGCAGAACGACCAGAACGCGGTTTGCTTGCAATTCGTAAAGAACTTGGATTGTTTGCGAACTTACGTCCGATTCCATCATTCCAGAAACTTGTGCAATCTTCTCCGCTTAAGCCTGAAATTGCTGGAAATGTAAATATGCTAATTGTCCGTGAGTTGACAGGTGGTCTCTATTTTGGGAAACCAAGCGAACGGCGCGGGGAGAATAATGAAGTCGTTGTTGATACACTTCAATACACACGTGCTGAAATTGAACGGATCGTTGTTAAAGCATTTGAATTTGCTGCCGGACGCGGAGGCAAATTAACATCTGTTGATAAAGCGAACGTTCTTGAATCAAGCCGTATGTGGCGTGAAATTGTCAATCAAAAAGCAGCCGATTATCCGAATGTGACAGTTGATCATATGTATGTGGATGCTGCAGCGATGAAACTCATTTCGAGCCCTGGACAGTTTGATGTTATCGTGACAGAAAATTTATTCGGAGATATTTTGAGTGACGAAGCATCCATGATTACCGGTTCACTCGGTATGTTGCCGTCTGCAAGTTTATCGGAAAGCGGATTCGGTTTATATGAACCCGTTCATGGATCTGCTCCAGATATTGCTGGACAAAATAAAGCAAATCCGCTTGCCATGATTCTATCTGCTGCACTTATGTTGAAATATTCATTCAATATGCGTGAAGAAGGAGAAGCGATTGAGTTAGCTGTACAGTCTGTCTTAAACGATGGCTATTGTACATCGGATTTACAAATGGAAGGCAGTACAGTAGTTGGAACGGATAAAATGATTGAACTTGTGACACAACGAGTAGCAAATGGATCAGATGTTTCAACTGACACTATTGTTTATATGTAAAGGGAAAAGCCACGGTGGATTCTATTCTTACCTGCACATATTGCAGGGAAGGAAGGGGTCCCCGTTTTTTATCAAACACACACATATGTAAGAGGAGGGACTGGGTATGACGAAGAAAAATGTTATCGAAAAAATTTGGGAAAATCATGTTGTAAACAGAGCAGAAGGGAAACCGGATCTTCTATATATCGATTTACATCTTGTACATGAAGTAACATCTCCACAGGCATTTGAAGGATTACGAATTAGTGGACGCCGTGTGAGACGGCCTGATTTAACGTATGCGACAATGGACCATAATGTACCAACGATTGACCGCCATATTATTAATGACCAAGTTTCTAAAAAACAAATTGAAACACTTGAGCAAAATTGCCGTGAGTTTGGTATTGAACTTGCAGATATTGGTCATCCGGATCAAGGTATTGTTCACGTTATCGGTCCACAGCTTGGATTAACACAACCAGGTAAAACGATTGTATGTGGAGATAGTCATACGTCTACACACGGCGCATTCGGTGCACTTGCATTCGGTATTGGTACAAGTGAAGTAGAACATGTTCTTGCTACGCAGACAATCTGGCAGCAACGTCCTAAAACATTACAAATTAAAGTGAATGGAAAGCTTGGATTTGGTGTTCAGTCAAAAGATATCATTCTTGCGATTATTGCGAAATTTGGTGTAAATGCTGGCACGGGTTATATCATGGAATACACAGGTGAAGCAATCCGTGATTTAACAATGGAACAGCGTATGACAATTTGTAATATGTCTATTGAAGCAGGCGCACGTGCAGGTCTCATCAGTCCTGATCAAACGACGGTTGAATATTTACGCGGACGCCGCTATGCTCCTCAAGGTGAAGAATTTGAAGCTGCTGCAGCAAAATGGCTGGCATTAGCAACAGATGAAGGCGCAGAATACGACAAAACACTTGAGATTGATGCATCAGAAATCGAACCGCAAATGACATGGGGAACCAATCCGTCAATGGGCAGCGGTATTTCAGGCACTGTTCCATCTCCTGATCAATTTGAGCGGGAAGCGGACAAAGAGTCGGTTCGCCTTGCACTAGACTATATGGGTCTTGAAGCAGGTACAAAGCTAACGGATATCCCTGTTGATTTCGTCTTCATTGGCTCATGTACAAACTCACGCCTTAGCGATTTACGTGCAGCAGCTGAAGTAGCAAAAGGTCGTAAGGTAAAAGACAATGTAACAGCCATTGTTGTACCGGGTTCACAAACCGTGAAACAGCAAGCAGAGGCCGAGGGAATTGATAAAGTCTTCATAGAAGCAGGCTTCGAGTGGCGTGACTCTGGATGTTCCATGTGCCTTGCGATGAACGATGATGTTGTTCCGGCAGGGAAACGTTGTGCATCAACATCAAACCGTAACTTTGAAGGACGTCAAGGTAATGGTGCGCGAACACATCTTGTCAGTCCAACAATGGCTGCTGCTGCCGCTGTGACAGGTCACTTTACGGATGTTCGCGAGTTATCAAGCGTTAAATTATAATAAAGGAGGGGTCCAATATGCAGCCGATTAATCAGTTTACTGGTGTTGTTTGTCCACTTAACCGTACAAATATTGATACAGATCAAATTATTCCAAAACAATTTTTAAAACGAATTGAGCGCCAAGGTTTTGGTCAGTTTGTCTTTTACAACTGGCGTTTTGATGAAGAGGGTAATAAACGAGAAGAGTTCATTATGAATAAACCACAATATGAAGGTGCAGAAATACTAGTTGCCGGTGAAAACTTCGGGTGCGGTTCATCACGTGAACACGCGCCATGGGCATTACTTGATTATGGCTTCCGGATTATTATTGCGCCAAGCTATGCGGATATTTTTTATAACAATAGTGTGAAAAATGGGATTCTTGCACTCAAGTTAACAGAAGAAGAAGTAGCAGTGCTTATGGAGCGTTCAAAAGCAGAAAGCTATCGTTTGCATATTGATCTTGAAAAACAATCGGTAAACGATGAAAATGGATTTGTCGCTCATTTCGATATTGATCCATATTGGAAAAAAATGCTTTTAAATGGATGGGATGAAATTTCCGTTACTCTTACAGAGGAAGATTATATTCGCCAATATGAAGAAAAAGTATATGGCCAACAATATAGCTGAAAAGAAGGATTCCGTGAAGGAATCCTTCTTTTTTTTCTTTTGTATGTTAAAGCATGGAAATAATCCATGAAATAACAACAATGGCCCCAATAATCATTAAAATGGTTTTCAACATATTTACGTCACCTCATAAGCAGTTGTTTTGAATAATCTTCCCGTCATCTCCCCTGTATAAACCTTTTATGAAAAAGTAATAAGAAGAAAGATGGATGAAGTATTTGGAATTTTTATATCGTCATTCTATTTTGTGGGCATGATATGTAGGAAAAAGGGAAACGTGTAAATAGATAAATTTTAAAGGAGGAATGAATAATGGAGTTTCGAATTGAACATGATACTCTCGGTGAAATGAAAGTGCCGGCAGAAAAATATTGGGGAGCACAAACACAACGCAGTATAGAAAATTTTCCAATTGGAACAGAAAAAATGCCAATTGAAATGATTTATGCTTTTGCTCACTTAAAAAAAGCAGCAGCTGCCGCAAATGGTGAACTTGGCAAGCTGTCTGAAGAAAAAATGAATGTAATTATTGAAGCATGTGATGAAATTTTAGCAGGCAAATGGGATCAGCATTTTCCACTCGTCGTCTGGCAAACAGGGAGCGGCACACAAACCAATATGAATGTGAATGAAGTGGTGGCAAGACGCGGATCAGAACTTGCCGGCAAAGAAGGCTTTATTCATCCAAATGATGATGTGAACATGTCACAAAGCTCTAATGACACATTTCCAACAGCTATGCATATTGCAGTGTACGATCAGATTGAAAAGCGGTTAAAAGTAGCATTAAAGCAATTTAAGAAGACATTGAAGAAGAAAGAAAAAGAATACATGGATGTTATTAAAATCGGCCGTACTCATTTGCAAGATGCGACACCGTTAACACTCGGTCAGGAGATTTCTGGATGGCGTCATATGATTATTCGCAGTGAAATGATGATTGACCAGGCTAAAGAAGGATTGCTAAATTTAGCCATTGGAGGAACAGCGGTCGGAACCGGTATTAATGCAGATTCAACATTTGGTGATCGAACAGCCGAACAGTTAAAAAAGCAGACCGGTTATTCGTTTATTTCGTCTAAAAATAAGTTTCATGCTTTAACAAGTCATGATGAAATGGTCTTTGTGCATGGTGCATTAAAAGCATTGGCAGCCGATTCCATGAAAATAGCCAACGATGTTCGCTGGCTTGCAAGCGGTCCACGAAGTGGTCTTGGCGAATTATCGATTCCAGCCAATGAACCGGGAAGTTCTATTATGCCGGGGAAAGTGAATCCGACACAAAGCGAAGCACTTACAATGGCAGCTGTTCAAGTATTCGGCAATGATGCATCTGTTGGATTTGCTGCAAGTCAGGGGAATTTTGAATTAAATGTATTTAAACCGGTTATCGTATATAACACCCTTCAATCGATCCGGCTGTTAGCAGATGGGATTAAATCATTTAATAAACGCTGTGCAGCAGGAATTGAAGCGAATTATGATGTTATCCGTGGATTAATGGAACAATCTCTTATGCTCGTGACAGCGTTGAATCCGCATATTGGTTATGAAAAAGCGGCGAAAATTGCTAAGAAAGCACATGAAGAAGGAACGACACTGAAAGAAGCCGCTCTTGCGTCGGGGTATTTGAATGAGGAAGAATATGATCGTTGGATTGATCCATTACAAATGGTGAATATTCCTGCAAAGAGAAAGAAGAAAAAATAATAAAGAGCCATCTCAAAAGCTAAGCTTTTGAGATGGCTGCCTTTTTAAATATTTACTTCTGGAAGCCGCTTAATTGTTGTTCGGCCATTTGAACGAGACGTTTTGTAATTTCCCCACCAACAGAACCATTTGCACGGGATGTTGAGTCAGCACCTAACTGAACACCAAATTCAGACGCGATTTCATACTTCATTTGATCAATTGCTTGTTGTGCACCTGGAGCGACCAACTGATTTGAACTGCTGTTGTTGTTTGCCATTACTGTTCATCTCCCTTTTCTTGTTTTGGCCGGGTCTGACGGAGTTGCACCGTCGCGTGTGATTGATCGCCCGGAGCTGCCGGTGCGACCCGTTGTTGATTGTGTACTAGTATTATGGATGTTTCCCACTCATTTATACGAAATAAAAACAGGTAGTTGTTTCCTATTAATGAGTCGTGAACCTCATATGTAATTTTTTGTAATATGCCTAGAATTCAATATGTAATTCCCCTATCAAGGGATAAAGCGATACGCTTTTAATATGAAGAATCAGTTTCTGTAATCGTTTGCTGAAGATAAATATGCTGACAATAACAATAAAATGGCGGGAGGCGAAAAAATGAAAAATGTACTTTGTTCCATTGAGGGAGGAACTGCACACATTCAATTGAATCGGCCGGAGTCAATCAATGCGCTAAATAACGCATTGATGAAAGACCTGTGTGAATGTTTGAAGGAGGTAAATGGAGATAGTAATGTGAAGATCGTTGTTTTATCCGGCGCCGGCTCTAATTTTTCAACTGGCGGAGATATAAAAGAAATAATGTCCACAATAGATGAACCACAGTTTAATTGTATTAAGGACACAGTAACAGACATAGCACTGGCCTTTTATTCAATGCCAAAGCTGACTATTGCAGCTATTCAAGGTGTAGCTGCAGGGCTTGGACTGAGTATTGCTCTTGCAGCTGATTTTATCTTATGCGAAACGAATTCCAAACTAGCGATGAATTTTATCGATATCGGCCTCATTCCCCATGGTGGTGCTCATTTTATGCTTGAAAAACGTATAGGACCGATCAAAACGAAAAAAGTAATTTGGGATGGAAAAGCAATGAGTGGGACAGAAGCAGCAGAAATCGGACTTGCAGACCGTGCTGTTGCACCGGGCACAATAAAGGAAGAAGTAGTTCATTTAATCAATGAACTTCAGCAAAAGCCACTTGAGGCAATGATTAAAACAAAAAAAATAATAGCTGATTTAAACAGGCCGCAGCTTTTAAAAACACTAGAGCTTGAAAAATATGGACAATTGAAAATGCGCGAAAGTGACGACCATCATGAAGGGCTCTGTGCCCTTTTAGAAAAGCGCAAGCCGATCTTTAATCAGTAAAAAAGCGCATTCAATTTTTGAAGCGCTTCCTTTTTTATTTTACTCGTGGAAAAGAAGTAATTTTCCTTGAGATGATGTGCAGCGGTAGGTATGATTTTCATATGCATGCATGTGTAAAATTTTTGAACCTTGATCTTTCGCGTCAGCATCTGTTTTAGCTTCAAAAGATTGCTCAAGCAATTTTTTTCCGTTTTTTTTAAAAACAGTTAGTTTATACATGTTCAATCCCCTTATAGACGTGATACGATTATTGTATACGATTTTCAGTGAAGAAAAAAGCACTAACTTCATGAAAAGAACGTATGATCTGTGCTATAATAGGCATAAGAGTGTAAGAAGGAGGGTGACGTTTTGGCTAAAGGAATTACCCAGTATGAAGCAGGCGATAGCGTGGATTGTTTTTTAATGATCAGATCTGCTGTCAAAAGTACAGCAGTGAATGGAAATCCATATTTAACGCTTATGCTGCAAGATACGAGTGGAGAAATTGAAGCGAAATTGTGGGATGCAAAAGATGAAACCGTAAAAATGTATGCACCGCAGACCATTGTAAAAGTGTCAGGTGATATTCACAATTACCGTGGGCGGATGCAATTAAAACTACGTCAAATTCGCCCGGCATCACAACAGGATGGATTGAATGCGGGAGACTTTGTTGAAACAGCTCCGCTTAGCCAGGAAGAAATGGCTGAGATGATTACGCAATTTATTTTTGAAATGAAAAATCCGCATATACAGCGTATTACCCGCTCTTTATTGAAAAAATACTATCAACCGTTTCTGGAATATCCAGCTGCTACGAAAAATCATCATGAATTTGTATCGGGTCTAGCATATCACGTTGTGTCGATGCTGAAGCTGGCAAAATCGGTGGTGGATCTTTATCCATCATTGGATCGTGATTTGCTTTATGCCGGCGTCATATTACACGATCTTGGTAAAGTCACGGAATTATCGGGTCCAGTCGCGACGGCATATACAGCGGAAGGAAACTTGATTGGTCATATTTCTATTATGGTAAACGAAATTGGCCAGATGGCAAAAGAGCTTGGCATTGAAGGAGAAGAAGTAATGGTCCTTCAACACATGGTTTTGTCCCATCATGGGAAAGCAGAATGGGGGAGTCCAAAGCCGCCGATGATTAAAGAAGCAGAGATACTTCATTACATTGATAACCTTGATGCAAAAATGAATATGCTTGATCGAGCGATGGAAAGAACGAAGCCTGGTGAGTTTTCTGAGCGTATTTTCCCACTCGATAATCGTTCTTTTTATAAACCGCTATTTATAAAATAAAAAAGCACCTGAGAAGGTGCTCTTTTATTTTGCTTGTTCTTCTGAACCGGTTTTCGTTTCTTCTTCTGATTCTGTGTTATCTTCTGTTTCAAATGCACCTTTTAAATCTTCATCTGTCACTTTAACATCTGCTGCTTTCATTTCTTCATCAAGCTTTGTTTGAAGGGCGTTAGAATCGATTTTAGATTGTTTCAATTCATCTGTCATCTGATCTTTCATATCTTCAAAAGAAGCCTTTTCTTTTTTCTCTGTAATTTTAATGAGGTGATAACCATAATCGGATTTTACGGGTTTACTCACTTCATTTACTTTTAAAGTGCCAAGTGCTTTTGTAAACTCAGGAACGAACTGTGCACGACCTGTGTTATCAATCCAGCCAAGGCTTCCACCGTTTTCAGCTGAACCAGGATCCGTTGAGTATTCTTTCGCAATTTCTGCAAAGTCACCGCCATCAGCGAGCTTTTGTTGTACTTCTTTCACTTTTGCTTCATCTTCAACGAGAATGTGGCTTACATTAATTTCAGGCTGCCATGCATCGTAATATTTTTTTACTTCATTATCTGTCACTTTAACATCAGCAAGCGCTGCTTTTTCACGGAGCAGTTCAAGCTTCAAAAATTCTTTAAAGCCTTCCTCGTCAAGCCCGTATTGGGCTAAAAACATTTCATACTGATCGCCGAGCTGTTCTTTTGCTGTTTTCATTTCTTTTTCAAGCTCTTCATCCGTTACTTCATAGTTTTCTGAGAGGACTTTTTTCTGCATTAATTCTTGCAAAGCCTGTTCCATTTGTGGACCATATTTTTCCTTCATTTCTGCATACAATTCCATATCGGTAACGTCGCCTGCTTTTGATGTTGCGATAACGTTGCCGTCGTCTGTTCCATTGCAGCCAGAAAGTGCGAGAACTCCCGCTGCCAATGAAAGAGGCAGTGCCCATTTCTTCATCCAAATAACAACTCCCTAGTTAGCATCTGCCGTATTGCGACAGAGATTTTAGTCTAGATATCAAAAATAACTATAACATAACTCAACAACATGGAAAAGAAAAGGCGGCTTTAGACGTACAATATTTCAATGTAAGAAGTAGATAGCAGGATGACGATTAAAATATTTACTGTCCGGAAAATTTTTTTATGGCGCTCTTCTGGAATTTCTTTTTGAATACATAGTAAGTTTGTCATTCGATTTATATGGAACAAAATAAATATTGAAAAAATAACAAATGTAATGATAAGCGCAATCACAGTATGACCTCCCCCTTTTTCTCCTGTATTAATTACTATATCAAACTGTCGTTTAAAATGAAAACAGAACCCGCCGGCATCAGCGCCAGGCGGGTGGTTCATCGGGAATTAAAATTTCAAATCCATTTATATCTTCTTCGATGATCGAGTCCTTAGGGCATGAGACAATCGTTTTTAAATAAAGAAAGTCAAATGAACAAATACCAGTATGAACAGCCGCAGCCATTGTGAAATAGTGTAAATAGTTCGGCACTAGTGCTCCGCAGGCTAAAAGAACGGGTGTTATGATAAGAAATGGCAATATTAAGCAAGTGATGAACCGGTTTTTAGAGAGCGGTTTTCGAGTGGTCATAGTCAAAACAGGTAAGAAAGAATATTTTAGCTCCCATGTCATCTTTGGACAATGTGTGAGTAATGGGAGAAGGTGAATCAATTTATGAAGCGGATAAACCGCAAAAAGACCAGCAGCAAACCAGGCAAAACCTGTTGCATGCAGCGGCTCTGAATAATAAGACTGCATGGATGAAAAGGCGAGTGAAAAAACGATCATTGCCGTCATGAATGAAACAAAAAACAGTTTGTTAAAACCATACGTTTTTTCGAAATTATACGTTCGCCAGCATTTCATAAAACATAACCTCCGCCGTACATAATAATACATAATTTACGACGGAAGAGCTTAAAAAGCAAGTGTAATTTTTACAAAATAAAAACATCAGGATTGCTCATTGCCTAGCCGGATGTTTTTGTCTGTTTCAATTTCCCATTCTCTTCATCAAAGTCTTTTTCAATATTATGAATTGATTTTTCAAAAATGTCCATGAAGTCATCCCCGTAAATATTTTTAATAATAGCCATCAGTTCGGCGAGATCGGGGAATTTTCCGAACAATTCACGAAGCGGTTCACTGCCTGAAAAGACAAGGTTTGTTTCGGGGTCATACTGCTCCATTAAGTCGAAAATTAGATGTTCGCCTTCTTTTGTAATTTCGATGTATGTATTTCTTTTATCTTCTTCTTTTTTCGAAAAAGTTAAAAATCCACGTTCTTCCAACTTTTTTGAAAAATTAAAAGCAGTCGATACGTGCATCACGCCGAAGTTTGCAACGTCTGTTATGGAGGCACCTTTTAAATGATAAGCAATCCAAAGAATATGATGTTCATTAATGTTTAAATCGTACGGTTTAATCCAGCGCTGCCAGTCTTTTTCAACGGCTTTCCATAGTGCTTTAGACAATTGTGCCATACGCTGACTGAACATAAACGCTTCTTTCATCGTATATTGATGATTTGACATATTTACACCTTCTTTTTTTATTTTCCTTATCCCGTTCCAAAGTCAAATAGACTGATTGATTTATATTATGCCAATAAAATAAAAAAATAGAAAGAGTTTAATTCACAAAATTTTCAAATAGGTAAAAATAAAAAAACTGTCCCCCATTGTTAGCTGTGGTTAACAATGGGGGACAGTTCAAAGATAGGCTCAATCCTCTGCTTCTTTTTTATTTCTTTGGAGCAGGCTGTGGAAGACTTTCCTGTAAATCTTCTACGGTTTTTTGAATGCCTGCAATTTCAGACAGCAGTGCCTGTTTGTTAGGTTCGATGCTTTCTTTCCAAATTGCAGCATTTACCTTAACGTTACGAATCACTCCCGGTACATCCTGTTTTGCAGCAGTAATGAGGCGGTTAACGGATTCCTTTACTTGACCGGCATTATCTTTTACTTCTAGGGCCGTCAATTTTGCTGAGACTTGTGCATCCTTTATCTTGCCGCGTGTTTCGCGTCCGCTTGCAGGTGTGTTTAAAAGAGCTGTTGCAGCACCTGCCGCGAGACCTGTTAATAATCCTATACATAAAGACTTTTTATTCAATGCTTTCACCTCATTAATCATTTCTATGGACTAACTGAATACACTTATGGAATAGCTTTTCCCGAACCCTGTTATCTACAAACGTTTAAATTTGAGTTGTTACAGGTGAGAGCTTATGGAAGCAGCAATTTCTTTTAAATTATAGGACTCATTGTTTTCTTTAAAAACAGGGTGAAAACCGTCATTTGTTCCATAACGCGGGATTAAATGAATGTGATAGTGAAATACTGATTGACCGGCTGTTTCACCGTTATTATTAAGCAAATTAAGCCCTTTCGGTGAAAAAGCGGCTTGAATGGCGTCTGCAACTTTTTTGACGGATTCAAACAAAGGAGCAGCCATACTAGGCGTCAGTTCAAAAATATTCTCTTTATGTACTTTCGGGATGACGAGTGTATGGCCTTTTGTTACTTGGCTAATATCTAGAAACGCATAGACGTGCTCATCTTCATACACTTTTGCAGAAGGGATGTCACCGTTTACAATTTTGCAAAAAATACAATCATTCATTATCAAACACTCCTTAAGGTTCATTATCAAAATTTTAGCACACAATGACGGGACGGGAAACTGTGTGTACAGTCACTCTTTTTGATACAATACAGGTAATGGATGAGAAAGAGAGGACACTTGATATGTCTTTATTAACAGTAAAAGATTTAACCGGCGGCTACACACGCAAACCGGTGTTGCATGATGTTTCATTTGACGTCAGTAAAAATGAAATTGTCGGACTTATCGGTTTGAATGGTGCCGGCAAAAGTACAGCAATTAAACATATTATCGGCTTGATGGAACCAATGAAAGGACAGGTAATGATTAAAGGCCAGACACTTGAAAAAAGTCCGTCTGAGTACCGCCGTCAATTTTCATTCGTGCCGGAGACGCCTGTTTTATACGATGAATTGACATTAGAAGAACATATGAGGCTCACGGCGATGGCATATGGTTTGTCGGAATCAGATTATGAAAAAAGAATTGAACCGCTTTTAAAGGAATTTAGATTAGAATCCAAAATGAAATGGTTTCCGGCACACTTTTCAAAAGGAATGAAGCAAAAAGTTATGATTATGGGTGCATTTTTAACTGAGCCTGCGCTTTACATTATTGATGAACCGTTTGTTGGACTTGATCCGCTTGGTATTCGCTCACTGCTTGATTGGATGGATAAAATGAAACAAGGTGGTGCAGGCATTTTAATGTCGACACACATTCTTGCAACCGCGGAAAAGTATTGCGATAAATTTATTATTTTGCATGGAGGGCGTGTACGGGCGAAAGGAACGATGGACGAACTGCGCCGTGAGTTCAATATGCCAGGAGCTGCGCTTGATGATATTTATGTAGAGTTAACGAAGGAAGAATTGCTATGAAGTTTTCAGCAGATGCGCTTTTTAAAGAACGGGTCGCGTCGTATTATGCTGAGGTCCGCAAGTATACGCGCTACATGTTAAATGATCATTTATTATTTGTCCTCGTTTTTGCGCTTGGAGCCATTCTTTATTATTACAGTGGCTGGGTGAAAACAATCGATGAAACGTTTCCGGCTCCGCTTTTAATGGCAGCTGTTTTAGCGATTGTCCTGTCGTGGAGTCCGGTGTATACGTACATAAAGAGGCCAGATACAGTGTATTTATTGCCACTTGAAGAAGAGATGAAAACATATTTACAAAAAGCTGTGTGGACGAGCTTTGCGGCACAAATTTATATGCTAGTAGCCTTACTTGCATTTTCAATGCCAATGTACGCCGCTGTGAAACAGACCGGATTTGGGAGCTTTTTTGTCTTTCTGGCAGTGCTTTTGGCAGCTAAGCTCTGGAATTTATTTTGCCGGCTAGAGGCCCTTAATTTACCGTCTAATAAACAGCGGATGATTGACTTAGCTGTCCGGCTTTTACAAAACTTTGCACTATTGTATGCTTTGTTTTCCGGCCATTTGGCCATTAGCGGATTTGCTGTCTTTTTCATGCTGCTCTGGATTTTCTATATGGGTCGTCAGGGAAACCGGCCGCTTAAGTGGGAATTGCTTGCGGAGCTTGAAGAAAAAAGGCTGGCTGGTTTTTACCGGATTGCCAATATGTTTACTGATGTGCCGCATTTACGCGGGACTGTGAGGCGTCGAGCGTGGCTCGATGGATTATTACCAGGACCGCAAAACGGGACACACACGTATTTGTTGTTTCGAACTTTTGTGCGGATGAATGAATATTTCGGTTTGTACATTCGTTTAACGATTATTGCCGCCCTTATTATTTTTTTCAGCGGCATGCTAACTGTACAGCTCATTGTCGCCCTTCTATTCCTTTATTTAACTGGTTTTCAGCTGTTGCCGATTGTGGCACGCCATGATCATATCATTTGGCCGCGTCTTTATCCGGCAGGTAATAGTGAAAAGAAGGCAGCAGTGCAAAAGTTACTGATGCGCGTCATGTTCATACAGTCTATTATTTTCGGTGGACTATCTCTCACAAATGGAACAATGGCCGGCACAGGGACCGTACTCGCTGCTTCTATCGTTTTTTCAATCTTTTTTTCGAAAGTATATGCTCCTTCTAGGCTAGCAAGGATGAGCGGTATCCGATGATTTGGAGTGGGTGGCTGTGTCTCATTTTATTTGTCATTCTGTTAACAGGAAGGGATTCAGAGTGGACAGAGGCAGTAGATGATCGTATTTTCCAAATAGTAGGCGAAAGCTCTTTTTTACCAGCCTTTTCATTTCTAGGCTCTGAAATGATGCTAGGCGGGGGAGCTGTTCTGCTTATTTGCTTTCTTGCTTGGAAGCACAATATTATCGGAGGCATTGTCGTTTTGATCGGTGTAGGCGGCGGTAACCTATTAAATAAAGCATTAAAAGAATGAATAGCAAGAGAGCGTCCGAATTTTCCACATGGGGAAGATGGATTTAGCTTTGTCAGCGGACATGCAATGGTCGGAATCATTTTCTATTTGCTGCTCGCGTACTTCCTATCAATGTATACGAATAAAAAAAGAATTGCATACAGCATCGCATTGCTTCTTGCTTTTTTATCTGGTATAAGCCGAGTCGCTGAAAAAGCGCACTATGCAACCGATGCAGCAGGGGGATGGCTGCTCGGTGCAGCTATTTTCTTCTTGCTGGCTTCGATTCTTAACTACTATGTATCCAAAAAAGCTGCCTAATGCGGGGCAGCTTTTTTGGTCATTAATCTTCTGTTGGTATGGTATAGGTTGTCACATAAGAGGGTCCTGAGAAAATATTTGGCCGTTTATCAAGACCTTCTTGTGTTCCGCGTTTTTTATGCGCGTGATTAAAAGCATCGGATGTTTTCCAATTTTCAAACGCTTTTACGTTTTCCCATTGCGCGAAAACAACGTACGTATCCGAATCAAGCGGGCGCAATACGCGCATAGAAATGAAACCGGGTTCATTTTCAATGGCTCCAGCCCGGTTTTTAAATCGATGTTCAAATAACGGACGGCCTTCCTCTGTAACAGGAATATTATTTAACACAATATAACCGCGATTCTCTAAATTTCCGACGCTATCGACTACTTCATAGCGGCGGGGTGAATTAAATACGCTTTTCCCATTTGTTTCATGAAGAAGAGCGGCACCTTCAGTTCCTTCCATTAGCACGATCGTTTCATCTGCATGCTTTGTTTGAATAATTTTCAGGAAATCATATGTTCCGTTTGTAATGTATACATTCATCCTTATCACCTCAACAAGTATTATACCGCGATGTAAACCCTTTCTTCCAATTTTAACACTTGCAGACAAATTCATTTGGCAAATTTTCGAACAAAGCATCCTTATAGTGAAAACATTGGGATGGTGGGCTATAATAGGCAATAGTTATTTTAATCGGTGAAAGGTGGCAATGGATAAAGATGAGGCAAATAAATGAAACATTTTTAAAAGCGGCACGCGGAGAAAAAACGGATTATACACCAGTTTGGTATATGCGGCAGGCAGGTCGTTCGCAACCAGAGTACCGAAAGTTAAAAGAAAAATATTCGCTATTTGAAATTACCCATCAACCAGAAATTTGTGCGTATGTGACACGTTTACCGGTTGAAGAGTATGACGTGGATGCAGCGATTTTATACAAAGATATTATGTCACCGCTGCCAGCCATTGGTGTCGATGTTGATATTAAATCAGGTATTGGCCCGGTCATATCGAACCCTGTCCGTTCCATAGCAGACGTGGAAAAACTTGGCCAAATTGATCCTGAAAGTGATGTTCCATACGTTCTTGAAACAATTAAATTATTAACAGAGGAGCAGCTAAATGTACCGCTTATCGGATTTGCCGGTGCACCATTTACACTTGCCAGTTACATGATCGAAGGCGGTCCATCGAAAAACTACAATAAAACAAAAGCGTTTATGTACGCGGAACCTAAAGCGTGGTTTGCGCTTATGGATAAGCTCGCCGACATGACGGTGATCTATGTGCGCGCACAAGTAAAAGCAGGCGCAAAAGCGATTCAAATTTTTGATTCGTGGGTCGGCGCATTGAATGTTGCTGACTACCGTATATTTATTAAACCGGTGATGGAGCGTATTTTCAGCGAGCTGCGCAGTGAAAACGTCCCGCTAATTATGTTTGGGGTTGGTGCAAGCCATCTTGCGAAAGAATGGCATGATCTTCCAGTTGATGTGGTAGGTCTTGATTGGCGTCTGCAAATCAAGGAAGCACGGGCAATGGGTTTAACGAAAACATTGCAGGGGAACCTTGACCCATCCCTTTTATTGGCTCCTTGGGAAGTGATTGAAGAGCGTGTAAAAGAAATTTTGGATCAGGGGCTGTCTGCTCCAGGACATATTTTTAACCTGGGGCATGGCGTTTTCCCTGAAGTGAGCCCAGATACATTAAAGCGTTTAACATCGTTTATTCATGAATATAGTGCAAAATAATCATTCCTTTTTGAACTAAATGTTTTTTCGTGTCAAAATAAAGAAAATTAAATTAATAATGAGGTGGGGTAGACATGACAAAGAAAAAAATGGGTCTTCTTGTAATGGCGTATGGGACTCCTTATAAAGAAGAAGATATTGAACGATATTACACGCATATTCGTCACGGACGCAAACCATCAGAGGATATGCTTGATGACTTAAAAAGCCGGTACAAGGCGATAGGCGGTATTTCTCCTCTTGCAAAAATTACAGAAGAACAAGCAACGGAACTCGAGGCTTTATTAAACAAAGTACAAGATGAAATTGAATTTAAAATGTATATTGGCTTGAAGCATATTGAACCATTTATTGAAGATGCTATAGGCCAAATGAAAAATGATGGCATTGAAGAAGCTGTATCTATCGTCCTGGCACCACACTTCTCAACGTTCAGCGTAAAGTCCTACAATGATCGTGCAGCGGAAGAGTCCGCAAAAATAGGAGGACCGTCGATTACATCGATTGAAAGCTGGTATCATGAGCCGAAATTTATTCAATACTGGTCAGATAAAATTAAAGAAACGGTTGATTCAATGACAGAAGACGAAAAAGAACATTTTGTTTTAATCGTTTCAGCGCATAGCTTGCCAGAAAAAATTATTGCAGCGGGTGACCCGTATCCCGAACAGTTAAAAGAAACAGCGGATCTTTTAGCAGGTGCTGCAGGCATCAAACATTACGCAGTAGGCTGGCAAAGTGCCGGCAATACACCGGAGCCATGGATTGGTCCCGATGTACAGGATTTAACGCGCGATTTATATAAAACGAATCAATATAAAGCGTTTATATATGTGCCAGCAGGCTTTATAGCAGATCATCTTGAAGTGCTGTATGACAATGACTACGAATGCAAAGTTGTAACGGATGAAGTGGGTGCAGCCTATTATCGTCCAGCTATGCCGAATGCGCGTCCAGAGTTTATTGAAGCGCTCGGGGATATCGTTATGAAACATTTGAAAGAAAACGCCAAAAAACGTTAAAAGACGAATTTTGCAGATAAACTGAAAACTTAAGAGGGAGAGGGAGGCTAAGGATGAGGGTTATACAACTGTTATTTAGCACATGACAACTCTGATCCTCTGATCTTGTTCTGCTCGCTTTCCTGCTGATTAAAAAAGAAAAGGAGCCCAGGTAAAAAAGCGCCGCCTTCTGCGGCAATACCTGTTTCCTGCGGATAGATAAATAGCAAAAAACACCGGGCATCCCTTGCCCGGTGTTTTTTTATGAACTTGATGAATCAATTAAATATCTTTAATGTTTGAGCAAGTCGGACATGTGTTGCTATAACAATCGTGCTGCTCTTCAATTTGTAAACCGCATTTTGCACATTCTTTAGCCGGCAAGTTTTTGAAAAATTCAACGATGCTTTTAATCATGGTTCCCTCTCCCTTGTTATACAACTGTTTTATTTGATAGTTGTATTGTATTATAACAGTATACTCTCGTCAACTGTTTTTTTGAAAAATCTATTTAATTTTTGCAAAAAAGAGAATAAAATAGAATGTAACTTCATATAATTCTATTCGGCTACTTAAAGTAAAAATCGTACTACTTGTTAATGCGGTATGAAAGAAATGGAGATCGAATATGAAAATAACGGTTATTGGCTGTTGGGGTGGTTTTCCAAAGGCAAATGAAGCAAGCAGTGGTTATTTGATTAGCGAAGACGGTTTTCAATTATTGGTCGACTGCGGAAGTGGTGTGTTATCTAAATTGCAAAACTATACAAAGCCTGCAGCGTTGGACGCGGTTATTTTGTCACATTATCATGCCGACCATATTGCGGACATTGGGGTGCTTCAGCATGCGCTGCTCATTGACTCATTTACAATGAAAACGCGTAAGGAGCCGCTCCCTATTTATGGTTATCAAGAAAGTGAAGAATTTAGTACACTTACATATAAAAATATAACAGCAGGTGTAGCTTATCCTCCTGATGAGGAGATTCAAATTGGTCCTTTTAAGGCTACATTTTTGAAAACAAATCATTCAGTTCCTTGTTTCGCTATGCGACTTGAAGCAAATGGTCATACGATCGTGTACACAGCAGATACAGCATACAAAGAAGAAATGATTGACTTTGCAAAGGGAGCAGATATATTGCTTGCAGAAAGCAATTTTTATAAAGGGATGGACGCTGCATCCGCTGGTCATATGACATCAGAGGAAGCAAGTATGGTCGCCCAAAAAGCAGGAGTTCGAACATTGGTCTTAACTCATTTGCCGCATTTTGGCGATATTAACCAATTAAAAGAAGAAGCTGCTCAACTGTTTGAGGGTATAACTGTGCTTGCACGCGAAAATTTGGAGATTGGACTTTAAGCCACAGATCGTGGCTTTTTTCTTATTAATGAAGCAGAAACAAGGCGATTTAATTTGTTGGAAATGAAAGCTGGGAGGAAGAAAAATGGAAGGGTCAGTTTGGAAACGTACTAAATTTCAAGATGGATTGTATAATGGGATTGGTATTGCTATCGGGTATATTCCAGCAGCGCTCACATTTGGTCTGCTAGCAAAAAGTGCATCGCTGTCCTTGATGGAGACGATGTCGCTGAGTGTTTTTGTGTATGCAGGCGCCTCACAGAACATGGCGCTTAATCTAATCGTGATCGGAACAGGCACCTTTGAAATTGTAGCGGCCGCTTTTTTCATTGCTTTTACAGGTGTTAATATTATATTTACCGTACTCGGTTCTATTGGGATTCTAACCATTTTATCGTTGTTATAAAAGAGGGGAAAGACGCGCTTAAAAGCACCCGCATCAATTAGACACGGGGCTTTTTTGTTAAAGTTAAATTATTTGAGGCATTCATTTCGCTTAGAAGAAATTATGAGATATGATAGCTTTGTTCCAACTGTTTTAGTTCACCTGAAAGTGTCATAAACATTGGGCGATCGTCGTTATCAAGAGAATGATCAATTTTATCCATTAAAATTGCTTTTTCTTTTTCGTATAAAATATCCTTAAGAAAGTTATCGATAAACTCACTCATTGCTGTTTTTTCTTTTTCACGGGGCATCGGGGACTTCATCATCTCGGCAAAATAATTATTGTTCTCCATTTTAATCACCTCGGATACCTTTTTTTTATTATATGAGATTTCAAGCAACTAATCAACAGAAAGTTTATAATTTTTAGAAAATTAAATCTTGTGGCAGAAGGGACAAACATAACAGCGGCATGTTACCATAAAAATGTGACAACAATTCAGGTGAAAAGGATGAGCAGGATGACAATAAATCCATTAAAACAGGCTGACAAACTGCTTCTTGTACGATCGGAAACGATGTTGGTAAAACCGGTTCAATTTGGTGAGAGTACGTGGATGTATGAAAGCAATAAGAAACCGGTCTTAATGAACGAGAAATCATTAACAATTGTTCAAAAGAGCTGTCTTCGTCACTTGTCTACTTATGATGGAAGAAGGGAAGCATCAAAGCTGCTGCTCGGTATTAAATCGAAAGTTCCCATTGTGATTGATAACATCGAAGGTATCTATCTCTTCCCCATATCGTCACATTTAAAACCTGACTGTGTCTGGATATCTTTATTTCATGTAAAAGAATTAAAAATTATCGATAAGAAAAAGACAGAAGTGCTGTTTAAAGACGGACAAAAAGTAATCGTGAATGTTTCTATACATGTTGTGTTTAGTCAATTAGCACTGGCAAATGAACTTAAAAAAAGAACGAAAACATTTATGTTCAACGGTGCAATAGAGAAAGTGGAACGCAAAAAATGGGTAAAGGGTAAAAAAAGAATGGTTATTTCGTTTTCTGATGAATAGAAAGGAAATAAGGATACTATTCGTCAATTTGATTGAAAGGATTTAAAGAATGGACTTGAGTGAATGGTTAACAACGGAAAGAATAATGGATTGGATTAATCAATATGAATCATTTGGACCGGTGCCAGGGTTTCTCCTGCCGCTTTTAGAAGCATTTTTACCATTCTTGCCGCTGTTCGCATTTGTTCTTGCTAATGTGAATGCGTTCGGATTGTGGTTCGGCTTTTTCATTTCATGGGGCGGTGCCGTAACCGGTTCATTCATTGTTTTTCTATTAATTCGCAGGTACGGGCGTGAAAAGTTTTTATCCTTTTTGCAAAAAAATAAGCAGATAAGCAAAATGATGAATTGGTTAGACCGGCACGGATTTGCGCCGTTGTTTTTGCTGCTTTGTTTCCCATTTACACCCTCTGCTATTGTGAATATTGTAGCTGGTTTGTCAAGAATTAGCATCGTTCAATATTTGCTTGCCGTGATGGCGGGGAAAACAGTGATGATCTTCATGATCAGCTATGTCGGGTATGATGTGGCTGCGCTTATTCATCAGCCTGGCAGAACCGCTGTAATCGCTAGCGTTATGATCGCTCTCTGGTTTGGCGGCAAACAATTAGAAAAGCGGCTTGAAAAATGAAACACCATATCCTAGATGTGGTTTTTCATTTTTCTTTTGATCGAACGTATGATCTTTGTTATAGTGATGGTAATGAAATGGAGGGATTGGAATGGGGCTGCAATTTGTTATTGGTCGATCTGGTTCTGGAAAGACGGATTGGATGATTTCAGAAATAAAAAAACGTATACTCGATGATCCGGAAGGAAAACCAATTATTTATCTTGTACCGGAGCAAATGTCTTTTTTATCTGAATACGGGCTTGCTGCAGATGAAGAACTTGGCGGAACCATTCGTGCGCAAGTCTACAGCTTTACACGTCTTGCCTGGCGTGTACTGCAGGAAGAAGGCGGGATGAGCAGGCAGCACATTACTCCGGCGGGGCGAAATATTTTAATTAGAAAGATTATAGAAGAACAAAGGGAAGAATTGTCTGTTTTTTCAAAAGCGGCAGATAAAACCGGATTTGTCAGCACAGTCGAAGGGATGCTTACTGAATTCCGGCAATATTTAATCACCCCAGATGATGTAGCAGGGCATCGTAAAAGCGTGCCAGCTGCCCTTGCGGATAAATTAAATGATTTGCAAAAAATTTATACAGAGTTTGATCGGGTACTGGTGGATAAATATACGGATTCTGAAGATTACATGCGCCTTCTTGCTGAAAAGATCGTCCAGTCGGATTACATTCGCGAATCGACTATTTACATAGACGGATTTCACAGTTTTACCCCTCAGGAACATGATGTAATTCGTGTTTTAATGGATATAGCAAAGGATGTAACGATTTCATTGACGATCGATCGGCCGTTCCGGCATGATGATCCGGATGATACTGAATTATTCCGATTAACTGGTCGAACGTATCATGATTTATATGAAAATGCGATTGAAGCAGGCGTCAATATTGAAGAAGATGTCGTCATCCAAGGACATAAGCGACAAAAAAATGAAACATTGATTCATCTTGAAAGGCAGTTTGAAAAACGGCCATCACGTACAAAGGAAAGCAGTTTTGGTTTAACGGTTTTACAGGCGGCAGGAAGGCGGGCAGAGATAGAAGGGGCGGCACGTGAAATTCGTCGTCTCGCGCGTGCAGAAAACTATCGCTATAAACAAATTGCACTCCTTGTCCGTAATGGAGAAGAATACCGATCTATTATTGAAACGGTATTTGATGATTATAATATTCCCTTCTTTATTGATCAGAAGCGGCCTATGCTCAATCATCCGCTTATTGAATTGATCCGTTCATCTCTTGAAGTGATCAGTGGAAACTGGCGGTATGAAGCTATTTTCCGGGCTGTTAAAACTGATTTGCTTTTTCCATTTAATGAACCGCGTGAAGATATGCGCCGCCGCATGGACTTACTTGAAAATTATGTGCTGGCTCATGGTATATACGGCGATCGCTGGACAAACGGAGAAAGATGGACATACCGCCGTTATATGGGGCTTGAATTTACAAGTGTTGCCCAGACGGATGAAGAGCGTGCATTTGAAAATCAGCTAAATGAGATGAAAGAAACGATTTCGGCACCGCTGTATCGTCTGGAAAAGCGGTTAAAACGTGCAAAAAATGCACTTGAGTGTTGTCGAGCTTTATATCAATTTATTGAAGACTTAAATATTCCAGAGAAGATTGAACAGTTATCGATCGAAGCGGAAGAACGGGGAGAGTTAGCAGCAGCTGCCCAGCATAATCAGGCATGGGATGCAGTCATAGGCATGCTTGATGAGTTTGTGGAAGTGGCGGGGGATGAGCAGATGGATGCAAAAAAATTTGCCTCTGTTCTGAATGCAGGTCTTGAAGCACTGGAGTTTTCAATTGTTCCACCGGCGGCAGATCAAGTTATTGTGGCGAACCCTGAGCGATCACGTTTGGCCGGCATTGAAGCGGCTTTTGTTGTTGGCATGAATGATGGTGTTTTTCCGTCTCGTCAAATGGAAGACGGTATTTTAGATGATGAGGAGCGAACAGCACTCATTACCGCAGGGATGAATGTTGCTCCTGGAAGCAAAACAAGACTGCTTGATGAAGAATTCGTTGCGTATCGGACAGTGACGATATCGGCAAGCCGTTTATATATTTCATGGCCAATTGCTGATGCAGAAGGAAAATCATTACAGCCTTCACCGTATATTAAAAGGCTAAAAGAACTTTTCGGAAGTTTAACTGAGCAGCTTTTAGCTAATGATCCGGCTGATTTACAGCCAGAAGAACAACTTGATTATATTGGCCATCCGGAACCGACATTGTCTTATTTAACATCACAGCTTCAATTGAAGAAGCGTGGTTATCCGCTTCACTCATTCTGGTGGGATGCTTACAATGTTTATATGGAAAGTGAAAGTCGGCTTAAACAAAAAGCAGGACTTGTGCTGGACAGCTTATATTATGAAAACAGAACCGATTTGTTAGATCCAGAGACCGGTATTGATTTATATGGCATGGACATGATTGCGAGTGTGTCGCGAATGGAAACGTTCCATTCTTGCCCATTCAGCCATTTTGCAAAACATGGGTTAAAGCTTCATGAACGTTTTGTGTATCGTCTTGAGGCACCGGATATTGGCGACTTGTTTCATGGTGCATTGAAATGGATTGCAGAAGAAGTGGACAAACGTGGAATGAAGTGGCCGGAACTTACACCGGAACAGTGCCGGACCTTTGCAAAAAGTGCAGTGGAAGAGCTTGCACCCAAACTTCAAAACAGAATTTTAATGAGCTCCAATCGTTATTTATACATTCAGCATAAACTCGAACAAATTATTACGAGGGCATCAACGGTACTAAGTAAACAAGCGAAGGTAAGTGGTTTTTCACCACTTGGCATTGAGCTTGCATTTGGACCGCGTTCTGAGTTGCCGCCGCTTGTTTTTCACTTGAAAAATGGTGCACGTATGTCGCTTGCTGGCCGAATTGATCGTGTAGATAAAGCAGAAGGAGATAATGATACGTATTTACGCGTTATTGATTATAAGTCAGGCAGCAGAGATATTGATATGACAGAAATCTATTACGGGTTTGCGATGCAGATGTTAACGTATCTTGATATTGTTTTAACGAATTCGCCCATTTTAACGGGTAAAGAATCACGTCCAGGCGGCGTTCTCTATTTTCACGTGCACAACCCGTATTTAAATACGAAAAAGTTTATGACAATTGAAGAAATTGAAACAGAAATTATGAAAAGTTTTCGTATGAAAGGACTTGTTCTCGGTGAAGATGAAGCAATTCATTTAATGGATGAACAGCTTGAAACCGGAGATTCCCTCCTTATTCCGGCAGGATTTCGAAAGGATGGGACGTTGACTGCCCGATCCAAAACAATAGATGATGATTCATTTGAAACGATGCGGCGTCATGTAAGAAAATTATACAAAGATGCAGGCGATGATATTGTATCCGGAGCAGTTGATATTACACCGTATCGTTACAATAAAAAAACACCTTGTACATTTTGTTCCTACCGGCAAGTATGCCAGTTCGACGATACGTTAGATGAAAACAGCTATCGGTTGATTCGACCGCGCAAAAATGAAGAAATCATTCAAAAGATGAAGGAGAATAACGATGACGGAATTGTCTAATATCCCAAAGAAGCCGACAGATACGCTTTGGACAGATGATCAATGGAAAGCGATTTATGCGAAAGGAAGCGATATTTTAGTCGCCGCCGCAGCGGGTTCCGGGAAAACTGCCGTGCTTGTAGAAAGAATTATTCAAAAGATTATCCGTGAAGAATCGCCTGTTGAAGTGGACGAGCTTCTCGTTGTAACCTTTACAAACGCTGCCGCAGCAGAAATGAGGCATCGGATTGGTGAAGCGCTGGAAAGGGAAATTGAACATGATCCGGCATCGATCCGGCTGCGCCGCCAGCTCCGTCTTTTAAATAAAGCATCGATTTCAACACTGCATTCATTTTGTTTGGAAGTCATTCGGAAATATTATTATATGATCGATATTGATCCATCTTTTCGAATTGCGGACGATACAGAAGCTGTGTTAATCCGTGATGAGGTACTGGAAGATTTGCTTGAAGAGGAATATGGAAAAGAGAACAATGCATCATTTTATCGATTGGTTGATACATTTTCAGGGGACAGAAGCGATACGGAACTGCAAAAAGCGGTTATTCGTCTTTTTGATTTTTCCCGGTCGCACCCAAATCCAGATGAATGGCTTCATCAACTTTCATTTTTATATGAAACAGCCGACTCAATAGATGCTCTTTCCTTTATTGATCCACTGAAAAAAGATATCCGTTTTCAGCTTGAAAGTGCACTGGCACTTTTAGATGAAGGATTGATGATGACAGAATTACCGGGTGGACCTGTACCGCGAGCAGAAAATTTTTTAACAGATGCCGGGATGGTAAAAGCCATCTTACAATGCGAAACGTGGGAAGAAATGTACAATATGTTTCAAACGGTTCGCTTTCCTACACTGAAAATGTGCAAAGGAGACGCCTATGATGAAGGGCTGAAGGAGCGGTCGAAAACGGTTCGAGACAATGCTAAAAAAATGATCATAGAGTTAAAGGATACGTTTTTTGCCCGTAAGCCTGAAAATTGGCTGCGTGATATAGCTGAAATGAAGCCAATTGTAGAAAGGCTTGCCGAGCTCGTTCTAGCTTTTTCAAAGCGATATGAAGCAGTAAAAAGAGAACGAGGTATGACCGATTTTAGTGATCTAGAGCATTATGCACTGTCGATTTTAATGACAAATGGAGAGCCTTCAAAAGCAGCCGAGTCGTATAAACGCCGTTTCAAGGAAGTGCTCGTCGATGAATACCAAGATGTGAACATGGTACAGGAAAAAATCGTCAGCCTTGTTTCGGCAGATGATGAACAAAAAGGCAACTTGTTCATGGTGGGTGACGTGAAACAATCCATCTACCGATTCCGTCTTGCTGAACCGGGTCTGTTTCTTGGGAAATATAAGCGATTCAGCGCAGATGGTTTTGCTTCGGGGCTGAAAATCGGATTGTCGCGTAATTTTAGAAGCCGAAATGAAGTGCTTGACGGGACAAATTATTTGTTTCAGCAAATTATGGGGACAGATGTTGGAGAGATTGAATATGGGCCGGAAGAAGCGCTCGTACCGGGTGCGGGTTATCCAGAGGGCTCTTATCCTGTTGATATCACGTTAATTAGCAGTGAAGGACAGGATGAAATAGCAGAAGAAGACGTTGATCGTGAAGATGCGGAACAGTCACAGATTGAATCGCGGTATATTGCCTCTAAAATAAAAGAGTTAATTGAATCAGGACATCTTGTATATGACTCAAAAACGAAAACAGAGCGGCCGATACAGTACCGGGATATCGTCATATTAATGCGTTCTCTTACATGGGTACCAGAAATAATAGAAGAATTTAAATATGCTGGTATTCCGGTTTACGCGAATACGTCAGGCGGTTATTTTCAAGCAACGGAAATATCCGTCATGCTGTCTTTACTGCAAGTCATTGACAACCCGTATCAAGACATTCCCCTGGCCGCTGTACTGCGGTCACCGATTGTACGTTGCAATGAAAATGAACTCGCATTAATTCGGCTTGCATCAAAAAAAAGCAGTTATTTTGAATCACTGCTGGCTTTTATGGATGACGGAAACAGCGATGCATCTTTAAAAGAAAAAGTAAGTCCGTTTTTAAACTATCTGGAGAAATGGCGTTCCATCGGTCGAAGCGGTGCTTTGTCTGATTTAATTTGGGAGTTATATCGTGATACGCAGTTTTATGCATTTGCGGGCGGAATGCCAGGCGGGAAGCAGCGTCAGGCGAATTTACGCGCTTTATATGATCGGGCTCGCCAATATGAAGAAACGTCTTTCCGAGGTTTGTTCCGTTTTCTTCGTTTTATTGAGCGAATGCGTGAACGGGGCGATGATCTTGGGACGGCCCGTGCGTTGTCGGAGCAGGAAGATGTCGTTCGGATTATGACGATTCATGCAAGTAAAGGGCTTGAATTTCCGGTTGTGTTTATCGCTGCTGCCGGAAGACGGTTTAATATGATGGATTTAAATGGCCGTGTGCTGTTTGATAAAGATTATGGTGTGGCCGTTAAATATATGAATCCTGATAAGCGGGTTGCTTGGCCGTCTCTCATTCAACTTGCATTCCAGAGGAAAAAGAAATTAGAGCTGCTTGCAGAAGAAATGCGTGTTCTTTACGTCGCGATGACCCGTGCGAAAGAAAAATTGTTTATTACCGGTTCTTTAAAAAAGTCCGAAAAAAAAATAGCTAACTGGGTATTAGCAGGCGAAAAGGAATCGATGCTATTAAGCGATGCAGTAAGAGCATCGGCTACGTCTTATATGGACTGGCTTGGCCCTGCGGTAATGCGCCATACGGATCTTGATGGTTCTCATCCGCTATTGGCAGATCATCCGGCTCGTTTCGATTTTTCGATCATTGAATCGGACGCCCTTTTTCTAACCGATGAACAAAAAGAAAAAGTTGAGCAGAATACGTGGCTGGATTATATTAGAAAACGTCAGCCCTATCCGGAACAGTCACCGGAAAAAAGAGATATTGAAGAACGGATGAAGTGGGAATATAGGTTTCCCGAAGCAGTGAGTCTTCATTCGAAACAGTCCGTCTCTGATTTAAAACGAATGAATGATATTTACAGTGACGGAGCTGCAAATGAAGCGGCGAGTGATTATCGTCGTCCTCTGTTTAGACGACCGCGTTTTATGCAGATGAAGCAGTTATCGCCAGCTGAAATTGGAACAGCTGTCCATGCGGTTATGCAGCATGTAAGTCTTAAAAAAGCTCCGGAAGAAGTTGAAGTGGAACGTCTTTTAGAGCAGCTGATTGAAAAAGAGTTATTAACTGTTGAACAAACGGAAGCCATTGATACCGAAATGGTTGCTGCCTTTTTTAAATCAGAACCAGGGAAAATGCTGCTGGCAGCGGATCGTGTCCACCGCGAATTGCCGTTTAACATGGGGGTATCAGCAAGGGAAGCAGGAACCGCAGATTTAGATGAAAAAGTATTAATTCAAGGGGTCATTGACTGTTTATTTGAGTATAAAGGTCAGCTCTATTTGCTTGATTATAAAACTGATGGCATTACAGATCGGTTTGCGGGCGGATTTAAAGAAGCAGAGCCTGTTTTGCGCAAACGATACGACATGCAAATTATGTTGTATGCAAAAGCAATAGAACGTATATGGAAACGGCCAGTGTATAAAAAGTTTGTTTTCTTTATGGATGGTGCACACATCATCGAGTATACGTGAAAATCGCTTTTCTGTTATGATGATGAAAGTCAGATCATAACCCTGGGAGGAGCGTTTTTTTTGCAGTCTTTATCAACAGGAGAACAGCCGCGGATTTTATCGATCGATGTATTAAGAGGACTATCACTTTTCGGTATTTTTCTCATTAATATGTTTTCGTTTCATTCGCCATACTTTTATTACAATCCATATGAATGGTGGAAAACGTCACAAGATTTAACTATTTTTTCTTGGATTGATGTTTTTGTACAGGCTAGTTTTTATCCCCTTTTTGCGATGATGTTTGGTTTTGGCGTGGCGATGCAGTATGCAAAAGCGAGAAAGCATGGAAGATCGTTTACAGGGACGGGTATTCGCCGTTTTACTTTTTTGCTGCTGATTGGGCTCGTTCATGCTTTCTTCATCTGGCCGGGCGATATATTATTCAATTATGCAGTATGCGGGTTTCTTCTATTGCCTTTTTTACGTTTTTCTGGCCGTAAGCTGCTTATTGCCGGTCTCGTTCTTTTGTTTTTGCCAGCCGTTTTATTAAGCACGATGCTTATGCTGGCTGCTTATGCAGATCCATATAATGCTTCGTATTGGACAGATATTGGGTCTGTCTCACAATCGATTGCCGCTTATGGAAGCGGGTCGTATATGGAAATTACGGCACAGCGTATACACGACTGGATGAATGTAAACCTGGTAGACGGCGGATTTTTATTCCAGCTAATTTCAATTTTTCCGCTTTTAATCATTGGTGCAGGTGCGCATAAATTGAATGTCATTGACAAATGGACTACTTATCCGAAGAAAACGGCATTCACTTTTGTTGTGTTCTTTCTTGCCGGCCTTTTGTTAAAAGGGCTCCCACTTGTTCTTGACCGCAATAATATCGCTTATATGTACGTGCAAGATTCGATTGGCGGTCCGATATTAGCCATAGGTTATGCAATCCTCATTGTTTTATTGTGCACATTTCAATGGCCGCAAAAAATGCTGAAACCTTTTGCTGCTGCAGGGAAAATGTCATTGACTAATTATTTAATGCAGTCTATTATCGGAACACTTATTTTTTATCATTACGGCCTTGGTTATTACGGTCAAATAACCATTTTAACGAGCGTGTGGATTTGTTTGACTATTTTTGCTGTACAAGTGATTGTCTCTAATTTGTGGCTGAATCGATTTAAGAGGGGACCGATAGAGTCACTTTGGCGTACTGTTACATATGGAAGAAAAGGACAAAAAGGGTGAGTTAGATTCAGCCTTCTTCATCAAGGAATTGAATATTATGAAAGGTGTCGGGACTTTGACAAATAAAGTTCAATGATTATGTGGTAAGATAATAGTGCAAAAAGGAGGGGAAATTATGGATTTTTTAACATCATCAACACATGTGCACATTACAACATGGGTCGTAGCCATTATTTTGTTTTTTATCGCACTAGGCAAACCATCTAAAGGTTTGCAGATGGGGCTGCGTTTGTTTTATGTGCTCATCTTAATCACCGGATTCATGCTGTTTGTAACATTTGACAGCTTAAATCCAATGCTTTATGGACTCAAAATGCTCGGCGGCCTTTTAACAATCGGCTTAATGGAAATGACACTTGTCCGTAAAAAGAAAGGCAAAGGAAATGGCGGTGTATTAGCGGGAGCTATCGTCGTGCTCCTTATTACCATTATTCTCGGTTTTGCACTTCCGGGAATTGCTTAAAAAGAGATTACCAGTTTCGATGAAAAAGCTGCATGCTCATTTAAAAGTGCAGCTTTTTTAGTTTTTTAAAATAAAGGCTCTCTTATAGCACGTTGTTGACATTTGGCTCATCGGACTAGAGTAACCTTCCAAGCTAGGACGCAATGAGCCAGAAATCGTTCATCAACAATATTGTTTAATAGAGCTTAAATAAAAAGGAGCGAATCGCGTGTTCCCTGTTTTATTATGGCTGCTTTTAATCATTTTGTTTATCTACACAGTGCGGGCTGTGTCAATTCATCTATCACCGTCTAAAACAAGGATCTCTTCTACACCTCCTCTAACTGAAAAAGAAAACATGGACAAATAGCCGTCTTTTCCAAAAAGGAAGAGACGTTTTTTTGTCCGTTTTTTGAACAATCTCAACAACGTTTGACGCAAAGTAGTAAAAAGCGTACTCTAAAGGTTAGCATTACCACTTTGACGCAGGGGGAAAAGGCAGTGAAAAGACGATTATTTTCGCTCGTCATGATCCCGCTTCTCCTTTTTTCTGGAAGCACTGTATTAGCAGAAGAAAAAAGCGAGGAATGGCATGATGAAACGATGTATTTTTTAATGACAGACCGTTTTATGAATGGGGATTCTACGAATAATGAGCAAGTGAACAATGAAGATCCATCTGCTTATCAAGGTGGAGATTTCAAAGGTATAGAAGAAAAGCTTGATTATTTAGAGAAACTAGGGATCACATCGATTGTCATTTCGCCTGTTTTTGAAAATGAGGCAGGAGCCTATCATGGCTACAGTATTACCGATTATAGCAAGATGAATGAGCAGTTCGGATCGAAAAAAGAATTGCAGCATCTCGTCCAAAAGGCGCATAAATTGGATATTCGGATTCTTGTTGATTTTCCGGCAACGCGTGTAAGTACAGAGCATGTGTGGGCAGGTGATCCGGCCAAAGAGGATTGGTTCGTCTCGCTCTCAAGCGAACAGGAGCCAAATTGGCTTGGAAATATGGCTGAGATTAATACAGCGAATGCAGACGTGCAAAATGCGCTTATTAATGCAGCAGTTGAGCTTGCCGATGATACGGGCATTGACGGGTACTTTTTTAGTAATGCATCTGGTGCTGATCCTTCTTTCTGGAAAGCTTTTGATGAGAAATTACCAGCTCTTCACTTAATTGGTGAAATGAATGATGTGACGCCTGAAAAAGCAGCTGCTTATGAAGAAGCAGGTTTTGATTTTTTGACAGCTGCTTGGATGCAGGAGCCTCTTCGCAAGCAGTTTGCGACAGTTGACCGTTCTTCAGAAGAAGTGAAAGAGCTGTTGCTTAAAGAGCAGACTGTGTTTAAAGATCCGTTGAAGATGATTCATGCAGTAGATTCTGTATTAACAGACCGCTTTACGCTTGATATGGCGAATGAAAATATGTTCCCTGGTGCACGTTGGAAAATGGCGTTGACGTATATGTATACGACACCGGGGACACCAGCTATTTTTTACGGTTCAGAAATTGCACAAAATGGAGAAGCCGGTGTTGAGGCACATGGATTAATGGATTTCCGGACGGATCAAGAGCTCGCAGACTACATTAAGCAGATTGCTAAACTGCGTGCCGACTTGCCTGCGCTGCAGCGCGGTTCGTACGAGTCACTATATGAACAAGAGGGTCTATCTGTATTTAAACGGCAATATGAAGATGAGACATTAATTGTGGCGATTAACAATACAGGCGAAACACAAAAAGTAGCGATTCCTGTAGATGAACTTGATTCTAAAAAAGAATTGCGCGGACTGTTAGCGGGTGATATGTCACGCGCTGCAGACGGAGAATTCACCATTATATTAGATCGTGAAGAAGCAGAAGTTTATGCACTTGCGGAAAAGACAGGAATTAATTACGCTTTTGTTGGCGCAATGATCACTGTTTATGTAACCTTTATGATTTTCCTATATGCTGTCTGGAAACGTGGGAAACGTGCAACAAGTAAGAAATAAAGTGAAACTTCATTCAGTGGGGGTTTAGGCCCATAGGATGTGGGTCATGCAGACGTTGTCATGCAGACGTTGTCACAGGACGTGACGGGTTTAGTCTGCGTTCAGCTAGCCCCACTGAATAAAAGAGGAACTCAGGTAAAGAGCGCCGCGTCCTGCGGCAATACCTGAGTGACCAGGCTCAGCCTGGCCCGAACCAATCGGGCTTTTACGGGCAGTTGATCCCTAACGAAGCCTTCTTTTCTTTTCTTAATCTTGAAGTGGGGTCTTACTGCCCGTTAATGCGGGATAAATAAAAGAGCTGTCCCAAGAGTCAGGGAATAACTGATCTAAGGGGCAGCTCTTTTGTTGTTTGAAAAGATAGAATAGTATTGATTAAGGGACGGCATGGCCCATAGAACTTTGTAAAATAGAAAACCACTGTTCATGATTGAGTGATAGATCAAGTGATTTTACAGCAGCATCAATCCGTTCTTTTTTGCCTGAACCAATAATTGGCATAATATGTGCTGGATGACGAAGAAGCCATGCGTAAAGGACTTCGTCTATTCCGTCTGCCCCGATGTCATGAGCGATTTTTTGAAGAGTTTGACGAAGTCTAATGGCTTTTTCGTCGGTACCGTTAAATATAGAACCGCCTGCCAGCGGCGACCAAGCCATTGGCGCAATTCGTTTTTCCTGACATAAATGAAGAGTGCCATCTTCGAAGTTTTCCAGATGATAGGCCGATAATTCTAATTGATTCGTGACGAGCGGGAACGCCATGTGGGATTCAAGCATACGCCATTGATGAACTTTAAAATTAGATACACCAAACTGGCGCACTTTTCCTGTTTCTTTTAACTGAACGAATGCATCGGCTGTTTCATGAGGATCCATAAACGGATCCGGTCGATGAATAAGCAGCAAATCAATATAGTCGGTACGCAAGTTGCGCAATGACTGCTCAACCGATGCGATAATATGCGATTTTATCGTATTGTAATGTTTAGGGCGATGTTCAGAAGGCAAAACGATGCCGCATTTCGTGACGAGTTCCATTTGATAACGCAATGACGGTTTTTCATTTAGTGCGTCGCCAAATAGTTTTTCACATGTATAACCTCCATAAATATCAGCATGATCAAATGTCGTAATGCCGCGTTCCATTGCGTGTTCAATTAAATCAAGTGTTTTATTAGTGGGAAATTGCCAATCGGCAAGCCGCCATGACCCGTGAATAAATCGGGAAAATGACAGATCATCTGTTAATTGAATGCGTTCCATTATAACCATCCTTCTATACTCAGTTTAAGCGTGTATGTTTAATGATAACCGCTCTTCTAGAAAAAGGGCGATGCCATCGTCTTCATTGGAAGCAGTCGTTTCATTCGCAATCGATTTTAATTCCTTAATTCCATTGCCCATTGCGACCCCGATACCGGCAAAATCGATCATTTCTAAGTCATTGTCTTCATCGCCGAAAGCAATAATGCGTTCTGGTGGAATGCCTATCCAGTCGGATACGCGTTTTAAGCCAACCGCTTTGCTTATGCCGCTTTTAATGATTTCAATGACGTGCCATGGAGGAGACCAACGCCGGTGATCGATTACTTCCGCATGAACATCGTTTAAATGCCGGCGTATTTCTGGCACTTGTTCTTCTGTCGCATGAATGAGCATACTCGTTGGATGATCAGTTAGCATACTGCGCAAATCACCGGTTGTAATGCCGGCGTTGCTCATTTCAAATAGATCGATGAGCTTTTGATCGTGATGATGGAAATAAACATTATCGAGTACTTCAGCAATAATATTATGGAAGGTGAATGATTGGCACGCTTCCACAATATCGACAGCTGTTTTTAAGTCCATCGGCTCATGGAACATCCCCCATTTAGCATTACCAGGATGGTGAACGAATGCACCATTAAAGTTAACGATAGGTGTTTTTAATCCAAGCTCGCTATAGTAGGGAACACTGGAGCGAAATGGCCGGCCCGTTGCAATCATCACTTCATGACCTTGCTCCATTGCTGTATGAATGGTTTGCTTTGTTCGGGAAGAAATCGTTTTTTCATCCGTTAATAATGTTCCATCGAGATCAAGTACAATTAAATGTTTCTCCATTCTGCATCTCTCTCTCCTTTACCCGTTTCTTCTTTTAAGTGTAGAGGGTGGGGGCCATATTTGTAAAGAGGCAGGCTTTTTGTTTATTTGTATGTATGTCTGTTATGATAGGGAAAGATGAAAAAAAGGAAGGAGTGTTTTCAGTATGGATCAAGATTTAAAAGAAAATATTATGGGCGCACTTGAGCAGGTGGTCGATCCAGAACTCGGCATTGATATTGTCAATCTAGGGCTCGTCTATGATGTAGATATGGACGAGGAAGGAAAAACAACCATTACGATGACGTTGACGTCAATGGGCTGCCCGCTTGCCGGCGTTATCGTCGATCAAGTAAAAGCCGCGCTTGCTGATATTCCAGAAGTAAAAGAAGTGGATGCGAACATTGTGTGGACGCCTGTCTGGTCACGGGACATGATGTCACGCTATGCAAAAATTGCTTTAGGCATCCAGTAAAAAAGATGGAGGGTTCCAATACATGGGAACCTCCATCTTTTTTAATCAATTTGACATCTATCGATCGGACAATGTTCACAGTTGATTTCCTTTTTTAAATAATCAATGTCGCATATTGTGATACGGTTACGATTCATTTTAATGATGCCGTCTTTTCTCAGTTCCGAAAGCAGCCGGTTCACGACTTCCCGTGACGTGCCGCATAAATTTGCCATTTCTTGGTTTGTTAATGACACATTTAGTTTCAGACCCTCTTCTGATTTTTCCCCGAACGTGTTGCTCATCCGTATCAAGGTTGAATAAACTCCCCCTCTTTTTCCGTTTAAGATAAGATCCCGAAGCTTTGACTGTGTCCGTAAATGGTCGTTATGCGAATAGCGAAGCCATTCCACCATTAATTCGGTTTTGGATGATAATATGGATTCTAGTTTATAGCGGGGGATGACAAGTGCTTCACCAGATTCGATCGCTTTGGCATTCATCGTATAATTCGTCTCTTCTTCAAACAATGCCATTTCAATCAGCATATCCTTGGCTTTTGAAATCCGAATGGTTAATTCGCGTCCATCCGGCATGACTTTGCCAATTTGTATTTTGCCGGATTGCAGCCAGAAAATGTTAGAGGCAGGTTCCCCTTCTTGAAACAAATAAGCTCCCTTTTTAAACGAACGTACATTTCGCTTTTCTGTAAATAAAGCTTCTATTGTACGTGAAAGCAATGGATTAAATGTCAATCGAATCATCCCTTCTTTTCTCCTATTGTAAAGATGTTAAGTGGGGATAACAACTAGTTATTTGTAAGTAGAGAGTAAAGTTTTCAGCTCTTTTTCTTTGCGAAAAGAAAACGAATGAATTAAAATAAATGAAAGGTCAAAAAAGGTCAAGGGGGTTTTGGGATGAATATGGACAATATGACGTATACGATGCAAGAAGCATTGGCTGCAGCCCAGCAAAGCGCCGTTGAACGAAATCATTCTGACGTGGACACCGTACACATGATGTTGGCACTTGCCTCAAAAGAAGCCGGATTGTTTACCCGAATTCTCGAGCGTGCAGGATTGAAAAAAGCGGTATTGCTCCGTGTCCTGCAGCAAGCGATTCAAACAAAACCGGTTGTTTCTGGAGATGCACAGTACGGTGCTTATTTGTCCAGTGGATTGAACGGATGGTTTCAAAAAGCGGTAAACGTTCAAAAAGAGTTTCAGGATGTGTATTTATCCGTTGAACATATGGCTGCATCGATTTTTTCAGCAGGCAAAGTAATTGTAGATGTTTTAAAAAAAGAAAATGTGACGGAGAAGGCCATTTTAAATGTCATTCAAGAGATTAGGGGGAATGAAAAAGTGACAACACAAAATCCAGAGGCAGGCTATGAGGCATTAGCAAAGTATGGCCGTGATTTAGTTGAGGAAGTGCGCGCGGGGAAAATTGATCCAGTCATTGGCCGTGATGATGAAATTCGGCATGTGATTCGGATTTTGTCGCGGAAAACGAAAAACAATCCAGTATTAATTGGAGAGCCGGGGACAGGAAAGACCGCTATTGTAGAAGGTCTAGCCTGGCGGATTGTCCGTAAAGATGTCCCGGATGGGTTAAAAGATAAAACAATTTTTTCGCTTGATATGAGTTCACTTATCGCAGGTGCGAAGTTTCGTGGGGAGTTTGAAGAACGGCTGCAAGCTGTGTTAAATGAAGTAAAGAAAAGCGACGGTAATATTTTATTGTTTATTGATGAAATTCATACAATTGTCGGTGCGGGTAAAACAGAAGGATCGATGGATGCCGGCAATATGCTCAAGCCGATGCTGGCACGAGGAGAGCTTCATTGTATTGGTGCAACGACACTGGATGAACATCGTCAATATATTGAAAAAGATGCGGCATTGGAGCGGCGTTTTCAGCCTGTACTCGTGTCAGAACCGACAATTGAAGATACCATTTCGATATTGCGCGGCTTGAAAGAACGGTTTGAAATTCATCATGGAGTCAATATTCATGACCGGGCACTTGTGGCGGCTGCAACATTATCCAATCGCTACATTACAGATCGTTTTTTACCGGACAAAGCCATTGACTTAATGGATGAAGCGTGCGCGATGATCCGAACAGAAATTGATTCGATGCCGACGGAACTTGATGCCGTGATGAGACGTGTTATGCAGCTTGAAATTGAAGAAGCGGCACTGCGAAAGGAAAAAGATGCGGAAAGTGCGGCGCGTCTTGTTCACATTCAAAAAGAGTTATCCAAATTAAAGGAACAGGCGGCTTCAATGAAAGCCCAATGGATGGATGAGAAAGAAGCGATTATGCACGTGAAAGAGAAACGGGGCGAACTCGACCGTCTCCGCCGTGAGCTGGAAGACGCGGAAAGCCGTTATGATTTAAATCGAGCAGCTGAGCTCCGTCACGGACAAATTCCTGCTGTCGAGAAAGAATTAGCTGGACTGGAAGCGGACGCTGCAGATGAAAAAGAGAACCGACTTCTTCGTGAAGAAGTGACAGAGGAAGAAATTGCCTCAATTGTAGCGCGCTGGACAGGTATTCCAGTGACGAAACTGGTAGAAGGCGAGCGGGAAAAATTGTTGCGTCTTGAAGAAATTTTACATGAGCGGGTAATCGGGCAGGATGAAGCTGTATCACTTGTCAGTGATGCGGTATTGCGGGCACGAGCTGGCATTAAAGACCCGAATCGTCCAATTGGTTCTTTCTTATTTCTCGGGCCAACCGGTGTTGGGAAAACGGAGCTGGCGAAGACACTTGCCGATGTGTTATTTGACAGCGAAGAGCAGATGATTCGTCTTGATATGTCCGAATATATGGAGAAACATTCTGTATCAAGGCTTGTTGGAGCACCTCCAGGGTATGTTGGATATGAAGAAGGCGGTCAGCTGACAGAAGCCGTTCGCCGCCGTCCATATTCTGTTGTACTGCTGGATGAAGTGGAGAAAGCACATCCGGATGTGTTTAATATTCTATTGCAAATACTTGATGATGGCCGGATTACCGATTCCCAAGGGCGCATGGTTGACTGTAAAAATACCGTGTTTATTATGACATCTAATATCGGCTCTTCTTATTTGCTTGAAATGGGAGGCGAAGGAGAAATCCCAGAAGAAGCAAAAAATAATGTGATGATGCAGCTGCGTGCTCATTTCCGGCCGGAGTTTTTGAACCGGGTTGATGATATCGTCCTATTCAAGCCGCTTACACGCAATAATTTAAAAGGCATTGCAAGTAAAATTTTAGCTAGTTTGGATGATCGTTTAGCAGATCGGGGCATTACTCTCTCTATTACAGATGAGGCAAAAGACATCATTGTAGAAGAAGGATACGATCCCGTCTTTGGTGCCCGCCCGTTGAAACGATTCATTCAACGGCAAATTGAAACAAAAGTAGCCCGTGCGATTATTGCAGGAGAAATTTTGCCAGGTACAACAGCAATTGTCGATGCAAAAGAAGGTGAACTCGTAGTTAGGAAGTAAGTGGTTGCAAAAGGGAGACAATTGAGCAGAAACAACATTCAACGATATAAAAAGTGGTGCCGTAGGATGGACGGCACCACTTTTTCTTATTTTTCCGTTAGGGCGTCTTTTTTGCCGAGCTCATATGCTTCTTGCATGACACCCATAAATAAGCCAAAAAAGGGTTCTGCCATTGCAGGAGAAAACTCAATACCGGCTTCCTTCATTTTTTCCTGTGCATCTGGTAAATAGTTCATGGCAATTTGCATAAATTCCATCTGTTTGTTATTCATCGTATGATCTCCCTTTTACCCAGGCAATTGCCTAGTTTCTTTTCTTTTTATTTTACTGCAAAAATCGTCAAGAAAAAGAAAAACTTTTTCATGCTGCTGATCCCGTAATATGCTAAGATTATGAACAGAGTACATAAATGTAAGATGAAGGAGGTTTACACATGCAATATATTATGACATTTGTTTGGACACTTGTCTTGTCTGAAATGGTTGTATACGTTGTGTCATCAATGAACGGTGTTCCGTTTCACGTTGAAACAGGCGTTTTGATCGCCATTGTTGCCACGATTTTGTTGTTTATTTTGACAACACTAATTCCAAACGATCCTATTGAGAAACATTAATACAAGAAAGCGGGTTCCTAGTAACAGGAGCCCGCTTTTATTTTTTAGTTGCAATCACGATTCGTTTTCAGTAAAATTAGGACCAAGTCTTAATAATTGATATTACAAATGTATGTGAAAGAGGGTGCGTGTTGATGAACGCTGGAATATGGGGAATGGGCAGATACATTCCAGAAAACGTGGTAACGAATGCCGATCTGGAAAAAAAGATGGATACGTCAGATGAGTGGATTCGCACGCGTACAGGTATTGAAGAACGCCGTATTGCTGGAGATGATATCGACACGTCTTACATGGCGATGAAAGCAGCGCAAAAAGCAATTGAGAACGCAGGGATTCATCCAGAAGAAATTGATCTTATTATTACAGCAACGGTGACACCGGATCATCGTTTTCCTTCTGTATCCTGTTTAATTCAACACGAAATTGGTGCGGTGAATGCAGCGGCAATGGATATAAGTGCGGCGTGCGCCGGATTTATGTATGCTATTATTACAGGAAAACAGTTTGTGGAAACAGGCACGTATAAACATGTTCTCGTTATCGGTGCAGAAAAACTATCAAAATCGGTTGATTGGGAAGACCGTAATACAGCCGTTTTATTCGGAGATGGCGCTGGAGCAGCCATTCTCGGGCCGGTTGCAGATGGACGGGGCATTCTTTCATTTGAACTCGGTGCAGATGGACGGGGCGCCAAGCATTTATATCAGGATGAGTATGTCAAGATGAATGGGCGTGAAGTGTTTAAATTTGCTGTTCGTCAAATGGGTGAATCAGCGATTAATGTGCTTGAGAAAGCGGGTTTAACAAAAGATGATGTTGACTTTTTAATGCCCCATCAGGCAAACATTCGCATTATGGAATCATCCCGCGAACGTCTTGGACTGCCGCTAGAAAAAATGTCGGTAACGATCAATCAATTTGGCAATACATCATCTGCATCGATTCCGATCACGTTTGTAGAAGAACTGGAGAAGGGGAAGATTAAAGAAGATGATGTTATCGTGATGGTCGGTTTTGGCGGAGGGTTAACGTGGGGCGCCATTGCGATGAAATGGGGACGCTAATAGCAGATTACAAAAAGAGGTGGAAAATGTGGAAAAGCGAAGAGTAGTCATTACCGGTCTCGGCATTGTCTCACCGGTTGGAAGTACGATAGAAGAAGCATGGGACAGTGTTATAACAGGAAAAAGCGGGGTCAAGCCGTTAACCCGTTTAAATGCAGACAATTATCCTGCAAAAGTAGCGGCGGAAATTAGAGATTTTGATCCCGAACAATTTATGGAGAAAAAAGAAGCACGTAAAATGGATCGCTTCACTCAATATGCCGTTGCAGCAGCAAAAATGGCGGTCGCGGATGCGAATCTTAATATTAACGATGAAAATGCGCCACGAATCGGTGTCTGGATCGGTTCGGGTATTGGGGGAATGGAAACATTTGAAAACCAATACAGAATATTTTTAGAGCGCGGCTATCGCCGGGTCAGTCCGTTTTTTGTGCCGATGATCATTCCTGATATGGCAGCAGGACAGGTATCCATTTATTTGGGTGCAAAAGGAGTGAACTCCTGTACTGTAACGGCATGTGCAACGGGTACAAACTCCATTGGAGATGCGTTTAAAGTGATTCAACGCGGTGATGCAGATGCGATGATTTCAGGTGGTGCCGAAGCTCCGATTACTGAAATGTCAGTAGCTGGTTTTTGTGCGAATACGGCACTCTCAAACAATCCGGATCCGGCAACGGCAAGTCGTCCTTTCGATGCAAACCGCGATGGATTTGTTATTGGCGAAGGGGCAGGTATTGTCGTTCTTGAAGAATTGGAGCATGCTAAAAAACGCGGTGCGGCCATTTATGCGGAAATCGTCGGATATGGTTCGACGGGTGATGCTTATCATATTACAGCACCGGCACCGGAGGGTGAAGGTGGAGCACGTGCTATGCAAATGGCTATTGATGATGCAGGGTTTGCACCAGAAGACATTGATTACATTAATGCACACGGTACAAGCACGCCATACAATGATAAGTTCGAAACGGCTGCCATTAAATCGGTTTTCGGTGATCATGCACGAAAACTTTCGATCAGCTCTACCAAATCAATGACAGGGCATATGCTCGGTGCCGCAGGTGGAGTAGAAGCGATTTTTACCGCGCTCACTATTAAAAATAATCATATACCGCCGACGATTAATTTAGCCAACCCCGATCCAGAATGTGATCTTGATTACGTACCGAATGAAGCACGAAAGCAAGAAGTGCGTTCTGCGCTGAGCAATTCACTTGGATTTGGCGGCCACAATGCGACGATCGTGTTAACCGAATATAACGATTAATTTTAAAACAGGCTGCGGCCTGTTTTTTTTGTTTCGCTGCTGCATATAGATGTAGGACAAGCAGCGAGGATGTGATCAGATGAGATTCATGACCTTCTTAACAGGATTCGGCTTTGCTGTTGCCGGCGGTGTTAGTTTTATTATGTATTTTAATTTGCTTGCAGCAGGCATGACATGGAGCGATTATTTAACTTTCACAATCAGTAGACCCGAATGTTATTTATTTTTCCTTGGCTGGGTACTCATTATTTTGGGTTTGAAGGAATAAATTAACGGAAACGTGACGATAATGAACCCATAATAAGGAGTTCAAGGAGGAATTTGATGTTATACCTTCATGATGTATGGGTCAACTGGTTTGAAGGAGAAGAGAACGGCTGCAATGTATGTTTGTTTCATGAGTGGCGTAAAGATGACGGCATGGTGATGTTGGATCAAGTCCCTGTTTTGATTGTGAGAAAATCAGCCATGGATTATATCGAGAATTCATTAGGTGAACTACCGGATGATCTATTGAAAAAAATTGAAAGTAAAGCGTTTATCCGAAAGGGCAGTAAAGTGGAAATGTTGGAATACTGTTTTATTGCTTCAGATGGAGAGCGGATGATGGCGATTGAGACGATGGGATACCGGGTGCCTGTGAAAAAAAGCCGGCTTATGCCACAGCATGAATTAATTGTTCGAGAGATGGCGGATTGTCACGCACCAGAACCATTTTATTTTCCAGAAATGAATGAGAAAGCATACAGTTTGGTTGAGCCAGCACCTGAATGGATGATTGGACTGACGCGGAAAGAACGGCAGTTGAAGCAGTTGCTGTTACTGGCAGTGGATCAGCTCATTGAATCAGAGAATGAGCCGGAATTAAAGTATTGGTTGACGGAATGGATGCCGGATCGTTATGAGGAAATTCGCGAAATGGATTGGAATATAGCTATGAGTACATTTAGTGAAGCGGTGAAAATTGGATGGAGTCCACAACATGAACAAATATGCGGACAAATTATTAAAGGACGCCCATTTTTTGAGAAAATGTATGAGCACGAGATGGGTGTAGCTACGTGAAAGAACCCTCGCCAATCAATTTGGCGGGGGTTCTTCTTTATTTTCGTTTACGGCCGAGGCCCATTGCGTTTTCCATTTTTTGAAGCATTTTGTTTGCTGCACGGCTTGCTTTCTCTGCACCATCATCAAGAATACGGTCCAGTTCATCTGAGTTAACCAACTCGTAATAGCGGGATTGAATGGGCGCAAGATTCCGGATAATAACATCAGCTACTTCTTGTTTGAAATCACCATAACCTTTTCCATCAAACCGTTTTTCGATGTCTGCAATCGGTACACCTTCAAGAGCGGCATAAATGGATAGCAAGTTGGAAACGCCCGGCTTGTTTTCTCTATCGTATTTCACGATGCCATCTGAATCTGTGACCGCACTTTTTACTTTTTTCTCAATTTGTTTTGGATCATCGAGAAGGGTAATAAATGCTTTTAGATTTGGGTCCGACTTGCTCATTTTTTTTGATGGTTCCTGTAAAGACATAATGCGCGCGCCTTCTTTCGGGATACGCACTTCTGGAATGGTGAAAATATCATTGTATTTCTTGTTAAAGCGTTCTGCTAAATCACGCGTTAACTCTAAGTGTTGTTTTTGATCTTCTCCAACCGGCACAATATCGGTACCATAGAGCAAAATATCAGCAGCCATTAATGGCGGATAAGTAAGAAGGCCTGCTGAGACCGCTTCTTTGCCTGTTGATTTGTCTTTAAACTGTGTCATCCGCTCAAGCTCACCAATATAGGCAACACATTGCAGCATCCATCCTGCCTGCGCGTGTGCCGGCACTTCAGATTGAATGAACAATGCCGCCTTTGCTGGATCAAGCCCAACTGCGACATAAAGAGCAGCTAAACTTCGGATGTTTTTACGCAGTTCGTGAGGGTCTTGCTGCACTGTAATTGCATGCTCATCGACGATGCAAAAATAACAATTATAATCTTCCTGCAGTTCTACAAATTGTTTTAAGGCACCAATATAGTTTCCGAGTGTGATCATCCCACTTGGCTGAATGCCGGAAAAAATCGTTTTCATCATAAGTCAATTTTCACTTCGTTTCATCTTAGTATGAGTATGATTATAAACAAAACAGACTGAATATTCAAGGAGCGATCCCGTTGTAATGAAAATAGAAATATGGATATACTGCTATGGAACATGTTTTAAAAATATTGTTTAACAAAGGAGAAATGCATGAACTGGTATGAAAAGCTGAATCAATATTTTCCAATTGAAGAAATGAAATCAAAAGAGCAGATGGATATGCTGTTGAAAGAGCGCAGCGATGTTTATCATAAAGATGAAGGGCCTAATCATGTACTGATTTACGTGGAGTTTAACGGGTTTGTTTTCGTCGACTATTTGTTTGTTTCGCGGAATGCGCGCGGACAAGGACTCGGTAAACAGTTAATTCATAAATTAAAGTCGAAAAACAAGCCGGTTATCCTCGAAGTAGAACCTGTCCAATATGAAGACACTGATACGGAGAAAAGGCTCCGTTTTTATGCGAGAGAGGGCTTTCAGCACGCATCAAAAATTGGCTATCGCCGGCGATCGCTGGCAACAGGACAGGAAACGATCTTAGACATTTTATATTGGAGCCCAACTGAGGCAGATGAAGAAGCCATATATGATGCAATGGTGAAGACCTATCGCGATATTCATAAATATAAAGATGCGGAAATATATGGCGAGCCATTTGAATCCGCTGAACGGGCACTTTCTTACGAAGAAGAACGGAATAAAGATATTTTAAAACCATTTACACTTAATTAAATTGTTTTTGACGTTTAGTGGACACATTTCTCGGGTATAATCTATTGTGTAGAGTAAATCAAATAATTTTTACGATATAATGAAAATCATATTCAGTAAATGTCATTTCATGGTATAATACATATGTAGCCGGTTGTTGAGGAGTTTCACTCACTAATTGAAATCTCCATGAACGTTCAATTCCTCAAATGGACAGGTATTATACATTTTAATTAAGGAGTGTGAATGAGGAATGGTTACACTATACACATCACCAAGCTGCACATCTTGCCGTAAAGCAAAAGCATGGCTAGAAGAACACGAAATACCTTACGTGGAACGCAATATTTTCTCTGAACCGCTAAGCATTAATGAAATTAAAGAGATTTTGCGTATGACGGAGGATGGAACGGATGAAATCATTTCAACTCGTTCAAAGATTTTTCAAAAATTGGACGTTGATCTTGAAACACTTCCTCTTCAAGATTTGTTTGAATTGATTCGCCAAAACCCGGGTTTGCTTCGCCGTCCAATTATTATGGATGCAAAGCGTTTGCAAGTCGGTTACAATGAAGATGAAATTCGCCGCTTCTTACCGCGAAAAGTTCGCACGTTCCAGTTGCTTGAAGCACGGCGTATGGTTAATTAACGTAGAAAAAATTCCTGTATATATTACAGGGTTTTTTTTATGTAATTCACTTGAATAAATCAAAAAATTCAGATAAAATATGCAGACAGCCCTCCGATTTTGGAGTCTTTCTATTTTCATTTATGGCCCGTTTATCATACAATAGAACAAAGGGATGAGGAGTTTTGTTTCCGCACTCCCGACAACCCTCTAAATGGAAGGGAGAGACCGCAATTATGGAAATCGAACGCATTAATGAGAATACGGTGAAGTTTTTCATATCGTATGTTGATATAGAAGAACGGGGCTTTGATCGCGAAGAAATCTGGTACAACCGGGAGCGCAGCGAAGAACTGTTCTGGGATATGATGGAGGAAGTCCATGATGAAGAAGATTTCACAGTGGACGGTCCCCTTTGGATTCAAGTGCATGCACTGGATAAAGGACTTGAGATTTTAGTTACACAAGCAAACTTGACGAAAGATGGGCAGAAGCTCGAGCTCCCATTCATCAGTGATAAATTAGATGTAGAAGGACAGATTGAAGACTTGCTTGAAGAGCATTTTGACCGGGCGGAAGAAGATGAACAACCACTTGATTTTGTTCTTTCGTTCCAAGATTTTGAAGATGTCATTACGCTTAGCAACCGTGGCGGGCTCGATCATTTGGTTACATCTCTTTACGCGTATGAAAACCGCTATTATTTATTTGTGGAATTTGAAGAAGAGCGGTTTGAAGAAAAAGCAATTGACGATGCACTTAGCATTTTGCTTGAGTATACACATGAATCCCGTATGACTATTCATACACTGCAAGAATATGGGAAGTGTGTGATAAATGAAAATGTATTTGAAACAGTACGCCGATATTTTTCTTAATGGAAAGCCTTCTAATCAGGAGGCTTTTTTTGCTGAGCTTTATAAAAAAGAACGAGTGGCTATTTCTTATATATAAAGTATCGTTTTATGAAAAGGAGTTTTCTGCTTACGGGTCGAATGGTACAGAGTATGAAAGGAGCTGGTTGTATGCTGGCGGCAGTCGATATAAATGGGAATTCCATTGTACTTGCCGGGCCTCATGTAAAACAGACGGCATTAAGTTTGAAAAAAGCACCTCATTTTTGCCCGCAGTGCGGCCGCCCGGTCGTCATTAAAGCGGGAGATGTCAACATTCCGCACTTTGCTCACGAAATATATTCTTCCTGTGACTCTTTTTCAGAACATGAATCCCCACGTCATCTTACTGCCAAAATCGATTTATTTAACTGGATAACAAGAACACACGATGCTGTAATGGAAGCGCGTCTGCCCGATGGATCACAGCGTCCTGATATATTATCAGGAACAATTGCGGTTGAATACCAATGTTCAACTATTTCCGTATCGTTATTTCGGGAACGGACGGAGAAATATAGGATGGGCGGTTTAACCCCATTCTGGATATATGGCGGCCCATCACTTGAACGAAAAGGGCAATATGTAAAATTAACCCCTTTTCAACGACTTTTTTTGCGTTATCATTCACAGCTTGGTTTTTATTTTATTGCGTATTGTCCTGATTTAAAATTGTTTACCATTTACGGACGAATTGTACCGGTCACCATATCGCTTTGTCTAGCGGTGCGCCTTGATGTGAAAATAGAGGACATGCCGTTTCCGCCGTCTGCTGCCATATTAACTGAATTTACATATCGGTTGGCGCCCTTTTTGGATGAAAAGCGAAAATGGATTGACCGATCGCTTTATTATAGCAATGCACGAAATCACCCATTTTTTCGGACTGTTTATGAATCGGGTCGAAATCCATATTTATTACCGGAAGAAATCGGTCTGCCCGTACGAAGCAGCATGGCAATCCGCAATCACGCAGTCGAGTGGCAGTTTTACATTGTCCATGACCGTACAAGCGGATCGGCGCAGGAAGCAGCAAATATTATTCGCAGACGTATTCAGATGGGACATGTAAGAGAAATGATTATGCCGCTCGCTCCGATGATGACACCAGAACAAGCGGCGGAAGACTATGTAGCGCTGCTCAGCGAAATCGATACAGCAAGAGCGAAGGACAATCAGACAAAAAACAGCAAAAGACAGAGAGAAGAATTTTATGCCGCGTATGAAAAGCGAATTATAGACAGGCTGATTTTTTGAGGAATAAGAAAAAGGAATATACAATAAAAAAGGAGAATGGTTTATAAATAAAAGGGAGGTTTTTTAAAGTGGCAGATAATCAAGTAAAACAGCTTCCGGCACGCAGTGAGATTGCAGAAGAATTAAAGTGGCGTCTAGAAGATATATTTGAAACGGATGCAGCATGGGAAGAAGAATTTAAAGCGATCGGGGAGTTTGCTGGTGCCGCTGTCTCTTATAATGGTACACTTGGCAATAGTGCAGAACAGCTGTATTCATTTTTTGCATGGCAGGATACGCTTTTAGAGCGCATGGGCAGGCTGTATACATATGCGCATATGCGTTACGATGAAGATACACAAAATGGACATTATCAAGGAATGAATGACCGAGCGAAGATGCTTTATACTCAAATTGCTGGTGTATTGTCATTTGCGGATCCGGAAATTTTGGCCATTGATGAGGAAAAAATTAATGGTTTTGTAGCCTCCTATGAGCCGCTTTTACTTTATAAAAAAGTGCTTGATGATTTGAATAAGCAGCGCCCGCACGTATTGTCAGCGGTGGAAGAGAACTTGCTGGCACAGGCGTCTGATGTGCTCGGTTCATCCAGTGCGACGTTTGGGATGCTGAATAACGCAGACCTTGAGTTTCCGGTTATTCAAGATGAAAATGGTGAAAACGTGCAAATTACGCACGGCAATTATGTTCGCTTTTTAGAGTCTTCAGACCGCCGTGTGCGAGAAGAAGCGTTTAAAGCGGTATATGCAACATACGGAAAATTCAAAAACACGTTTGCTTCTACGTTATCAGGGCAAATCAAAAAAGATAATTTTTCCGCCCAGGTAAGACATTACGGAAGTGCGCGTGCATCTGCATTAGCACGTAATCATATTCCTGAAGAGGTATATGACAATCTCGTCAGCACGATTAATAAAAATTTGCCGCTTTTGCACCGGTATATCGCGCTCCGTAAAAAAGTACTCGGCCTAGATGAGCTGCATATGTATGATTTGTATACGCCGCTCGTCGCAGAAGGCAAGTTTGATGTAACGTATGATGAAGCAAAAGCCCTTTTATTAAAAGGATTAAAGCCACTTGGAGAAGAGTATAACGCTATTCTCGCACAAGGACTTGAAAGTCGCTGGGTGGATGTTGTTGAAAATAAAGGGAAGCGCAGCGGTGCATATTCATCAGGTGCGTACGGCACGAATCCATATGTTTTAATGAACTGGCAAGATAACGTAAATAACTTGTTTACACTAGCCCATGAATTCGGTCACAGTATTCACAGTTACTACACACGTGCGAATCAGCCGTATGTATATGGGGATTATTCGATTTTTGTTGCAGAAGTGGCCTCTACATGCAATGAATCGCTTTTGAATGACTATTTGCTGAAAACGACAGAAGATGAGAAGAAACGTATATACTTGTTGAATCATTTTTTGGAAACGTTTCGCGGTACGGTTTTCCGTCAGACAATGTTTGCTGAATTTGAACATCTTGTTCATGAAAAAGCGCAAAATGGAGAAGCGTTGACAGCGGACGGATTAAGCGCCGCGTATTATGAATTAAATAAAAAATATTTTGGCGATGCTATGATTATTGATGAGGAAATTGCGCTTGAATGGGCACGCATTCCGCATTTTTATTATAATTATTATGTATATCAATATGCGACCGGCTTAAGTGCAGCGATTGCGCTGTCTTCACAAATTTTAGAAGATGGTGAACCTGCCGCAGAGCGATACATTTATGAATTTTTGAAGGCCGGCAGTTCCGCTGATCCAATTGACGTGTTAAAGCGTGCGGGTGTTGATATGACGGCAGCCGACGCCATTGAATCCGCGTGCCAGGTGTTTGAACAATCACTTGAAGAAATGGAAAAGTTGTTGTCTTAATATGGAATTTAATACTGTCAAATCCATTATTATGACAATCAAGTGAACGACTGGGACACACCTTGCAATTTATGTGCCAAGCATGATAGGATAAGGATGTGAAATTGATCACTTATAAACATATACCCCTTTGTTTGACTGTGAAAAATTTCTTCCATCCCCTTTGTTCGTAAGAAAAAGCTCCGCTTCGGCGGGGCTTTTTCTAGTTGATGTAAAGAGCTCACATTAGTGAGATACTGGCCCGCAACCACCAACTACTCAATCAAACAATTTAATCCATACTCCTCTTCGATTCCTATTCTAATCAAAATAAAAAATCCTGATTCTGTGTGTGAATAAATGTTATTGGCAGGGAATATAGTTTATCGTTTGGTTTTTTTAAAAATTGTGCTTGTACTGATCAGTACGTCCAAACACTTCTTTCTTTTTATCATAATGTATTGAAGAGAGGAGGGAGCGGCTACCAGGGCACACGAAAAGCAGATGTTCAACAAAGGAAAAACGCCAATGTTAACAACGTTGAGAGGCGGTTAGACAGGTTGGCGGAAAAGGTAGCAAATCAATAAGAACAGAAGAAAAATGCTTTTTATTTAAAATTAAAAATTGAAGGGATGGGTGTATAGTATGCCAGGACATAAAGGACACGGAAATGACGATAACGATAGAGACCAAGGTAGAGACAGAGACCAAGGTAGAGACCAAGGTAGAGACAAAGACAGAGACAAAGACAGAGACAGAGACAGAGACGAAAACAAATTTGAGAAACGATTAGACAAGTTGGAGGATAAGGTAGAAGACCAACAAGAACAGATTGATCGTTTAAAAAGAAAAGTGAAGCATCTTGATGCAAAAGTAGATAAATTGGAAGACAAAGTAGATGACCTTGAAAAGAAAGTGGATAAATTGGAAGACAAAGTCGATAAACTTGAAAAGAAAGTGGATGACCTTGAAAAGAAAGTAGATAAACTTGAAAAGAAAGTGGATAAACTGGAAGACGAAGTAGATAAACTTGAAAAGAAAGTGGATAAACTGGAAGACCAAGTAGATAAATTAGAAGATAAATGTGACAAAAAACATGATAGAAAACGTGACTGCTAATAAGATTTAGCGGAAAAGTAGCCGTTATTTACATGTCATAATGAGCGACATTTCAATCGTAATTAGTCCGCAGACGCAGTCTTCATAAAGAAGACTGCGTCTGCGCTTTTTTAAAAAAATAAAAAAACAACCTCGCTTCAAGTTAAACGGCTGAAAAGCGGAGTTGTCGACGATATAAGACGTCAGCAGCAACGACGCCTCTTCTCTTATTGTATATATTCCCAGAAAGTGCCGTGCTTTGTATTGATTTTATGCACTTTTTGCTGTAACTGCAGCTTTTTCATTTCACGTAAGGCATGAACTTCTGAAAAGTTGTACACGTCACTAATTTCAGTCGTCGCTGCAATCCGGAAATATTGCATGAATTCTTCAAGCGGCGGTGGATCAAGCGGTTCAGGTATTTCTTCCAGTATTTCCTGCAAAATTTGGACGTAAATATCGTATGAATAAAGTCCAGCAATTTTAATGCCTTCATCCTCTATTCGTTCATTGAAAAACACGATCGTTGGTGCTTCGTCTACATCCATTTCACACGTAATAGTCAAATCACATTGAAAGGCGTTCGTTGCCCCAGCGGAATGAATATCGTTTAAAAATTCACCTTTATCAAGTCCCGCTTCTTCTGCACAGCGGCTCAATACAGCTAAATCAGATACATTCTCTCTGTCTAAAAAAAACTGTTCCTGCAGTTTGCGTAAAAACTTACTTCCGGCCCGTCTTCCTTGCAGTTCCGCTGCTTTAATGGCAATCGATGCAAGAAAAGGGGAAGAAATGGTGTTCTCCACCCATAGTGATTCGTTGCAAGCAAGCCCGCTTTGTTCAACAGCAAGAGGCTGTCTTGTTGCATTTAAAGAGGTGAGTTTCCCGGTCAGTACCTGCTTCAGCTTGAAATAATGTCCATATTCTAGCTGCAGTTTCCGGAGCATCGGATCAAGAGCCCAGCATTCGGGACAAAGCGGATCAACAAATACATAGAGCTCGAGCGGTTTTTGCCGGTTAGAGCAAATACGATCAGGTAATTGCATTGGATTCACAGAACATCATCCTTATCATTCGGCCGGTTTACCATATGGTGTGCCGTTTGTGTAAGCCGTTCAAAAAAGAAAGTCCGTAATTCTCCGTGTAACTGCACCTCATCCATTGCTTCATTCATACAAGTTAGCCAGGCTGCTGCACGTACCGGTGTAATAGGAAATGGCAGATGGCGTGCCCGCAGCATGGGATGCCCATGTTCTTCAGTATAAAGGGGAGGACCACCCAAAAACTGTGTTAAAAATTGCTTCTGCTTCCGGGCTGTCTCCGTTAAGTCATCGGGAAAAATCGGCACAAGATCCGGATGTTGCGAAACGCGGCTGTAAAATGCGTCAACTAGCTTTGAGAGCTGTTCTTCGCCGATGATGTCGTATGGAACATTGGATTGCTTGGCCATAAAATAAACTCCTTTTACCTTATAGTGTATATTCATTTTAACAAGGCTTCTGTTATAAAACAAATGAAGTGCTTGATACAAAAAAAACCAGCTCTACGCATTGTAGGAGCTGGTTACTTTTTTGACATAATTTTGTGTTTCATTGAATGGTGGAATGCCGCCATATTTTTTTACGTTGCCTGGCCCTGCATTATAAGCTGCTAGTGCCAATGTTATATTGTCATCAAACATGTCGAGCATTTGACGCAAATATTTGGTACCGCCAAACACATTTTGTTCTGGATCAAATGAATTTTGTACACCAAGATGGCGTGCGGTTGCTGGCATCAGCTGCATAAGGCCAGATGCACCAGCAGAGCTAACCGCGTTCGAGTTGAAATTGGATTCCTGCTGGATCACAGATTGGATGAGTTTTTTCGGCACACCATATGTTTCTGCAGCTCTTGTAATGATGTCATCATAATCTGTTGTAGGTGCAGATAAAATGTCTGCGCCCGCTTTTGTATAAAGAGCAGGCCCAGTTGCAGTGGGTCTTGCTTCATTTGCATTTACAATTTCAAGTCCTTGCATAAGCGCCTGCTGTAAAATGGATCCGAAGACCATCGATTGATCTGTTGCTGCCGCAAAAGGAGAAGAAGTGTTCGTTGCTGGTACAGCATTCATCATCGTTGAACGAATCATCGTATTAAAGAAACTTGTATCCACGTTAATGGCCTCCATTTTGAAATTGTGCGTGATAGAAACGGCGAATTTTATTTTCAGCCGGTTTATATTTGATATTGAATGAATTTAGAAGCGAAAGAAAAGTCTGCTTCCCTGAAAGGTCTTTTGCCTCATACTCCAGTTCATAATCTTCTTGGTTTACATATGTGCTGTGATCGAAAACGAGCAGCCCGTCTTTATAATCTAGTTCAGCCCGTTTTGTGGAAAGAGTGCCGAAATGAACAAAGGCATTCGCGCCAGCGCGTTTACGGGCAGCAGCCATCACATCGTTATCCGGAATAGTTCCGGATAGAGAAGCGGTTACGTCCTCTTTTGAGAGAACGACCGTTGATTCAAGCAGGCCGACCTCAGCCGGTTCCTTTAAAGTCATTTCAGCCTGTCCCTTTTTTTCGCGAATGCGCAAGGCAGCGCCGGCTTTTTTTAGTGAAAAGTCAGGCGTGTCAAAATAATGGTTATGCTGCGTGGTAAAGGGGCCGGGATGAAAAGATTCAACCAATTGATCAAATTGTTCTTTTGAAAGCAAACATTTAAATTCGATTTCAATTTCTTGGTTCATTTATCTGCCTCTTTTTCCAGAAAAGTCTTTTCTCCCATTGTATCCTGTTCAGACAATGTTTAAAAGAACAAAATGTGTTAAAATGGTTACGATGTTTTGAATGAACGGATGTTATAAAGGAGAATTAGAGATGAGAACAAAATGGCATTTTACGAAGACAGAATGGGTGAATGGGGTGCTTCGTCTATTATCAGAAGAAGACGTTGAAGTTACACATTTGCAGGCCAAAAACCAGGTGATTACAGATTCAGACGCTTTCGCCTTTGTGTATTTGGCGGAAACAGAGGCAGGCTACGTGTATGTATATTTGCATGAAAGCACATGGCTGGATGTAAAAAAAGCGATGGATGGCAACCATCTCCTCGAGGCGGTCGGTACGGACGGGACATTCACACTTGCCTCTTTTCAAGAAGAGATGGAAGAGCTCGTTGCTAATATTGAAGGGAATGGCAATTACGGTGAGGAAATGGTGGAGAAAGTAGAACGAGTCTTTTTCGCCGAACAGCACTGATGGGGGATGCTATGGAAAATTGGGATGAATTTTTATCACCGTATAAGCAGGCTGTAGAAGAGTTGAAGGTGAAACTGCGGGGGATCAGGAAGCAATTTACGATGAATGAAGATCGTTCGCCGATCGAGTTTGTAACAGGACGAGTAAAGCCGGTCCCAAGCATTCTTGATAAAATGAATAAGAAAAGCATACGGATGGACCGCCTTCACCGTGATATGCAGGATATTGCGGGATTGCGCATGATGTGCCAATTTGTGGACGATATTAAAAAGGTTGTTAGCATTATCCGGAAGCGAAATGATTTTAGAATTGTCGAAGAAAAAGATTATATATCCCATAAAAAACCGAGCGGCTACCGATCCTATCATATGGTCATTGAATACCCTGTTCAAACGATTCAGGGAGAAAAGAAAATTTTGGCAGAAATTCAAATACGGACACTGGCGATGAATTTTTGGGCAACGATTGAGCATTCACTAAATTATAAATATAACGGTGACTTCCCGACGGAGATTCAAATGCGTTTACAGCGTGCGGCAGAAGCAGCATTTCGCCTTGATGAAGAGATGTCGCTCATTCGTGAAGAAATACAAGAAGCGCAAAAATTTTTTACAAAGAAAAAGGAATGAGAATAATCGGCAGGGGTGAAGCAGATGAAGTTTGCAATTACGTCAAAAGGTGATGCGAAGTCCAATGCATTAATGCACAAAATCCGTAATTATTTAACTGATTTTAAACTGGCATACGATGAAAGTGAGCCGGATATTGTCATTTCAGTTGGCGGTGATGGAACACTGTTATACGCGTTTCACAGATACAGCGGCCGGTTGGATAAAACGGCGTTCGTTGGAGTTCATACGGGCCATCTAGGTTTTTATGCAGACTGGACGCCGAATGAAATTGAGAAGCTCGTCATTGCGATTGCACGGACACCCTATCAAATTATTGAGTATCCGCTTTTAGAAGCCATTATCCGCTATCAGCACGATGGCAAAGAAACACGATATTTGGCATTAAATGAGTCAACGGTGAAAAGTGTAGAAGGGACACTTGTTATGGATGTTGAAATACGGGGCGAGCATTTTGAACGGTTTCGCGGCGATGGATTATGTGTGTCGACTCCATCTGGAAGTACAGCATATAATAAAGCGCTTGGTGGTGCGATTTTGCATCCATCCATCCGCGCACTACAGCTTGCAGAAATGGCTTCCATTAATAACCGTGTGTTCCGAACAGTTGGATCACCGCTTATTTTGCCGGCGCACCACACATGTATGTTAAAACCAGTCAACCGGTTGGACTTTTTGGTGACGATAGACCATTTAACGATTTTGCATAAAGATGTCAAGTCGATTCAATATCGGGTTGCCAGTGAAAAAATTCGATTTGCGCGTTTCCGTCCTTTTCCGTTTTGGAAAAGGGTGCATGATTCGTTTGTCAGCAGCTGACATGACACCATTTGAATTAAACTGGACGGTGGATGAAGAAGGTATGCTTTTGCGAACTTTTTTGCAGAACAAATCGATTTCAAAAAGAGCACTTACGGACATAAAATTTGCCGGTGGGTTTATCTTGGTGAACGGAGCGGAAGTAAATGTAAGACACATGTTGAAAGCTGGCGACGCCGTACGGGTCGTTTTTCCGAGAGAAGCGCCGTCAGACAGTATGAAAGCAGAACAAATAATGCTCCAGGTGTTGTATGAAGATGAGGTGCTGCTCGCAATTGGAAAGCCGGCAGGAATGAATACAATTCCGTCGCGTGAACATCCGGACGGCTCGCTTGCCGCGGGATTACTCGGATTATACGAAGAACGGGGGATCGCGGCGACGGCTCATATTGTTACACGGCTTGACCGGGATACATCGGGCATCGTTTTGGCTGCAAAAAACAGATATACTCATCATTTACTATCGGAGATGCAGAAACAAAAGCGTGTAGATCGCCAGTATGAAGCATTTGCTGAGGGGGTATTCTCTGAAGAAACAGGCACCGTTGATTCACCTATCGGCAGGTGCAATGACAGCATTATTAAGCGCATCGTGCGGCCGGATGGCCAAATGGCGCGAACGGGCTATCGTGTCTTGAAGCAGCATGCTGACTTTGCGCACATTCAAGTAAAACCGGAAACAGGCCGAACGCATCAAATACGTGTACATATGGCCCATATTGGCCATCCGCTTGCTGGCGATGATTTGTATGGAGGCCATCTGCAGCAAATAAAGCGGCAAGCACTGCATTGCGGGTATTTATCGTTTATGCATCCGTTAACAGGCGAACAGGTCCGGATTGTTATGCCAATACCGGACGATATGAAAAAATGCTTAGCTAACTAAAGGGGCCGGTCGTGTACAGCCCCTTTATTTGTGTTCTTGCTTAATCAAACTCCCTGAATTTTTCCGGATTGAACGGTTGTTTAGAAGGGACCGATACGATGTCGCGTTCAGGCCAGCGGAAGGCTGTTAGCTTGCCGCCGAAGACGCATCCAGTATCAATGTTGATTGTCTTATTTAATGCGCGTGGCTCTTTTACAGGAGTATGCCCATATACGATGAAGGCATTACCCGTATAGTTTTTTGCCCAGTCGCGCCGAACAGGCGAACCATCTGCCCGTTTCTCACCGGTAATGTCACCGTATAGAACGAACGTTTTTACACGTGAATCATGGCGGCCGATATAGTCAGCACGTATGCCCGCATGTGCAATAACGAGCGTCCCGCTGTCTACTTCTTGATAAAGCGGCGACTGTTCATACATGGTTAAAAAGCGACGGCGAATCTTTTTATACTCGCGGGTTGAGAGCGAATCGAGTTCAGCGGCAGTCGTTTCCAAGCCGTGCGTTTTCTGAACGTTATTGCCGAGAAAGTAACGATATAGCTTATTGCAATGATTACCAGGCGTGTATAAAGCGGACTGTTCGTCAAATAGACGGCATATGATATCAAGAACGTGAACAGAAGCAGGACCGCGATCTGTCAGATCACCAACAAAAGCGAGCGTCCGGCCATCGGGATGAACAGGAATACCGGCATCCCACGAGTAGCCAAGTTTTACGGTTAAGGCACGAAATTCATCTAAACAGCCGTGTATGTCGCCAATAATATCTAGTTTCATTAAAACGCCTCCTTGGAAAATATACATGTATGAAAGAAATAGAAAGCAGACGGAAATGTAAATATAATATTGTGCACAAAAGAAAGTTGTTTAGGTGAGTTGTCACCGCTAGTTATTATCGTCATAAGCGGCTTTTTTTAATATCATATTGCTCCAGCAACTGAAGCCTGTTTTAAAAAGAAAAAAGACCATTTTCGGTCTTTTTTCACAGGGCCCGTTATAGATCATTTGATCAACCATTATGTTTAACATAGCTTTTTTTGTAAATAAACGTCGGGCTTTATTGGTCAATAGACTATCCCAATATATTGTAACCAGAGTCAACATAAATAATTTCACCAGTGACTCCTCGTGAAAGGTGGCTAAGTATAACGAGCGTCATGTCGCCCACTTCTTCCTGGGTCACATTTCTCTTTAAAGGTGACTTTTCTTCAATTTGATGAAGAATGGTATTAAAAGCCGGAATCCCCTTGGCTGCGAGTGTTCGAATGGCTCCTGCTGAAACAGCATTGACTCTAATATTGTCTTTACCTAAATCGAGTGCCAAGTATTTCACACTGGCTTCAAGGGAAGCTTTTGCCACACCCATTAGGTTATACCCCTCTACCACACGTTCTGCCCCAAGATAAGTCATAGTAACAATGGATGCTCCTTCTGTCATATATTGACGAGCTTCTCTTGCTACAGCAATTAATGAATAGGCACTAGTATCTTGGGCAAATGCATATCCATCCCTAGAGGTTTCTACAAAGTCACCCTTTAAGTCTTCTGCATGAGCATAGGCAATTGAATGAACCAATCCGTGAATAACACCTACTTTTTCACCTATATCTTTAAATGATTGGCGAATACTCTCATCATTATTTACATCACAATGGAAAATATAATCGGATGGATAGTTGTTTTTCTCTAACAGTTTCGTTATTTTCCCTAGAGATCGTTCCAGTCTGTATGTATAAATTACATTTGCTCCTGCTTTATAAAGGGCTTCTGCTACACCCCATGCTAAGCTCCGTTCATTGGCGACACCCATAACTACGATATTTTTTCCTTTTAATTTAAGTATATCTTCCATTTCAGCCTCCATTGAAATAGGTACAGTTTAATATCAATCTTTCCTATACCTGCTTTTGTTATTTAATAGTATATTATAACATTTTATTTAAATATCCTAGGTGTGAAGCCAATAAATATTTAGCAGCTAGTAAAGTGATGTTAAGAAATTTTCATATGACAGAGGATTATTTTTTGCAAAACTGTCCATAACGGCCAATTTTTTTGCATATAATGGACAAAAAGCGGAGGTGCTAAAGGCATGAAAAAAGAAAAGGGGCCGCTCTTATACATCGGACAGCCAGCGCTTGAGCATGTGCAGCCAGTGATGCAGGAAATTGTAAAAGCCGGTGAAGTGCCTGAAACACCAGAAATAACTGAAACACCAGAAATAATAGCCGCAACAAAAGAAATATCGAATAAACCTGAGGCAAAAGAGAAGCCAGTAGAATCAGGTAGATTACGGCCGTTTAAGGAAATGAATGTGGAGGAAAAAGTCATTTACCTGGCGCAACGAAGAATTCCAGTGCCATGTCAGTTTGAATGGAAAAGTGGATCTGTACGTGGAGTTATTGAACGCTTTGATAGGGATAATGTTTGGGTGCTCGAGGAAGAGGGGAAAGAAACGGTTCGTGTTCCCATTGCAGAAATTGTGTATATTCGAATTGCCGGTACATGAAAAAAACCCGCCTCGAGGCGGGTTAAAATTAACGACATACATTTAAGTCGACGTCTTTGATACACTGAACCGCAAGGAATTCATTTAAATCAACAGTAACGCAGCTGCGGGTCTTTTTAAAGTTTTCTACTTTGCATACTTTTTTGAGGCTGATGTCGCCATCGTCCGCAAGGTTAACGGGTTCAAAGCAATGGTCAAGCGGCAGTAATACACGAAGGCGGGCACAACAGCTGTCAAATACATCTTCAACGCGAAAATAGATGGATACACATCCTGTTTTGCAATGATCATCATCATCAGCTTCTTGAGGATTAAAGAAAGCAAAAAACGGTTTTCCTTTCTTCGTTGTAAGTGTGAACACACGTGTATCTGCATTGCGGCGGCGCGGCCCGTCTAAGTCTCCAAGCGGCTCAGCAAAGCAGTCTTTGCAGTCACGGCAGTCATCGTCTTCTTTTGCATCTTGAATATCGCGAATTGCGCGTACAACCTCACAAACGCAACTTTCGGAAAGGTGACGCCGGTTTTCGTTGTCAAAATCATCGTGATGCTTTTGGCATCCCATTGTGCATTCCTCCTTAAAATATCGGTACACTAATACTGTATGATTTCTGTTCTTTTCGGCATGGACAATTGCCGCTATGAGCAGAATTTTTTTTTGTTTTCAGGACATACTGAACAAAAACGGAGGTACATATCATGAAAAAATGGGCACTTACTATCTTGCTGCTAGCGGGATGTGCACCGGAACATGATGGAACGGTGATCTTGGAAACGGCTGATCCGGATGCTGTGCAGCTTGACGGAAAACAAGATGGATTTGCTGAAAAAATCAAAAAAGAAGCAGATTCGATTGACACTATTTACGATACGGCTGTTATAAAAGGAAAAGACCAGTTGCTTGTAGCGTATAAAGTGCGTCATCTCGACCGCTTTAAGATGAAGGAGATTGAAAAAGATCTTGATAAGCGCATTCAGAAAATGGAGAGTAAGGAAGAAGTGGTGGTTTCAAGTGATTACAAAATTTTCCTCGAAGCGGTCCGATTAAGGGAAGACATGGAAGCGGGCCATCTGACGGAAGAAGAAGCGAATAAACGGCTATCTGAAATCATTAAATTGAAAAAGGAGATGGCCTAATGAAGCCGGAGAATTATAAAAAGCTTGCTTCAAAATATGAACCGAAAAAACCGGTGTTGAAAAATTGCATTCGCGCATTTTGGACAGGCGGCCTTGTTTGTATTATTGGTCAAGCGGTATCTTATTTCTTTATTTTCTTTTTTAACTTTACAGAACAGACCGTAGGGAATCCAACAGTGGCGTTCATGATCTTTTTAGCCATGCTGTTAACGGGATTTGGCGTATATGATCGACTTGGCCAGTTTGCAGGTGCTGGCAGTGCGGTGCCTGTAACAGGATTTGGCAATGCGGTTATTTCTGCCGCCATTGAGCATCGTTCAGAAGGATTTGTACAAGGTGTCGGAGGCAATATGTTTAAACTTGCTGGATCCGTCATTTTATTTGGCGTTTTTGCTGCTTTTATTGTCGCGGTTATTAAATCTGTTTTTTAAAAGAAAGGAAGAGACGAATGATTGCAATGTTTTTTTGGGCATTTGTTATCGGTGGGCTTATATGTGTTATCGGTCAGCTGATGATGGATGTCGGCAAGTTAACACCGGGCCATACATTATCAACACTCGTCGTAGCAGGCGCTGTGCTTGCCGGATTTGATTTATATGAACCGTTTATTGATTTCGCAGGAGCAGGGGCCACCATTCCGATTACGAGCTTTGGCAACGCACTCGTGGCCGGTGCGATGCAGGAAGCGGATAAACATGGAGTCGTTGGTGTGTTGACTGGTATGTTTGAAGTAACAAGCTCCGGTATTTCTGCAGCCATTGTGTTTGGGTTTATCGGCGCTATCTTTTTTAAACCAAAAGGGTGAGTGGCCCAACCTCTTTTCTTGTTTCTCCATATGATAGTAAGGAGAATAGAGAAAGGGGGAAATGACAATGGGTTACTATGGTTGCGGCGGCGGCGGTGGCTACGGCGGCACAAGCACTTTTGTTTTAATCGTTGTTTTGTTCATTTTGTTGATCATCGTTGGCGCAAGCTTTTATTGATTTGTAAAAGGGGGAGCCACAATGGACAACAAGTTCTTTGGCAATATTGAAAAAAAAACCGGTGTGCGCATGAACGACGTGTTTGCTCTTGTCGATTCGCTTCAGTATGCTGATTTCCGTGATGAACGGACAGTTCGCGCAGTTATTGCAAAAACAGCAGCACTTGCTGGTAAAAAAGTACCGAAGCAAGTAGAAGACGAACTCGTCAGAACGATTATAAAAGATGGCAAAAAGCTGAATGTAGATGCCATTACAAAAATGCTTAAATAATCTGCAGAGAGCGGCTGAAAAGTCGCTCTTTTTTCATATAATTAGGAAGAAGGTTGTGATTTTAGCAGAAAGGGTTTCGTAGAAACAGAAAACGGCTAAAGGATACATATACATCTATGTACATATTTTTTATAGTTGAAAGGAGGAGAAGAGATGAGCTACGTGCTGCCAATTCCACAGTATCAGTATAGTCAGTACAGGGAACGGGTCTTAAATGAATCGAGTAAAGGCGATTCTTACATCGATTCAGTAGCCAAAGTATCATTTGACAAAATTTTACGCGACCGGGACGAGCCGCAAATGAGTGTAGAGGAACGAATGAAAAAGCGACAACATGAACATGAAGCATTTCGCATACATCTTGCTCAAATTAGCAGAAAAGGATTTCAAATTGATCAACTTGCCTAATGAAAGAAGGACCCGTTCATGACGAAATTATAAAAAAAGCTTATTCATCTGTGATCAGAGAATAAGCTTTTTTGTGCTTATAACGGCTTTATCATTGTTTTGTGAATGATGCCTGCATCTAAAAATTCATTAGAAATAACTTCGTATCCCCGCTTTTCATAAAAAGGAATCGCTTGTACTTGTGCATCAAGCTTTAACACAGTAAGCTCTGTAAACGAGGCCGCATAGCGCTCAATCGCGTCCATAATAAGGTTGCCGGCTCCTTGTCCGCGTGCTTCTTTCAATACACAAATACGTTCTACTTTTCCGAAGTGGTCAACAGTGCGAAAACGACCTGCCCCGCACGGATTCATTTCATCATCATATAAAACAAAATGAACGGCTTCATCTTCCAGTTCATCAATTTCAATTGCAGGAGGGACGTTCTGTTCCTCAACAAATACAGTCATTCGAACAGAATAAGCGTCTTCCCGCTGTTTTAAATCAGTTGCCTTTATTACTTTCAACTTGTTAAGCATCCTTTCCAAGTAAAAATGTTTCCTGAACCGTCCATACGCCATTGTTGGACTGAGAGAGTAAATGGAATCGATCAGCCGTTTCAGTTAAGTCAATGGACTCCATTTTCAGTGCTCCGTATACATCGGAATGTTCATCATCTGATAAATGCTGACCGATTGTAATATGTGGAACGAACGGAAATAGCTCTTTGCCCGGGAAATGATCTGTATGCATCATGTCATAAAGGGACTTGAGCGTGTCATTTTGGTCTACTTTAAAATAAATGACATTGCTCACCGGTTCAAAGGATTTTACTTTGCTGACATGATACGAAAATGGCTGATGGACTGCCGCGACTTTGCGGAGTTCCTCTGAGATGGAAGCGAGTTCATTAACGCTTGCATCAAATGGACTCTTCAATGTAATGTGCGGTGAAACGAGTGCATAATGCGGGTCATAGCGTTTCCGGTAACCATTTACTCTATCTTGCAAAGGTTTAGATGGAAAAATAACAACACCGTATTTCATTTCGTTCACTCTCCCTAAAAATAGCATTTCTTCACTAGTATAGCAAAAATGAACAGAAAGGCGGTAACCTAAACCCTATCGCTCATTCAAACATTTTCAGCAGCGCCCTTTTCATATCGGGCTGCCAGTATGTCCACGTATGTCCGCCGTCAAACTCGTCATAAAAATAATCAAATTTCTTTTTAGAAAGCAGCGAATGAAGCGCTCGATTCGGCGTTAAAAAGTCCGCTGTTTCCCCATTTGTCATTTTTACGTTTGTCTCACCTGTTCCAATGACATGATACAAGGAAAGGCCGGGATCATCATCTGCTTGTTCAACAGCCTTTATGACGGAGCTGTCAACGAAGGGTGAATGCATGATCACTTTCCCGAAAAGATTCGGGTACGTAAGTGCAGCCATAAGTGAAACCGTCGCCGCAAGGGAGTCACCGGCAAGTGCCCGTCTGAAACGATCATTGTGACCAGGAAACTTTTCATCGAGATACGGAACGACTTCGTGAGCTAAAAAACGAATATATGCTTTTTGCTTAATGCCGTCCGGATGGTATTTTTCCCGGCGGTCGTCTATATTAGTGTATGGAATTCCAACGATAATCATGTTTTCAATTTCTTCTTGATCTAAAAGTTCATCTGCGACACGCGGAATGCGTCCCATTTGAAAGTAATCTTTGCCATCTTGGCATAGAAGAAATGAATAGGTATACATCGGTGAAAAGCCAGCAGGCACGTAAATCAGAATGGGCACATCTTCTCCGAGCTCTTTTGAACGGATGACATCATCTTGAATCGTCCCGCGTTTCATCAATAAATCCCTCCTAAAAACAAGTCAGCTCATTTTATCATATATTCCATGCTTTCGGGGCAGATGAATGGGGAGAATCTTGTTAGCAGAGAGATTCAACTATGTTGTTATTTTAAACAATATATAGGAATGTGTTATGATGGGAAAAACAACCGAAACGAAGAAGGTGGCAATGTGGGAAGAATCGGGACGCTGCGGCGTGCACCAGAGATTGTAGCGGTGTTCGCGAAGCACGGCTTTGCGGGATACATAAAAGACCTCGGACTAGCAGAGAAAATTCCATTCACGAGAAGAGGAGTGGAAGAGCAAAATGTAAAAGGCGAGCAGCTGCGGCGTGCACTCGAAGAACTTGGACCAACCTTTATAAAGCTCGGCCAGTTTTTATCAACGAGAACGGATCTATTGCCGCCATCTTGGACCGACCCGTTGTCGAAACTGCAAAGCGATGCGCCGGTTGTGCCTTTTGAAGAAATTAAAAAGATTGTTGAAACAGAGGCCGGACAGCCACTGAATAACTGGCTTATTTATATGGAAGAAGTACCGATCGGCGCTGCATCTATTGGACAGGTGCACCGTGCTGCGTTGAAAGATGGAACAGAAGTCGCTATTAAAGTTCGCCGTCCAGGCATTGAGCCCACTATACGCAAAGACATTTCGATTTTACGGCAGCTCGCCAGTCTTGCAGAGCGCAATTCAGAGCTTGCGCGGCAAATAAGCTTAAAAGCGATTATTGATGACTTTGCGAGTTCACTTCGCAGAGAAATGGATTATCGGAGAGAGGCAACGGAATCAGCCGGTGTCCGGGAAAATGTGAAAGCAAAGCATGTTTACGTGCCGCTTGTTTATTCAGAATGGTCCACAGAACAAATACTTGTGATGGAATATATGGATGGCAAGCCGCTGCATGGAGACGTTATTGCTGAAATGGAAGAAAAAGAGCGTCAGGAACTTGCTCATGCACTGTCTGAAACGGTGTTGCGCCAAGTGTTTATTGATGGTGTTTTTCATGCGGATCCGCATCCGGGAAACTTGTTGTTATTAAGAGACGGACGCCTTTGCCTTATTGATTTTGGCAACACGGGCCGATTATCGGATGAGATGAGGCATTTGCTGTCAGACTGCTTATTTGCCCTTGGCGACCGGGATGCGGCTGCACTGTCCATGCTCGTGCTTGAAATGGGATCACGAAAATCTGTTGATCGCCGTATGTTACAGCGTGATATTAGCCGATGGATGGGCGGCTATATGGATATTGAATTAGCGGATGTAGAAATGGGTACGATGCTGCGGGAGCTCTTCACCGTTGCAGGCAGTCATAGCATTAGCATTCCGGAAGATTTCGTGCAAGTGGGCCAGGCCTTTTTAAAAGTCGAGCAAACTGTCGTCTCCCTGGATCCCGGATCGAGTCTGTCAGGAATGGTACGCGATATGTCACACGAAGTGCTGATGGGCCGGATCAATCCGAAAGAACTCATGCGTGGATCGCGCTCATTTATGCGCTTAATGAAAATGGCGACAGACAAACTGCCAAGCGTTTTAAATGAAACGTTGAGTGAATGGGAAGGCGGCCAGCCGAAGCTGAAAATGCATATCACTGCTGATGAAAACATTATGAAGCGGATTGAACGGATGGCATCAATGGTTGTTCTAAGCATTATGATGCTTGCCTTCAGCATCGTTATGGCTGGACTGTTTGTCTCGATGCGAAACCGCCCGCCGCTTTCAGGAATGAACACCATCCATCTTGGCATGCTCACCGCCGTCATTATGACAATCATTTTCCTTACCGTCATTTACTTAATGTGGCGGAAGATAAAGTAAAATCCCTTTGGAACTCTGTACAACCAAATCACAGAGTTTTCCAAGGGGGTTTTTTGTTTTATTTTTTTCTGATCGGGTACAGGATATATAAATGAAAGAATGAAAGTAGGAGATGAAAAAATGATCGAGGACAAAAAAACGTATTACGTTGACCTTAATAGTGAAAGCATTTTAACAGAACCGTTAGACAGCCCGAGTTTTATTATTCACGCTACTGAACAGGAAGTAAATGTGTTGAGAGCCATATTTGAAAAAAAGTATGAGGCTGATTTAGAAACATTTGTTCGTTCGCACATACCGTATCTTGAATATCATCATGATCCTGAAAATGATCATTACGATGCATCCCAAAAAATTATTTATTCCATTATCTATCTATTAGGAAATGAAGAAGCTAAACAACATATCGAACAAATGGGCGTTCTCACCGACCGCAAATCCGATGATCCAAAAGAAATTGAACATTTTAGATAAAAAGCTGCAACTTTAACGCTCTTTTCACAATAGGCAGTTGATAAATGAATTGTTTTGTTTTGTTGGTTCTAGAAGACGGCTCCTTCATTGATGGAGCCGCTCATCAGAACTGAAATGACGAAACGTAAACAAAACTTCTCTAAGATGATGGTTATTGATAAATGTAAAATTGTAATTGACAAATATGGAATACAGACTATATAATAGAGACTCAGCATTGAACTTATACATAGTGTAGCAAAGGTTGAAAGCTGGTAATAAAACGATTCCTTAGCTCAGCTGGGAGAGCGCTACCTTGACAGGGTAGAGGTCGCTGGTTCGAACCCAGTAGGAATCATTGGGTGTTAAAACCCCTGAGAGAGCGTCAGGAACACGGTTTCTCTATGAAAAGATCACTTCTTCGGAGGTGGTCTTTTTTTGTGTACTTTTAACCGTGTGTGAGGGTCTGTCTGACGTGGAGACATTGTTTAAAGATATAATAGTAAAATCAATTTAAATTACATATTTTTCCTTTTGGTATATTGTGAAGGGGTTACAGATGTCAACTTTTTAAATACTTTGCCAAAGTAATTTAAATCATTAAATCCCACTATAAAGGCAATATCTGTAATCGATATATTCCCTCTTTGCAAATATAACTTTGCTTCCTCAACCCTCTTTAGATTAATAAACTCAGTTATGTTCATCCCTGTATCTTCTTTAAACTTCCGTGAAAGATGTGAAGGGTTAACGTGTATGTGTTTCGCGATGGTATTAAGTGTTATGGGGTGCCCTAAATTCAATAGAATATAATCTACAGTCTTTTTCACAATCGGGCTATAATGATCTGTAGAAAACGTTCTCACAAGTTCGCAATATTCATTCGCCATTAAGAGCATTAACTTTTTCAAACTTGGAATAGTAGTCGTTCTTTCAATTAAAATCGCAAACCTTTCTGAAATATTGTGAAGATAAACAGGATGTACGCCACTTCTTTCAGCCGCAACTCGATACAAAGTATTTGAAACAAATGCCATATTTTTGGAGGATCGAATGAGGCTTCCGGGTACGCGATCGGAAAACTCTACTAATATATCGATCCTAGAATCTATTAAGTTATTTACCTCTACTTGATCCCCTTTTGTTATGGCATCCATCAGTTTATTTTGGTATTGGTATCGATCTTCAATAATATGTTTATTTTCCTCGATCGTTATTTTTAGTTGATCATAGTTTATGACCGGTTTTAGGGTACTAGAGGAAATAGGCTGAGAATTTATATATTTATGACCACACAAATTAACAAGTAATTCTCCGATATAGTTAGATTCAATCTCACTTAAAACAGGCAAGGATTGGTAGAATTGTTCCAATTGTTTACGTTCACCGATCGGGAGACTGTTTTTAATAATAATTTCTTTTATCAGATCTATAACTAATGTACTTGAAATAAATGGACCTATTGTAATGCTGCCATAAAAGGAGTGGTCTCTCCAAAGGCCGACAGCCATATACTCAAGACCATATGTATTGATATGATGATAGTAACGATCGGATTGGTGTTGATTCAGAATTTCATTTATATGTACATACTCATTGTGCGGATGATCTAATACTACTGGGATGGAGTGGTTGATCGATTGAAATAGGGTATTTCCAGCGCCGTCATTTAATGCGACATCCATTTTTGTAATAGAATGCACCATTTGGCTTATCTTTATGTAATCATTAACATGCACTTTTTCCTCCAAATGAATTCCCCTTTCTTTTCCTCTTTTTAATTTACATAAAAAAATAATAAAAGGCAATATAATTACTAATCGAGTAAAAATTTTACGATCATAAAACAAATTGATCGATTATAATCAATTTAAAGCCCTTACAATGAGGGTGAATATACAATGATTTCTCATTGAATAGTAGATGATCTAAAAGGAAACTCTATCCTGTGAGATGGGAGCTTAAAATGGATCAAAAGTACAACTCATATGACAATAAGTTAGACAACTTGAATGGAGGAGAGCGTATATGTTATATCCAATTGCTACGGAAAGCCGTGTTGTGATGGATTTAAGTGGAATTTGGAAATTTATGATTGATAGAGAAGTGGAACCAATCGAGGTGTCACAAGCACTGCCAACGGATGAAGTGATGGCTGTTCCTGCTTCATTTAATGACCAGACGGTTACAAAAGAAATCCGCGAGCACAGCGGTTATATTTGGTATGAAAGAGAATTTAGTATTGCGAAGGCATTACGTAATGAAAGATTAGTCTTGCGTTTTGGTTCTGCTACTCATGAATCATGGGTGTACTTAAACGGTAAGGAAGTCGTTCATCATAAAGGCGGATTTACTCCATTTGAAGCAGAAATCAATGACTTTTTAGTAGATGGTGCGAACCGTTTAACCGTCCGTTTGAGTAATCTGTTGGATTATACGACTTTACCGGTTGGTAACTATAGTGAAAAGAAAGATGAAAATGGCCGCACTATTCGTAAAGTGGATGAAAACTTTGACTTCTTTAACTATGCAGGCTTGCATCGTCCAGTCAAAATTTATTCCACACCAAGCGACTACATCGAAGATATTGTTATCGTGCCTGAGGTAGATGTAGCTGCTAAAAAGGCTGATGTGCAAATTTCTGTGAAAACAGCAGGCAATTTTGATGAAGTACGTGTAACGATTTTTGATGAAGAAGGTAAGCAAGTGGCTCAATCTTCAGGTACAGATGTAAACGTTTCGCTCGAAAATGTTCAGTTGTGGCAGCCATTGAATGCCTATCTTTATAAAGCGAAAGTGGAAGGCCTTAAAGGCGGAGAAAGTGTTGATGTTTATGAAGAGTCATTCGGTGTCCGCAAGGTTGAAGTAAAGAGCGGCAAGTTCTTAATCAACGGTGAACCATTCTATTTCAAAGGCTTTGGTAAACATGAAGACACTTATGTAAATGGTCGTGGCTTGAACGAAGCTTATAATGTACTCGATATCAATTTGATGAAACAAATGGGGGCGAACTCATTCCGTACATCTCACTATCCATATTCAGAAGAAATGATGCGCTTATGTGACCGTGAAGGAATTGTTGTGATTGATGAAACACCAGCTGTCGGATTGTTCGCCGCATTTAGCTTTGATGTGTCTGCATTAGAAAAGGGTGACCCAATAGAAGACGATACTTGGGAAAAAATGAATACGACTGAAGCTCACAAACAGGTCATCCGTGAATTAATTGACCGTGATAAAAACCATGCCTGCGTAGTATTGTGGTCGATTGCCAATGAGGCAGCGACTTACGCAGAAGGTTCTTATGAATATTTTGAACCGTTATTCAGTTTGGCTCGTGAACTGGATCCGCAAAAACGCCCATGCACGTATGTCAATATTATGTTTGCAACGCCTAATGCTGACAAATGTGCAGATTTAGTAGATGTTATTGCCTTGAATCGCTATTATGGCTGGTATGTACAAACAGGTGATTTAAAAACGGCGGAAGAAAAGACTCGTCAAGAACTTGTAAAATGGCAAGAAAAATATCCAGATAAACCTATTATGTATACGGAATATGGTGCTGATACGGTAGCCGGATTCCATAGTCCTTATGGTGAGCCATTCTCTGAGGAATATCAAGAGGACTACTATCGCATGAATAGTAAAGTATTTGATGAAATTACTAACTTTGTCGGCGAACAATTATGGAACTTTGCCGATTTCCAAACAAAATTTGGTATTATGCGTGTTCAAGGTAACAAAAAAGGGATTTTCACTAGGTCAAGGGAACCCAAAATGGTCGTACGCTATTTGAGCGACCGCTGGAATAACATTCCGAATTTTGGGTATAAGAAATAATTTTATCCATAACAATACTTCTAAAAGAGGCAGATATGTTACATCACATATCTGCCTCTTTTTGTTAGCCCTATAGAAATAGGAAAGCGTGGGTATTAAACAAGGTGGTAGCTAAATTTCATAAAGTATATGAACAGAATATCAGCTTGGATCTAAAGTTTTAAAAAGGATAAGTAGAAAAAATATAAACTTTTTATAGGGATGGCAACTATGTTGATGAAGTGAGTATAAATCCAAACATACAAAAAAACGGAGGCTATTAATTCTAAATATATCTAATTACGAGGGGCGTTTAAGCGACAAAATCAACAAAAAACATAAAAGTTTAACAAAAATACACTATTTTAACTGATATAATTTTCCTTAGTAAAGAGGGAGGTTGAGTATTGGAGGAAGGAAATATATACAATACATTGCCATTGCATTCATTAGTGGAAGTGTATTATCAATTTTACAAAAATATAAAAAGAGGTATTTTATCTTACGCTATGTATCAAGAAATCGATTTGATCAAACAAGCAGCTAATCAAAAGGGGATCTCTTTTGATTATGTATATAAAAAAGGATCGCTGATGGTTAAAATTGAACAACAAATAAAATAAGCCCTATTATGTTTTTTTAGGGATAGAAAGATTTCTATTTTGGATTTCTTTTTGTAGGATAGAAATAAATTCTTTCTCTAAACGAAGCTCAAGAGCTTTATGGTGTGCCTTCAGTAACATTTTATCTGTGATGTGCATCAATTCGTATCTTTTCCTTATCTTCTAAACATTCACATTGATACCACTATTATCACAATGTAAATCCTGTAAAGCATAGAAGATCATCCATCCGACTTCATCGGGTGTTTTTTTTGTATGTTCCATTCATCCAAAGCAGCCGGCGAATATGCAAAATTTCTGTACCAGTGAGAAATGAAACAGGACTGAAAAGGCTGGTTTGTGGACATGCACGGAATTTGCATATGGTAAAACGAAGTGATTTTCAAAAACGTTGATGTATCAAGGGTTACACGATGATAATCTTGTATGAAGATTCAAAATCATTGTATAATTTATGTAAAGGATGAAACACCTATATAACTTAAAAGGGAGAGTGAAAGATTCATGCATCTAGTATCCTTTTTAGTAGGAATGTTTGTTGCATGGATATGTTCTTTTTTAGTATGGGATTATTTTTTTTCGATAGGTGAGATGATGAAATTAATGCAAAAATAGGGCTTACGTTCACTTATTTGGTCACCTCGTTTGCTTTTATGATGGAAAAATAATTGAAAATCCTTTTTTATGAGCTTTTTTGAAAAAGTATAGTCGGAGTTATTGTCATCACGTTGCTGAGCCCGAGCATCTCCGCCTTTACGTTCAGCTTCTTAAAGAGTTATTTTATCATTATTGTTAGTAGCCATTTAAAGTTCCCCTCAGTAAATTTGGATTTCACTTACCGTATGTTATTACCCGCCAAAGCTATTTAATAGAATTTGCAATGAATAGACTAAAGGTAAACGACAAAAGCTGATACAAAGAATAAAAAGAGTTCATTTTGTTTTTTTAGGGTATAGAAATAGGGAGGAAATAAAAAAAACAATCGTGGGTAGGATGGCGAGAGTGGCTGTCAAGGTATTAGGCGTAGGCGGGGCAGATACACTAAAAATGTGATATTTTATTTTTTTATTTCTTCAAAAAAAGTTACTTATATAGCTGGATGATTTGTCCAGTAATTCGTCTACATGATAACAAGCCCCCTTCTTTATAAAGAAGGGGGCTTGTTAGTTGAAGCATCATAAAAGCAATGATCGTTAAAAAACTCTAATAGGTATTTATTGTCTTTTACTAGGGTACAAAGGTTACATCATTATTTCCGAAGTATTATGGGGGGACAACATTCGATTTTATCAAGAGCCGGAAGCATACTACAAAAGTAAAGCAATAGAAGCACCAGCGTTTAGTAAAACTGAAGAGGACAGCGGGGAGATTAAGGAAAAGCCGACAGCCCCCACACCTTACGTTTCAAGGAACTAATAAACCAAATGAATGACATACAAGCAAAATTAAATTTTATTAATGAAGGTAATGAATAATGAATATCTATATCTATATCTTTCATGGGAAATCAGGCAAGATCGTAATTACAGGCGACGAGGCTTTATTAATGAAGATCGAAGGTGAGAGCTTAGATGGAATCGAAGTTTTAGACTTACGTGTAAACTCAGACGAACTTGCAATGTTGTTCCAACAAGCCAGTAGCCGCAAAACGGTTGAAGTGATCGGGCGCTATGCGTTGATGAAAGATAAATACCTGGGAACATTAGCAAATAAACGGAGGGGATTATATGTATCAGGATGTCCGAACATTATCGGTGAGGGTTAATAAGTTGCTCCAGTTTGCACTGGTCTGTAAAAATCTTACGCTAAAAACAAAGCGCAGCACACTAGAGAGCTACCGCCTGCCATTGGAAGCTATGTGCGATGGAGGGATGCTACACGAAATCGCTGTAAAACATTTAGATTTATTGGATTCGGCGTTAAATTACATTGAAACCGGTGATGAGTCGTATCTTCGACAAGGTGAAGCACATTACGAAAAGGCCGCGGAATTAATAGGCGCCTTGAGCGAGAAGCTGAAGAAAATTGATTAACTTAGTTGCACAATTATCTATGCGGAATAATATGACCGGCCCGTTACGTCAAGCTACGCGGCAATTGGATCAACTAAAACGGATGAGCAGAGAGACAGCGAGCGCTGTTGCGAGTTTTGTGTATAAGCTGCCTGCCACAACAAGCGATGCCGCGACGGCAACAGCGGCCCTTGCGTGAATGACGGCAAGCACTTCTCGATGCATCGTTCGCGGCGCGGCATTCGATGAACTCGAAAAGATAAATAAGAAGATCACCGCGGCTGATAAAAGGGAAAAAGCGAGTTATTCAACGATTCAATCGTCGAATAACTCGCTAAGTTTAACCTGTAGGGACTTTTTCAGTGTCCTCCATAAAAGGAGAGCGCTTCTTTAACAAGTGTGAGAAGTAAATAAATCGAATGATAACAAATACGAAAAGAGGCGTATTTAATGAGTAGTTAAGCCTCATACTCCTAACCCTTTTACTTATTATTCCTTCAAGCTATTCCTCCAAACCTTTTTCTCATCGTCTGTCATTCCACCAATAATTTTTGAAAAATCAACAGTCTGAGGCATACGTTGTTTTAATAGCTGAAATTGATTGAATGCACCTGCAAATGATTTTAATGTGGTGGAAGCTGAAATCACTTCGATATTTTCGATTACTGTACCATTGCATTCTAAGTGTTCAATCGGCATTTTATTGATGGCTGAAGCATCTTGGATATAGCAATCGACAAACGTTAGTTGCTGCAGTTTTTTGTTGCGCGTTAGAAATGTTAAGTCATGGAAAACACACTGTTCGATTATAAAGGTTCTTTTTCGATCCGAGAACAGTTCAGATGATCGATTAAAGTACATTAGATGCCAACCATTTTCAATTATGTTTAAATCACCCTTTTTCTCTATTTCTCTCACATTACCCGTACGCCAGGTTTTTAATAGAGCTCTCTTAAATATAACCTATTTTTATTAGATGTTGTGATACATTGGAATTAGGGAATGGTGCATTAAAACAGAGAAATGAGGGAAAATGCATGAAGAAGGGCTTGTTATGATTGTGATGACTTTAGTCGTTCTTTTATTAGTAGCTATCATTTGAGGAAGTAAAGGAAATTGAGGGTACGGGAGATGACTCGTTTGGGAATTTTACGGTGGACATTCCGATTATGCAAACAAGATTAGAAAAATTAGAAAATATTACATTTGAGTATAACGATAATTAGAGTATAAAATTTAGATGTAAGATATATGGACATGTCTTGATTAAGTCACTATTGTTGAACTGCCGAGAGGGTGTCACTTTAAACGTTAATTTGCACATATACCTATGTAATGGGCAGAAGCACAGGTGCTAAATTAGTAGCGCCTGTGCTTCTCATTCTTTTAAAAAAGTAATCGTCCTAGAAGGAGTTTTCAATCCATATTGTTTAGCTTTATTATTATGCGAATGTTCTCATAATTAAAACATTTTTTAATAAGAGAAATGGTATTGTAATATATGTATAAAATATTATAATACTATTTATTAGAAAGACAATTGTCTTTTTCAGGTGGAATATGATGGAACAATAAATATCTTAAAACCTATTTAGTTTGTGGGCTTTTTAATAGTTGTTGGGTCTTTGGAATGACTATAAAGAAGCAGGGAAGGAGAAAGTCAAAAGTCAAACGCCGAGACTGAGGTTGGTATATATTTAATAAAAGTCGTCTATGACTGAATCGTATCTATCTTGTAATCGATTTCATTCTATCGCCTGGTTATAAGGAAGGAATAGCTCAATTGGTGCAATGTTACAATTTTATCTGAAACTAATGGGGGAACATCTATGAAAAGCATACTGCAGAAGTGGAATCAGGTGAGCCTGGTCAAACAAATCATTATTGGTTTGATTGTTGGTATTATCCTGGCTGTCATTATTCCAGAAGCAGCAAAACCTGTTGCTATTTTAGGCTCTTTATTTGTCGGTGCTTTAAAAGCTATCGCGCCTGTATTGGTACTCGTCCTGGTTATGTCGGCCATCGCGCAGCATAAAAGCGGCCATCAAACGAATATGAAATCGATTATTGTTTTATATCTTTTAGGAACGTTTTTAGCAGGTTTAATCGCCGTTATTGTAAGTTTTATTTTTCCTGTTAGCTTATCGCTTGCAGACAGCGCTGAAGGTGTCACACCTCCAAGTGGTGTAACAGAAGTTTTGAAAACATTATTGCTGAACGTTGTCGATAATCCGGTAAATGCGATTGTGAATGCGAACTATATCGGGATTTTAGCCTGGGCGATTGTTCTTGGTTTGGCGCTAAGAAATGCCGCTGACACAACCAAAACGCTCATTACGAATTTTTCCGATGCGGTATCGAAAATGGTTGCATGGGTGATTAAGTTTGCTCCACTAGGAATCATGGGTCTCGTGATTGAATCGATTACAACCAATGGACTTGAGTCACTGCTTGGCTATGGGAAACTGCTTGCCGTGTTGATTGGCTGTCTGGTTTTTGTGGCGCTTGTTGTGAATCCAATCATTGTGTTTGCACTTATTCGTCAAAACCCTTATCCGCTTGTGTTTAAATGCTTAAGGGAAAGCGGAATTACCGCGTTCTTTACACGCAGCTCGGCAGCCAATATTCCGGTTAATATGAGATTGTGTGAAAATTTAGGATTGGATAAAGACAATTATTCTGTGTCCATTCCATTAGGTGCGACGATCAATATGGCAGGTGCTGCTGTTACGATTTCAGTTTTAACACTTGCGGCAGTTCATACTCTTGGTATTCAAGTGGACGTTCCTACGGCAATTATCCTGAGCGTGCTGTCAGCTGTATGTGCCTGCGGCGCTTCCGGGGTTGCTGGAGGATCTTTATTACTGATTCCTCTGGCATGCAGCTTGTTTGGAATCCCGGCTGATGTTGCTATGCAGGTCGTTGGGGTAGGTTTTATCATTGGTGTTTTACAAGATTCATTTGAAACAGCACTTAACTCATCTACAGATGTTCTTTTCACAGCAGCAGCTGAATTTAAAGAGTGGCGTAAGAAAGGTAAAAAAATAGATATCCATAAAACAGTATAAAGAAAAATCCCTTTATCTCTGCGATTGAACGGCTCCTCCAACGGTTAGTTTAACAATTGGAGGGGCCATTTTTTTGGAAAATAAATGATGACCGACAAAACCGGCGGTCAGAAACTTATCTAATGTAGTGTAGTGCTATCCCAGGACAAAATAAAAAAGTTAACCTGGGATGACACCTTTTTTTGTGATAAAAGTGACTGTTTTTTGCCTTTTAAAACACTTACAGGAAAGCGAATTTTCATTCTCAATTGTCCTCGGTGTAACTGAATAATAAAGTTGTTTAATTTTTGGGACGAACTGTTGAGTAACAATTTGAGTTGTCTTGCTTTTAATGTTTTAGAAACTGTTAAACGATAGTAGTGATATTCCATCAAAAGAACAAATAAAGGAGCAAGTACACTCCTTTATTTGTTCTTTTTTTAACAACGCACCCGTTAGTTGAACAAGACAATAAAATAACTTTTATAGTAGAATATTAGTATTTACAAAAGGAGCCTCATTCTTATGAATATTTTAGTTTTAGGTGCAACTGGCCGAGTTGGAAATCAAATAGTTACTTATGCCCTTCATGACAGACATTATGTTACTGTATTAGTTCGCACTCCAGAGAAGATTCAAATAAATAATGAAAATTTAACCATTATTCAAGGGAATGTTTTAAATAAAGATGATATCGTACGTGCAATGCATGGAATTGATGTAGTTATTAGTGCACTAAATACTGACGGCACAACCACTCTATCAGAAAGTATGCCACTTATTATCGAAGCAATGGAAAACGAAGGTATAAAACGAATAATAACTATAGGAACTGCGGGTATTCTGCAAAGTAGAACCACGCCAAATTCTATGCGTTATCAATCAAGTGAATCAAAGCGTAAGTCAACCCGTGCAGCGAAAGAACATCATAAAGTTTACGATATGCTCAAACAATCAACCCTCGAATGGACGATTGTCTGTCCTACATACTTGCCGGATGGAGAAAGGGTAGGCAAATATCGAATAGACCGAAATTTTTTGCCGGAGGGTGGAGCTGAAATATCTGTACCGGATACAGCAGAATTTACATTTGGACAGATAAAAGCAAGCGATTATATAAAATCACGTGTAGGTATCGCCTACTAATAATATTCTTAAACTACTTTCATATTGGATTAGCCGGTTTGTTGAAAAAGAAAATGGGATGCGGCAACAATCACGGCTCTCCAACTAAAGTGCTCTTTCTGGAATATCTAAAATATGAATTAGAATCTAAAAATCACAAGGAATTATAAGTAAAGGCTCTTTTTTCACTAAACTGTCCCGTTATTCCAACGTCTATCACTTTTTCGAGATGGTTGATTATCTGCATTTACTTTACAAACCTTTGTTTTATACTCTTTCGCGTATAGTATGTAGTCTTTTATTTTTAGTTAGTTTATTCTTAAAAGACTACAGAAATAAGCAACGACTTTTGCATTGTTATCGTCCACCAAATTGACATACAATAGCGGATTTTGTATAGTAAATGCCGAAGATTATGATTGGGGTGAATCGTTTGACTTCAGACTCTGAATTACAAAATTTAGATCTTATAGATTTATTAAGCGAGCGTCATAGTTTGGTCCGAAGAATCTCAGAGAAAGCATGGAACGATAAAAGTGACATTTATATTTCAAATTCCGAATGGTATATTATGGCCAGGGTTTATAAAAAGCGCCCGACCATTTCGTTTGTTACAAAAAATGTGGATATTTCTCGCCAGGCGATACACAAGTTTATCAAAAATCTTTCTGCAAAAGGATTAGTAAAAATCCAAAATGTAGAAAACAACAAGAAAGAGAAGTGTATCGAGTTAACAGATTTAGGAGAAGAATGCTACGAAAAAAATGCGGCTCTTAAAGCCCAACTTGAAAATAAAATTGCAGAAAAAATAGGTATTGAGCAAGTAAATAATCTTAAAGATATATTAAAGTTAGATTGGGAAATATAATGATGCAGTGGAGAAAATGTAAATTAGCAGGTTAAAAAGCATTGTAAATCACAATAGAATGTACACAAAAAACGCTTGGATTTCATTTTTCCAAGCGTTTTTTGTGCAGTATGTTAATGTCTTTCGTTTATCTATTTTCAGGTAGTATAAAAGCTCCTGGTATGTAATTAATGAATATCATGCTTTTTGAAGTTACCGCCTTTAACTTCTGCGACGTCATATACCGCTACAAAGGCATTTTCGTCAATTTCATGAATGATTTCTTTCATTTTGCTTTCTTCTAAACGGTTAATGACACAAGTGATTTCTTTAAATTGTTCATTTGAATAACCGCCTTGAGCTAATTTATACGTTGCGCCACGGCCTAGGCGGTCACGAATTGCCTCTACCATTAATTCGGGTTGATTTGTGATAATTTTAAAGGTCTTAGAGCCGCTTAAACCTTCTTCAACGATGTGAATTACTTTAGAAGCAATAAAGTAAGCGATTGCCGAAAGAATCGCTCCTTGGAGTCCGAATACTGTTGATACAACAATAAAGACAAACATATTTAAGAATAGGATGAGGTCACTTGTTCCAAACGGTAATTTTCGAGAAAGTAGTACGGCTAACATATCAATTCCATCTAATGCACCGCCATTTCGTAATGCTAACCCCATTCCAAAACCGATGATAATGCCGCCAACAACGGTTACTAACAATGTATCACCTTGAATAATGGTTGATACATGGTGCATAAGGCTGGTACCGACTGCTAGTGAAGCAATACCGATAACCGAATAAATAGCAAAACTTCTACCAATTTGTTTATATCCTAAAAATACGAATGGGATATTCAGTACTGCAATTAGAAGCCCCAAAGGTAATCCAATTAATTGTGACCCAACGATACTCAGACCTGTCACGCCACCGTCTGATACGTTGTTTGGGATTAATACCGCTTCTAGTCCGTATGCTGTTATAAGCCCCCCAATAATAACCAATAACGCTCGTGAAACCAATTTAAGTTTATTGGGTTTTTGCTTTGTGATTGTACTCATATTAATTTCCTCGTTTCAAACTATTTTCTCTTTGCATATTTACACTTTTTCCTCATTTAAGTACTCATATTTTTAACACTTTAGCACCTGCCGAGTATAATTATATTAGTATTTTCATTTTTCGGCAAAATCAAAAGTCTTTTTCAAAGCTTGAAGAACAGTGTAGTTTACGCCTTCATGTTTAGTCACTCTATTTTTTTCTTAAAATAACATTCTTTGTACATAAGAATTTACAGATTGACAATGGCTGTTGTTAATATGGCATTTGAGGTATTATTTTCTATATATTTAATCTGTTATTAGTTTGAGACTTACCTAAAAGTCTTGCTTCATAGCAAGCTGATGGAATAATTGTTTGTTCTGCACATAAGCACTTTTATAAAGCTCGTACATTTCGTTGTAAAACCCGGCAACTGCTGGATCTGGACGAACAGGTTCAGGGTTCATTCTAATAATCGATTCACAAGCGCTTTGAATAGAGTCATATTTTCCAGTGCCAACCCCCGCTGTAATAGCAGCACCCGTACACGCCTGTTCTAACTGGTTTACTTTGTAAATTTCTTTGTTTAAAATATTCGCTTGAATGTTCAGCCATACATCACTTCTTGCTCCTCCGCCAGAAGCAATAAAAGTATCCATTTTTATATTCAAAGAATGAAAAATTTCTACGGAATCCTTTAAAGCAAAAACGACACCTTCCATAACAGAACGAATAAGGTGTGCTTTGCTATGTTTTAAAGTTAAGCCTAAAAAAGTTCCTCTTGCTAAATCGTCCATGTGAGGCGTTCTTTCTCCGGATAAGTAAGGGAGAAACAGCAACCCTTCACTGCCGGGTATCACTTGCTTGGCCAATTCATTAATTTCCGGGTAAGAAAGGTTGTTTAATATTTTTTTATTAAGCCAGCTGAGCGACAAACCGGCAGCTAAATTCGCTCCCATGATACTCCATGTCCCCGGCACTGCATGGCAAAATGTGTGAGTTCTCATTTCAGTCTCATAAATAGGTTCTGGATTAATAGAAAAGGTTTGACCGCCAGTGCCAATTGTCAAAGATACTTGGCCAGGCTTCACGATGCCGTTGCCGATGGATTGCATGGACTGATCACCGCCGCCGTAAACAACCGGCGTCCCAGGCGCCAACCCTGTTTCTTCAGCGGCTTTTACTGTAACTTGACCGGCAATATCAATCGATTCATGTACATCCGGGTAAAAATCGGGATTCAATCCTACTTTTTTGATTAATTCAAAAGCCCATTTCCTATTTTGGATATCAAACGCTAATGTAGCTGAAGCGTCTGTAAAATCGGTGCCGCATTCTCCTGTCAGTTTTAAACGGATATAATCTTTCGGCAATAGCACCTTATTTATTTTTTCATAAACAAATGGTTCGTTCTTTTTAATCCATAACAACGATGGCAGTTGAAAGCCTGTAAATATAGAATTCATTACTGTTTTTTTGACCGTTTCTCTTCCAATGATCGAATAGATTTCCGCTGCTTCTTTTCCAGAACGCTGATCTGACCAAATAATTGCCGGACGTATCGGAAGAAGATTTCGGTCTATCATGACCAGTCCATGCATTTGGCCCGAAAAACCGATTCCTTTAATCGTTCTAGAATGTAGACCTGTTTTATTCAAGACCTGTTTAATCGTCAATACTACTGCATTCCACCAGACGTTAGGATCTTGTTCCGCATAACCGCTCTTTTCGATCATCATTTCATAGCTTTGTTGAGCAGTTCCTTTTATAGAGCCGTTTTCGTCCATAATAACCGTTTTCACACTGGAAGTTCCTAAATCAATGCCCATTAAATAACTCAATTCTATCCCTCCAACTAATTAAAAAGAAGGCTCAGACACGGCCCTATTCCTTTTTTAACATATTTCCGAAAGAAGTCTCCCTCTTCAATCGCGTGCAGGGCGTAGCCCAACGATAAGGGGGAGATGAATTTTGGTTGGCTTTAGCCAAATTTATTTTTCTAAGCCTTTTCGTAATAATTCAAGAATGGTAGCAGTTCGTGTGGCAATAGCATTTTCCTTTTGATACTGATCTAATTTCTCTATGATTGCTTTCGGCATACGGATTTCTACACGTTCTTTTTCATTTGACATATTTATCACCTCGCACTTGATTGTATCGTAATAATACCGTACAATCAATATGTACGATATTATTACGTACAAAGGGAGGTGGAATGATATGACTAAGAATAACAAAGCTTATAAGTTTCGATTGATACTAACAAAAGAGCAAGGTATTTTGATTCGTAAAACATTTGGCTGTGTACGATTCACATATAATAAAATGTTAACTGAACGAAAAGGAACCTACGAAAAGTTCAAAGAAGATAAGAAAACTCTCAAAAAACAAAAGTTTCCTACTCCTGCTAAATACAAAGATGAATTTCCCTTCTTAAAAGAAGTGGATTCTTTAGCTTTAGCCAATGGACAAATGAATTTACAACAAGCCTACAAAAACTTTTTTGAAGGTCGTGCTGAATTTCCAAAATTCAAGAGTCGTAAATCAAGACAATCTTATACAACGAACCTTGTAAATGGAAACATCGAACTAAAAGATGGTCATATCAAATTGCCAAAATTAAAATGGGTAAAAATCAAACAACACCGAGAAATTCCTACTAATCACAAAATAAAATCTTGTACCATTTCTATGACCAAATCGGAAAAATACTACGTATCTGTGCTAACAGAATATGAAAAAGAAATAAAGACTAAAACAATAGAACATATTGTAGGGTTAGATTTTGCTATGTCTGAGTTATATGTTAGTAGCGAGAATGAGAAAGCCAATTATCCTCGGTATTATCGTGTAATATCAGAAAAATTAGCAAAAGCACAACGTATTCTATCTAAACGCAAGAAGGGTTCTGCTCGTTGGAATAAGCAACGTATAGTAGTTGCTAAGTTACATGAAAAAGCAGCAAACCAACGCATGAATTTCCTTCACCATAAATCAAAAGAGTTAGTGTCTACTTTTGACGCTGTAGTGATTGAGGACTTGAACATGAAAGGTATGTCTCAAGCCCTCCACTTTGGTAAAAGCGTTTACGACAATGGTTGGGGTATGTTCACTACTTTTTTAGAATACAAGCTAAAAGAGCAAGGAAAGCAATTAGTGAAAATCGACAAATGGTTTCCTTCCACTAAAAAATGTTCACACTGTGGAGCAGAAAAACATATGACATTAGCTGAACGCACCTATCATTGTTCCTGTGGATACGCAGCAGATCGTGACTATAATTCAGCAATCAACATTAAAAACGAAGGATTACGCTTATTAGCCTTATCATAAAAACAAAAACTCTTGGAACAAGAGGGTTAGCTCGGTCATTTTTCGTTAGCTAGTAAAAGTAACGATAAGTCGAGAAGCTCCCACTTCAATTAGAACGCAAGGTCAATAAGTGGCGAGTAGTTCACATACTTTAAGCTTTCTTAAAAAATTACTTGAAGATTTTATGTTGGGGGCTTTTGATGTTATAGAGGGAAATTTAAGTTTATTATCATAACCTAAAAAAAGAAAGCAATCCACGGTTCGTTAGAACAGCGAATTGCTTTTTGTATACTTCCCGTTATGTATGTTTTCATTATTTCACTTTTTCAAGATCCTTCCCTGGTACCGGCCCCGCCTACGCCAAGTACTGTGACGGCCACGCATGCCATCCAACCTGTTTTCATTATAATTGAAAACGTTTTCATAAGTCCATTCTTTTCGTACCAAAAATTTCGACAGGATCGGCCATTGTCCTTTTAAAAGAAGAAGTCCACTATGCAAGATTGTTATTAGTCAAACTTAATAGTATCAAGGCTTCGATTGATAAAAGTGACAAAGTGAAAATCCTTTTATAAAAATTTCTTTTACTTGTTTTTCTAGAAATATTTTCACTTGCGATTGCCCGCCAGCGTATGTGTATTTTGAATACCCTTTGTTTATACTAAAGAAAAAACTGAGGTGGATTTTATGTCCGGGTTTTACGATCATTTCATCAGTCCTTTGTTCTTCCTTTTTTTTATGTTTGGTGTAGCGATAACACTAACAGCCGTACTTGCTCGTAAACCTAAGAATAAAAAGAAGCAGAATTAGTTAGAAGCCCCTCTAAACTTTGGCGCTATAAGTTGGCGAAGAAAAGGAAAAGGGGTAGTATTAGTAACGTAACATGATTGTAGAGCGACCACAGGAAGGCAAGGCAATCAGCAAGCAACGTCCAGACTTCTGGGGAAGTAGATCCCAGAAGAAATTTAGTGAGGCGCAGATTGAACTCGCTTTGCAACTGTTTGAGGCGTGTTCACATAATCAGGCTGAAGAAAAGACCGGCCTTTCAAAGAGCACGTTAATAAGAGTGAGATGTAAAGAAGCAGCGGCAGAGTAATCGTTGCTTTTTATTTGTTTGTCAATTAAACTTCATTTTAAATTCTGCTTAGTGAATAAAAAATTTACAAAAAAATCTTGAATTACAGAAAAAATTTATGATATAGTGATAAACAGACCGGTTGGTATGGAGGAGGTGTACTACGGGAATGGATACAAAATCGCTGATAATCGACATCGCGACAACACTTTTCCAGCAAAAAGGATATTTGGGTGTAGGATTAAATGAAATTTTAAAAGCATGTAATATTTCAAAAGGCTCGCTTTATCACCACTTTCCGAATGGAAAAGAAGAATTACTCATCGCTTGCCTTCAGTTAATGAATGAAGAGATTACTACGGACATCGAGAAAATTTTCAAAGAACATCAAACTACTCAAGAAGCCCTTCATGCGATGATTGAAAAATTAGTAGCCGACTTTGATCGAGAAGGTACACTTACTGGTTATACATTTAGCAGCATTGTTAGCGAAATGGCATCACTAAGTGAACCAGTCCGAAATGCCTGTTCGAATCTTTATACAAAGATGCAAGGAATTTATTCGAACAAGTTAGTAGAGGATGGGTTTTCGAAAGAAACTGCTCATTCAATTGCTCTTATGATGACGGCTTCTATTGAAGGTGGAATGATGCTTTGTTTAACTAACAAAACAAGTGAACCACTAAAAGTTATTTCGCAAGTATTGCCCAATTTATTGAAGGAGTTTTAATAATTGAATACACAAATCGCAGCAGAATCGATAACGAAACAACAAATCAGAACAGGCCCGATCATGGCGGCTCTTTTAGTAGCAGGCTTTGTCGGACTTTTTAGTGAAACAGCATTAAATATTGCCTTAGGTGACTTAAGTCAATTATTTAATGTAAGTGCTACAACTATTCAATGGTTAGCAACAGGCTACTTTTTAACATTAGGTATTTTAATACCAGTAACAGGGATCTTGATGCAAAAGTTTACTACGCGTCAAATGTTTTTAACTTCTATAATTTTAACCATTGTCGGGACGGTTTTAGCAGCAGTAGCACCTGTATTTAGTGTTTTATTAGCAGGACGTGTTATTCAAGCAGCAGGTTTAGCCATTAATTTACCTTTAACGCAAAATGTTATTTTTACGATCTTCCCTCCAAATAAACGAGGTGCCGCTATGGGGATCATGGGCTTGGTGATGTTAGCTGGTCCAGCATTAGGTCCAACAATAGCAGGACTTATTTTAGATACATTATCATGGGCATGGATTTTCTGGGTTCAAGTACCATTCTTACTGTTCTCACTTATTATCGGATTTAAGTTCCTGCCAAATGTAAATGAAGTACGTAAAGTTTCGATTGATGCATTATCGGTTGTTCTTTCAACAATTGGATTTGGCGGTATCGTATATGGATTTAGTGTATCTGGTGAAGCTGGATGGACTAGTGCAACCGTTCTTGGAACAATCATCGTTGGATTAATTGCAATCCTTCTATTCTCTGTTCGTCAAATGAAAATGCAGAAACCTATGATGAATTTAAGAGCATTTAAGTACCCACTTTTCGTACTTGGCGTATTTATGAGTTTTATTACATTCTTTAATATGCTGTCAATGCTTGTTATTTTACCAATGTATATGCAAATGGCTTTATTAATTGCGGCATTTACAACAGGTCTAATCCTTCTACCGGGTAGCTTACTTAACTGTATATTAGCGCCAATCATCGGTAAATTATTTGACAAATATGGTCCGAAAGCAATTATTACACCCGGTACTATTTTAGTAGTCATTGCTTATGCGCTATATGCACAATTAGGTACAGATACGGCTTTATGGGTAGTTGTAGTCATTCATATTATTATGATGTTAGGGATCGGTGCGGTGCTTGCTTCAACACAAACAAACACACTAAATTCTCTTCCAAAAGAGTACTATCCAGATGGAATCGCAATTACTCAAACAATCCAACAAGTAGCCGGGGCAGTTGGTATTGCGGTTATGGTATCGCTTCTATCAGCTAAACAAAATAGTTATTTAACAACAGTTGGCGATGATTTGTCAGAAGCTGCAGCATCAGGATCATCATTTGTATTTATAGTCGGTTTAGTATTTGCCGTGATTAATTTAGTATTGTCTTTATTCATGAAAAAACCAAAAGAGGTAAAATTAAAATAATCAAAACTGATTTTATCACATGAATTTAAAGGAGATTATGAGAAATGGCAAATCATTATCAAAGTATTGTTGTAGCCGTGGACGCTTCAAAAGAAGCAGAGTTCGCTTTTCGCAAATCAATTGATGTTGCAAAACGTAACCAAGGATCAAGATTGAACATCGTTAATATAATTGATACCCGTTCATTCGAAACATATGAACGTTCCGTTTTTGATACTGCACAGAAACAGTCTGAGGAACTTTTAAATGACTACAAACTACAAGCTGAGGCAGAAGGTATTGACAATGTAAATGTAGTAATCGAATACGGTTCTCCGAAAAACATCCTTACTAAAGAGCTTTCAAACATAGTGGATGCCGATTTAATCATCTGTGGTGCAACGGGGCTAAATGCTGTTGAACGTTTCTTACTTGGTTCCGTATCTGAAGCAATCGTCCGTTTTGCTAAATGTGATGTTTTAGTAATCCGTACACCTGAGTGATTGTATGATCTTTAATTGAAAATATTTAATTAATGAAAAGATAGAAAGAACTCAAGCTAAAAATGCGTTTCTACAATAAGTGGAGACGCATTTTTTTATTGAAGTAACAGAGCAGAATAGTTCTATAAATGATTGGATGTAAATAACTAAGAAACCCAGCTAACCTTTTCGGTTGGATTCATCTGTAAGAACCTCTTTTCTAAATAGAAGAACAGAAGAGTCATCCTCTTTACTGCTAGATGACAAAATGTACTTTATTGGTTGCCAAACTGCTCAGACCCATTTTTGATTTTCTGGCGTTTCTGATTCCAGAATATACATAAAAATAGTTAAAGGCGTCAACTTTGTATTGAAAGGGTATAATAAATGGGCAGACGCAGACATTAAAAAGACTGCCTTATGTGGATATAGAAAGTAAAGAATGAAAAATCGTGTAGAATAATTCATGCTTTTTTTTGGATAAAAGAAATAATCGGGATCCAAAAATACAAAAGAAAAAAGGGGATAATATGTCAAAGAAAATAGAAACAGGCTGGAAATTAGACAACAGTTATGCCCGTCTGCCGGAATCATTTTATACCAGTCATCAACCAGTCCCGGTACGCTCACCGGGATTAATTATTCTTAATGATCGGTTAGCGGGATCCTTAGGGTTGAACGCCGAGGCGTTGCAAAGCGAAGAGGGTGTAGCAGTGCTTTCGGGCAACCGTGTTCCTGAAGGCGCGATGCCTCTTGCTCAAGCTTACGCAGGGCATCAATTCGGCCATTTTACGATGTTAGGGGACGGCCGGGCTCTGCTGCTTGGCGAGCAGATCACTCCCCGGGGTGAGCGAGTTGATATTCAGCTTAAAGGTTCAGGCAGAACGCCGTATTCTCGCGGAGGCGATGGTCGAGCGGCACTTGGGCCGATGCTGCGCGAATATATCATTAGTGAAGCAATGCATGCGCTTGGTATTCCTACGACCCGTAGTCTAGCAGTAGTGACAACCGGTGAGTCAGTCATCCGCGAGACCGATCTGCCTGGTGCTATTCTAACGCGTGTGGCTGACAGTCATCTGCGCGTTGGTACTTTTCAATACGTTGCAAAATGGGGTACAGAGGAGGAACTCCGGATCCTGGCTGACTATACGTTAAAGCGCCATTATCCAGACGTTGAAGCTGATGAGGATCGATACCTTTCGCTGCTTCAGGAAGTGATCAAGCGCCAAGCTGCACTCATTGCCAAATGGCAGCTGGTTGGCTTTATCCATGGGGTGATGAACACCGATAACATGACCATTAGTGGCGAAACCATTGATTATGGTCCTTGCGCTTTCATGGATAGTTATGACCCAGCGACGGTATTCAGTTCCATTGACATTCAAGGCCGCTATGCTTATGGCAATCAGCCGCAGATTGCCGGATGGAATCTCGCGCGATTTGCTGAAACATTATTGCCACTGCTGCATGAAAATCAGGCGGAGGCTGTCAAACTGGCTCAGGATGCGATTTCACATTTTACGGAGTTGTATCACGAGAATCGGCTGGCGGGAATGAGAGCAAAACTGGGGATATTTAACGAAGAGATACAGGATAAATCACTTATTGAAGACCTCCTCACTATGATGCAGAAGTATCAGGCAGACTATACGAACACCTTCCGCGCATTAACGTTTGATAAACTAGAGAATACGGTTCTGTTTGGGACTCCGGAATTTGCGCAGTGGCATGAGCTCTGGCAGGCGAGATTAGGCAGACAGCAGGAATCGAGAGACTCCTCGAATCAGTTGATGCGAAAAAGCAATCCAGCGCTAATCCCTCGGAACCACAGAGTAGAAGCCGCCTTAGAAGCGGCAGTGAAACAAGGAGACTACAGTGTGATGAAGCGGCTTCTTAATGTTCTTTCAAGCCCTTACGCACACTCTCCTGAGCAGGAGGATTATTCTACACCGTCTGCGCCATCAAATCGTCCTTACCAAACTTTTTGCGGTACCTGATACAGAAGCGGTGGGAAGGGGTTATGTTCACAAGTTGGTTAATTAAAAAACATTGTTTTTATATGTATCAAAAGATGGAACCTACTGGTATAATGGGTTTTAAAAATAGTAGGAGGACATACAATGTCTAGTACAGAAGATAAGAATAATGAGAAGCAGCAAATGGAAAGCATCTTATCTGCTTTAAACGACTCTAAAGGCCTTGAATTTAACACGACTGAACACGGGGTTTACACACTTATAACAAATGGGATTCCTATGGAAAATGTGGAAGGTTACGATGATGAATACTTCACTTTTACACATGCGAATACTAACTATAAAGTGACCATGAGATCCAATGAGAATGACCGTTTCCAAATTGATAAAATAGAGGTTATTTGATTCAAATGAAGCAGCATCAGGGGGACTAAATTTAGTCCGCCTTCTTTTTTTGTCCAAGACGGCCGCAGCAGGTGATGAAAATAAAGTGATGTTGAAAAAAGCAAAGCGGTCACCGACATAGAAGGTTCAGGTTCTGAAACGAAAAGTATTACCCTTAATATTTGAAAGAAATACAATTTAAGCAAATAAAAAAAGCATTATGGTTCAACTTGCAGGAGAAATAGAGAGAGGAAGTGTTTATGATTAAAAAAGATAACTTAAAAAAAGGGGTACAGCCATAAATGCTGTACCTGCAGGATGGATTCTATTCCTTCTTATTTAATTGTATTACCGCCATCAAGTACGATATTTTCACCTGTCATTAAGTTTGTTGCATCGCAGGCTAAAAATAAAGCAACAGCTGCAACTTCTTCCGGATAGCCAAAGCGTCCAAGCGGAATTTCTTTTTTCGCTTTTTCTCCTTTTTCTCCAGCCCAAGCCTTTTTGCCTAATTCAGTTAAAATGACAGTAGGGGAGATTGCGTTGACTTTAATGTCAAATTGAGCCCATTCATAAGCAAGCACTTTCGTCATTCCAAGAATCCCTGCTTTACTTGCCGCATAAGCTACGTGATTGTCTAATGCAATAAGTGCCGCCTGAGAAGCTAAATTGATAATGTTTCCGCCATTTCCTTGCTCAATCATTACAGTACCGACTTTTTGGCACATTTTAAAGGATCCCGTTAAGTTAAGATCAATCGTTTTTTGCCAGTAAGCATCAGAAATATTTTCTGCATCATCGAGTAATGCAAGACCAGCACAGTTGACTAAAATATCAATCTTGCCGAATTGTTCTCTCACTTTCTGGATGGCAGTGTCCATGCTATCATTGTTCGTAACATCACATTGTACGCCGATGGCATGTTCTGCACTCAATTCCTTCGCTACATCTACTACATCATCTTTTAAGTCAAAAATAGCCACTTTTGCCCCTTTTTCTATGTACAATTCGGATACCGCTTTACCAATTCCGCTTGCTCCGCCTGTTACAATCGCTACTTTGTCCGTAATATTGAAGTTCTTATCGAATCCTTGAAAACTCATCAATCGTCATCCTTTCTACTTGTCCATTTGTTCGCGCTTTCATTGTATCGAGAAACACATTTCCTAAAAATACCATTCTGCTCCGTGGAAATATCAATTAACCCATTATCTACAGAAGGTTTATTACTAAACATACTATCGAGTTGAGTAATCCAACAAATTGATTCATTATTAACTATTTTCATTATAATACTCTTATTATTGTTTTTTTTCAATATTTATTTTCGTTTATAATCGGTTTGCTTTTATTAATTTTTGTTTTTTATTATTTTACTATTTAGTACAAAAGAAAAAGACCATCGTGAAGAAATGGTCTTTTTGTGTTTTTGATGATTAATCAAAAGGACAAGGTCAATATCTGTCATTCATTTTAGACGGCTTTGAATTTTGACAACACTATTTCAACACTAGTTCCTAAATTAACTTGGCTGGTAATGTGGATTGAACCTTTGTGGCTTTCTATAATGCGAAAGCTTACTGTCATGCTTAATCCAATCCCTTTTTCTTTTCCGCTATAAAAAGGTTCTACAACATGTTTCAAATGATTTTTTTCAATTCCACAGCCATTGTCCTCAAACTTAATCGAAAAATAATCCGAATTATTCCTATTGTGAAATAAAAAAAGGTATTCCTCTGTGAAATTTGATGTAGTGTTTCATTGTTATTCTCCTTAAAAGGATTTTTATGTGAATAAATGATTGTTACATAAAAAAAGTTTCGACAATATAAAACAAGATTGAATAAATAATTTAAGGGGGAAAACGTGTTTAATTTGAAAGAACGGGAAAATGAATATCCTTTTTATCTATAATTGAAATTGCTGTAGAAAAATGTCGTTAGTTTGAATTTTCTAAAAAATAAATTCTAAACCCTTTACATGTTATACTTCTTGAAAGCGTATACAATCTTTAAAAAATCCAGATGAAATGAGTGGATAACTATGTTATTGGAAGACTTAATAAACCGTTTTGAACAAGTGAAAAAGCGTAACCCATTACATGCCAATGAATTACTGGATTATATTCAAAGAAGCTATATTCACGGGGAAATATCGATTGTGGAATATAAAAAACTTTTTTGTGAATTAGACAAACGCGGAGCAAAGAAGCCACATGCGTTTTTTGAAAAAATAGAAACTGCTGATGTGGAAGCAGCATACCCATTAAGTTCAACCGTTTAATCGATCAAAATCGAATACTTACAGACAAAACAAGCGCCATTCTTGTGGATCAAGAATGGCGCTTGTTTTGTCTGTTCAGAAAGAAATACATCTGTTGCGGACTCATGGAGAGGTAAAGATGGTCTGAAGTTTTACAATCTCCTCTTTTAAAAACCTAATAAATGTATGTACTTCGTTTGTTTCCACTTTTGTTAATACATAAGTTAAAGATGTGGGCAAACTGATTTTATCTGATTTTACTTCTGCTAACTTTTTCATTCTTATTTCATCACTTACCATTGTAAAGGGTAAATACGAAACACCGAGCCCATGTTCTATGAATCGCTTTGTGATTTCAATTTGGTTCACTTTCATTGTTCGAACAGCCGGGTAGTATCTCTTAATGTCGTTTAAAAGGTGATCCCAATAATCAGGATGGTTATAAGTGATTAACCTGTATTTTTGTAATATCTGCTTTTCCTCAAACACATTCTCCTTTTTATCAAGAGTGGGTCTGACTAAAATAACAGGCTCTTCGTGTACAATACAGGAATTTATATTTGTTTGTATGGGTTTTATTCTCGTTAACCCAAGATCTGCTCTTCCTGCACTAATCTCTTCCCCTATTTCATAAGATTTAAGTACATTTACTAAAACTTCTATATCGGGATTGTTATCTATAAAGCTCCGTAAGAGTGAAGGCAGGATAGAGGATGCAATTTGTGGGGCTGCTGCAATCACCAACCTGCGATTATAACCTTGTTTCCATAATTCAAATTCGTCTAATCCTTGATCATAAGACTTGATGATTTCTCGTGCATATGAAAGAAAATGGTGACCTGCCGATGTAAGGACAATCTTTTTTCCACTTCTTTCAAATAATCGAATATTAAGGCTTTCTTCAAGCCGTCTAATATGTTTTGTTATTGCCGGCTGAGTGAGAAAAAGTTCTTCTGAGGTTTTACGAAAATTTTCATACTTAGCTGCAACAATAAATGTTTTAATCCATTTAATATCCAGGTAAATCAACCTCCTTATTAATAACGGTTTGTTATTAATTTTCGCTATTTTTGTTACTGTTTATTCTATATTCTTTTCATTATAATCTAATTAACAGGGATATACAGATTATTTTAGGTTTGCAAATAACGAATTAGGAGAGCGATTAAAAATGGGGAAAATCCAACATACGAAGGACCATTGGAATGCTAATTTATATGATGCAAACCATTCATTTGTTTCGAAGTATGGAGACAATCTAGTTGAATTATTAGTACCGAAACAAGGTGAAAAAATTCTTGATCTTGGTTGTGGAACAGGAGATTTGGCAAAAATATTGTATGATTATGGAGTGGATGTTACAGGTGTAGATACATCTGAAAATATGGTTATGCAAGCAAGAAATAAGTACCCTGCTATTCGCTTTATCGTACAAGATGCAAGAGCTTTGGAATATACGAATGAATTTGATGCTGTATTTTCTAATGCTGTTCTTCATTGGATAAAACCGCCAAAACAAGCACTCCATTGCATCTATAAGAGCTTAAAACAAGGTGGAAGATTTGTAGCGGAGTTTGGTGGTAATGGAAATGTTCAAACCATAACGGATGAAATCATTTATCAAGTTAAAAAAGAAGGAAGTGATTATAAAAGAGAACAGTTCCCTTGGTATTATCCTAGCATTGGCGAGTATTCCTCTTTAATGGAAGAAGTAGGACTTAGAGTGGCCTTCGCAGAGCACTATGATCGACCGACACCTTTACGCGGAGAGAATGGATTAAGAAACTGGATTGAAATGTTCGGCAATCATATGCTTGAAAGCGTTGCTGAAGATAGAAAAGACGATATCATAAAAAAAGTGGAAAATGGTTTAAAAGAAATTCTATATAGAGAGGGTAATTGGATAGCCGACTACAAGAGGATTCGTGTAATTGGAATAAAAGAATAAGAATGAGAAAATCCGGAGAGAAATTTCAACTTTCTTCGGATTTTCTTTATTGTAGAGAGCTTTAAGAGACAGACGCTTGTTCATATACCCGCCATTAAGGAACAGATGATAGAAAACGTGAAAATAGATTGACAAGAAAAGGGTCTACCGTCCATCATCTTAGGCCCCACCGAAGGGATTCCATACAAACTATTTGCTAGTCAATCTCATCAGGTCGGAATCCCTTTATTTCTCTTTTTAGTGATCAGTGTTCCAGCACGGCTGATTCGTTTTGTGCTCGTTTCATTGATTACGTCGTTTTTATCTCAATTCCTATTTAAAAAATTACCGTTAAAAGTAAAAATAATTATTTGGCTGGCAATATGGGTCGGTATTTACGTGTTTTACTTTTCCGCATTTGGATTTTAGTCCTACGTCCCCTTTACACTTTTGAGCGTCGAAGAGAGAGGGATTGTTTACGTTTTCAATGCGCATACTACAGGAGAAAAGGGGGATCATCTCATGACACAAGATCGATTTGAACAAGTCTTTGAGCAGTATAAACAACAAAGCCAGGCCAATAATGCTCGCAAGGAAAGTTATAATCAACAAATGGATAATCAGGAACAGATCGTAGCTGTTCGCAAAAATGGGGATGGAGACATTATTGCTTTTAAAACAGAGAGCGGGAGAGAACTCGATTATCTTGAAGCGCTAAGCGAAGCAAAAGAAGGAAAGCTTGCCCATGTGGATGTGTTCGAGCGGTATGGACGAGAAATCATTCGAAGTGAACCGGATGGCATTCGTGAAAATAACTTGGATAACCTGGCAACCTTTTAAGCAATCGTTTTATCCCGCTGAAACAGGCAGTAGCCCCCACTTCTAAGAAGGAGAAGTGGGGGCTTTACTATTTGCAAAAGCACAATTGGTTTGAAGGAATAAAGTCTTATCGTTTATTTTACCTTTTCTGGAATTTGTTCAAAATACATAAATAAAAAATAGTGTAACGATTCTGCTCAAGGGTATAAAGAAACAAACTCGTTTTAAAAGGGGCGGACTGAATGAAAATCAATATGAAATTATTTATGTGTAAAGACGACGGGGAGATTCCAAATAATCCGGAACTGCCGGTTATTGTGTATGAAGGCATTTTTCAAGAGAATCCAGACAACATCGAGTTGACGTTCAACCGTCATCAGTGGACAAATAGCTGGGTGAATGGGGTATTTGACTACCATCATTATCATACGAACACGCATGAGGTGCTCGGTGTAAAAGCGGGGCAGGCGACTGTGCTGATCGGTGGAGAAAAAGGTGAGCAGCTCGAATTGCATACTGGGGATGTCATCGTGCTGCCGGCAGGAACGGGTCATAAACGATTGAAAAGCAGTGCTGATTTTTCCGTGGTCGGTGCTTATCCGGAAGGTAAGAGTCCGAATTTGAAAAAAAGGAGTTCGGGCAAAAAAGCATCGTTACTGGATGAAATTAATCGGATCGGCGTTCCTCAGACTGATCCGGTTTTTGGTGAAGGTGGACCGCTGTTAGAAAAATGGAAAAAAGGATAGAGCTTTTGCATATAGGTAGGAGAATGAATAAAGAGGAGGTCCGTAAACATGAACAGGGGGAAGTGTTTTGCTGTTTTAGCCGCTGCTGGGTTATTCTTTGGCGTATTTAATTCGTCCACTAGTGCCGTCGTGCAGCCGTTTACCGATATTTATACACCAGACGAACGATATGTCGAGCCACTTACGTATTTGTATGAAAACGGCATCGTCAGCGGCAAAACCCCCACAACATTTGATTTATATACTCCTATGACGCGTGGAAATGCAGCGGTCATGATCGCCAAATCGCTTTTATTGGATACTGCCCATGCCCCGGATTACGGTTTCACCGACGTAAATGCACGGATAAAAGGCTCCGTCAATGCACTTGCCCAGGAAGGATACGTGTCAGGCTATGGCGATGGTTCATTCCGCCCGACAGTTTCACTTACACGTGGTGCCGCCGCTAGCCTTCTTGTCCGTGCATTTAACATTCCGATGACCGATGAAGTGGCTCCATTTACCGATACGGAAGGTACGTTCAAACCATATATTGATGCTATTTACAAAGCTGGTATGACAAATGGTGTGTCGGCTGCGCATTTTGGTACGAATAATAACATGAAGCGCGGTGACTTTGCCATTTTGCTGTATAAATCCATCGAATATTATATGAAGAATATGTATACGCCTGTTGTTGAATTCGTCACAATTGATTCTGCCACAGCCGTCCAGATTAGCTTTAAAGAACCGGTACCTGTACAGCTGCCGCCGAAATACATCGTCGGTGAACATCTTGACTTACGTGTTCAATTTGAGGGAGAAGCAACGGCCGATCCGCTTGCTATTGACTACTATCAATATTCACCTGATCGCCGCACGTTAACATTGGCCGTTGACTTCACCGGCAAAAACGGGATATTCCTTGCAGTGGATTCGGTGAACACAACCCGAACCCCTTTCGACTTTTAACCAATAGAGGAAAAGGAAAAATAATCAATCAGGCAAAAACGGGCTGCCCATGGTGACTGGGGCAGCCCGTTTTTGTACACCTTTTATTTTTTCATTCGTTTCAAACCTGCAGCAATCCATTCAGGGCTAACAGCATCGCGTCTGTATTTCCTATTGTCCATAAATCCATTGCGAGCGCATGAGGTTGTTTTATTTTCTTCACCAGTGTCCGCAATTTACCGATCCTGACACCAAACTAATTCTAATAAATAAAACATACCTATTAAGCTAGGCGGCAAAGATATTAAGAAGGGGAGATAGCCGTTATTTCTGTATGGCTTAGCGGTTGCTGATAGATAGGGAACTGGATGGAGAAGCATGTTCCTTTTCCTACTTCACTTGTCACTTTTATCTCCCCGTTCATGCCTTTTACAGTGCTAAAGGCGACCATCATCCCAAGACCGGTTCCTTTTTCATTTGCCTTTGTTGAAAAATAAGGCTCGCCAAGGCGATTTAACTGCTGTGGTGTCATGCCCATACCTGTATCCTGTATGTCAATTTGGACATTGGAACCATTTGAGAGCAGGTTCAAATTTAATATCCCGCCATTCGGCATGGCCTCTATTCCATTTTTTAGTATGTTAATTAAACCTTGTTGTAATTTACTTCTTTCACCTAGAATAAAATAATCTTCCTGTTTGTTAAAGGTGAAGTTAATTTGAACAGCATTCATATTGGACAAAGGGGTGATGATTTGGATCGTAGACTGGACTTCCTCCAGGACGTCTACTTTCTCTACCGTAACAGGTGCCGGTTTAGCAAACGTTAAGTAATGATTGATAACTTCTATCGCCCGATCGATCTCTTGTATGGCGAGCGTCAAGTATTGTTTTCCATTTTGCATCGATGCATCTTCAGATAACAGCTGCATAAATCCCCTCGCTGTCGTTAATGGATTCCTCACCTCGTGAGACATGCTGGCTGCGAGATGGCTGACAATCTCTAGTTTCTCGGATTTTCGTACGAACTCTTCTGTTCTTTTTCTTTCGGTGATATCCTCATAAACGCCAAAAACACCAATCATTTTTTCGTCCACTAAAACCGGAACAAAGGTGATCGTATAGTCAATAAAGGAGTTTTCCTCCATCTCAATCTTCGTTTCAAAACTTTGAGGTTCCCCTTGAAGTGCTTTTTCAAAATAGTGTGTTGAATACATTTTTTTAAACTTAGAGATCAGCTGATCATTCTGTTCAATTTTTCCGTTTTTGAGGGCGTGGTTTATATGTAAACAATCTCCATCTGTATTAAACAAAATAATCGTATGTGGATGGTTTTCAAAGAGAGAACGATACCGTTGTTCACTTTCTGCGAGCATCTTTTTTGTTTTTTCTAACTGATGTGTTCGATTTCCTACGATTTCTTCCAAATGAGCGTTTACATAAGACAGTTCTTCATTTTTTATAGATAATTGAGCCGTTCTTTCCTTCACTTTGTATTCCAATGTCTCATTTAAATGTTTAATATTACGCAAAATGGTCTCATTTTCATAAAGAATAAGTACATGCCTGATCATGATAAAGGCCAATACAACGATGACACCAATAAATATAGTCATTAATTCACTTTTTTGAAAGAAAGCGACGACAATCAAGAGAATAACACTTGTATAAGGGACAATAAGTCGGCTTACGTTGAAAACGTGCTGTTTTTTAACACTCTCTTCTTCGCTCTTTTTCTCTGTTTCTTTTTCAAAAAAACTAGATAATCCTATGATTAATACAGCGATACTCCATAACGGTTCTAGTAAAGTAAACGGTTCTAGTTTATGAAATGTAGATTGATAGAGCCAAATAGAGTCCGCAATAACATATAGCACCATGCCGCTTAAATGTAGGGTGAATACATTAAGAGGAAAAAATTTCTGATAGGATAAATAAACAAAAATAATTCCCATTAAGAAGCATAAATAACTAATGGAGTAACTGAAAGAAACAATCATATGAAGAAGAGATAAAGGTGTTTCAAGCAAAATTGGTTTAAATAAGTACACCCAGCTGATCGTGAATGAAACAGTAACCACGATACATGCTTCAAATCCTAATTGCCAAATGCGATATTTTTCTTGGTCTGTGTATACTTTATAAAGCAAAGAGGATAAATATATTATCATATTTATAATCCAAAATAAATCTGCCCAGCCAGGAAAGGTGTAGGTAGATGATCCTGAGTAAAGATCATATCTCCAGAATAATTGTGCGATAAGAGTACTCAAACAGCCCGCCATTAAGATAAGCCAATACTTCTTTTTCTCTCTTCTGAATCTATGACTGTTTATATAGATAAAAAGAGCAGACATTAAAGGAGCAATTAACGAAAAGATGCCACCTCCGAAATATTTTAGTTCTTTATTATCCGAAAAATAAAGAAGCCATGCATAGTATGTTAATAAGTAAATAATAGCCATACACATAGCGATCTTTATGCCATTCTTGTGAAAAAGCATCGGTTATTCTCCTTTATATATAGAAAATGTAGAGATTATGGCTTTTAATTGAATTTGCCTAGTCTTTTTTATAATAAAGCATTTAGCATTGAAACATCTAGATAATTTTCAAAATTATTGTTAATAATATAGAAAAATTACATTGTTGAAAGGAAATGTTAGAAGAGGAATCTTGGAAAGAGAAGATGATATGTCTTTTGGCAAACAGCTGAATGGAGGATTTATTCAAGGGGGTCAATTAAAGCTGAAAAAGCCGAGAAGGCCTCGGCTTCAAAACATGGAAATAACATAGCAAAACACTTCGTACATTAACATTATTACCAATCAAAGGAAGTTTATACAAAAGAAATGAAAAAAAATTTGACTGCAAGGTTTAACTAATTCAAAGAAGCATAAATAAATAATGAGGCGTTTAGATACAGAGTTTTATCTTAAATGGAGCTACTTAACATCTGTTATGCAGTTGTACTTGAATAATGAGTTTGTCTAACTCTTCGCTATATTTAAGCGTTTCACTACATCCGAGACCGTGGGACGTACCAGTAGAAATCAATAAATTACGCAGCTCATTAATTTGAAAGTTCAATTTATCCAAGTACTCATGATTACTCAAAATGAAATCTCCCCTATGTATTTTTTATGTATTCTTTGTATACGACACAGTTAAGCATAAAATATCTTTTCCTTAATGAAAATAGGTTCGACAAAAGATCTAGAAATGTTACACCATTATTTATAAAAAGAATGTCCATAACTCTAGTTTAACAGATTTATAAATTGGTGGGTAATAACAGGTATGGAAATTAACTGTAGAGAAACAACCTTAAAACTGGATATAATGAAGTGGAATAGGAACGTCATGATGATGTGTGGCGGGAAGAAGAAAAGTTTTTATGGGAGAAGTCTTTTTTTTTAAATTCAGAATATTTGTTCGATACAATTTGATGTAAAGATGGTACAATCCATTTATAGTAAAGAAAGAATATTCTTAATCTTGGGGAAAGTTTAGAAATAAAAAATAATAGATGGGAAAAGGGAATTGATATGACATTTAAAAAGAAACTATTTATCGCTTTTGGCATTATTTATGGGATTGATGCTCTTCTTCATGTCTATATCGGGTCAAAGATGACTATCTTTAATCAAGATACGGAAACTCTTGTTAAAAGTGATGAGGTCCTTATGTATGCGAACATCATTCAAGATGGATTGAATGAATACAGCAAAGAATCAAGAGATCTTATCGCCAATCCACCTGAAGAACTTCAAGGTAAAATTGAGGTAGATAGGAATCAAGATCTTCAAGATGTGAATATAGCGATCAGTAACCTCGAAAAGTTGGAGAAAAACAAAGAATCACAAAAATTGGTAGAGAACTTAAAGGCAACAATTAGAACGTACGCTGAAATAGATCAAGAAATGACTGCACTCATAAAAGAAGGGAAGAATGAGGAAGCAGCCCAACTGTACTGGTATAAGGGTCGAGAAAGTATGGGGAATATCAATGCAGCTTCCTATGAACTAAGAAACCTGCAGAATACGATAGCGAATAGGAATTTGAACCAATTTAACGAAACGTATGATCAAGTTAAGGACATAACAAAAGCATATGTCTCTGTATCTTATTTGCTTGGATTATCAATGTTGCTTTTTATTATGTGGAATGTGACGGGCAGATTGAATAAGGTCAGTTCCGTCATGTCAGAAGTTAATTTTAGTAAAATGGATAAATTACCTCGTATACATCTTAAAACAAAAGATGAGATCGGAAAAATCGCCAATTCATTCAATGAAATGGCGGAAGCTCTTGAAACGCACACAAGGCAGGAGAAAGAATTAAAAAATGCGGCCGAGAAACAAAGCTGGTTAAAAACAAAAATTGCTGAAATTGCGACCATGTATCCTGGAATCGATAATTTAGAAACATTAGCCCACATCTTCATCACAAAAGTCACTCCTATGGTAGGTGCGGCGTATGGCGTCATCTATATAAAGGAACAAAATAGATACAAAGGAAGCTTTCAGAAGCTTGCTGCTTATGCTGATAATTATAATAATCCACAAGAGGTTGGTTACGGAAGCTTTCAATTAGGGGAAGGAATTGTGGGGCAGTGTGCGCTGGAAAATCGTATTATTTCCCTTCAGCAAGTGCCAGAAGATTATATCAAAATTACTTCTGGCTTAGGTTCAGCCCAGCCGTCCCATATACTCGTTCTTCCGGCAGAATTTCAAGGAGAGGTATTGGCTGTTGTTGAATTAGCTTCATTTGAACCGTTTAATGAATTAGAGGAAATGCTGCTGCAAGAGATCATGAGCAATCTTGGTACGAACATAAAAAGTATATTAAGACATATGCAAGTAGAAAAGCTGCTGCAAGAATCACAAGCTTTAACGGAAGAATTGCAGAGCCAATCGGAAGAACTTCAATCTCAGCAAGAGGAGCTGAGAACGGTTAATGAACAACTGGAAGAGCAATATGAACAATCTGAACAGAAGACAAAAGAAGTAGAAAAAGTAAAAAATGCACTTGAAGAAAAGGCGCAGCAGTTAACACTCAGTTCGCAATACAAATCGGAATTCTTGGCCAACATGTCTCACGAACTGCGAACGCCTCTTAACAGCTTGTTAATACTCGCTCAAATGCTCACGGATAATATCGATGGAAATCTTACTAATAAACAGGTGAATTATGCGAAAACCATCTACTCATCAGGAAATGATTTATTGCATTTAATCAATGACATTTTAGATATAGTGAAAATCGAGGCAGGAAAAACAGAAGTGATATCTAAAGATGTGGAACTGAATAACGTGAAAGAATTTGTTGAGGCGCAATTTACTCCTGTCGCCCGCAAGAAAAATATTCAATTGCATGTTCAGATTGCTTCTGATTTACCAGAGACTATTCACACGGATAAACAGCGGCTGCAGCAAATATTAAAAAATTTATTATCTAATGCTTTTAAGTTTACCGAACATGGTGCTGTCACATTAACAATGGAAAAAGCGGAAAAAGGAATGTTTGCAAAAGAGAAAGAAGATGCTTTCACTCAGTCAAATATAGAATTTGTCTTTTCTGTTAAAGATACAGGAATTGGGATTGCCGCAGAAAATCAGGACATTATTTTCGACGCATTTAAACAAGCAGATGGAACCATTAGCCGAAAATATGGTGGAACAGGATTAGGGCTATCCATTAGCCGAGAACTCGCTCATCTATTAGGCGGTTTCATTGAGGTTGAAAGCATAGAAGGCTATGGAAGCACCTTTACGTTATATTTGCCTCATTATCAACACATTGTAAAGGAAGAAGATCAAACCATTGCAAGGAAAGAAATAGCCCATTCTGAAGCAGAGGCAGCCACAGCGCTTCTCGAAACTTCAAGTACTACACCTATTGCTTCGGCAGAGTATCCATTTCAAGCGGAAGATTCTTGGAAACAGATAAATGGAAGGAAAGCGTTGTTAGAAGGTAAGAAGATACTTGTGGTGGATGACGATATGCGTAACGTATTTGCTTTAACAACAGCGCTTGAAAGTTATCAAGTTGAAGTGTTGTTTGCGGAAAATGGAAAGGATGGAATTGCTGTTTTGCAAGGAAATCCAGACGTCGATCTCGTTATTATGGATATTATGATGCCTGAAATGGATGGATTTGAGGCAATTCGCCGGATTCGTCAATTAATTGAATTCCAAAGCCTTCCAATCATTGCCCTTACGGCCAAGGCGATGAAAAATGATCGAAAGGAATGTATTGACGCAGGAGCATCCGATTACATTAGTAAACCGGTAAATTTGGATCAGCTATTTTCAATTATACGGGTATGGTTATACAGATAGATAGAGACATTGAGTATAGGGGTATGGGGTGATGATGCAAATTGAATAATATTGGGGATCAGATTCAAAATAAGTTAGAAGAAATTGAGATTGATTTATTACTCGAAAGCATTTACCGGTACTACGGATTTGATTTTAGAAACTATGCGAGGCCCTTTTTAAATCGTAGAATTTGGAATCGAATTCGCGCAGAGAAAATTTCCAGCGTATCAGCTCTACAGGAGAAGATACTTCATGATCCCTTTGTGATGAAAAAATTGTTTAATGATTTTTCTATTAATGTAACAGAAATGTTTCGGGATCCAAGCTTTTTTTTATCATTCCGAACGAAAATAGTTCCTCTTTTGAGGGACTATCCTTACATTCGTATTTGGCATGTCGGTTGTTCTACTGGCGAAGAGGTCTATTCCATGGCCATCCTTTTACACGAAGAAGGATTATATGAAAAAACGAGAATTTATGCAACAGATATGAATGAAAATGTATTACAGATTGCAAAAGATGGGGAGTTTCCTATTAATCGAATGCAAATATATACTAAAAATTATCTTGCAGCAGGGGGAACGAGGGCTTTCTCGGAGTATTACACAGTGAAACATGACAATGCTACATTCCATTCGTTTTTAACAAAAAATGTAGTCTATGCACAACATAATTTGACGACAGACCGTTCATTTAATGAATTTCATGTGATCATCTGTAGAAATGTAATGATCTATTTTAATAAAGAACTCCAAAACCATGTATACAAACTACTTCATGAAAGTCTAAGCGTATCTGGATTTCTAGGTCTAGGTAGTAAAGAAGGGATTAAATTTACAAGCATTGCAAATTCTTATGAGGAAGTTGATACGTTTGAAAAACTATACAGAAAGATCAAATAATATGTTATCAAGTCCACTCAGGACAGCTGCTATTGACGAGAAAGATTATATAGAAAAAGATCCAAAGATTAATATTTTGATGGTTGATGATCATCCAGGAAATTTGTTGGCGTTGGAAGCCGTACTCAATTCTCCGGATTATAACTTAGTAAGTGCAAATTCCGGTGAGGAGGCATTGAAATGTGTCCTTAAACAAGACTTTGCTGTTATTTTATTAGACGTGCAAATGCCCGGATTAAATGGATTTGAGACAGCAAAGCTCATTAAGGCTAGGGAAAAATCGAAATATATCTCGATCATTTTTATCACAGCGATTAATCAAACAACAGAACATGTTTTACAAGGGTATAGTCTCGGTGCAGTGGACTATATATTTAAACCATTTCATCCTGAAACGTTAAAATTGAAAGTTCAAGAGTTTGTCAAAATTTATCAAAACCATGAAAAAATAAAGCGGCAAAGTGAGTTGCAGCGTCAATCTGAACTAAAGGAAGTAAATAAAAAACTAGAAAGCACTACGTTTGATTTGCGAAAAAATGAGGCGCTGGCAAGAGTTATTGGTGAAACCCTACTGGATACTATTATTACGTTCGATGACCAGGGCTATGTGTTAACCGTCAATCCAGCCGTCAAAGATATGTTTGGCTATTCAATTGAGGAAGTGTTAGGGAAGCATATTGAGAGTCTTCTTCCTGAAGTGAAGTACAATAATGCTGAATCTACTCCATTGCAAATAGATTCTATAAGAGAAAGTACCGGACAACTCTTTGAAGCGATTGCCAAATATAAAAATGGAGAGTTGTTCCCCGCGGATATTCAAATTGGCGAAGCAATCATAGAGGACGAGTACATCTATGTGTGTTCAATTCGTGATATTACGATTCGAAAAAACATGGAGAAGGAGAAGAAAGAACAATATAGCCTACTGGAAAAATTAGTAGAAGAAAGAACGCAGAAACTTTCGTTAGCTAATGAAAAACTTCGAAAAGAAATTGATGAGCGAAAAAAAGTAGAAGAGGATCTTCGATTATCAAAGGAGCATTTTTATAAAATTTTTGAATCCAGCCCTTGTTTAATCGAGATCCGATCATTAACAGATGGAAGATATATAAATGTGAATCAAAGTTGGTTGAACTATACCGGCTATCGCTATGAAGAGGTTGTGAATCAAAAAACAACATTCTTACATATTAAGGGGAATTCAAATCAAGTCAAAAACGAGAGTAATCATTTGGAAATAACAGAGCGTATTCGAAATGCAAAAATACAATATCAAACCAAATCCGGAGATGTTCATGAAGGGTTGTTATCGACTGAGATTTTTGACATACAAGGAGAAAGCTGTGTCTTGAGTGTCATTACTGATGTCACCGAAAATGCCCGGCTGGAGAGTGAGATGGCTCGCTTAGATCGTTTAAATTTAATTGGAGAAATGGCTGCAGGCATCGCTCATGAAATTAGAAATCCGATGACGACCGTTAAAGGCTTTTTGCAATTGTCGAAAAGTGATCCTGAACCTTTCAATATCGAGTACGTTGATTTAATGTTAGGAGAATTGAATAGAGCCAATTCGATCATTACGGAGTTCCTTAATTTAGCTAAAAATAAAGTAAGTTATAAAACACTTCAACACCTTAACCCTATTATTGAAGGGCTTTATCCATTAATACAGGCGGAGGCTTTGTTATCAAACAAGTCGATCTCGCTTCAATTAGATGAATGCCCTAAAGCGTTTATAGATGAAAAAGAAATCAGTCAATTGATCTTAAATTTATCTTTAAACGGTTTAGAGGCAATGACTGAAGGGGGACAGCTCATTGTAAAAACATATAAGGAAAATGAAACTGTTGTTTTAGAAATACAAGATCAGGGGTGTGGAATAAAACCAGAATTTCTCGAAACCATTGGAACCCCTTTTTTTACAACAAAAGAAACGGGGACGGGACTTGGATTAGCGATCTGTTACAGTATTGCTGAACGGCATAATGCTGTCATCGACTTAAAAACAAATGAGCAGGGCACAACCTTTTTTATACGGTTTTATGAAATAGAAAAGGTAAAAGTGTAAAGCAGCAATTCTAGGGACCAATAATGATTAAAAGACTCCGTAATGCAGGGGACGATGAGGAAAAGAAAGACCCTTTTTTAACCATTTTTGAAAGCGCAAACAATTCATTTTAAAAAAGAAACCAGAGCTGAATAACTCTGATTCTTTTTTTTTGCCGTTTTTTAAGAATATAGTGGAGAGAAAAATGGTCTATTTCTGAGAAGTTTTTTTCATTTACTCATCAAATTTTAATGTGATGCTCATTAAACGTTAGTCTTTCAAAGGTATCTTCTTATGTAACAACACGTTACGAGGAGGAAATAGAAATGAAGGTTGTTATGATACCATCAGGTTTTAAAGAATGTCTGGATGCGGAAGAGGTAGCTTGCGCAATGGGAGCAGGTGCGAAACTATTTGATCCGTTCATTAAAACAGAAATGATTCCAATGATTGATGGAGGAGAAGGTTTTGCAAAAGCGATCGTTAAGATAAAGAAAGGTGAACTAATTTACAAAGAAGTTACCGGTCCTATAGGTGAAAGAATCAAGAGCTATTATGGTATTTTTGTAGAAGGACATACGCGGACGGCTGTTATTGAAATGGCTGCTGTAGCCGGGTTAAAGCTAGTGCCGCGTGATCAAAGAAATCCATTGAAAACGACAACGTACGGTGTGGGAGAATTGATTCGTGATGCTTTAAACATCGGCGTGGATAAAATAATTATTGGCTGTGGAGATTCCGGTACATCCGATGGCGGTGCAGGTATGGCGGAGGCGCTTGGCATTCGTTTTCTGAATGATAAGCAGCAGGGCATTAAAGTAAGATGTGGAGAGGACTTATTAAAAGCAGCAACGATCGACCTCTCCTCTTTAGATAAAAGACTGGCTGATATTTCAATTGATGTTGCCTGCAATTGGAACAATGTATTGTGCGGAGAGCGGGGAGTGGCACGAGTGTTTGGCCCGCAAAAAGGTGCTTCTCCTGAGCAAGTTGAGATGCTTTCAATGGCGCTGGAACACTATGCCGGACTGATTGAAAGGTCTATGGCGCTAGATGTCCGTCAGTCTCCAGGAAGCGGAGCGTCAGGAGGGCTGGGAGCCGGGTTGCTGGCATTTACGGGCGCTAAGCTGCATCCGCGTTTTGATTTAATTATGAAGTTTATTCAAATTGAAGAAAAAATAGCTGCGGCTGACCTTGTCATCACGGCGGAAGGCAGTCTAGACTTTCAGACCCCAGACGGGAAAATTCCGTGTGAAGTCGCAAGAATCGCCAAAAAATATAGTATTCCGGTCATCGCCATAACGGGAACAATTGGACGTGGTGCAGAACTTAATTATGATGCGGGAATCGACGCTTATGTAAGTATTATCCAAAAACCTGTCACTTTAGAAAAAGCAATGTTCAAAGCACCCCAATGGATTGAAGAAAGCGTGGAAGGTATTTTGCGTCAAATCAGTATTGGCTTGAAAATGGCCGATCAAAAGATATCTGGTGAAAGGATAGGATCCTATGGCAAAGAGATTGGTCAGATATGAAAGAAAAGAGAGTAAAGTGGCGGGTCTGATCAATGGATTTTCTACGAAAACGCTGGCTATTTCAGCTATTCATGTTCTTTTCTCTCTCTTTATTGTCATGATGGATAATCTGAATTATTCCGCAAAAGTCTCTCTTTTTGCTTTTCTTTCAGCCATGACGCTTTGGATCACCACGAAAATTCCCGCTGGATTTGTAGCTGTTTCGCTCATTGTGTTTATTGTGTTCATGAAGGCTGGAGAGCCGGAATTGCTATACCATTCATTCGGTGAGGAAGTCGTATGGCTGATGCTCGGTTCTTTTGTGATTGGAGAAGCGATTAAACAATCGGGGCTCGCTGAGCGGTTTAGCCACGCTATGGTGAATCGGGCTAAAGATAAGCATTTTGTTATTAAAGCTTTTACATACGCTTTAAGTCTATCTGCTTTTTTTATTCCGTCTACTTCAGGAAGAGCAGCCTTATCTATGCCGATCATCAAGCAGTTAGGTGTCTATTTTTCGGATAGGGAAAGAGAAATACTGGCTGTATTAGCCCCCGTTATTATTTTAATAAGTACTTCAGCTACTTTGATTGGGGCGGGTTCTCATTTAATCGGAGTTGGTCTTTTAGAAGCGACGGCTGCTCAATCCATCTCATTTATTCAGTGGCTTATATGGGGAGTTCCTTTTACGATGACGATGACCCTGTTGACGATGTATGTGATTAAGCTGCTGTTATGGCCAAAGAGTACTGAAACGGACAAACAGTTTACCTCTATAAATGAAGAAGCTGTCCCCCAAAAACGGCCTATGTCCTTAAAAGAAAAAAAGACGGTGGTGCTGCTTGTTGTTTTAATTATTGGATGGGTGACGGAACATATCCACGGATATGAGATTGCGTTTGTGACCATTATCGGTTCTCTTTTATTTATGATGCCTCGTTATGGGGTGATCAGCTGGAAGCAGGGAATAAAAGCAATATCTTGGAACTTACTACTCTTTGTTGCTGCAGCTACAGCTCTCGGAAAAGTGTTGGTAGATTCAGGCGTTGTCGGTTGGGTTGAAAAAGAAATGGTCGGTGTTCTGCATTTATTTACAGGCGTTTCAGAATGGTTTATTGTGCTGTTAATTTTACTTGTGACGGTTACAAGCCATTTATATATTACATCACATACAACACGTGCTATCGTTTTCATACCAAGTTTGTTATTATTTGGACAGACGATAGGCGCAGAACTAGATGCTGTAGTCTTTTTAAGTTTAATAGGCATGAATTATTGTGTGACATTCCCTGTTAGTTCAAAAGCGCTGCTTCTTTATTATGAAGAAGGTGAAATCACATATGATGCCCGGCATTTACTTAAAATCAGTATTGTTCTCATGCCGCTTTATATTTTGGTTATACTCCTGTTTTATTTTACTTATTGGAAATGGACAGGATTATCCATATAAAGTGAAACTTCCATTAGTGGGGGCTCCATCATCCCCACTGATTAATGAGGAACTCAGGTAAAGAGCACCGCATCCTGCGGCAATACCTGAGTGACCAGGCTTAGCCTAGCCTGAACCAATCGGGCCTTTACGGACAGTTTTTATCCTTTTTCGATTCTTTTAAGTCTTGAAGGGGGGACTTACTGCCCGTTAATCTGCGATAAATTGAGGTGGAAAGATGGATAATCATATATTGATTATTGAAGATGATGAAAGCATAGCACGTGTAATTCAGCTCGAACTTGAATACGAAGGATTTACAACAAGCATTGCGCATAGCGGCCGGGAGGGACTGGCAGTTTTGGAAAAAGAAAAGGCAAATTTAGTCATTTTGGATGTGATGATTCCGGAGTTAAACGGGATGGAAGTGTTAAGACGGATCCGTTCCGTAAACGAGGAAGTTATTGTGATTATGCTGACGGCCAGAAATTCTGTTTATGATAAAGTAAATGGGCTGGATTTAGGGGCAAATGACTATATGACAAAGCCTTTTGAAATTGAAGAGCTTCTTGCCAGAATCCGCACACACTTGCGTTTTCATCCAAAACCGCCGGCTCAGCCGCCAGCCGATGTTTTATTCATTCAGTCAATTGCTGTACATATAGGAGCAAGAGAAGTATACGCGGGTGACGTTCTTGTGGAGCTGACGCCTCGCGAATATGATCTATTAATCTATATGGTGGAAAATAAAAACAGGGCGCTGGACCGGGGGCAAATTTTAAATCAAGTATGGGGCTACGATTACTATGGAGATACAAATGTTGTGGATGTATACATACGCTATTTAAGAAAAAAATTGCAGGATTTAAATGATCAGCCGTTCATTCACACAGTGCGGGGCATCGGTTACATGATAAAGGATTGATTGAAAAACATGAATTTAAGAACGCGTATCCAGCTGTCGACAACTGTTTTGTTAATGGTCATGCTGCTTGTTGCAAATGTATCGATTTATTTAGTTTTTGAGCGCACGAGCATTGAATCGGAACAAAACCGATTAGTGAACACTTCTGTCAACATTATTGAAGAGCTCCATACAAATAAGCAAAGCACGATCGAACAGGTTCTTCATGCTTACTTAATTAGCGACGGTATGATTAGAATCATCGATCCAAAAAATAAACCTCTGTATCAAGTAACAACTGACAACGCTTTTCGAGATATTGAAAGTGTATATCGTGATGATCAGTATGAAGATGTTTTGACATTTATGGATTCCAGATTTGTGATTGTTTCGATTCCTATCATGGATGAAAACGGCGTTATCATTAGTTTGCAAATTATTGAAAACATAGATGGGCTGTATTCAAATATTAATGATTTGAAAGGAGTACTGCTTTTCATTTCAGCCATTGTGATTGCCGTACTTTTTATAGCGAGTTGGATACTAGGCGGCGTGATTTCACGGCCTATTCAGCGATTTATTCATACAATGAATATCATCGAAGAAAAAGAAACCTATGAACAAATTACCGTCAATGAAAGCAAGAAAGATGAATTAAACGAACTTGCTATGACCTTTAATCGGATGATCGCGAAATTAGAAGAAAGTTATTTAAAGCAAGAACAATTTGTAGCGGATGCATCCCATGAACTAAAGACGCCGTTAACGGTCATATCGAGTTATGTGAAATTATTAAAAAGATGGGGTGTGACACGCCCTGAAGTAATGGCGGAAGCGATGGATTCAATTGAATCTGAATCTGCCCGAATGAAGTATTTGACGGAACAGCTGCTGCAATTAGCGGCAGCTGAACAACTGGTTGAATATGAAAAGGAACGTACGAATATCGTACCGGTTGTCGATAAAACGATTCAGCGGATGCAGCCCATGTATAAAAATGATGTTCAATTGGTAACGGGTTCACCCGTCATGTACGTGAATGTTCACGAACAGAGTTTTATTCAGCTGCTTATTATCTTATTAGACAATGCGAATAAATACAGCAATGATCTCATTAAAGTGGAACTGATCGAAGAAAAAGACTATATAAAAATAAGCGTTGAAGATAAGGGAACAGGCATACCATTGGAGGCGCAACCGTATATTTTTGATCGATTATACAGGGTGGATAAGACGAGAAGTCGAAAAACGGGTGGAACAGGACTTGGTTTGTCTATTGCGAAAAGGATTAGTGAACAACACGGCGGTTTTATAACGATTGAGAGTGTTGAAGGAATTGGATCTAAATTTTCAGTCATGCTGCCTGCCGTTGGAGGTGTAACCTGTTGAAAGTAAAGTTGGGCTTATTAGCTGTCATATTTTTCGGCTTGTTCTTTATGCTGTATCAAGTTTTAATAAAAGAGGCATCGGTCATTGTTTCTCCACAGGAAGCAGCATTGGTGGCCTCTAAATTATATGATGGCGAAATTTTAGAAAATAAAATGAATAAGAAAAAGAATCAGTACATCATCACGGTTGAAAACGATAAAGGAATTTATCGTTTATCGGTAGACGGTCAGACGGAAAAAATCAGTAATGTTAAGCTGATCGAAAAAAAGAATACGCTGTTAACAGAGGGAGAAGCAAAAGAAAAAATCAGTAATGAATTTAGTGGAACTGTGACAACGATCAAAACATCCGGTGAACAACAACCTTTATTCGCAAAAGCATTGGTGGAAAAAGATCAAAAAGAATTTCAGGTTGTATATGATTTAGAAAAACAAAAGATCATTTCTGCCGTTGAATTGAAAAAGAAAGAAACAGCTTCACAGCCTATTTCCCCTGAAAAAAAGGACAATCCACAAAAAAGTGTAATGTCGGAGCAGCGCTTGAAAGAAATTGCTTTAAGCCAATTAAACGGCAAAGTTTCGAATATAGTTAAAATGGATTCAAAGAATGGATTTTTATATAAAGTGACAGTGGAAAACGAAATAGAGGGTGCACATATTTATGTGCAAGAAAGCACGGGGAAAGTTACTTCCACTTCCTGGTTTTCTAAAATAAAAAAAACGGTCCAAGAAAGTAATGATACAGATGAACAAGTAACTGATGATAATACCGATGACACCGATGATGAGATAGACAATGATAATCAGGATGAAGAGAAAGAGGAAGATGAGGATTAGAATAGATCATAGAATGATAAATAAAAAAAGGGGCATCATGGGAGATTTTTGCATACAAAAATGAAATTTGGGGTATCAAAAGAAAGAAGATAGATGTCCCGGATTGGATTGGACTGGTCCGTGGAGTGGAGGAGTTGCTTATGGAAAAGATGAACAGGGGAATCTGGACGGCTCTGTCGGCGATTAGTATTGCGCAAGGAATGAAAATTTTGACGCATAAAAAGCTAGCAGGGGAGTGGGATTTAAAGCAGGCTTTTACAACGGGTGGCATGCCGAGTTCACACTCAGCAGGTGTAGCGGCATTAGCTTCTTATGTGGCAGCGAATAAAGGATGGCGGCATACAGAAACATCGCTTGCGACCGTGTTTGGCGTTATTGTGATGTATGATGCGCAGGGCATTCGACGGCACACAGGTGAAATTGCAAAGCTTGTGAACGATCTGGAAGATAATATGGCGAAGTTTTCTGGGGAATTTCCAAGCTTTGAGTATGTAGAGCGTGGGAAGAAGCTAAAAGAACTTCTTGGTCATCAGCCAGTAGAAGTAGGGGCTGGTGCGTTGCTAGGTGTTGTGCTTGGGCTTATTTCAGCGAAAATAGAGGATAGCAGGATAGAGGCCAGCCAAAATCGGGTTGCCAGGGGATGATGAGAAGAGTATGCTGCCCCTGAAGATGAAGAATGTTTGAAATGAAAAAGACTGTCGACTATATCGACAGCCGGACCCCATTTTTAAATGGGGTTCTTGCATATAAAAAAGAAAAATCAATCATTTTGTATCCTTTGCATCCTCCACTAAGCGGTAGTAATGGTTATGCAAAACATGTGATTTATAGGTTTCTAATTTATTTCCTTCAATTCTTGAGACGTTAAACTCTTCTTTTAGTTTTTTTACGTACCATCCTTTGGATCCTACATGTGCCATCATAATTCCCCCTGTCTTATTACATAATATGCATGCATAATCGCGGCGGGTTCTGATGAATTCTCCATGTAAGATCCACTGGTTGAACTGCATCCCCTTGTGAGACACTGGCTAATAATGGTTTATTATCATAATGTATAACAGGAAAGTAACAATAGAAATCTTACTTGGAGATTTACTGTGGAGATAAACGATAGAGTGAAAACCCTTAGGAGGGTATAGGTTGATAGGGAGTAATCCATAGTTAAAGAAAGACTTATAGATGCGTGGACATATCTTTTATTCCTTTCGCGAGGAGAAAAATATGTAAAGAATGCTTTCCTTTTAAGTAAAGAGCAGTTAGCTAACATACATTTTCGTACTAGATATTTCCTTGCCTTTTCCAGTAAATTGCAGCATTTCTTGAAGAGTTTGAAAGGAAATAGGAATAGATACGATTAACTTAAAAAAGAGGGAGCGAACCTGATGTTTGAAAGATTAATGATGAAGATTAAAAATCTTTTTAAGGCTGGGAAAAAAGATGAAAAAGGCGTAAAAGAGATTAATCCTAGTCACCAGTTCAATGGAATGATCCTTTTACATGGCTATCTGCAGCGCTTATTTGTTTTTGAAAAGATCCATGCGCAGGTAACCGTGAATGAACAAAAGGAGAATAAATTGACAAAACTGCTATCTTTACTGGATTCTTTAGGCGGCATGTTGCAGCAATTTGAACAAACGAAGCATTTAACAGAACCACAGATTAATGATGGATTGTCTATATTAAATGAAGTCCAACAGATGATGGGCGATTACTTATCGTCTGCGGCCACTTTTGCAAACTTCGAGGAAAAGCTGGCTATTGCAGGATCGACCATCTACGCAGAAGAACATATTAATAACGGGGTGATCAAAATGGGGGAGTTATTTAATCCAGAGATTCAAGATCGCTATATGCAACAAATTCCTTATCATCGGAACAGAGTAGCGTTAGTCAATCAGGTTGTGCATAAAACGCTAAATAACGAACCTATACTAACAGAAGAAGCAGTACAAATTGAGCAATGGTATGAAGATGTTATTCGGAATAAAGAGGGCATTCAGTCAGATTTCCATACGATTCGAACGTTTTTAGCCGCTTAATAAGGATCCAAAAAAGACGATACTTTCTCTAGTAAAGTGTCGTCTGGCGTTATACTGACTTTTAAATGATCTTTCGTCCAAGTTGTCCTAAAGCAAAATAAATTCCATGTTGCAAAGTTTGAAAACAATCAAATTTAGAAAAATCTATATGTGATTGGGCAATGATAACGCCTAGTTTGGAAGAAATTCCAACAAGGATGGTTTCCGTTCCAATAAGAGAGGCTGCAGAACCTATCTTCTCAATAAGACTTGCGGTGTACTCACTTATATCTTTATCCAATCCAGTTAAGTCTAGAACCAGGTAGTTCGCTTTATATGCAGGAAGGTTATTTAACGTTTTGACAAGAAGTTCTTCTGACCGGTCTTCATCGTAATTTCCAAGTAAAGGAACTACAACGATGCCGTCAAGAACGGGGATGATAGGGGAGGAAAGTTTTTTAATGAGCTCCTTCAGGTCTTTTGTTTTATCTTCCACTAGAGCTTCTAAATGCAAAATTTGTTCGGTCTCCTTTTTTCTCGCTAGCTGATGAATATTATTTGAAATCGTAACGTCTGATGGGAAATACTTAACGACAGTATACTCATATCCCTCTAGTTGAGATTGGACTACTTCGTACCAAATATTTGTGCCAAACAGTCCTGAAAATATGCCTGCATAGTGCGCTGGAAGATAGTTGCCTGTCTTTGTTTTTCCTTGTGCCAGGTTAATTTTATGTTCCCAGCTATCCTTAATATAAGCAGTCAGCGTGTTTGTTTCGATATTTAAATCGTAAATAGTGGTCCGTCCCCAGCCAGCTGAAGCATATGTATCCGTGATCAATTGTGAAGCTTCCGGGAGACTGACATCTTTCTTAATATTAAAGTATTCCCCTACTACTAATCCTTGCCGAAACCCTGTCGTCTCAAAAACCAAACTGGACGATTCTTCTCCTGAAACTTCCTCAATCGTATCGAAAAATGTTTTCATGGCAGATGAAATCCAAAAAAGAACAGCATCTTCCTTTTCAAATAGGAATCTTCCTTTTTCCAGTTCCCACTCGAATTTAAGTCCGCCTATATTGATATTTGAAATTGAATCCATCTAGATCCCTCCTTTAAACAAGAAAATTGTATTGTAATTATTACAAAATAATATATGCCATACAACCTGTAGAATATGGAATTTCTCCTTTAATCTATCTTTAAGCATACATAAACAAACTTAAATAAGCTATCAAAATATAGGAGAAAGGAGATAAATCGTCTGCGTAAAATTATATTCATAAAATAAGAATGTATACTAAGGAAGAAAATTGAAGTGGCTGAATGAAAAAAATCCGCAAATATCCAAAGTAAATCTGCGATTAAAGAGGCAGTCATTGACAATGATACTGTAAAAAAATAGCCAAGGATTTTCCTGGCTATACGAATTGAAAATGACTATTGGAACTTGGGCTGTGGAGGGTAATCGTCGAACAATAACAGTATACCCAGTGAAGAGGAAATATAAAAAAGTTTAAAATTAATTTTGCAATTGGACTTGAATAATTAACTTGTCCAATTCCTCGCTATATTTTAGGGTTTCACTACTATTAAGACCATTGGTTATACCAGAAGAAATCATTAGCTTCCGAAGATCATTAATCCGCAAAATTAATTCATCCAAATTATTTTTAAGTTGCATGATCAAATCCCCCTTATAAATTTAACGATGATAGCAGAATTGTCGTTTATTCTTTTTAAAAAAGAAACCATAGAATGATGTGAAGATCCATACAAAGAACAACGTTGGAAGAGAGGGGTGGGGCAAGCATGGTGTTAGGATGATTGATCACAAATAACCATTGCCTCACTTAAAAGCTGGATATCGCCTTGAATTTGCTTTTTAATTATCAAATCATTACATTTATAATAATCGTCCAACAATCGACCTAGTTCATAAGAAATAATAATAGCCAAGTCGTTCAAGAAAAACGCTCCTTTATGGGTGATTTATCATAATAATACATTATGTAACGAAAAATCAAAAGATTTTTATATAAAAAAAAGTGGAGAAAGAAAGTTGGCTTTCTGCCATTTCTATCTTCTCCAAGCTTCTAGCATATTATACAAGAAGATCACCAGGATGAAGTGTATAAAAATTACAAACAAATTATTCTTAATATAGAGTGAATCAACCTTTTGGTTATTATTAAGATCTGTCTTTACCCGTTTTGCTAGGATGAGGCTTTTTTCCAATAATAAAAGGCCATTAAATTGCCATACCATAAAGGACCAAATATAAGCGCGATACGTGTATCGGGGAAAAAGCCCATCATCACAACAACAAAACCTAAAAAAGCGAGGGTCAAATAAGAACTATAAGGGAAGAAAGGCATTTTATAATAGAGCTGTTTTTGATTTTCCAACGGTAAACTTTTACGATAACGAATTTGGGTTATTAAAATAATAGACCATGTCCAAACAGCTCCAAATGTAGCGATACTGGTCATCCATATAAAGACTTTCCCCGGTACTAAATAGTTCAAAGCCACTCCGACTAATAAAGCTCCTGAAGAAGCAAGTACAGCAGCACTCGGTATCCCTCTTTTTGATAACTTTTTATATTTAACGGGTGCTTCACCTTGTTGGGCTAAATTAAAAAGCATACGGCCTGTACTAAAAATACCGCTATTACAAGAAGAGAGAGCGGCAGTCAGCACAACAAAATTGACGATTCCGGCAGCACCGGGGATACCAACCTTGTTGAATGTCATGACAAAAGGGCTTCCTGTGCCAAGTTCGGTCCAAGGATAAATCGACATGATGACAAATAATGAGCCGATATAGAAAATGAGAATACGCCAAAAAACAGTGTCAATCGCTTTGGATAATGATTTTGTAGGATTTTTGGCTTCTCCTGCTGTAATTCCAATCATTTCTACACCTGCATAAGCAAACATGACCATTGACAAGGACATGAAAACACCTAAGTATCCGTTTGCAAAAAAACCGCCATGAATCCATAAATGATGAATGCCGGTAGCGATGCCCCCATTTCCAATGCCAAATATAATTATGCCAAGTCCAATCGTAATCATAAATAAAATCGTGACGACTTTAACAAGCGTAAACCAAAACTCAAACTCGCCATACATTTTTACTGCCATAAAATTTACAGCTGTTACAATAACCAATGCAGCAAGCGCCCATATCCAGCGCGCACTATCAGGAAACCAGTATTCCATATAGATTCCGACTGCTGTAATTTCGGCTATACAGGTAATGATCCACATAAACCAGTAATTCCATCCCGTTATATACCCGGCAAGAGGCCCTAAATAATCGTGTGCATATTGGCTAAAAGATCCTGCTACCGGATTTTGGATTGCCATCTCTCCGAGTGCACGCATAATAAAAAAGATCGCGATCCCACCGATTGCGTAGGAAAGTAAAATGGATGGTCCTGCTAACTGGATCGCCGTAGCGGAACCTAGAAATAAACCAACTCCAATGGCAGCTCCTAAAGACATTAAAGTAATATGTCTTTGTTCTAGACCGCGTTGTAAATCTATTGGCTTTTCATGTTTTTGCATAAAGACCTCCTCAGATTTTTACATATTATTAAAGTGAAAGATTAAAAATAAGTGGATTTCGGACAAAGCCTCTTATCCGTATGGTTATGCCGCGATGGTGATAGTATTCTAAACCATTTAATAAAAAGAATCGGGCACAGCATAGTCCTTCAGAGAATGGGAAACCTACAATCGTCAACATGCAAAGATGAAAATATAGTGTGGAGGGAAAGAGGATGAAGAGAAAATATAGTACGCCCCTTATATTCTTTGCAGGTGCGTTATTATTGTCAGTAGGTGCTTTACTTCCCGATAATGCCCGGGACATGTATGTAAAGTCTGATGTTGAAAACGTCATTACCACGTCCGCAGAGATTTATAAAGATGATCTTTATAAAAAAATTCAAGCGTACAGCGAGAAATATAAAATGGAGCCGATTGATGCAAAAGTCGATAGTGTATGGAAGGCGATACCCGGGTACAATGGATTGGAAGTAAATCGGAAAGCGAGTTATAAAAAAATGAAGGCAAGCGGTGATTTTGACGTAAACAAAATTGTTTATAAGGAAGTTTCGCCGAATGTCCATTTAGGAGACCTAGGACCCGAACCGATCTATAGAGGCAATCCGCAAAAACCGATGGTGGCTCTGTTAATTAACGTCGCCTGGGGCAATGAGTACATTCCCAAAATTCTTAAAACATTAAATGATCATCAAACGAAGGCCACTTTTTTCTTTGATGGCAGCTGGGTGAAAAAGAACCCGGATTTAGCTAAGATGATTCATGAGGAGGGTCATGAAATTGGCAACCATGCGTATAGTCATCCCGATCTCAACAAGCGCTCTCAGGAAGAAACAATGGATGAATTGCAAAAGACGAATGATGTGATAAAAGGAACCCTTAATATACAACCGAAATGGTTTGCTCCGCCAAGCGGAAGTTTTAATCAAGTAACAGTGAATGTCGCAGACCAACTCGGCATGAAAACGATTCTGTGGACGGTCGATACGGTTGATTGGAAAAAACCGTCGACTGGGGAAATGGTAAGTCGAGTTGTATCAAAAGTGGAGAACGGTTCAATGGTCTTAATGCATCCGACAAAACCTGTTGCAGAAGGGCTAGAGTCCATGATAACGGAGATTCAAGCAAAAGGGTACCGGATAGGAACAGTCAGTAATCTTATGAGTGAAAAGCGTATTGATACTCAAGAAGCCAGCTAAACCGGTTTCAAGTCAATGGCACCAACGAACACGTTCATAATGGGCAAGCACTTTAATAAAGGAAGCGAATCAAAATAAGCACACTCTTATGTGTGCTTATTTTGATATAGAAAAGGCTATTAATAGTCTCTTCCTGAGCCGGGCGTTATATTTTTTCCGTAAAATATTTCATCCATTTCATGATGAAGTTTTTTTGTGATGTCTTTTATTTCATTATCATTTAAATCCTTTTTTGTATGCCCGAATAAGTAATTGTCTAAGTCGAATTTTCGCAATTTACATTTGGTGTGGAAAATATTTTCTTGATAAATATTTACATCAATCATGTCATACAGATGTTTTATCTCTTCCGGTATGTAGTTTTGGATAGAACTAATATCGTGGTCAATAAATAATTTCTTTCCATTAATATCCCTTGTAAAGCCACGAACGCGATAATCCATCGTCATAATATCCGTATCAAGTGAATGAATCAGATAATTTAATGCTTTAAGCGGTGAAATTTCTCCACAAGTAGATACATCAATATCCGCTCTAAACGTACTAATGCCTTCACTTGGGTGGTATTCCGGATACGTGTGAACAGTAATATGACTTTTATCTAATGCCAATACAACAGATTCAGGAAGAGGACCGGGTGACTCCTCGAATGCTTCTGTTGGCGCTTCTGCAATAGGTCCTTCTGAAATCAACACGGTTACACTAGCTCCTTGAGGTATATAATCTTGCTTGGCGATATTCAGTACGTGTGCGCCAATAATATCCGTTACATCTTTTAAAATATCCGTTAATCTGTCCGCATTGTACTGTTCATCTATATACTCGATATAAGCTTTTCGTTCTTCTTTTGACTTGGTCCAGCATACATCATACATATTAAAACTAAGCGTTTTAGTTAGGTTGTTAAAATCGTGTAATTGAATGCGTTTGTTCGAAGTTGTTCCCATCATTTTTCCTCCCTCATTATTAAATAGTTAACTTCATTATTATCTCATGATTCCGGGCAAAGGCTTTAATACTTTCCTACATCATATTATGTTACCCAGATACTATGTAAAGAAACAATTTTTATACAACATTTGGGAAGGTGAAAGGATTTATGGAGTCATTTTAACGATGAGAGATTCTTTTATGATACAGCTCATTATAAAGCTAACTGCTTGAAAAGAAATGCTGCCCTTCTCTATTTGGCGGGGCAGCATGGTGAAGATGAATAGGCAAGACTAATCAATTCAGCGAAGAAGCGGTTATACGGCTTGTATTTTCTTTTTTTCGTATTCCAATTCAAAAAGAGCCCTTACGATAAAATCAGCGGTTTTGTTGGCCATTTTGTAAACGAGTGAAAGGCGTGTGCATTGAAGGACTTGTAAAGGGAGAAATCCTCCCGCATTGACGATCCCTGAAATGCTGTAATCCCCGATAGGCGGAAGGTCTTTATGCACCCCTAATCCTGGTTTCATTGGTCCTTTTTTAAGTTGAATGGCTCCGATATAATCGGACGAGCCCAGACAAGCATCAATGGCGATAACGATTGTATCTCTATGATTTTGCTGAATTTGGTGAACGGTCTCTGCTAAGTTTTTAGCGTGAACAGGGTGATCCAAACAACCGTACACCGAGACATGAGTATATTTTCTAATGAAAGAATTCTCTTTTAGTTTTGATCCGACAAATGGGCCGTAGCTGTCACCTGAAGAGCGATCTGAACCAATGCAAACGAAGACCATTTCTTGTTTATCAGCAACAATTCGCTTTAATTCGTTTTTCATATTGTAAACAAACAACGTTTCATCTGCAAAGTGCCTCATATTTAGAAACCACCTTTTCTGTTTATGTAGAAAGCCAGTTTATATAAAATCATTAGAGATTTCCTTCACTTTATGCCAATTGGATTAAACGATAGTATTCCTTTACCCAAAAATGATGCCTTTTGTATTTTTAACAAGAAGATCAATTTTTAGCCAGAATTTTAGGGGAGATAACCTGAGAAGAAAGGGAAATTTAAGCAAAAAAAGCCGAGTGAACCTCGGCTGTAAGAATTACAAAGTATATATACACGGGGAAGGTGTTGCATATTATTAGTTTAATCAACTAGACGAAATTTATACACACAAATTGAAACTTTTTTTGACCGATTTAAAATAGTGAAATGGGAGTTTGAAAGATCCATTCAAAAAAACTTTTCTTAATTTTTAATCGAATTTTAAGATGCCATTCTGCGGCATGCTTCGGCACAAGTAAAACAGGCTTCGGCACATTTTTGGCAATGCTCATGGTCGTGCTTCTTGCATTCATTTCCACATGCTTCGCAGATGTTTGCACACAGTTGGCAAATTTGTTTGGCAAAAGGGCTATTACGCTGCATAGACTGTGCGGCCAGTGCACATATGTCTGCACATTCACGGTCCAATCGGATGCAATCAGCCATCATCTTCATATGATCTTCTGATAAACACTGATCGAAGCAGGTGTTACATGCTTCTAAGCACTCTAAACAAGCTTGAATACAATCATGGAAATTATGGTTCATGATCATTTCTCCTTTTTAAGTTTATTTAACTACTATAACCATTCTTTTTTTCTTTAAACATGCGAAGGAAAGTGCCGCTTTAAATGAAAGGCGTCCAAAACCACGTTCTCGGACAAAGTGAGCCGAATATATGTTTAACATAGCTAAATGAAAAGAAGGAGACTTGGATTCTGTTTTAGAGTGAATTAGAATGCTCTTTGAAAAAACCATAAAAGCCCAAAAGCCAATATTCCCATTGAAGTTCCAGGAATTACCCATTTAAATGCTTGTATCTTTTTAATAAAAAGAATAATCGGGTAAACCATTAAAACGATTAAGAGCTGTCCTAATTCTATACCGAGGTTGAAGGATAGAAGGGTAGTTGCCATGTGATTTGCGTCTAACCGCATTTCAGACAATATCCCTGCAAAGCCAAAACCATGTATCAATCCAAACCCAAAAGCAATCCAGGGCTGTTGTTTGGAATCTCGATCAAAGATATTAACGAGAGCTACATACACGATACTTAATGCAATCGCCATTTCGACCCACTTGCTCGGAAACTGTACAATTTGCAAGGTGGCAAGAGCAAGTGTGATACTGTGAGCGATTGTGAAAGCTGTAATTAAAGCAAAAATATGGCGTACTGTTTTTGCCCCAATAAGCAGACTAATCACAAATAAAATATGGTCATAGCCTGTGAAAATATGTTCGAGCCCAAGTGATAAGAACTGCTTACTTGTTTGAAGGACGTTCCCTTCTCCTATTTCCAGTTCTCTTGTCTCAAAAGTGAGTACTTGTTCTCGTTGTTCACCGTCCATTTTTATGGTTGCAAAATTAGCGTGGCTTGGATCAGAATCATCAAGAAACATATTGTATTCGAGCACTAACTTTTCCGGTTTCTGATCTAATTCGTATGTTAAATCGACAACGGCAAACGGCCGTTCATTTATCGTTGCTATATCTGTTTTGTTTACAAGACCCTCGATCTGTACACTATCAGCGAAAATTTTTATGCGAGAGTTAACATACTGCTGCACAGCTGTTGTATCGATTGCTTGTGATGGATTCATATCTTTATCCATTGCATGTCCAAATTCGGTAAGATCAACCTTAAGCTCATATGTAAGTGTCTCTTCTTTTACTTCAATGTTTGAATAACCCTCACTGTTATTCGTGTGAGCAAGTGCAGGAGAATAAAGGACAAAACTACATAAAAATAAAAGAAAAAAAATCGAGAATTGCTTTATCATTTTATTCAGATCCATTGTTTGTTGTCTCCTTACTAAAAGTAATGAAAAGACGAGGAGCTCTAGTCCTCCTCGTCATGCATACATCTAAAATATTACTTTACTTATTTAGACTTAATGAAGGTTGGATTAGAGTAAAACCAGAGATCCGTCCATGGATTTTCACCACGCGGGTCTGCCTGCGGTTCTAATTGATCGGTGCTCGTTCCTCTAACACGGAAATACATATCTTTCTCCACGTCTTTTAGCGTATAGGTCATTGTGATATATTCTCCGTCTTGCTTCCAATCTTTTGCTTCAAAGCGTTTAACCACTTTTGTTGTGGGATTGACATCCGTTGTGCGGTCTTCCACTTTGCCTGTCACTTCGCCTACAATCAGATCTACACGCTTTACATTTGGATTATCGCCATTCGCATTTTTAGCATTTGGGTCACGAAGACGAATCGTCACAGTGACGTCATTTGCATTTTTGTTCTTTAATGTAAGAGTTTCTCCGATAGATGCTGTATGTCCATTCCCTTTCGCTTTCTTACCAGCAGCTTGTGCTTGAATGTCTAGTTCTGAGATGAGATCGCCGGTTGCCACAAAAACGTTTCCGTTTCGAAGTCCGTCCATAACATCACTGTAATTCTTCTCAGCTTTTACGTAAGTTTTTGAGTATTCACCAGGCCAGAAGTCGCTGCCTCCATCTCTCCAGTTCACATGGGAATCAGAGGTAGAAGTCACCCACCAATGTCTTCCTTCCCCTAACATGGAATCCCAAAGGCCACCGACTCTTGCAGTCATTTGATCAAAGCCGCCCATCGTAGGCGAATTACCGTATGAACCGCGAGCACCTTTTGGATCTAGGGAGCCATCCGGATTAATCGCGCCGGCCTGATGGCCAGGAGCTCCTTCCATACCAACGGAAACATTAGGAGCTGTATCATTCCAGTTACGAAATTCTTGTGGTGTATCTTGTCCCCATTTACTTACATCACTTGCTGAACGTGAAGGATGGTTCGCGAACAGCAGGGGGGCTTCATCTAAATCTTTCATGTAATTGAGTGCCGCAATCATGTTGGATTCAGTATCCCGGCTTCCGTCATTTGGATAAGGCTCACGCTTGTTAAACTTGCTTTCAATGTTATATAGTTTTTCAGATTCATCATCACTCTTAGGTATGATTAAAGAACTGTGGTCGGCAGCTGGTGTGTCAAACTCCATTCCATAAAATTGAAGAAGGTCCGGATAAGCTTCACGGGATTTTAACAACTCCGGATAAGCTTGCTCCAAGTTCACTTTTGAATGGTTAGGTCCACCGTGATCGGTTGTTACCATCCAATCAAGTCCGTACTTTTCCGCATTTTCCGCATTTTTAACGGTTGGATAAATGGCATCTCCGCCTTTAATGGCAGTAGGCGGGTTTGTCGTGTTATCCCAGCCAACACTCCATTCACTATGAATATGGTGATCACCTGCAAGCCATGTTGCGGAAGTCTTTTTTGATTCTTCTTTAGAAGGCTGCTTTGCTTCTGTGTGATTCTGGTCTTTCTGGTAAACAGTTTGTGCAGTCAGTGCGGTAGTGGCTAAAAGTGTCGTTGCAATGAGCGGAATAGACTTCTTTTTGAAATTAGACTTCATGCGTTGTTCCTCCCTTTATATCATTTTTTAACCAACTCCGATGTTAGTCTACAAATGTTTTGAGGAGATTAATAAATTGTATGTTTTCAATAATTTTCAAAGTATTCAGTTGTAATATAAATAAGGAAATTTGTAGGATATAAACCATTTATCAGAGGCATATGTAGAAAGCCTTCATTGGCGATGATTGAGTAAGTATTGGAACGGTGCTGGATATAATAGGTTATAAACACGAATAAAGGGCTGTTTTCATTCAAGTTGGAGCTTTAGGTATTGCAAACAACAGCGTTAAGGAATCCATTTTCTCCTATTAGAAAAGAACTGTTTTTATAGTTTGCCGTTATATAAAATGGATTCTAATATTTATATTATTTTAATGTATATGTACTTGCTTGTAATAGCAGAGTAACAGTTCCCCTTATAGTTATCTTGTCACTTAATGTTTTGATCAATGATAAAAAAGAAAAATGAAGCTGAATAAAACATTTGACAATATACCTTATGGGGTATATTATAGGTTTATAAAAGCATTCATGTTAAAAGGAGTTGATTTAATCTTTCTTACAGAAGTCATTGCATATAGGCGTTATTATCCTGTTAAAGTGTATTCTATAGAAGAAAGCGGTGTGAAAGATGACCTTACGGTGTTGGATAGTAGAGATTATCATGAATCTTAAAAAGGGTCTCACACAGCTTATTTGAACATTCCATTTACTTATATAAAGCGAAATTACCTGGAAATTTCATACAAGCAAGCACATGTAATCGCTACGGACCAACTTGAATTGAACCTTGGTTTGCGGTACCTAAAAGCGAAAGGCTTCGAAGTAACCAGTTATTCACTTCAAAATCGTCAATCGACTACAAAACAAAAAGGAGACGTTTGTTATGACGTACGATAAAAAAATTGAAAACCGTTTAAAACGAATTGAAGGGCAAATCAGAGGAGTACTGAAAATGATTGAGGAAGAAAAGGACTGCCGTGATGTTGTGATTCAATTATCCGCTACACGGAGTGCGATTGATCGGACAATGGGGGTCATTGTCAGCATGAATCTGGAAAAGTGTCTTAGAGAGAATATTGAAGCAGGAAGAGAGACAGATAATCTTGTGAAAGAAGCTGTAGACTTGCTTGTCAAAAGCAGATAAAAATAAAAAGTCTAAAGGTTGACGAATGAATCTCAATCCTTTAGTATACCCAGATAGGTATAAAGATGAAAGGGAGGAAAAACAAATGAATGCAGATCGAGTACTAGATGCCAAAGGGCTTGCATGTCCAATGCCCATCGTGAAAACGAAGAAAGCGATGAACCAGCTGAAAGAGGGACAAATTTTAGAAGTTCAAACAACCGATAAAGGTGCAAAAAGTGATTTAACCGCATGGGTAAAATCAATGGGACATATGATGCTAAACTCCGAAGAAGAGGATGAAGTATTCACATTCTACATTCAAAAAGGCTAATTTTTTTTAATCAAGTTATATACCCATGCTGGTATGGGTAAAAAGAAAACGAGGAGGCTTCATTATGACTGAGCAGAAGAAAAAAACAACGATTATTTTATTTAGTGGGGATTATGACAAAGCGATGGCGGCATATATCATCGCAAACGGCGCAGCCGCTTATGATCATGAGGTAACTATCTTCCACACATTTTGGGGATTAAATGCGCTGCGTAAAGATGAACCATTGGCATTGAAAAAAGGATTTCTAGAAAAGATGTTTGCGAAGATGATGCCGCGTGGTGCGGACAAAATGGGCTTATCGAATATGAACTTTGCTGGAATGGGACCAAAAATGATCAAGCATGTTATAAAAAAACACAATGCGATGACGCTTCCTCAATTAATTGAGATGGCGGGGGAACAGGAAGTGAAGTTAGTTGCCTGCACAATGACGATGGATTTGCTTGGTTTGCAGCAAGAAGAATTGCTGGAGGGAATTGAATATGCAGGTGTAGCCGCTTATTTAGCGGACGCAGAAGAGGGAAATGTCAATTTATTTATCTAATGACCATCGATAAATAAGTAAATAAATAAAGGGAAGTATTAAAAAAGCTTGGATTTAAACACATCACCAATATTAAAGGCGCTATGAATGCCTGGTAATAATCAAAAAAGGAGGGTTTTTAATGAAACAATTAGTCCCGAATGAGCTAGAAGCGTTCATCCGTCAGGGAAAAGATCTTTCCGTTATTGATGTTCGTGAAACGGACGAAGTAGCAACGGGGAAGATTCCTGGGGCTGTAAATATTCCTTTAGGCTTAGTAGAGTTTCATATGCATGAACTGGATAAGTCGAAAGAGTACATCATGGTATGCCGCTCAGGCGGGAGAAGTTCGATGGCAGCGAAATTTTTAGAAAGCCGTGGGTATAAAGTTATTAATATGACAGGCGGTATGAATGAGTGGGAAGGTCCTACTGAATAATTTTTTATTATTTTAAATACCCTGTGGGGTGTTTTTTGAGAAGGAGGAAACACAATGATTGAACCAAATCATGTATTAGACACAAAAGGACTTGCTTGTCCGATGCCAATTGTCAAAACGAAAAAAACAATGAAGGATTTAGAGCCGGGCCACGTATTAGAAATCCAGGCAACCGATAAGGGCTCAACGGCAGACTTGCAGGCATGGGCAAAAAGCACAGGTCATGAATACTTAGGAACGGAAACAGAAGGGGGTATTCTCCGTCACTTCTTACGTAAAGATGGCGGAAATACAGCATTAGAAAAGACTGTTATTCCGGAAATATCATTAAAGAGCTTTAAAGAAAAAGTAGAAAGCAATGAAAAAATAACGATTTTGGATGTTCGTGAATGGGATGAATATGAAGAGAGCCATATTGCAGGAGCCATTCATATTCCACTTGGTGAAGTGGAGCAGCGTTCTGGTGAATTAAATAAAGAGGAGTTCATTTATGTGGTCTGTCATTCGGGCAGAAGAAGTGAATTAGCCGCGCAAATGATGGCAAAACAAGGATTCAAACAATTAGTCAATGTCGTGCCGGGCATGCGTGACTGGAAAGGGAAAACGGAATAAATAAAAGAAGGCAGAAGAACACGAGTATAAAAGCATTACATGCAAACGTTCGATTACTTGATGCATACAAGGTGTTTACTATTTTAAGCTTAAAAATAGAAAAAATTTTAAATGAAATTATACCCCGGGAGGTAATTGAATATGTCAGTACATTCACTAACAGCGAAAGAAGTCGCCAAAAAGGTCGTCAATAAAGAGGCGTTCTTTATCTTAGATGTTCGCAATGAAGAGGCCTTTCAAGATTGGAAAATTGAAGGGGAGAACATTCAATATTTAAATATCCCTTATTTTGATCTGCTGGATGGCGTGGAAGAAATATTGGATCAACTACCTGCGGATAAAGAAGTACTGGTTGTATGTGCCAAAGAAGGTTCTTCTATCATGGTGGCAGAGATGCTGTCAGAAGCAGGCCGGACCGTATCGTATCTTCAAGGAGGCATGAAAGCCTGGAGTGAACATTTAGAGCCCGTTAAAATTGGTGAATTAAAAAACGGCGGAGAACTGTACCAGTTTGTTCGGATTGGCAAAGGCTGTCTTTCTTATATGATCGTATCAAATGGGGAAGGGGCTTTAATTGATTCGACGCGTATGACAGATGTGTATATTGAATTTGCTCAAAAAATGGACGCTAAAATCACTCATGTATTTGATACGCACCTTCATGCGGATCACATATCAGGCGGCAGAAAGATCGCGGAAGCCACAAATGCTGCATATTGGCTCCCGCCAAAGGATGCACGGGAAGTCACATTTGATTATCAGCCATTGGAAGAAGGCCAAGATGTAACGATTGGCAATACGACGATCAAGATTCAGCCCTTGTATTCCCCAGGCCATACGATAGGGTCTACTTCTTTTATTGTAGATGACTCCTATTTACTATCAGGTGATATTCTCTTTATTGATTCAATCGGAAGACCTGACTTAGCTGGACTGGCAGAGGACTGGGTTGGAGATTTGAGAGAAACACTCTACACCCGTTACAAAGAATTATCAGATGATCTTATCGTTTTGCCGGCTCACTTTATGATCATGGAAGAGCTGAATGAGGACGGCGGTGTATCGGAAAAATTAGGCACATTGTTTGAGAAAAATCACGGCCTGAATATACAAGATGAAGCGGCGTTCAAAGAGGCCGTAACAGGCAACCTGCCGCCACAGCCAAACGCTTATCAGGAGATCCGTGAAACGAACATGGGGAAAGTTGAGCCGGATGAAGAAAAACAACGTGAAATGGAAATTGGACCAAACCGCTGTGCCATTCGATAAAAGCATGGAAGCAAAATAAAATGGCTAAAGACTGATCAGGAAAAGGGTATCAGTTCGATACCCTTTCTCTTTTTTGAAGGAGGAGGAACGGATGGATCTTACGTTTATTATCACTATTTTCTTGATTGGTTTTATCGGTTCCTTTATTTCAGGGATGGTCGGGATCGGTGGTTCCATCATTAAATATCCAATGCTTTTGTATATTCCCCCGATACTTGGAATGGCGGCGTTCAGTGCTCATGAGGTATCCGGAATTAGTGCTATCCAAGTTTTTTTCGCCACGATCGCAGGGGTGTGGGCGTACCGAAAAGGCGGTTATTTAAACAAGACCTTGATTATCTATATGGGAGCAAGTATTTTAATTGGAAGCTTCATCGGCGGTTATCGTTCTGGCATGATGTCAGAAGGAGGCATCAATCTCGTGTATGGAATATTGGCCATCGTTGCGGCTGTTTTGATGTTTTTCCCGAAAAAAGGACTTGATGATATTCCACTGGATCAGGTTACGTTTAATAAATGGCTAGCGGCTGGATTAGCCTTCATCGTTGGCATCGGAGCAGGAATCGTTGGGGCAGCAGGAGCTTTTGTCCTTGTACCTATTATGCTCGTCGTCTTAAAAATTCCAACAAGAATGACCATTGCGACTTCCCTTGCGATTACCTTTATTTCCTCGATCGGCGCCACGATCGGTAAAATCACGACTGACCAGGTTCTGTATGGTCCAGCAGCCATCATGATTGTCGCCAGTTTGCTGGCTTCTCCCCTAGGAGCAAAGGCTGGACAAAAAGTGAATACGAAAATACTGCAAGTCGTGTTAGCCTTGTTGATTTTAGGTACAGCGATTAAAATTTGGATGGATGTTCTTTAAATTCTAACGGGCGTACGCAGCTTAGTATTCCATGAATGCTAGACCGTAAACGAGAATTCAACATTTATTCTAGATGGATAGAAAGAAAGAACCCTTGTAGATTCAAGGGTTCTTTTCTAATTACGGGCTTTTCCTGTATAAGAAGACGAGAGAGCTTATTTTACTAGCTTTAATGCACTTTCAGAAATGTAGAAGTCTGTCCCGTTGTAAACGGTAATCCCATTCACTTCTTTTTGTTCGGTTGATTTCTTTGTTGTTTGAATGACGATGTTTTTATTTGCTGGAAACTCTACTTTTTGGCTTCCTTTTTCAGCTACAAATACCGGGTTATTCGGATCTGTTACGTCAATACGCGTTGTAAATCCTTTTTTCTCTAAGGCGTCTTTCGCATTCGCATATAATTGTTTCGTTAATTGATTTAGATCAAAGTCCATAAACTTGGCCATTGTTTTGGCAATATCCGTATTCTCAACGAGTCCTGTTGGTCTTGAAGGTCCGTATGAATATAAGAATACGTCTTCACCCGTATGGCCGCCTGTTGTAAAGCCGATGTTTGCACGATTCGCAAGCATTTTTGTCATGTCTGAACCTATGTTTTTGGACGTGTTTAATGTCTCTAGTTCTTCCGCCGTCAAATCATCTAGTCCATAAAGCGCTGCGACTTCTTTTAAGTTTGATTTATCTGCTTTTAGTTGACTTACCGCACCTTCAACGGTCATTTTGGCTTTCTTTAAAGGATCGATATACGTTGAAACAGGAATTTCTGGATAGTTCGAGCTCGTGTTTACATTGCCCATTGTGATTCCGCTGTTCCCATGGTCAGATACAGCGATCACCATCGTATTTCCATCTTTTTTCGCGAAATCAACAGCTTTCTTAACAGCATCATCAAAAGCTAATACATCACTAATGATCCCAATTGTATCGTTTCCATGTGCTGCCCAGTCCACCTTGCTTCCTTCAACAAATAAAAAGAACCCGTCTTTGTCTTTATTCAATGTGTTAATAGCTTTGTCCGTCATTTCAGCTAACGTCGGTTCAGTTGGCTTTATCGTTTCACGGTCAAAATCATAAGCAAGTGCACTTGGGGCAAAGCTTCCCCAGATTTTATTTGATTTAGAGGCTAATAGCTCGCTGCGATCTTCCACAATATCATATTTCTTCTTTTCTAATACGTTTAATAAGTCTTCGCCATCTTTTCTCGCATTTTTCGTTGTCCCAGGTGAAAGAGATTCTTTTCCTCCGCCTAATACGACGTCAATATTTTGATAGACTTGCTGTTCCGCAATATCTCCGTAATTGCTTCTATGTGTGACGTGAGCAGAAAACCCGGCTGGTGTCGCATGCTGGATTTCAGATGTAGAGATAATCCCTGTCGCTTTTCCTTTTTGTTTGGCACCTTCTAATACATTGGCCACCGGTTTATACGCATCTTCAGGATTAACTGGATCAAGGCCAGGTGAATTGACAACAGCAGGTAAAACACCAACAAATTTATCGTTTGATTTATTCCCTGTTGCAAGTGCAGTTGCTGCAGGTGCAGAGTCGGTAATGGCGGATTCTGCTGAATACGTTTTAACGCCGCCAGCCACCATTTCATCCATAGCCAGATTTTCACCTTTATACCATCTTGAAAGGGTGGTGGCACCTGCACTTGTTCCATCCATCACCATCATAATGACATTTGTTGGTTCTTTTTTCTTATTTTTTGCTTGAACGTCTTCCTGATTTGCAGAAATCCCTAATGATGATATAGCGACTGCTCCTGCTAAAGTAATACCTGCAACTTTTTTGTTAAACTTGCCCAATGTACTTCCCTCCAGTTAATCATTATTCATTAATATGTATAATGATAAAGGCAATATATTAAGAAATAACAATTGGAAAGTAAAGATAGACTGGAAAAATTGTAAATCATTATGTAGTTTTTATATACGTTAAAAATGAGTAAGAATGCATCTTGTCTGTGGAGGATTTCCCTGTTTTTCTCCACCGAAGGCCCCTTTTTTAAGAAATATAGTTTTCTGATTTTCAAGTAAAAGGAACGTTTTTCTTTTTCACTGTGAGGATAGGTCTAAGGGTAAAGGCTATGAAAGTTTACACCCCTGTATCATTTATTACAGATTTTCCGAACGGGGAAGCCCATCGTCTTTAGACATGGGATGAGGGTGAGGTCGAACGAGGTGTGTTTTTTGGCACGTTAATCGTTCGGTTTTTTTGTTTTTTCGACGATTATCCCTTGTGTAGGGAACGTATGTTCCGTTATGATGAACGTATTAAGTGAGGAAGGAGGATACCCATATGTTTGTCAAATATTCCTTTCGAATACCTTATGATCAAAACGTATATGACGAATTAAGGATGATGCAGCGGGAAGCCGCATCCGTATGGAATGACATCGTTCGAGAAGCCACTTCTTATTATTTCACGTGTAAAAAGTGGCTGAGTAAAACAGAGATTCAATCCATTCGAAAATAAACATACGATCTTCATTCTCAAACCGTTCAAGCGATTGCGGATAAATACGCAGCGAATCGTGAAACGATCCGGAAGCTGCGGAAAACGGACAAAAAAGCAAAATACCCATGGCGGAGAAAGCGCTATTATTGTATCCCGTTAAAAAAAGCGTCCATGACCATTTCCAAAGACACGATCACGATTAAAAAAGCGGAATATGG
>NZ_JBVATB010000009.1:0-57521 GCF_057814295.1 Domibacillus sp. F004
CAATTTCATAGTCAGGTGGCATTAGCGAAGAGGTCACACCCGTTCCCATCCCGAACACGGCAGTTAAGCTCTTCAGCGCCGATGGTAGTTGGGGGTTTCCCCCTGTGAGAGCAGGACGCCGCCTGGCGAAATTCATAAAAATTATTTTATCGTCGCGGGGTGGAGCAGCTCGGTAGCTCGTCGGGCTCATAACCCGAAGGTCGCAGGTTCAAATCCTGCCCCCGCAATCATTGGTCCGGTAGTTCAGTTGGTTAGAATGCCTGCCTGTCACGCAGGAGGTCGCGGGTTCGAGTCCCGTCCGGACCGCCATTTTATATTAAGAAGAATTCTTTTTTTAATCAAGTATATTCGATATAATAAGAATAGGAAACCTTAGGAGATATAATCCTAAGGTTTTTTTTCGAGGAAAGAAGGTAAATACTTATGACATCTTCTTATAAATTTATCATTGATAATGTAGAAGAAATGAAAATGTTTGCGGCGCATATTGCTTCGTTGCTATTACCTGGTGATGTAGTTTTGCTTGAAGGAGATTTAGGTGCAGGGAAAACAACATTTACTCAAGGAGTTGCAGTTGCTTTAGGTGTTAAGAAAAATGTTAACAGTCCAACATTTACAATTATTAAAGAATATAAAGGGAAATATCCATTGTATCATATGGATGTGTATCGACTTGGCCCCGACTCAGAAGAAGATCTTGGTTTTGACGAATATTTTTATGGGGAAGGTATTTCAATCGTGGAATGGGCACATTTAATTGAAGGACAACTGCCAGATGAATATATAAAAATTAATATTTATCATACGGGACTTGATGGTCAGCGTGAAATAGTTTTAACTATAGAAGGTGATCGTTATGATCGAATAAGTGAGAAGGTGATGAAATTTGAAAATACTGGCAATTGATACTTCTACATATACATTGTCGATCGGTGTGTCCGATGGTGATGTTATACTTGCGGAGCAGATAACAAATGTGAAAAAAAATCATTCAATTAGGGTAATGCCGGCCATTGAAGCGCTTATGAGTGAGGTCGATATGAAGCCAGGTGATTTGAACAAAATTATAGTAGCAAATGGACCGGGTTCTTATACAGGTGTTCGAATCGGTGTCACGATTGCGAAAACATTGGCATGGACGTTAAATATTCCTCTAACTGCTGTATCGGGGCTTGCATCACTTGCAGCATCCGCTCCATTAATTGAAGGCCTTGTTTGTCCTATATTTGATGCTCGCAGGGGACAGGTATTTACAGGACTGTATCGATTATCGAACGGTTTAGTGGAATCGCTAAAAGAAGATCAGAATGTTCTTATTACAGACTGGTGCCAAGAGCTTCTTAGAATTGGAGAGCCTGTATTATTTGTTGGACAGGAAAGCATTATACATGAGCCAATTATAGCTAAATTGATGGGCAGTGCCGCCGCATTTGCAGGAAAATCGGTTCCATATACACGTCCTGCTGCTCTTCTTGCATTCGCATCAGGAATAGAGCAAGACCCGTCACAAGTTGTGCCGAACTATGCACGGCTAGCTGAGGCAGAGGCGAAGTGGCTTAAAGCGAATGAAAAGAAGGGGAAGTCTGATGAGTGAGCTTTTTGTGCGGAAAATGACCTTGGATGATGTTTCTGCAGTGTATGAAATAGAATTGGCTAGTTTTACAGTTCCATGGTCAAAAGAGGCATTAGAAAAAGAAATTACTTCAAATCATTTTGCTCTTTACCATGTAGCTGAAATAGAAGATAAAGTGATTGGCTACTGCGGTATGTGGATTGTGTATGACCAAGTACAGGTAACGAATATCGCCATTTTGCCTGAATATCGGGGCAATCATTACGGTGAAAAATTGCTTGGTTTTGTGATCAATGAAGCACGGCGTCATGGAGGTAAAATGCTTTCATTAGAAGTGAGAGTAAGCAATACACCGGCACGTTCGCTTTATGAAAAATTCGGGTTGCAGCCGGGTGGAATCCGGAAGCAGTATTATACCGATGATTTAGAGGATGCTTTAGTAATGTGGGTGAATTTGTAATGAAAAAAGATATATTTATATTCGGAATTGAGACGAGCTGTGATGAGACAGCCGCGGCAGTGATTAAAAATGGAACAGATATTATAGCAAATGTCGTTTCGTCACAAATTGAAAGCCATAAACGATTTGGTGGCGTCGTACCAGAAATTGCATCACGTCATCATGTGGAACAAATTATTGCAGTGTTTGAGGAAACATTAAAACAGGCAGACTTAACATTTAAAGATATGGATGCGATTGCAGTAACAAAAGGACCAGGTCTTGTCGGAGCCCTTTTAGTCGGGGTCAATGCAGCGAAAACGATTGCATTTGCACACGATTTACCGCTTATTGGCGTTCACCATATCGCAGGGCATATTTATGCAAACCGGTTAGTTCAGGAGATGTCTTTCCCTCTTATGTCATTAGTTGTTTCTGGGGGGCATACGGAACTTATCTATATGAAAGAACATGGTTCATTTGAAGTAATTGGCGAGACGCGTGATGATGCAGCTGGCGAGGCATATGATAAAGTAGCTCGTACATTGAGTTTACCTTATCCAGGCGGCCCGCATATTGACCGGTTGGCGGCTAAGGGCCAGGATACGTACTCATTGCCCCGTATTCGTTTAGAAGAAGGATCGTACGATTTTAGTTTTAGCGGATTGAAATCGGCGGTTATTAATACAGTGCATAATGCGGAACAGCGTGGCGAAGAGATTAATCCGGAAAATTTGGCTGCGAGTTTTCAAGCGAGTGTCGTAGAGGTGCTGACAGAAAAAACAGTGCGGGCAGCGAAAGAATATGATGTGAAGCAAGTATTATTAGCTGGTGGAGTAGCGGCTAATAAAGGGCTTCGAGAGTCTCTTGAGAATGCATTTCGTAAAATAGAGAACAGTGACTTACTAATTCCACCTCTAGCGCTCTGTACGGACAATGCAGCGATGATTGCAGCGGCAGGCACTATTTTGTTTGAACAAGGGAAAAGGGATGGAATGGATATGAATGGTCATCCAGGATTGGATATTGAAGAATTTTAACAAATAGACATTAGTCTATCTGTTTTATTGTGGATAATGGGGAAAAACACAGTCAATTTCTGTGGATAGTGTGGATAAGTTCTGTGGAAAGCTTTTTTACAAGCTCTTTAATAATATAAAATTGGGGATAAAAAAGCACGATGCTGTGGATAGCACCGTGCTTTTTTATTCTTCTTGTAATGTTTCCCATTCTTCCATTAGTAATTCAATGGCATGGTTTGCTTGTTCTAATTGTTGCTGTAACTCCATTGATTTTGAATGATCTTCGTATATTTCAGGCAGGCAGAGGAGTCCTTCTGCTTCTGTTATAATTCCTTCATGCTCAGCAATTTTCGATTCAATTTCTTCAATTCGGCGAAGACGCTGACGATCCCGTTTTCGTTGTTCTTTATCCGTTTTGTATGAATCAGCAGCAACAGGTTTTGTCATCGTTGAAATCGTGTTTGCTGTTTCGAGAGCAGCAAGTTCTTCCTGTTCATTTTTCTTTTCTACAAAATAGTCGTAATCCCCAAGGTAGACGGTGACACCTGCTTTTGTTTGGTCAAGTTCCACCACTTGAGTGGCAATCCGGTTGATAAAATAACGGTCATGTGAGACGAATAAAAGGGTGCCGGGATAATCAATCAATGCATTTTCAAGCACTTCCTTACTATCGAGATCTAGATGGTTTGTCGGTTCATCAAGTATAAGTAAATTTGCTTTTTGCATCGTCAGTTTAGCGAGTGCAAGGCGGGCTTTTTCGCCGCCGCTTAGTGCTGAAACTGGTTTTAATACGTCATCACCTGAAAAAAGAAAGGTGCCAAGAATTGTTCGTATCTCTTTTTCCTGAGTACCAGGATACTCGTCCCAAAGTTCAGCTAATACCGTTTTTGACCGGTTTAAATGAGACTGTTCTTGATCATAATAACCGATTTCAACATTCGCTCCTAGCCGGATCTCACCGGCTAGAAGAGGCAATTCACCCGTGATCGATTTCAGCAAAGTTGATTTGCCAGCACCGTTTGGACCGACGAGAGCGATGCTTTCACCTCTAGATATATCAAGTGATAATTCAGAAACAATTGTCTGTCCGTCATAGCCGATAGAGGCACCTTCAATTTTTAACACTTCATTTCCACTTTGCCGGTCGATATCAAATAACATACTTGGCGGCTTTTCATTACCGCCAGGCCTTGTCATCATGTCCATACGGTCAAGTTGTTTTTGTCTGCTTTGTGCCCGTTTTGTAGTAGAAGCACGGGCAATATTGCGCTGAATAAATGCTTCAAGCTTTGCGGCTTCTTCCTGCTGTTTTTCAAATTGTTTCATTTCGCGCTCGTATTGATCTGCTTTTTGAATTAAATATTTACTGTAGTTTCCAGCATATTTGCGAATTTTGTTTCGAGACATCTCGTATACTTGATTAACGGTTTTATCAAGGAAGTAGCGATCATGAGAGACGATTAAAATCGCACCGGTATATCCTTGCAAGTGATGTTCAAGCCAGGAAAGTGTATCAATATCAAGATGGTTCGTCGGTTCATCAAGAATTAAAACACTAGGCTTCGTTAAAAGCAACTTTGCAAGAGCGAGACGTGTCTTTTGCCCACCGCTTAATGTGGAAATAAGCGTATCGTAATCATACTGTTGGAAATTGAACCCATGCAGAACGGAGCGTAAATCCGCTTCATATTGATAACCGCCGGCTTCTTTAAATTCATTTTGAAGTTGGTCATAAGCGGTCATTACTTGCTCGTACAGCTTTGGATCATTATATACATCTGGATTGGCCATATCCGCTTCGAGACTGCGCAATTGCTGCTCCATTTCCCGAAGATTGTCGAAAACGCTATTCATTTCATCCCAGATGGAAAGGTTTGATTCAAGACCGGTGTCCTGAGCTAAATATCCAATGGTGACGTCTTTCGGCTTTATAATCGCACCAGACTCGTATGAAAGCTGTCCAGCAATTATTTTTAAGAGCGTCGATTTGCCAGCGCCATTTCGTCCGACAAGTGCAATCCGATCACCTGACTGCACTTCAAGCTTTATATTCGATAAAATAAGTTCAGCTCCATAATATTTCGAGAGCTGCTGTACTTGAAGAAGTATCATGTTTTTCACCTCACTTTCACTTTACTCGAGGAAGCGGGAGCGGGCAATGGAAAAGAAGCAGTTCTTGTGAAAAAGGTGACAAAGATTTATGATTGTACTATAAGAAAAAAATGAAATGTGGAAGCGGTATCACGTAAGGAGGATAAAAATGAACAGCGATTCGGTGAAAATTCCACAAGCAACAGCGAAGCGTCTGCCTTTGTATTACCGGTTTATTCAAAACTTGCATTCCTCAGGCAAACAACGTGTTTCATCAGCAGAATTGAGTGAAGCAGTGAAAGTAGATTCGGCTACGATCCGAAGAGATTTTTCTTATTTTGGTGCACTTGGCAAAAAAGGATATGGCTACAATGTGAGCTATTTGCTATCCTTTTTTCGGAAAACACTTGATCAGGATGAAGTGACAAATGTCGCGTTAATCGGTGTTGGAAATTTAGGAACGGCATTCTTAAACTATAATTTTTTGAAAAATAATAATACAAAGATTCAGGTTGCATTTGATGTCGAAGAGAACAAAGTTGGCACAACAATTGGAGAGGTGTCTATTTATCATATGGACGAGTTGGAAGAGACATTGGCCCAATTGAACGTGCCAGTAGCGATTTTAACGATCCCGCAGTCTGCAGCACAGTCTATTACCGATCGTTTAGTCCAAGCAAATATAAAAGGAATTTTGAATTTTACACCAGCACGGTTAAACGTTCCTTCCGATATTCGCGTCCATCATATTGATCTGGCAATTGAATTGCAATCGCTCGTATATTTTTTGAAAAATTATCCAGACCAATCTGTTGAAAAATGATCATGGTATTTAAGGGATAAATCAGTTATGATGAAGGAAAAGGGAGGTGTGTGCCAATGGTAGGTGTTGGCAGTATGGTCGTAATTGGCGCAGTAGCATTGCTTATTTTTGGACCGAAAAAACTTCCGGAACTCGGACGAGCAGCCGGTGATACACTGAGAGAATTTAAAAATTCAACAAAAGGATTAGCCGATGATGATGATCGGAAAGAGGACGAGAAAGAGAAAGAGTCCAAGTAATGTTAGGGTGAATGATAGATGAGTCGACAAGATATGACGGTATATGAACATCTGGAGGAGTTTAGAAAACGGCTTATGATTGTCATCGTTTTCTTTTTGATTGCTGCTATTGGCGGGCTTTTTCTCGCAAAGCCAATTATTCACTATTTGCAGCATGCAGATGAAGCGGCAGCGCTCACGATGAATGCATTTCGAGTAACTGATCCGCTAAAGATTTATTTTCAGATGGCATTTGTCATTGGAATTATTTTGACCTCGCCGGTCATTTTATATCAATTGTGGGCATTTATCAGTCCCGGTCTGCATGAAAAAGAGCGAAGAGCGACGCTTAGTTATATTCCCGCATCAGTTCTTTTATTTTTAGGAGGACTCGCTTTTTCATATTTCATTTTATTTCCCTATATTGTTCATTTTATGATGAAACTGTCGGGCGATTTGAATATTGAGCAGGTCATTGGCATTAATGAATACTTTCAATTTTTATTTCAGACAACGATCCCATTTGGGTTATTATTCCAGCTTCCGGTTGTGACGTTATTTTTGACAAGGCTAGGTATTATCACACCGCAATTATTAAGTCAGATTCGCCGCTATGCGTATTTCGTTTTACTCGTCATTGCGGCACTGATTACTCCGCCGGATATCATTTCACATATGCTGGTGAGTGTTCCATTATTTATTTTGTATGAAGTGAGTATTTTTGTTTCAAAAATTGGCTATAAAAAAGCACAGCAGGCAGCAGCCCATGCTGCACTTGAGCAAGAAGAATCCGCCCAATAAACGAGGCGGATTCTCTTAATTTCAGCTATTTTTTATTTTGAAATGTATGAACATTAACCGGAGGCCAGTGCCTATGTCGAATGTTGCCAGCAAAATGAGAATATAGTTAAAAAACCTGAAGCCATTTACATTTACGTCCTGTATGGCGAGAAAAACGAAAAATCCGCCAAGTATATTATAAAAAATCCCTGCAGCTAGTGGTGACTGTCTCATTATTATTCTACCTCCTTACGAAAACCACAAAATAAACTGTTGAGCTTGTTCTGCTTCCTTGATCATTTCTTCAATATCATCCGCAAATACATATTGCATCAGTACAACGATTGAGTTCATTGAGACATGCGCCACAATAGGTACAATTAATTTCTTTGTTTTTACGTAAAGAAATGCGAATGTAAAGCCCATTGCCGCATATAATAAAAAATGCTCTAATTCTCTGTGTGCAACAGAGAAGACAAATGCACTAATGAGTGCTGCGAAGAAAAAGGGAATACGTTCATACAATGAGCCGAATAAAATTTTTCGGAACACGATTTCTTCCAAAATCGGGCCAAATAGGGCGACAGAAAGAATGGTAAGCGGGACCCATTCGACGAGTTGAATGATGTCTTGCGTGTTTTCAGAACCTTGATCAATACCGAGTGCTGTTTCAATAATGATCGCTGCATATTGTGCAGAAAACGCAAGAAACACACCGGTGATTGACCAGAAAATTAATTTTCCAGCAGATGGTGAAAACTGGTTTTCAATTTTGTTTACATACGCGGATTTTCGTAAAATAAGCAGAGTGATAACTGTCGCAAGGGCAAAACTAATCACCGTCCAATAACCTATAGCAAGCAGCTGCATCTCATTTTGTTCTACGCCGGTCGAAACACCGATCTTAAAAAGAAGCGGAACACCGATATAACCGGAAAATTGCATTAAAATGTACGTAATTAAAATAAATCCATATTCTTTTTTCACATAAAAACTCCTTTATTCAATTCACTTACTATTCATTGTACTAGTAAAGAGAGGGGCCTTCAAATAAGCAGTCTTGCCCTATTTGAAAATTTTTTTGCTTTACACTTGCAAAAGAAAGCTAACTTCATTTATTATAATAATTGTGTTAGCACTCAAATGGGTAGAGTGCTAATAAAATATAATTACTTATTTTTGAGGAGGGTTTCACTTGTTAAAACCATTAGGTGACCGCGTAGTAATCGAACTAGTAGAATCTGAAGAAAAAACAGCCAGCGGAATTGTACTTCCTGATTCTGCAAAAGAAAAACCGCAGGAAGGCAAAGTTGTGGCAGTTGGAACAGGACGTGTTCTAGAAAGCGGCGAACGTGTAGCACTTGAAGTAGCTGAAGGCGATCGCATCATCTTCTCAAAATACGCAGGTACAGAAGTAAAATACGAAGGCACAGAATATTTATTGTTGCGTGAAAACGATATTTTAGCTGTAATCGGTTAATTATTACACAAAAAAATAGAAATATAAAATTTAGAGGAGGCGCTTTAAAATGGCTAAAGATATTAAATTTAGTGAAGATGCACGCCGCGCGATGCTTGCTGGTGTAGACAAGCTTGCAGATGCAGTTAAAGTAACACTTGGACCAAAAGGACGAAACGTCGTTCTTGAGAAAAAGTTCGGTTCACCGCTTATTACAAATGACGGCGTAACAATTGCCAAAGAAATCGAACTTGACGATGCATTCGAAAACATGGGTGCAAAATTGGTTGCAGAAGTAGCGAGCAAAACAAATGACGTTGCCGGTGACGGTACAACGACAGCAACTGTTCTTGCACAAGCAATGATCCGGGAAGGTTTGAAGAACGTTACAGCTGGCGCAAACCCTGTGGGCATTCGTAAAGGAATGGATAAAGCAGTTGCAACAGCACTTGAGTCTTTAAAAGTCATCTCAAAACCAATTGAAGGAAAAGAATCGATTGCTCAAGTTGCGGCGATTTCTTCTGGCGATGAAGAAGTGGGACAACTTATTGCAGAGGCAATGGAGCGCGTTGGAAATGATGGCGTTATTACAATCGAAGAATCAAAAGGCTTCACAACAGAGCTTGATGTTGTGGAAGGGATGCAGTTTGACCGTGGTTATGCTTCTCCTTACATGATTACCGATTCAGATAAAATGGAAGCAGTGCTTGAAAATCCGTATATTTTAATTACAGACAAAAAAATTGCAAGCATTCAAGAAATTCTTCCTGTTCTTGAGCAAGTTGTTCAGCAAAGCAAACCGCTTCTACTCATCTCTGAAGATGTAGAAGGCGAAGCGCTGGCAACACTTGTTGTCAATAAACTGCGTGGTACATTTAATGCAGTAGCAGTAAAAGCACCTGGATTCGGTGACCGCCGTAAAGCAATGCTTGAAGATATTGCAATTTTAACTGGCGCTGAAGTCATTACAGAAGAGCTTGGTCTTGACTTGAAATCAACGGATATTACACAGCTTGGCCGTGCATCGAAAGTTGTCGTATCGAAAGAAAACACAACAATCGTTGAAGGTGCGGGCGAGTCTCAAAACATTCAAGGCCGCGTAAGCCAAATCCGTGCGCAGCTTGAAGACACAACGTCTGAATTCGACCGTGAAAAATTGCAAGAGCGTCTGGCGAAACTTGCTGGTGGTGTTGCTGTTATTAAAGTGGGAGCGGCAACAGAAACAGAATTAAAAGAGCGCAAACTCCGCATTGAAGATGCGCTGAATGCAACGCGTGCAGCTGTTGAAGAAGGCATCGTATCCGGTGGTGGTACAGCGCTTGTGAATGTATACAATAAAGTAGCTGAAATAGAAGGCGAAGGCGATTTTGCAACAGGTGTGAAAATCGTTCTCCGTGCACTTGAAGAGCCGGTTCGTCAAATCGCGCACAACGCAGGTCTTGAAGGCTCTGTTATTGTGGAACGCCTAAAACGTGAAGAAAGCGGCATCGGTTTCAACGCGGCAACTGGCGAGTGGGTCAACATGATCGAAACAGGTATCGTGGACCCAACAAAAGTAACACGTTCAGCACTTCAAAATGCAACATCTGTAGCAGCCATGTTCTTAACAACTGAAGCTGTTGTAGCAGACAAGCCAGAACCAGCTGGTGCAGGCATGGGTATGCCTGACATGGGCGGCATGGGCGGCATGATGTAATATTAAAACATTGATATAACAATGTTTTAATAGCATCATACACTTTCATTTTGAAAAGCAGTTATGGCTGCTTTTCTCTCAAGATGAGAACTGGTCACGTAAATAAATTTTTTAAAAAGTATAGACTACTTCCTGAAAATAAGGAGGTAGTCTTTTTTGTTATTAAAATTTGCGTATCAAGACTTTTTGAATGACAGACGTTTCAAGAATACAACCAAGATAAATATCAAAAATTATGAAATGCTTTTAGGAAAATTTGTGGATTATTGCATTGAGAACCAAGTAGTAAACGTTGAAGACATTATGTATAGTCATGTTCGGCAATTAGAATCATTATGTGTCCCTATAAAAAAGTTATTTATCTTCAGAAGGCAGCATACAGTAACAATCTGTTTATCATTGTCTGATTTTTTGTTTTAACAAAGCTTAATGGGTTTTACATGTAAAAGCCTCCCCTTAGGAAACATGTTCTAAAGGGAGGCTAATCTATTATCCGTCCTATAAACTTCACTCTTTATTGCACTGCTTACCTTCGGACTATTGAGCAGATGCATATGGTTTTACTTCTTCTTTTTCTTATACTTTATCAATTTTCTCTACAAACATCTGAAACACTTTTTTCTTTTCTTCCAGGTCTTTTATTTCTTCTTTCAATTGGTTAAATCTTTGTTCAAATGGCTTATGATAAAGTTCACGGATATTGCGGATAATCTCATCATTGATTGTAGATTGTACAACCTGTTTAGTGATGCTGAATTTATAGGAATAAACCTGAAGCTCACGTTTTACTTCTTCATATTCTTTATCTATTTCATGTAATAAACCACAAATTTCTTCTTTCCATTCTTCTAAAGACTTCTTTACATGCGCCTCCATGGTTCATCTCCCTTTATTCAACTTCATTATGTATACTAATCAAAAAGCTTTTCTTATAAGTCTATCAATTTATCTTTGCATTTTCTTTTCTATACAGTTACATAACAACTTATTTTTATTAAAAGAAGATAACAGGACTGCGTCAAAAACAAAGGAGTAACAACACCATTTCATTATTGCTTATTTTAGGTAAATAATTTTTTATACAGAATACATTTTCAGAACCATGCCATAGCCGAATGCAGAAGCAACAATACCTATGAGAACAGAGGAAATGACATATGCTAAGGCCAATTTATCCTTTTTTTCTTTCCATAAAGGTGATGGTCTCGGTCCCAAATGTAGAAAAAGTAGTATACGCACCACAAAAACCTACACTAAACATCTCCCATAGCTATACTGGAAGTAAATGAAAGAAGTAGCCATTTTAAGAGAAGTGGTTATTGTTAATTGAATATAAATGGAATATCACTATAAAACCCAGTGCTGACGGGCATTGACCCAACGAAAGTAACACGTTCAGCACTTCAAAATGCAACATCTGTAGCAGCCATGTTCTTAACAACTGAAGCCGTTGTAGCAGACAAGCCAGAAGAAGGCGGCGGCATGATGTAATAAGCCCCCTAAAAGCCTTGATATATATAGGTTTTAAGCTTTTATAAAGGTGAATGCTCATACTTTTGCTCATAACGGGCAAAAAAGCTCATCTTTTTGCAAGAAAATAATTTTTAGAGAAGGTCTTTCATCAGTCTACTGAACTGTTGAGAGGCCTTTTCTTCCATATCAACGGTCATATGAGCATAAATGTTCATCGTTGTGTTTATATCTGTGTGTCCTAAACGCTGCTGGATCTCCTTTACTCCTACACCTGCCTCAATCAAAAGGGAAGTATGGGTGTGTCTAAATGAATGAGGAGTAATATTTTTTTCAATAGCAGCTTTTTTCAGTAAACGCTTTAGCCTGGTTTCAACTACTTTTCTTAATTGAGGATGTCCATCATTTCTTGCAAAGATGAGATGGAAGCAATTTTTAAGCAGCGTATTGAAGGCAACAAAGAACGCACAGATATGGAGAATTTAAGGGATTCATATCTAAAAATAATAGATCATATTAAGAACGTTTACGATAATAGGCAAAATTAAAAAAAGTTACCTTTTTTAAGGTAACTTTTTTAATTTGTTGACTCTGTTAAACGATAGTGTTGATTTTTTTATAAAAAAAGCCAGTTTTTATATCTTCAATCAAAATTGATTTCACCTTGTTTTTTTGCTTTTTTCTTAATAATACGAGCTACTTTATTTGAATTCCACCAATCTTCGGCTTTAGGTAAAAGAGAAACAACCTCATACGCTAACTTTTCGTAAATGTCAGCCGGTACTGGTTCTTCGTCATATCTAAATTCATATCCTTCGTTTCGCTTAAGCCATGTTTGTGGAACGTGGTGAGTAGTGTTTACCTTATTAGGAGGAATATGTGGTCCACCCTTAATGGTAAAGCCATTGGATGGCGAAGCACCTATTTCAACGGTAAACCCACCACCATATTTATCGAAAAAGAAAGAAATAAGGTCAATTCGGGTTTCTAATTTTCGTCGAAAATGCGGAAAAGAACCCTTAAATCCCTTTTCTCTTAGTAAGGGAATAAGGATCGCTTTTAGTGCTTTAATCATTTCATTACGTCCAGAAGCCACAAAAAACCTTCTTTCTCTGGTTTTGTTGATATCTCAAATCTTATTCTACTCGAAAATTCCTTCTAACAGGAATTCTGCTCCGTTAGTTTAATAAGAAAATCAACAGTGTCCTTTAACAGAGCCTAAATAAAAGAACGTAAAGATATGTACTAAATATGATTATTGGGTAGGAAACAGATAACCTATCCAGTAATTATAAAAATAATCATACTTTTGCTTATAGTAATTTTTTCTTCTGTTTTGAAATGTGAATATTTTACCACAATACAAAAGTTTCATATCTCTGTAAAATAATAGAGTAATGAAAAGGAAGTATTTCAATGGAGGTAAAACAACATGAGCATGATGAAACATTATAAAGAAAAAAAACTAGCAAATCGAATTCAAAGTAGAAGACCACAAATCATACCATCTATTATAGCTTTTTGCGGAGTCATGATACTAACTGCTTGTTCTAGTAATCCATCAGAGGAAACGATAGAAGTAAAAAGAGAAACCATTTTTGTTCAGCCCGAGAAGATATCATTTAATAAAGAAATGAATCAAATAGATTTGACTTTAACAACGAATCTTCCTCCTGAAACAGTAGTCGATGTTACGTTAAATGATTCTGAAGGAAATTCCAAGGGATCAGATTTTAATTTAGCTGTAAATACAGAAGGTCAAGTAAAAGCAGAAATTTCTTCATACGATAGTATGAACCCTGTTAATGGTGAGTATTTAGTTGACTTAACTGTGTTCGTCAATGGAGATGATCAGGATGAAATGGAAAACATCAATGAGAATTTTATTTTTGATTCTAAAGTAGGTGGATTCAGTGATGATTTGGAAGAACAATATGCAGATTCTAAAGAAGTGACGGTTACGCTTGAAGAGGAATACAATAGCTGGAATTATGAGTTAAAGGTATCTTCCACTAAACCGATTCTCTTGGAAAATGGTTATACGGCGGAACAAGCCGCACAATTAGAAAAGGAGCAATCTGAATCTGCTGCTGTAACTGAAGAAGATACGAGCACGGACTCCTCTTTAGGATCAACTGACACTTATGATAGTTTTCAATCTGAGCTTGAAAACGCAACTGGTGCTGATTGGGCAGAATATACATTTGACGAAAAATTTATCGCCGTTGAAACAATCCTTCAAGCAATGAAAGCAGGAGGAACCACTATTACAGCTGATACATACTGGTTTATCGATGCATTAAATGCTTACTATGGGGATGGGACAGATCCTGGTGCTACAGAGAAAATAGTGGATATGATCTCGTTATCTGGAGTAGCTGGCGGAGTTATTGAATAAATAGCGATGCCTTTGCTGATGATGGTTTCACCATTTTTAGCAGCACTAAGGTTGCTTAACTTAGAAAAGGGTAGGGAAAAATGAACCTACCCAAAGATCGTAAAAATGCTCATAATTTTGCTCATAGTCTATTTTTCTTCTGGTTCAAAATATTTTGAGCAAAAGATGGAATTCGTATAATATCAACGATTTTATAAATTTATTTTCTTTTATTATATGCTTTGATGAATGGGCGGCATGATGTAATATCATCTCCTAAAAAAGCGACAAACCTTGATTTATCAGGGTTTGTCGCTTTTTTATTTTCCTCTGAATTTGAAAAACTCATAAAAAACTCATACCAGTTAATATTTAAATGAGATTCTCAAGGGATTAGTCATGTTTCATTTTTTAAGTGATAATAAAGTTATTTAATATACAATAAAGCTCTTTAAAAAACAATAAAGTCCTTTAAAAGTACCAGTCATGTTATTCCATTAAAGGACCGGATTTTTGAGAAACTTGTTGTTCGAAATTATTTATCCTATAAAGGAGCATTAATGAAAAAAGGAACTTTCTCCATTGTGGATGTTCCTTTTTTGAACAAAGTATCAACAATAATTTTTGAATATAGAAGTTAAAGGATAGTCATAAATTAAAGAAGAAAAAAGAAATTAGCAGCCTGTCCTTTGTTTCTCGAATTTAATTATAAAACCCTTTTCCATACTGATCACGCACCTTTTTTAGAGTAATAGTATCAGTATGTCCAAGATTTAAAGCTTATTTGCAACTGTCTTGAAGTTTTTGCACCAGAACCCCTTTATTGGTATTCCAATCCATTGTGGATTAGTGTGGAGAAAGAATTCGAATATCCTGTTTACTATATTCCTCTACCACATTAGATGGCAGTGAGCTATCAGTAACGATCAGGTCAATATCCTTTAGTGGACAAATATTGATGTAAGACGATGTCTCAAACTTTGATGAATCAGCCACTACTACTTTGTATTTGGTCCGTGAAATCATGGTTTGAATAACGCCTACTTCATTCATTCTAAAATCTGTTAAACCGTGTTCAAGCGATAATGCATTCACCGTGATAAAAGCAATATCAATATTAAAATTAGAAAGGATTTCTTCACATTGTTTCCCATATAAAGTATATTCCTCTGGATTAAAAAAACCGCCGGTGAGGATGACATTGAAATTCTTATTTGCTCCAAGAATCGATAAAATACGAAGATCATTTGTAATAATGGTTAATCTCTTGAACTTGTCAACAAGTACTTTCGCAATTTCGATCGTCGTTGTCCCACCGTTTAGAGCAATGGCCTGCCCTTCTTCAATTAATTCAATAGCTAATGAGGCAACTTCTTGTTTTTTTTCTGAATTTTTAACTTCTCTTTCATTAAAAATCTTGTTGAGTACATTATCAGTATTTTGGATTAAAACAGCACCACCGTGAACTCTTTTTACAATTCCCTTTTTCTCTAGAACCTCTAAATCCCTTCGTACGGTATCAATCGAGACATCCAATAAAGTAGCAAGCTCAGAAGCCTTTACAGCTTTTTGCTGTTTTAAAAAGGATTCAATCATTTGATGTCTTTGCTCTTGTAACATCATATAGCTCTCCCCTATTCCTTTAATTAACTAGTATAAAAAGCATAGCATATATTTAAAAAAAGGCAAAATAAAGCAAAATAAAGTATTTTGTAAAGTAAAAGTTATATATTTTCTATGAAAATAGTGTAAATGTTATGTAATTAAAGTGTAAATCCTATTGTAAAACAGCAGAAAACGGATTAATCTTGCATTGTGAAGCAAAACAAAAAACGAACAAGAAAGGATATAACAAAATGGGGAACTACTACAATCCAGTCAAAATTAAAATAGACACGATAGATGTCATCGAGGATGTATTAAATACCATCAATCCTCAACTTACAAATATTGTCCTTTTACATCGAGGAGGTGATTTTTCAGAATCCGAGGCTGGACGTAGTCTTTATAAATGCCTTGAGGATTTTGAAGTCAAACCATTAGAAGTGAACATATCCAATCCCGATGTGGAAGACTTGTTTCATTACTATAAACAAATTGAAAACTTTGATTATCAATGCATAGTAGGAATTGGGGGTGGCAGTGTTCTTGATCTTTCGAAATCCTTAGCTGCCTTAAAGGATATGGAAATAGATTCTATCTCTACTTTACGCTCTGTGATTAAACAAAAGCTTTATATAGAAAATCAAAACTTCGTACCGTGGATTGGCATTCCTACAACCTCAGGTACGGGTTCCGAAGTTACTTGCTGGGCAACGATTTGGGATCGAGCTAACGGAGTGAAAATGTCAGTTGATTGTGAACACTTATATGCACATACAGCCATCATTGCCCCAACACTAACAGCATCATTACCGAAGGAATTAACGGCTTCAACTGCTTTAGATGCTTTATGTCATGCAACGGAGGCTTACTGGTCAAAAAGCTCCAATGAAATTTCAAGAATCTATTCATTAGAAGCGATCAAACAAATTGTCAACAACTTTGAAAAGGTATTAAATCAGCCGAATGACATTACATTAAGAAAAGAAATTGCTTTAGGAAGCTTGTATGCAGGTCTAGCCTTTAGCAATACAAGGACAACGGCATGCCACTCCATATCATATCCTCTGACATTGGAACTTGGAATGGTCCATGGGGTAGCGGCAAGCATCACGTTGGCTAAAGTGATGGAAATCAATTTTGACTCTATTATTGAAAACGATAAGTTGCTCCAAGCATTTGGTGTAAGCAGCTGCAGCGAAATTCAAGAGCTTATCCAGCATTTCCATCAGCTATCAGGTTTCTCAAGCAAGCTCAGAGATTACAAGGCCAATGAAGAAATAATCGAAACGATTGCCACAAATGCCTTTACGAAGGGCCGGATGGATAATAACCCAGTTGCTTTAACGAAGGAAGATGTCACACAAATTCTACTATCAATTTATTAATGAATAAGGGAGAGAAAAAAATGAAGACTAAATTATTGTTTGCAATGTTTTTAATATTCACTGTTTTGTTAACTGCATGTGCTGGAGGTAATGGAGATACTGCAAAAACTGGTAACGGCGGCAATGCAGAAGTTGATGATGTGATTAAAATGGTTTGGTATCCGAACGAGTCTGGTGAAGATATGAAATCATCTCGAGAAGAAATTGGCAGGCTTATTTCAGAGGCGACAGGTAAAGAAGTTGAGCATCAATTAACAACTGACTATGCCATTGCGATTGAAACGTTAGTGAACAACAATGCTGACCTTGCATTTATGGGATCACAAAGTTATGTCGAAGCAAATAATAGGAATGATGCTGTTCAAACAATAGCAGTAAAATCTGGCAAATCCGGTACTTTGGATGATGCCAAATACTATAGCTGGTTATCGGTTAATTTGGACGAACAAGACAAGTACAAAGAAAATGGAGAATTTTCACTTGATACGATAGCAGATAAAAGGTTCTCATTCGTATCAAACAGCTCAACATCAGGATTTAAGGTTCCATCCGCAAGTATTCTTGCTCATTTCAATCAACAAAAAAAGTATGCAGATTTAACGGCAGAGGATTTAATGGAAGGTGGACCATTATTCTCTCAAGTATTATTTGGTAACTCTCACCAAGGCTCCGCAGTAAATTTATTATCGGGTAAAGCTGATGTTGCGGCATTCTGTGATACTTGTGTGAAGGACTATGTGGAGATTGCTGAAGGTGATGAGAATACAGTCGGTGCTGTTTATCGCGTTAAAGATGATGCTGCAGAACCTTTTAATACAGTTACAGGTAAAGAATTTACATTAATGAGTGCTACACCAGTATTAAATGAACCATTCGTAGTGAACATGGATACAATCGGTCAAGAGGATTTTGATAAAATTCAACAACTATTAACTTCAGATGAATTTGCAAACAATGAAAAAATCTTTGCACCTAAAGATTCAGAACAGACAGCTTTATTCTCTAAAGAAGGTAAAGAAAGACTACTTGCTGTTGAAGATGAATGGTATGATCCAATCCGCGAACTTTCAAAATAATTCACTTTTCCATCATTAGGGGGAAATGAATATGAGTAAAAGTGTGCATATGTTACGTATATGTACACTTTTACTTACTAAATAAGCTATAAAGGAGTCAATTCACATGTCATTATTAAAGGTAGAGGGACTCGGAAAATCATATACATCAGACGTAAAAATATTAAAGAATATTAATTTTGAAATAGAATCTGGAGAATTTGTTTCGATCATTGGTCCGTCTGGTGCTGGTAAATCAACCATGTTACGTTGTATGAATCGAATGGTTGAATTTAATGAAGGAAAGATTATTTTTAATAATCACGAAGTAGGAAGTTTGAATAAAAAGGAATTACGCAAATTGCGAACAAGCATTGGGATGGTCTTTCAGCATTATAATCTCGTACCTCGTTTGACGGTGATTGAGAATGTGCTGCATGGCAGATTTGGTTATAAAACAACGATGCAAGGAATTTTAGGTAGATATACGGAAGAGGAGAAAGAACGTGCATTTTACTTACTAGAGAAATTAGGAATTCACGAACATGCTTATAAGCGCTGTGACCAGTTAAGCGGTGGCCAGCAGCAACGTGTAGGTATATGCAGGGCGCTTATTCAAGAACCGAAGCTAGTTCTATGTGATGAGCCGATTGCTTCGCTTGATCCGAGTTCCTCTAAGATTATCATGGACCATTTAAAGTCTATAAGTACGGAGATGGGCATTACCTGTTTAGTGAATTTACATCAAGTTGAAGTGGCGCAAAATTATTCAGATCGTATCATCGGTTTGAATAAAGGTGAAATTGTATTTTCTGGAACGAGCAGTGAACTTTCTGAAGAACAAATTAACAAAATTTATGGTACAGAAACGAAAGACTTAATAATGGCATAAGGAGCAATGACAGTGAATGAAAAAACGATGCGAAAAAGCAGGTGGCAGACAGTAATCTTTCTTCTCATCATTATCGTTCTCACCTATTTATCATCAGCTATCACACAATTTAATTTCATAGATGGGATGGCGACAATACCAAAAGCAGTAGGCTGGATTTTTTCAAACTTAATGATTACACAGGAGTCGCTTGGCAAATTGCCAAAGATACTAGAAAAATTAAACGAAACCATCTTTATGTCCATTGCTGCGACAACAATAGCGGCAGTTGTTTCCCTCTTTTTAGGATTATTTGGATCGAAAACGACCAAAATAAATAGCTTCTTAAGTGTATTTGCTCGTTTTATTGCATCCGTATCAAGAAATATTCCAGTTGTCGCATGGTCGTTGATTCTGCTCCTTTCTTTTGGACAAAATTCAGTGACAGGTTTTTTAGCTCTATTTGTTGGGACGGTAGGGTTTTTAACGAGAGCGTTTATCGAATCAATTGATGAAGCTAGCCAAAGTGCTGTTGAAGCATTAACAGCAACGGGTGCAACCTATTTCCAGATTGTCAATAAGGCGGTCATTCCACAATGTTTACCACAGATGATCAGCTGGATATTGTTCATGATTGAAACGAATATTAGAAATGCAACATTGGTTGGGATATTAACGGGTACAGGAATTGGATATACATTTGATATATATTATAAGACCTTGAATTATAATGCTGTAGCACTTGTGACATTATGTATTGTCATTGCCGTTATTATTGTGGATCTTATTTCAAATTATGTACGGAAGGTGATTCTATAATGGAAGCAACCTATATTAAAAGAAAGAAAGACGGCCGTATTCATATAAAATTGGGTAACAAAGGTGATCAAGTCGTAAGATGGACATTAATGATTCTGACAGTTTTAACAGTTGTTTCCTTTATATTCTTTAACTATGCAGGGCTGGAATTAGGCTCAGCGATTACGGAAACAGCTTATAACTTGAAAGTGATGTTTCTTGAGCCGGCATTGAGTCATTTTGATTTAGGAGAAGCCATCTATCAAGTTGGGATTACACTTGGTTTAGCGTTCTTAGCTACGATTATCGGTGCCATTATTGCTTTTTTCCTTTCTTTGATGGCTGCAACGAATTTAGCTCCTGTATGGGTATCAAGAATTGTTCGTGTATTTGTTGCGATTATTCGGGCTATTCCAACGGTATTATGGGTGTTAATCTTTGCGATTGCCGCTGGGTTGGGAAGTGAAGCGGCGGTTCTTGGTATGTTATTTCATTCTATTGCTTATTTAGTTAAAGCATTTTCAGAGGCATTTGAAGAAGTCGATAAAGGAATCTTTGAGGCGCTGCAATCCACTGGTGCGAACTGGTGGCATATCGTAAGAAGTGGTGTCTTGCCGTCTACTTTTACCTATTTATTATCATGGGTTTTCTTGCGGTTTGAAATCAACTTCGGTGTAGCCGTAGCAATGGGAGCGGCAGCTGGAGCAGGCGGAATTGGATTTGAGCTTTTTATGGCTTCTGGCTTCTACTTCGATATGCGGGAGGTTGGCTTTATTACCTACGCAATTCTCATTATTGCCTTTCTATTAGAGGTAATTTCAACTCGTTTGAAAAAACGTTACTTCCCAGCAACTTCTGACTAAATCATAGATGAAGGAGAATAAAGAGAACTATGGTTCACTACAAACTTTTAACACCAGGGCCTTTGACGACGACAAGCAGTGTGAAAGAGGAAATGCTGTTAGACCGTTGTACTTGGGATAATGACTATAAAACTATTACGCAAAAAATAAGAGCTAGCTTCTTGAATTGGCAGGAGCTGACCAGGAAGAATATACAGCTGTACTCATGCAAGGAAGTGGTACGTTTGCTGTTGAAGCTGTGATGAATTCTACTATTTCGAATCAAGATAAGGTTTTAATTATAACGAACGGTGCATATGGAGAAAGAGTTGTAAAAGTAGCCCAATACATTGGACTAGCATTTAGCCAATATAGTGTAGCTTACAATGAACGTCCAAATGAAGAAGAAATTAGGAATATTTTAATAGAGAATCCAGACATTACGCATATGGTCATGGTTCATTGTGAAACAACAACAGGCATATTAAATCCAATTGAGATGATTTCGAAACTATCAAAGGAATTTAGGAAAACGTTAATCATTGATGCCATGAGCAGTTTTGGTGGAATGGAGATTAATGTTCCTAAACTAGAGATTGATTATTTAATAAGCAGTGCCAATAAATGCATTCAAGGGGTTCCTGGGTTTGCTTTTGTTATTGCTAGATTAGAGAAGCTAATAGCTTGTGAAGGAAATTCTCGCAGTTTGTCACTAGATTTATATGATCAGTGGAAGGAAATGAACAAGGATGGGAAATGGCGCTACACTTCTCCGACACATGTAGTGGCTGCGTTTTCTAAAGCTCTTGATGAATTAGATGAAGAAGGAGGCATTCCAGCGAGATTTTCCCGTTATCAGAATAATAATCGAATTTTAAGAGAGAGAATGAAAAAAGTAGGGTTTCAAGCCTATTTATCAGAAGAAAAACAATCTGCTATTATTCTAGCCTTTCGTTTTCCGAATGACCACTTTAACTTTGAGCACTTTTATACATTTGTTAAGGAGAGAGGCTATGTACTTTATCCGGGGAAATTGACGAATGAAAGTACATTTCGAATCGGAAATATTGGGGAGATTTATGAAGAAGATATTGAAGAATTATTCCATATTATAGAAACTTACATGGGAGTGGAGAAAAAATGAACAAATTAGAAGGAGTTATTTTTGATTGGGCCGGTACAACGGTCGATTTTGGTTGCTTTGCACCAGTAAATGTGTTTATTGATATTTTTAAACATGCAGGGATTGAAGTGACAATGGCAGAGGCAAGAGAACCAATGGGAATGTTGAAAATTGACCATATCCGTGCGATGCTGTCCATGCCTAGAATCTCGACAAAATGGGAAGAAAAATACAAAAGGCCCTTTAATGAACAAGATGTAGAGAATCTATATGCTGAATTTGAACCTGCACTCATGTCTTCCTTAATCGAGTATACAGATCCCATTCCAGAGGTTGTGGAGACTGTGCAAACATTAAGAAGCCAAGGATTGAAAATTGGTTCAACAACAGGATATACACAAACCATGATGGATGTTGTGATTCCGAATGCCTTGAAAAAAGGCTATGGTCCAGATTTTTATATTACACCTGATGGAACCAATTCGTTTGGAAGACCGTATCCTTATATGATTTATCGCAATATGGAAGCATTAGAATTATCTGCATCATGGAAGGTAGTAAAAGTAGGAGATACGGCCTCAGATATAAAAGAGGCGGTTAATGCAGGTGTTTGGGCAGTAGGTGTCGTGATCGGCAGCTCTGAAATGGGACTAAGTTTAGATGAATTTCATGCTCTATCCGAAGAGGATCAAGAAAAAGTGATTTCTCAAACAGAAGAATCCTTTTTACAAAATGGGGCGGATTTTACCATCAAATCGATGAGCGAACTGCCACAATTAATCGAAAGAATCAATCACCTTATTTCAGAAGGAAAAAGACCTTATGCTAAATAAGCTAAGATAGTTAACGTCAAAGGTTATAGTCGTTAGGAAAATGATTACTCAGTATTGGGCAACCGAGAGCAAACCTTTATTACTGGTTTGGCTCTTTTTTTATTTCTCAATAGAATTTCTTTTACTATCATCCCTTTGAGAATGATACATTGCAATGGCTTGGTTCAATTTCTGTTGATTAACTTTAGGTCTTTCACCTTTACACCCATAAGCACGGGCTGTCTTTAGGACAGTTATCGTTCGTTCACGTTATTCCAGAAAAGGGCGCTTTTCTGGAATAAGGAAGCGTCTATTCTCTATTTAACGGGGATTTGCTTTTTGGAAAATCCCTTAATCCACCTTTTCGAGGGGATGGGCAAAAACACCCAATATATAGAAGAACGAAGGTAAAATCTATCAACAGTTCAGAACATTTTTTGTTAAAAATTGTGGCAAAGCACTTATACATTTAGTATAGCTTACCAAGTGGAAAGCTTAGAAAATGGACAGGTCACCTCTTCAAAAAAATACATCGTATGCACTTTACCTGTAGATAACGAAGAAGTAATACAAACAGCGATATCTATACTTGAAACAATAGAAGATAATTAAGATATACCTTTCACAAGTACGTTTATTTACATTTGGAGATTTTTTAATAATTTATTCAATTAAATGGTTTCTGTCTAAAATCCAACTCTAACTTAATGCGATATAATACTATTTCGAATCATTCAAAAGACCACTAATTGATGCTCTTCTTCTTTAACCATGTCCGATATAAAAAAGATGGGAAATTAACTTGATCTTGTTATAATACATATCAAGAAGAATAAATAATGAAGGTGGATAATATGGAGGAGACATATAGGTATGTTGTCAAAGCTGTTGGAAAAGGTGGGGAAACGTATTATACCCAATTTACAGATAAACAAGATTTAAAGAAGTGGATAAAAGTCCATCAAGATAAATTATTAATGAATGAGTTAAAAATAGTTGATAAGAATAGACCTCGAATCTTAAACTGATTGAACTTTAAAATATAATAATCCAAATAATGCCATTCTGATTAGAGTGGCGTTATTTGGATTATTATGAAGATTAAATCACTGAAATGAGTGAAGTTTTACATGATGAGTTAATACATCGGAAAAGATAAAACTATGTACATTATCATTTAAAGAATCTTTATTAAAGTTAGGGGATACACACCAATGGATACAGGATTCAAAAAAGATAAAAAAATTGGACATTTGAAGTGGATAAGATTCAATCCTGCACAAATATTGTCCATTGGATTTCTATGCCTTATCTTCATCGGAACTTTTTTGCTTATGTTACCCATTGCCACAAAAGACAGGCATCATCTTTCTTTTATCGATGCCTTATTTGAAGCAACATCTGCGGTATGTGTCACGGGATTAGTCGTAGTAGATACCGCAACTACATTTACTGTGTTCGGTCAAACGGTATTAATGGTTTTAATACAAGTTGGTGGATTGGGTTTTATGACTTTTGGAATACTCATTGCCATATTTCTCGGAAAGAACATTGGCTTAAAAGGAAGACTAATGATACAGGAGTCCTTAAATCAACTTTCGTTAGAAGGTATAGTGAGACTTGTCAAATTTGTTGTGGGATTCACCTTTTTGATGGAAGGAATCGGTGCAGTGATCTTATCCATTCGTTGGGCAAAGGAATTTGGATTTCCGCAATCAATATACTATGGCATCTTTCATTCTATTTCCGCCTTTAATAATGCGGGTTTTGATCTGATGGGTGAGTTTCGAAGTGTGACTGGTTATGTAGGAGATTTCACTATAGTGATGACGCTCAGTTCATTATTTATTATTGGGGGAATCGGATACATAGTCGTTATAGATATTATGAAAAAAAAATCGTTGAGAAAACTTTCCCTACATACAAAATTGGTGCTATGGACGACATTGATTTTGAATGTTTTGGGTACGCTTTTTATATTCATATTGGAATACAACAACCCCGGAACATTGGGAGGATTATCTTTAAAAGATAAAATGTTAGGAGCTTATTTTCACGGAGTAGTTCCCAGAACGGCAGGCTTTAACACGTTGAATATGCCTGAGCTAACATTGAGTTCCCAGTTTGTTACGATGCTGCTTATGTTTATCGGTGGGGGTTCGGGCGGTACAGCTGGTGGAATTAAAGTGACCACGTTTGCCCTTATCCTACTCGCTGTTTGGAGCGTAATAAGAGGGAAAGAAGAAGTCAACATAATGAGAAGACGTTTGCCAAAAGACTTAATATATAGAGCCTTTGCCATTGTCGTATACTCTATGGGCATTGTCCTTTTGATTTTGTTCATTTTGACCCTTACAGAAGACGCTCCTTTGAATGTGCTTTTATTTGAAGTTATCTCAGCTTTTGGAACTGTCGGCATGTCGTTGGGATTGACCCCAGAATTAAGTGAAGTAGGTAAAGTGGTCATTGCCATTCTTATGTTTATTGGCAGGGTAGGACCATTGACATTAGCCTTTGCATTGGCTAAAAAACATGAAAAACAGCCATTTAAATATGTGGAGGAAAAAATTACAATAGGATAAAGTTTTCCCTTCAGCTTATTAAGTAGCAGAATTATTAACTAGAGTATCTATAGATAACACTCCTTGTGGGTGTTTTTTTGAATGTAACTCTTTACATAAGTGTGTTACCTATTATCGTTTAACAGAGCCAAAGAAAAAAGCCCATCATCACTGGTGGACTTTAGGGATTGCTTTCTATTTTTACAATCCTTTGTTCTAGACGTTCAATCTCTTTGGGTAAGATCGCTAAAAGTTGATAATATAGTGCGGCATCCGAAGGAATAGAGGGATAAATGGTATTCATTGATTCAATGCCATTATCTTTAAGTATTGTGTAACGCTGACGGGTTTCGATTAATGAGTTTGTTAAATTTTCAAATAGAGTTGCCATTATTATTCCTCCAAGTAAACAACTGAGGATTCTATACCCTCTTTATTTATATACAAAACATTTTTAAGGTAAAAAAATTTATTCAACTAATGGGTGCTGATATTCCCAGTAGCCGCTGGTTTAGGGAGCCCAGCTGCAGGAGCCGGAGGAAGCGGGTACCACATGTTCATGGCTAGCAGCTTTTATTTAAATATGAGGGAAATTGGAACCATCACCTATTTTATCCTTGCTGTTGTCATTACTCATGAAAATGTTACGATAATAATAAAGAGGAAGCTGAAGGCGGTGCAGGGATCGAACTGTATAAACAAAAACTCCTGCTATCGAATCAATAGCGGGAGTTTTTATATGAATCTTCAGCAAGTGTGCCGGCAGCTTTTTCAAGAAACGAAAAAGCTGCTTACAACAAATAATACAGCTGCTATTACTCCTCCAATAGCCGAGACCTTCAATTTATAGCGGGCATAGTCAACAAGGTCCATATCCAAAATGGAGGCAGTCGTAATGGTCGTGTCACCAAGAGGGGAGGTGATTGCCCCGAATGCGCCGCTTGCAAAGACAGCGCCGACTGTTAAAGGAATGGATGCATCCGTTGAAACAGCCAGTGTAATTCCCAATGGCATAAACAGTCCCCAGGTTCCCCAAGAGCTTCCAATAAAATAACCGACGATAGAACCAAGCACAAAAATGGTAGCAGGAGTCAGGAAAGCAGGCAGAAAGCTTCCAAGTGAGTCGCCGATAAACACGGAAAAACCAAGATCCTCAGCAGCCAGTGTTAATGCCCAAATGAGAATGAGCAGGCTGATTGCTTCCATCATTTGATTGCCGCCATCGTAAAAATGATAGAGAATTTCATTCATCTTCACGCGTCTGATTATGTAAAAAATAAACGTTAATACGAGAGTAATAAAAACAGCCAGCAGCATCACAAATGTAGCATCCGCCATTGAAAAGGCTTCAAAAATGGTGTTAGCTCCTTGTGTCATACCGTCTTGCCATAACAGATAGAGTGAAAGTGCCAGCAGCAAAAATACCGGGAAAATCAAATGCCATGGCTGCGCTTTAACGAGAGATAATTCTTTCTTAATCCCCATCCGGTGAAACTCATGTTCTTTTTCTTCAAGGTCTGAATGGATTTCCTTATTGCTGCCGCCCGTCCTTTTATGCGGCCAAAATGTCTGCGCAATCCCAATAAGCAGCATAACGATCGCATAAAAGTTAAACAAAATACTTAATAAGAACACTTCATAAGGGGACATGCCAAGGTTAAGGCCACTGATTCCACCCTCAACCAAAGAAACCATAAATCCGACAAAAGCCGTCGCAACCGGCAGAAGTACGATGACAGACTCAGTAGAAATATCGAGTGTCATCCCTACTTTTTGCTTGGAGAGGTGCATTTTTTTAATTAAGGATTTAATAATCGGCCCAATCATCATAATCCGAAACATCGGCATCATGAACGTAAAAGGGATGGTAATCCAAATAAAGACCAGAAGGCTCCTTTCCGTTTTAATTCTTGTACCAGCCCACTCCGAAAAACCTTTAATTCCGCCTGCAATATTCATCATTCCAACGAGACCGCTAAATAAATATAAAAACCCAATGATTTTGATAGTTGTTTCATCTGAGAGGGTTGTAACAATGTAAGAAACAGATTGCTCAATACCAGCTAGCAATCCGCCTGACACGATTATGGAACCAATGAGAATGCCTGCCACAAGACCGGGCAGGATATTTTTAAGCCAGATAGACATCGCGATGACGATCATAAATGGAATAATAGAAAGCCATGTTTGATCCAAAATTTCCCTCCTCCATTGAACATGCCATTACTGAATTAGTATAGCCAGCGGAGTGAGCTCCATTCATAAAATCTCGTTAGGTCATGGTTAGCTAAGCAGGCACCTAAATTAAATTTCCCTCATGTATTCCCCGCGTTCTTAATAAAGTGATCATAGAAGCAAGCAGCCGGTAAAATAGCGTGAATCATTTTTAGCTTACTCTTTCATGCCCTGTATGGCATTTTCGGCAAATGGTATTCCTCTCCAAATAAAAAGCATTCATACATATTATCTATGGAGGAGGAGATGGATGATCTTTTTTCGAATGAAACAAGAAAAACCCCTGAAATATAGTAGAACAAGATCACCGTTTCATTAAGAAACGTGTGCGCTCTATGTTGGGGTTCAAGTCGTATATTATATATGGAGTGGCATTGAAGCGATGCATATGATAAAAAAAGGGCAGGTTCACCAAGGAGTGAAGTCTGCCCAAAGTGAAGTTGAATTCATACATAAGTTGTTCGAGATAGCATCATAACTCGCAAGTTAGCGGGTAATAGAGGTTCTATCTTTTTATCAAATTATTTTCGCACCAGAACCCTTTACTTTTACTATTTAACGCTTGTGTGGCTAGGCAGTGCTGCTTTGATAATTGCTTCAATAGACAAATTTTAAAATTACTCCCTATAGAAGAACTTGAAAAAATAATAGACGAAGCTGTAAATTTACTGTCATTTTCATTAATTTGTGCGTACGATGGAAAGAAAATGTCAGACTATCTCCGAACACTTTTGTTGGAAACTCATCCTTATATTCTAACAGAGAATGAATTCATCGTTTCCGAGCAATACCATCTATAGGAAAAGGAGGATGCATGACATGACGAGGCTTCTTTTTAAACTCGCAAAGTGAGAAAAGAAAGCCGACTTACGTACGCGAACATTGAAAAAATACATAGTAAAACGAACGTCTTGACCGGACAGCCGGAACAGGGCGTTTTTTTATGCAGAATTTCATTTATACATCTTTGTGCAATTGTCATAACTCAAAAGTAGTAATTAACATTATTGCGATTATATAATCTAAAACCAATCTCACCTTTATCTTATCTTTGTATTTCATTGGTAAAGTAGAAGGAGTCTTTCCGATCGTCAATAGGTTGTTTTCAACTGTTTTTTTTCTTTGTTCGAATGGCTAACACGATCCAAGACAACACGCCCATGAGGTAGACAGGTAAGACAAAAATCGTCATTACCTTTATACAAGTCGATCCAGTTAGCCCGCCAAGAGGGAAAAGTGGGTCTATGGCCATTATGCAATAACCAATCACAGAACTAACAGCTAACGTTAAAAAGATTTTATAATGCTTTTTCTTGTGGGCTAAATAGAGCAAAGGAACAAATATCAGCAAATAGAGTAGCGAAGATAAAAAAATATAAATATAAGTCAATGTACGACCTCTTTTTTGAGTTATTTTAGTTGAGTAGAAGTGATTCACTCGTGCTTCTTCTTTTTCTTTTTAGGTGTATGAGCAAGTATAGCGGTTAAGATGATCGCCATCGCAAAAGCAAAGAAGATGAAGAGTGTAGTGTTGATGAAGTGAGTATAAATCCAATCATACAAAAAAATCGCCTCATTTTTTCTATAGTATGCACTAGAAAATGGAGGCTATTAGTTCTAAATATATCCAAAAAATTAAGAAACGTTTGGACAACCCATCTAATTCATATAATTCTAATAGGAATACATCTGATTTGATGATATAATTTTCATCAGTATAAAAGGGAGGATAGAAATGGGAGAGGAGAATATATACGACACGTTGCCAGTTCATGAATTAGTTGGATTTTATTACCTAATCAAAAAAGAGATCAAAAGAGGCGTTTTGTCTCAGGCTATGTATCAGGAAATCAAATTGATCAAACAAGCAGCGAATCGAAAAGGCTTCTTTTTAGATTATTCATATAAAAAAGGATTACTGATAGTCAAAATTGAACAACAAATAAAATAAGCCCTTTTATGTTTTTTTAGGGCTAGAAAGATTTCTATTTTGGATTTCTTTTTGTAGGATAGAAATAAATTCTTTATCTAAACGAAGCTCAAGAGCATTGTGGTGTGCCTTCAGTAACGTTTTATCTGTGATGTGCATCAATTCGTATCTTCTCCTTGTAGACTAAGTTTTTACACTATTACCACAGTGTGATTACTGTAAAACATAGAAGATCATCCATCCGACTTCATCGGGTGTTTTTTTGCATATTCCATTCATCCAAAACAGCCGAACAATATGCACGTTTTCTGTACCAGTGAGGAAGGAAACAGGGCTGAAAAGGCTGATTTGTGGCGAATGTATAGGACTTGCATATCGTGAAATGGGGGCATTGTTCAAAACATTGATGCATCAAGGGTTGTACGGGGATACCTTTTTTATAACATATCCGCTCGGTTATTATCAGAAGCGAAGATGGCTCATACAACAGCCATCGCAGTTAATGGATCGTCAGAAATAAAATGAAAAGCAATAAAAAGTGGAAAAAATAATCTTTTAACTATCCATTGGACACATCTTTTCGTAACCAAAACATATATATCATTTTGTGTGTTTTCAAAGGAGGAGTGCAATATGGGTGATTATTCTGAAGGCGAAGAGTATTATTCTAAAAGTGGCAAGCATCAGTCTAAGGGCGATAAGCATGAGAAAGGGTGTGAATGTGGGTGCTTAGAAGGTCTGAAAGAACGTTTAAAGGATAGCAGAGGGGAATTTGTAGGGATTTACGAAAAAAACGGTCACGCTGTTTTTGGGAAATTAGCAAAAGTCGATGATAACGTGGTTAAAATAGTAGGAATACCTTATTTTATTCCCCAACCTTTAAAAATGTGGGCTTTGGGTAACTGTGATATGATTCAAGAAGCTGATGTTTATTTTATATCCCTATGTTCTATCACAGAATTTGCCATAGATCCTGAATTCCCAGATCCCGCCGATATATGTAATGGAGCGCCTTCGCCTGCGCCTTCAGCTGACGGTAATAACACTGCTTGGGTTACTGGGGCTAAAAAACCATCAGCAGATGACTAAACATAAATTAACTTTGTAAGGTAAGAAAGATAGCATCATATAAGAGGAACGGTTCTGTGTATTTGATGAAGAATAAGGGGCGGGCAACCGCTTCTTTTTTTGTGGAGGGAAACACATATTCTAGCTTATAAAAAGTCGAATTGTATGATTTATTCAGTTTTCTGCATGGAGTTGTTGTATGAAAATGCAGATTGAATGTTGTGGTGAGATTTAGGCTTGAATGACGATGCATCTATCCTCTTTTCATTACCAAAACATATTTTTGTAAAGCCAAAAGAGCCAAGTTTCCGAATAAACTTAGTTTCCCATCCATTTTTCACAATAGTCCTCATACCATTCTAGCGCCGTTTCTAATATGTCAGGGTATTTTTCTGATGCTTGCAAAAGAAAAAAAACATCTGCTAATTCACTAAATTGATTAAACTCTTCAATGGTAATCGGCTTATCAAAATAATAAACTTCTTTCCGTTCTCTGACTTCTTCCCTTTTGTCGTAATATTCTTTAATAACAATAAAAGAATCATCTTTTTTGCCAAGGTGATAATGAATCCACTCATTTATATTTTTAATGTATACTTTTTTAAATTTTTTTTGAATGTCCTCGTATGCAAAATGAATTCCCCGAGGATAACCTTTTTTCCCCTTATAACCAAGCTTCTCAATAGTTGCTTCCCAATCAATTAAAATCATTTCTTTGCTCATTTCAATTCCTCTCCTAATTTTCCATTATAGCATATTAAATCGATTCCTTTTTATTTTTCAATGGTTATAGGGTATTCACTATTCAATTTCATGTATAAGGAACGTGTAAGAAGGTGCAAATGGACTGCATACAGGAAGATTTACAAAGGGCGATCTTGGAGTTTGTTGTTCATTATGTCGGGGAACTATTATCTGTGTATATAAATTACAGGAGGATAAGGTGATGATTGCGTATAAAACGGCAGTGGGTTTCCGCTATGATGACGAAAAAACAAGGCGTTTTATTCAGATTTAATCCTTTCAGTATATAATTCGACATTATGTGATAATAAAGTGCCTACTTTATTATCTGAAAATTAGGATATACAATGTCTGTAGTACCAATCCAAGTAAGAAATAACAAATTATAGGAGTGTTAATCATGACTGAAGTATTGAGCCAAACACCAGGAATCCAAATCTTTAAAGCAGCAGATTTAGACAAAACGTTTCCAAAACTAGATGTAGGTACAATCCTTGGCCAACCAGGAGTAAACAGCAAAATCGTTGATGTACCAGTAACGGAAACATCAAATCCACTTACAATCGGCTTCTTTTCAATGCAGCCAGGAGAATCATTTGATTTCTTATATGATGTGGTAGAATACAAAGTTGTAACAAAAGGAAAATTTGTCATCCGTGACAAAGAAGGCAATCGTTACGAAGCAGAAGCAGGAGACGTCATCCTGTTCTCACCAGACTTCCCAGTTGTGTTTGATGGTGAAAGTGATGGAGAAGCGATCTATTCGAAACATGCGGCTGCTCTTCCAGCGTTTATGAAATAAAATTATAGAGAGAACATTTAGGCAGTTTGTGTCCGACTTTCATAGGGGCATGGACTGTCTATTTTTTATAGTGCAGTTGGGTTCCGCGTACTTAAAAGCTAGACTAAAACAAAAAAAAGAGGGGCTTACTCAGCTGAGTAAACCCCTTAAAAGAGTGGATTCATCCCGTCTATACAGGGTGATATAGTCCTGTACACAAGAGATGAATCTCATGACTGTTTATAGAATAACACATCTTTTCCATTCGGGTATCCGCTTATTTACTCAAATACTTGTTACTGATTATCTCGAAGGACAGGTATATATACATATGACAGGGCAACAAGGAGGACACGCTTCTCACAGCCAGTAAGCACCCTTCGCATGTCCGCAGTTGCCATGCTGTGATTCCTCTCCCTCCACTACTGTCCAGTTTCCACCTCCCTTTATAAAAGTATAGTGAAATGAATGAAATTGTAAAAGTAATCTTGAAAAATAAAGAATGAAATCACCAGATCATATCGTTTATCATTCATCCTCTTCTGTTTATCAACTAAAATAAGGAGAAAAAAAGGTTGTCAGCATGTTACGCTGACAACCTTAAAAAATCTATGTTTTTAAAAGCTTTGCGTTAATGGCAACAATAATTGTATAGAGTGGTATATAAACCGCGAGCAAATTTATTAAGGATTTCAAATAGATTTTGCAAGGAGTAACAGGTTGTTAACTTACCAAAACCTTAACAAAACTTGTAAGGTTTCTATGCTAATCTATTATTAGATGGTTTCCAACTTTAACTATTAAAATATACTTTTTTTGTTAGAGAGGGGGTTTTAAAAACATGAAGGGGGTATTTATTGCGTATGAAAATAGTTAGATTAGCAAGTAAACGCATTCTGATTGTTTTCTTATTGTTAGCGATCTTCATCAATGGAGGCAATGCAACAGCAGCAAATTGTAATGATTTAGAAGTTTCCAAGATTGATCAATTCATGAATCATGAAATCGAAAGACTGAACATTCCCGGTGCTTCGCTGGCAATTGTAAAGGATGACCAAGTTCAATACTTAAAAGGATATGGTATTTCGAAACCAGATGGAAAAGAAATGACATTGCAAACGCCAGTTGTTCTTGGATCAACCAGTAAATCATTTACAGCACTTGCTATCATGCAGTTAGTGGAACAAGGAAAAATTAGCTTAGAAGCTCCCATACAATCTTATATACCTTGGTTTCAAATTGCAGATAAAAAGGCATCTGAAAAAATTACCATTCAGCACTTACTGAATCAAACAAGCGGTCTTTCTACATATGATGGTCAAGTAGCTATATCACAAGGGGATCAAACATTAAAAGAACTTATACAAAGCTTGGCAAATACAGAATTGACATACCCTGTTGGGGATCAATATCAATATTCGAATTTAAATTATGGCATTTTAGGTTTAGTCGTCGAGGAAGTTACGAATCTATCGTATAAAGAGTATATAAATGAATATATATTCAAACCACTTGAAATGAACAATAGCTATGCTGATCCTAAAGATGATATAAATCATACAATTGCAGTTGGATATCAAACGGTATTTGGATTTAAAATGCCAACAAAGCAATTAAACCATGAAGGAAATGTTCCTTTTGGTTACCTTATTTCAAGTGCGGAAGATATGGCAAATTACATGATTGCACAATTGAATCAGGGAGAATTTAAAGGGGAAAGTATTTTATCAGCGAATGCAATGAACACAATGCATCATCCATCAGCACCCGTGGGGAATGATACCTACTATGCGATGGGATGGGAAGTGATGAATGAAGAAATCTACCATAATGGATGGACAGAAAACACATACTCAAAAGTTGTGTTAGATGGGGAGTATGGCATCAGCCTGCAGATCAATTCAATGGATTATTTCAATCTTAATGAATATGAGGCCATCATTAGTGGGATAAACAAGCTGGTTCATAATGAAGAACCTTCTATATCAGATAGCAATCCATTTATGAAATATATCATTTTTGATTTGATTTTGCTGGCAATCATTGCTTTAATTTTTTGGTCAGTCTACAGAATTTTCAAACCTAAAAACCGTAAAGTTACAATCATCCGTATGAATCTGAATAGGTTGACGATATTAGTCTTTCATTTTCTGCTACCATTGATTATTTTATTTGGATTCCCTAAATTATTTGGGCCTTTGTCTACGGTAACATTATTTGCTCCAGGAATAGGGCATATGTTATTTTTAATCCCTTTGCTCCTTTTAATAGTGGGAGTCGTTAAATTAGGTAAAGTAATAATACTAAGATTAAAGAACAATACTTTGGATACATAAGCTGAAAAACCGTGATTTATTTTATAAATCCCCTCTTCCATATTGGAATTTTTGAATTCTTCATTTGTTTAGTGTAAGGTCTTTCATCAGTTTACTGAAATGATGGGAGGCCTTTTCTTCCATATTGGCAGTCATATGAGCGTAAATGTTCATTTTTTGTTTCTATTTTTGAATTAATGGATCTATCCCAAGGGAGGCTGTATAAGACCATTTTCCATTATGTCGTTTCCGTATATATGCCATGTTACAATTCTCCTTTTTTTCTTTTTTAACCGATTATTGTATGTCATTTCACAATTAGATCTTTTTTGCCTGGGAAATACCAAACAAAACAGCTGATGCTGGTGAGTTATTTCAAAAAGATGCCCATAGTTTTCAAAAAGTCGCATTTTAGAAGAGTAAACAAGCAACGATAAATGAAATATTCAAACGTGAAAAGAGACTTGAATTGAGTATTTGGGCAACAACTATTCACTACCATACTGACAACATTCATAGTCATAGGGTAACAGTAACAGTACAACAAAGTCATTTTAGAGAACGAGGCAAGTGTGAGCAAAAATCAATCGATTCCACGAAATCAAGGATGATTCAATTGCTCATGGATCGCAGCCATGAGAACTAATTATCGAACAAATTTATCCATAATAAGGAAATAAGCGCATAGAATCAAAAAACAACGTGCTTTTCAACAGCTAAAGCGTGAGCAAGAGTACAAGATAACAAAAAGGACCATGTTTTTATGAGGATTATCATTTTTATGTTATTTTCTTAACTTGATGGCTATGAGGGTAGCCTTTTATTGTTGTTTTGAAATTAATCATTGTAGCGGAATTTTAATCAATTTTAATTATACTAAAATAACAAATATATTGGCGTTTCTATGTGTATTTAGAAGCGAAAGATCAATGAGCCCCTTCTGTTGATCGTTGTTAGAACGAATTGGTGCTAATCCGATAATGAAAAAAGTCTGTCTATATGCATCCTGTACTGCAAAAATTATTATTTTTTATATAATATTTATTTGAGAAAACAGCTATATGTAAATCTGAAACTTATAAATTTAATTTTCAATTTTTTTAGGGAAATTAGAAAAATGTTTGACTTTGTTATAACAATATCATAATATTATGTTATTAACTTAGAAGTTACCTCACTGATTTAACTAAAAAAGAAAACGATTACATTGAAAAAAGTAGAACTATGGGGAAAGCAACGCAGTTCAATCCTCACTTTTTTCAAGCAAGAATTTCTTTATTTTAGTAGAGGAGTGCTGCAGGGTATTGGTTGTACATACGGGGATTTAGCAACATGACCCAATTATGCCCAAACCATACCAACTAGTCTGTTTAGTAGTGTGGCCCAATTGCGCTATAACTATACCAACTGGTCTGTTTGGATGCTTTTCTTTTCAACTAAATCATCGCCTTTGACATCTTTAAGGTGAGGAACTATTAAATGATAGGAGGTTTTACAATGCCAGATAAATTGCAAGAAAAAAGTTCAGGTGTTGTTCGTACTGTTCTTGGACCGGTGCCGGCTCAAGAACTAGGTATTGTGCTTATTCATGAGTCACTTCTTTCCGTGATTCCTGGTGCAGAATATGCGCCTGAGATTAATATGGACAAGAGTGAAATTTTTGAGATATTAAAACGTCAACTAATGGAGTACCGTCGACTTGGAGGAAAAACAATTGTTGATCGTAGCGGTATGTTCCACGGTCGTGATGTATGGCTTTATCAGTCACTTTCGAAAGCAACGGGTATAGACATTGTAGCGTCAACAGGGTTAGGACCTGAACCGATGTTAGGAGGGTACTTTACTGCACCGCAAACAAATCCACCTACACCGTGGCCAGCAGAAAAATTTGCTGATTTGTTCTCCAAAGAGGTGACAGAAGGTATTGTTGTACCGCGTGTTGAACGTTCAACTTCGGCTGGATTCGTGACGTCAATTGCTAGTCAAAATGGAATTACTGAAATTGAAAAAAGCCTGTTCCGCGGTGTTGCACAAGCAGCTCATACAACAGGAGTAGCTGCATCTGTACAATACGGTGAAGATGCTGTAAATGACTTAGAAATTTTATTAGGTGAGGGTATTGCACCAGACCGTGTAATTATCGGTGGGCTAGACCGTGTAAATGCTGTTGAACGAAAAGAAGCATTCGCTATTGCTCGTCGAGGTGCTTATGTGGCACTTGATCATGTTGGATGGTCTACAAATGATGGCTATGTAAACGATGAGCAACGTGCTCAATTAGTATTAGAATTATTTGAAGAAGGTCTTGGAGAACGTGTACTAATTTCAACGAATGCAGTTGCAGTAGCAAAAGGTCATGAAGCGAAAGATCTTGGATTCGATTACTTACTAGCAACATTTGTACCATTATTACGTAAAGCTGGTGCAACGGATGAACAAATTCGCATTCTATTAGAAGAAAATCCACAACGTGTACTTACTATTGATGCTTCAGCAGCGCAAAAAATATCTGAATATTCGGTTACCAATTGGAGAAATTTGTTCCAGTCTGTTGATTTACTATAGACGTGACGGATGACCAATTTCGGCTTTTATTAAATTAATGTAGAAGCTTCAGTAGAGTAAAACAAAGGTGAGGAGTGAAAAAATGGGTAAGGTAAATACGGTATTAGGCACAATTGCTACAGAAGATTTAGGAATCGTAGCAATGCACGAGCATATTGGGTTTGGTCTACCAGGGTGTGACTTAGATACACAATGGTGGAAAAAACCAGATGAAGCATTTGACGTTACACTTCAAAGATTACGTCGATTCCGTGAACATGGCGGTAAAACATTCGTAGACTGTACTGGGATTGGAAACGGACGCGATGTCGAATACTTCCAAGTGCTTTCGCGTAGAACAGGCGTTCATATTGTAGCTGTTACAGGCTTTGTAGCTGCTGACTCGGCTCTCCCATATTTCCGTGACAAATCAGTTGAGTATCTTACGGATTTATTCATTCATGAAGTGACAGTTGGGATTGATGACACGGGTGCAAAAGCAGGTGCGATTAAAGTAGGTGTAAGTCGTGGCGGTAAACTAAACGAACTTGATAAACGTATTTATCGTGCAGCTGCACGTGCTGCGGTAAAAACAGGCGCTCCAATTATTACACACTTATCAACAGATCCAATGACTGCAATTGATATATTTGAATCAGAAGGGCTATCTTTAGACCGCGTGTTAATGGGACATGCCGATGTTGGGCAAGATGCGGACGAAGCACGTGATGAGATGATTGCAAAAAAAGGAGGTTACGTAGGATTCGATACACTTGGCTATGACACAGAAGTGGAAAATGCACCATATTGGTCACGTCCACGTCAAGAGCGTGTAGACCATTTCCTTCGTTTCATTAATAAAGGATTTTTAGATCGTGCCGTTATTTCAGCTGACGCCAATTGCTGTGCTCTAGGTTGGCCAGGATTAAAAGGACATTCTGTAAACTATGTATTTGAAGAGTTTTTACCGGATCTTCGAAAAGCAGGTGTCAGTGAAGAAGCATTTGAGCAGCTTTTAGTACACACTCCTGCGAAATTTCTAACAATGCAAGAACCTAGAGAGCACACTCCTGCGAAAATCCTAACAATGCAGGAATCTCGTTAATTCGAAAAAATGGAAGCGTTACTAAAAAGGGAGTAGAAGTGCTGTGTCGGCTTCTAATTCTAGAGGTCGATACTCTTCTGATCGTGCTCGCATTGTTGAGCATAAAGTGACGTGATGTGATTTCGGAAAATGGTGGAACAAGATTAGCGGGGAGGTTAACAAATATGAGTATTAAAGGAATGGCTTATATTGCTGGGGCATTTGAGCACCCAACGCGCAAGGCGGAAAACAAGTCTGTTGCAGCCCTACATGCTGAATGTGCGAAAGGTGCATTAGAAGATGCAGGACTTACATTCGCGGATGTAGATGGTTATTTTTGTGCCGGTGACACGCCAGGTGGAGCCTTATCTATGGCTGACTACCTTGGTCTTAACTTACGCCATCTAGATTCGACAGAAATGGGTGGCTCATCGTACATTGCGCACGTTTCACATGCCGCACAAGCGATAGCAGCAGGGAAATGTAATGTTGCATTGATTACGATGGCAGGTCGTCCACGCTCAGAGGGTAGAAGTGGTGTGAAACAGAAAATCGTTGGTGCCAATGTTCCAGATACACCATTTGAACTTCCTTATGGTCCAACTGCTGTCAATGAGTACGCGATGGCGACGATGCGTCATATGCATGAGTTTGGTACGACGAGTGAACAACTAGCATGGGTTAAAGTGGCAGCTTCACATCATGCCCAATACAATCCAAATGCGATGTTACGTGATTTAGTTACAGTAGAAGATGTTCTTGCATCTCCAATGATTGCGGACCCTCTACACCGACTGGATTGTTGTGTTGTAAGTGACGGTGGCGGTGCATTAGTTGTCGTGAAACCTGAAATTGCAAAAAGCCTAAAACGTCCACTTGTCCGAGTGATGGGTAGCGGCGAAGCGCCTAAAGGACTACTTGCTGGCAAAACAGACCTTACTTACACAGGCGCTATTTGGTCAGGACCTAAAGCTTTCGAGGAGGCTGGTGTAACGCCTCAAGATATTAAATATGCTTCTGTTTATGATAGCTTCACGATTACTGTATTGATGCAGCTTGAGGACTTAGGTTTTTGCAAGAAGGGCGAAGGCGGCAAGTTTGTTGCTGATGGGAACTTAATTTCAGGTATTGGCAAGCTTCCAATCAATACGGATGGCGGAGGGTTGAATAACAATCACCCAGCGAGCCGAGGCGGCATTGTGAAAGTGATAGAGGCTGTCCGTCAGCTGCGTGAAGAGGCACACCCGCAAGTGAAAGTGGAAAATTGCGATATTGCATTAGTTCACGGTACTGGTGGCGGTTTAGCAAGTCGTCACGGTAGTGCAACACTTATCTTAGAGAGGGTGTAGATTATGGTAACAATATACCAATCCAGAACAATGGCAATCCCTGAAGTTCATCCAGAACATAAGGAGTATTGGGATGCTGCTTCAGAAGGAAAGCTGCTGATTAAAAAGTGCGATTCCTGTGGAGAGTATCATTATTATCCACGTGTGTTATGTCCGTATTGTATGAGCGATAACACTAGTTGGATGGAAGCGAAAGGGACAGGCAGTATTTACACATATAGTGTGATGAGACGTGGCGTTCCTTATGTAATCGCTTTCATAGAGCTTGATGAAGGTCTAAGAATGATGACAAACATTGTTGATTGTGACTTAGATACGGTGCATATCAATCAAAAAGTAAAAGTGATATTTAAGCAAAGCGGCGATCAAGATAATGCAGGTCCCTTTGTTCCATGTTTCACACCGATTGAGGAACAGTAAGGACATTTTGAAATATGCATAGAAGCATTTAGAAGAGGAGCGAATTGAAATGATTATTACTAAGGACGCACGCATTAAAATGCGTGACGGTGTGCATATCGCTGCAGATATTTACCGTCCTGAAGGCACGGGAAAAGTACCAGCATTACTTGCCCTTAGCCCATACGGTAAAGAACTACAAGCGCAAGCGCTAACATTACCTCCACAAGCACGTCCAAGTCATCTTTGGAACGGAGCGATTGAAGCTGGGGATATTCATGAAGTAGTATCACGAGGTTATGCCCATATTATCGCAGACGTACGCGGTACAGGTGGATCTGAAGGGCAAATGTGCGGTAACTATAACTCTGGTGGTCATGGCGATGGTAAAGACATTTATGACCTCGTTGAATGGTTAGCAGAACAAGATTGGTGCGATGGCAACATCGGGATGATTGGTATTTCATACTTTGCATCTGTTCAAATCTTAGGTGCAGCGGAGCAGCCACCACACTTAAAAGCAATATTTGCAAACGGTGGTCACTTCGATCTTTATGAACTTTGTTATCATGGCGGGATTATGTGGTTAATGCCACGTGCTTCTCGTGAAGGACGCGGCGGCGATAGCGGTAACGCATTCAATAACGTAGCAAGTAAGAGCTCGAAAGTATTCACGCCAGAGGAACTTAAACAAATAACGCAAGACCGTTTAAACGATCCAGATATCGCACATTGGTCAGACTTTGTTCACCTTTTACATTATCAAGACCGTCATGAATTATGGACGGATTACTTATTAAACCCACTTGATGGCTCGTTCTGGCAAGAAAATTCTGCAATAGAAGTAGCACATAAAGTAACAATCCCGACTTACTTCCAAGCAAAATGGGGGCGCGGTTGGAACGTTGAAGGCACAATCGAATGCTTCCACAAAGTATCAGGCATTAAAAAGCTTGATCTCCAAGCGCTTCCGCCAATGTTAGAGCGTCCATTCCATGAATGCCATGACGAAATGTTCCGCTGGTATGATTACTGGTTAAAAGGCATTGACACAGGCATTATGGATGAACCGGCAGTTCAGTTCTCTGTAGAGGGTTCTTACAAATGGCGTGGCGAAGATCAATGGCCATTACCATATGAAGAAAAGAAAGAGTTCTACTTACGTCCTCGCCACAAAATTAGCGAGAAACCAGAGCCATTAACAGCTGAATATGCACATCCAGATGGCTTCTACCAAGCGCCATTAACAGTAACAACCAAATCAGAAGCGCTTAAATGGACAAGTGATAAATTCCTAGAGTCTGTAGAAATGACAGGTACAGGAGCATTATATATCCATGCAGAAATCGATACTGATGACACCAACTTCATTGCGAAGCTTTATGATGTAGATCCAAGCGGCAAACGTACGTTAATGACATCAGGTTATTTAAAAGCATCTCATCGCGAACTAAATGAAGAAAAATCAACATACGGTGAGCCATGGCATCCACATAACCGTGCAGTACCAGTAACGCCTGGTGAAATTAACGAGTATGCGATTCGCTTATATCCATTCTCATTTTTAATTAAACCAGGTCATCGTATTGAATTAGAACTTGCGTGTAATGAACCACTTGATGGAGAAGAAGCAAAATTATTACCACCAGATAGCTACCACTTACCAAGCGGCCGTGCAACAATGCACAAAATCTATCGTGACAGAGATCATCAATCCCGTTTAGTGTTACCAGTCATTCCTAAACAATTCGACGTTACAAACAAATAAAGTAACGGGGAAAACGCAAAAAAAATCGCGTGCTGGTCATAAACGAGATTAGAGGAGTGAACAACATGGCAAATTCAGTGCGTGTTATACCGATTGAATGTAAATTTGGTCCAACTTCTGCGTATGCCTACTATATTGATGCGCCAGAGCCTGCACTTATTGATACAGGCATTGCCTCATCAGCTTCACAAGAAATCGAGACGGTTCTTGCTGAGCATGGTCTGCGCATTGAAGATATACGCTGGATTTTTCTAACTCACGGACATGTTGACCATCTTGGTGGTGCCCGAGCGGTTTGGGAGAAAACAGAAGGGCGGGCAGAAGTTGTGATTCCTCAAAAGGAAGCCTATTTGCTACGTAACCGGAATGCACATATTACAGATTATAAAGGGCTTCAAGGTAAATTCCTGGATGCCCAGACGCAAGAAAAGCATACAGCTATCCTGCTAAATGATATCGGGGAAGATTTGGAGCCAACAGTTGAAGTTGTTAGTGGTGATAAAATCTCACTTGGTGGTGATGTATCAATCACTGTAGTAGAAACACCAGGACACTCGATTGGATCGGTGACATTTGTACTTGATGGTCTGGAATGGGCTTTTGCAGCAGATGCTGTGCAAATGTATGGCGGGGCAAAGAGTGGGATTCCTACGATTGAATACCCAGCGCTCTATCGCCAAAGTTTACAGCACCTTCTCGAGGAAGTACGTCCAAAGCGCTTGTACTTAGGGCATCATTTCCGAGATGCAAATGGGGCGATTATCAGTCCAGAAGTAGATGGAGATGCAGTTTCTGCAGTTCTCCAAGCAAGTCTTGAGATGGATGCGAAGTTAGCAGATGTTATCGAGCAACACCTATCAGGAGATACACAGTCTAACGAAAGTGATGGACTATATGGACCGTTTGGATCTATTGCAGCCGAGATTGGCTATACAGGTGATCCACGGAACTTGCCTTGCGCGTTCTTCGTTACGATGAACGGCTATCAAGAAGAACTTATTGGTGTACCTGACCACTCCCACGGCTGAAGCCAATGGGGTTCTTTCTCGCAAACATCCCACTTACAAGCTTCTATAAGAAGATGCAGAGGTCGAACTTTTAGCGAGCAACTCTTGAGAGAAAAACAGTCTTTCAATAGGGCAAGGTCGGTGCCAACTACGCCGTTCAATCGGCGATACTTTTATAGGTTCATATACCGCACTCCCTCCATGGAGAGTGTTGGTCGGTCGAACGTTGAAAATTTTACGTGACAGACGTTTTTCCTGTCACAACCACCTATTTTCAGTTTTCAAGGAACATCCTATACGGGGGAAGTATACCATTTTAAATACTTAATGTATAGAACGTATCTTCGGCATTTTATCTATACACCGCATTTGAGCGAAAATTCATCCCATATCTCAAGAGGGCGCTAATGCACCGTAATGGGCTTTCTTTTCGTAATATCTGTAATAACTGAGAGGAGGAAATATAAATGATCCAGAAAAAGTATGAAAATGCTGCACAAGCTATTGCTGACATGCAAGATGGGGCAACGCTGCTTGTTGGAGGATTTGGCGGCAGCGGCTTACCGTCACATCTAATCGCCGCTCTTGTAGGGCAGGGGGCGAAGGATCTTACAGTTGTGTCAAATAATATTGGCGCAGTTAGCGATGGTGTAGCATCACTTATTAGCAACAATCAAGTACGCAAAATTATATGTTCATTCCCGGTTGGCCCACACGCCGACGATCTTATTAAGCGTCTTGAGAATGGTACTATCGAGTTAGAAATCGTCCCTCAAGGCACATTAGCGGAGCGTATCCGTGCAGGTGGAGCGGGCATCCCGGCCTTTTACACAGCGACCGGAGTGCATACGGAACTTGGAGAAGGTAAGGAAACTCGAGTGTTCGATGATCGCTTATACATTTTAGAGCAGGCAATCAAAGGCGACTACGCTTTTGTTAAGGCAGATCGAGCGGACCGTTGGGGGAATCTTGTTTATCGAAAAACACAACGTAACTTTAACCCGGTGATGGCGACAGCTGCACGTACAACAATCGCTGAAGTAAGTGAAATCGTGGAGGTTGGAGAAATTGATCCAGAGGCAATCGTGACACCAAGTGTTTTCGTACATCGTTTAGTGAAAGTCGATTTGCAACCTGAGGGGAAGGTGTTAGTAAATGAGTAAAGATCAGGTACAAACAGTTGGATGGACAATGAATGAATTAGCTGCTCAAGTAGCTTTGGACCTAGAGGATGGCTGGTTCGTAAATCTTGGTATCGGTTTACCGACACTTGTAGCCGATTTCATTCCTGAAGATCGAGAAATCATTTTGCATAGTGAGAATGGTCTTCTTGGATTAGGACCGAAACCAAAGCCAGGCGAAGAGGATCCAGACCTTGTGAATGCCGGGAAAGAACCAATCACATTAAACCCAGGTGGCAGCTACTTCTCGCAAGCAGATTCATTTGCAATGATTCGTGGCGGTCACCTTGACGCAGCGGTACTTGGTGCATTCCAAGTTTCGATGAACGGTGATCTTGCTAGTTGGAAGCTCCCTAACGCTCCTCTTGGACGTGTTGGTGGAGCGATGGACCTGACTGTTGGCAGTAAGCGTGTCTTTCTATTTATGCAACATTGCTCAAATAAGGGAGATGTGAAAATCGTTGAGGAATGTACGTATCCATTAACTGCATCTCGCTGTGTAGATCGCATCTATACCAATCTTGCAATAATCGATGTAACAGATGATGGTCTTGTCGTTCGAGAACTTGCTCCTGGCGTTACGTTTGAATACGTACAGGAACGCACTGCAGCTCCTCTTAAGAGTGGCGTGCAATCAGAGATTCTTGGCGTGCGATAATGACTAATTATACCAAAAAAAGCACGATTGATCGTAGTTCCTCTCTTCCAATCTATAAACAGATTAAAGAAATCTTAATTGAGGAGTTACAAGCTGCTAAGAGTAAGACCGGTCGCCCATTTAGTACGGAGGGAGAGCTTGTTCGTCGGTTTCATGTGAGTCGAGCACCTGTACGTCAAGCACTTAAGGAGCTCGTTGATGAAGGGTATGTATACCGAGAGCGTGCGAAGGGTACATTTCCTGTTCAGGAACTTCCAGTGCGTCCTGCCGGGTTAGAGTTAGGAGGACTGGTTGGCTTCCTTCGTGAACAAGGTATGGATTGTAATTCGAAAATATTAGCTGTCGATCATGTCTTCCCTACGGAGAAGCTGTGCAGCATACTTGGTACTGAACCGGATGCCAAAGTATTGAGAATTTCTCGCTTGATTTTACTCAAGGAAAAACCACTTGCGTGGACGCAGACTTATTTGGCTGTATCGGATGATTTTCAACCGGGGGCACGGAAACTTGAAGAGGCCGATAGTGTCTTCGCGCTCCTTGAGAGAGAACAAGGTATCTTTATTTCTCGAGGCGATCACCAAATTTGGGCCGCAAGCGCAAGCAGTATGGAAGCGCAGATTTTAAATATCAGAATCGAAGATCCTATTCTTATAATGGAAACCAAATTATACACGCGTCAGGATTTCCTTATTGGCTGGAGACGCGTCATCCATCGAGCAGACGACTATAAGTTCTCCTTCACGGTGAATCGTTGAGAATGACAGTGCCCCGCTATGCTCTTGGTTCCGGCTTAAGCTTTGTGATTGTTTTAAATGTCGGGCTATTATTGGATGGTTAATCCTTGGAAGTCTTGCAGATTCTCGATTTTAAAATAACATGTTTATTCTATATTTACTAGTTGCCATTACTGATGCATGGACAATGGGGCTCAAAACAATTCATACGCCTTTGTATCACAATACAAGAGCTCAACTGCTGTTGGGTTTGCTTCAGGAATTAGAGAATTGGTGGGATTATAGGGACAACAATTGAAGGCATCCTAGTATCACTTAATCTATCTATGCAAATGAATTTTATTTCGTTTGCGATACCAGGTATTTTAGCGGCTATTGCATTTTCATTGGTTCCTTTAAAACTTGCTTATCACAAAAAATGATAAAAGAAACGGCTTAGGAGGGAAATATTTATGAAATCGAAATCTGAATTAAGAATTGCAATTATTGGTGGCGGAATTGCTGGTTCATCAACTGCGGTTGCATTAAAAGCGAAAGGAATTCGTGCCGATGTGTATGAGCAAGCACCTGTTTTAAGAGAGGTTGGTGCTGGTATCGGTATCCGTCCACCAAGCGTGCGTTGCTTCCAAAAATGGGGTTTATATAAAGAGTTAGAAAAAGTTACCGAACGAAGTGACTTTATGGAAATCATTGCTGGAGATGATAACGTATTCATTAAAGAAACATGGCCAGTATTAACGGGGGACAAATCAGAAGCATATGCTCGTTTAATTCACCGCGCAGATTTATTAGATACGTTAATAGCTCATATTCCAGCAGACCAACTTCACTTAAGCCATCGTGTAATAGAAGTAATTGACCACGGTGACTATGCTGAAGTGAAATTTGAAAATGGGAAAACAATCGAAGCTGATATCGTCGTTGCAGCTGATGGTATTCGTTCACCACTCCGTTGTCAAGTTTTAGGTCAATATGATCCAGTATATTCTGGTTATTTAGCACACCGTGTATTAATTCCTTTCGAAGATGCACTTGGTAGGGCTTCAGCAGAAAACATCGTGCGTATTTATGTAGATGGTAATAACTCAACATATTTATTACCATTAGAAGGTCGCAAACAAGTCTCTGTAGATGTTACAGTTCCTGGCGAGTTCGCATGGCGTCCAGAAGTAACAAAAGAAGAAATTATGGAGAGCATTAAAGGCTTCGGTCCTACAATCCAAAAAATTGTTGATAATATTAAATTAGAAGATATCGTAACGCGTCCATTATGCGATCTTGATCCAATTAGCAAATGGAGCACAAACACTGTAACGTTAATTGGTGACGCTGCTCACGCGATGCTTCATAACCAAGGCCAAGGTGCAAACATGGCGATCCAAGATGCTGATGTATTAGCAGAAGCAATTGCTGAAGCAGTTGCTGGAACTGTAACACCTGCGGAAGCACTGCAAAACTATGAAGAGCAGCGTAAACCAATTACGAAGCTTTACCAAGAATTATCTCGCCTATTCCCAACAGATCAAGCAGAGACTGCATTCCCTGAAAAAGTTCACTTTTAAGAAAGTGGGGCTGGTTATTTGCGGCAACATCTAATCAGCCTTCTTGCAAAATCTGCTTAAATTGGCAGGAAATATAAGCTTTTTAAACGAGAAAGGCCCCTTATATTTAAGTGGGTAATGCCTTTCTATTTGATTATACAATAAAACGAAATAAATAAAATAAGGAGTGTCTTACAGATGCCTGTACATCCCGAGATAAAAAAGATTTTGGAATTCATTCCACAATCCGACACGAAACAGAAAGTCATTCCAGAAGAACATAGAAAAGTATTCAATGCACCCGTTTTACCAGTTGAAAAACGTGTACAAGTTTATTCTGTTGAAGAAAAAATAATTCCGACTTCTGAAGCAGATATACCAGTAAGGATTTATACACCGAAGGAAGGCGATTCTTATCCACTTCTAATGTACTTCCATGGTGGTGCATTTTTCTCAGGAGATTTAGAAAGTCATGATGAAGTTATTCGTCCGATTAGCATGGAATCCGGCTATAAAGTCATTTCAGTCGATTTCCGTCTTGCTCCTGAACACCCATTTCCTGCTGCATTAGACGATTGTTATAATGTAACAAAATGGGCAACAGAACATAGGGACGAATTAAAATGGGATGGGCAGAACCTCGCTCTTGCAGGGGATAGCTCTGGTGGCAACTTAGTTGCTGCTGTTTCTTTAATGGCCCGTGATAAAAAGGAATTTACGATTACAAAGCAAGTATTATTCTATCCGTCCTTAGACCTTGACTTTAGCGAATTTCGTTATCCGTCATTGGTTGAAAATGGAAAGGGTTATTTCGTAGAAAGTGACCAATTAGCTGAACTTAACGGCTTCTATTTATTAGGCGGTGTAGATACGGATAATCCGCTTGTTTCACCAATTCGAGAAGAAAACTTAGAAAATCTTCCAGCAGCACTTGTCATCACAGCAGAATATGATCCATTTCGAGATGAAGGGGAACTATTTGCGGAGAATTTAAAAGAATGTGGTGTGCATGTTGAAACAAAACGATATGAAGGTGCTACTCATGGCTTCTTAGGTAAATTCACGCATCTTGATGAGTATAAAGACGTTTACAAACGTACAGCTGATTTTTTAAATTCTAAGTAAAGAATTTTCAAGTTCAGCGCTAACGTGACCTTGAACGGTCCATTTCGATATGTTAACAGGTTTTTTCAGAGGGAAGTGATCATCGCGAAAGAAACTATAGGTATTGCGTTTGATCACTTCCGTTTTATTATTTGATCCTTCTAAAAAACCATTCTAATCGTTGCATGCAAAGCGATTTACTAATAATAGTATGGTTTATTGCTTCTTCAAAGAAAGCACAAATGGAAGCGTATTCAAATTGTGATGGACCCCGTTGTCAAGACATTTTTGACCTGCAGTTTTTCCTTGTATTTGGGATGTTTTACAATTTGAACTTACCCGGCAGCATTGAATGTATGCCGGTAGAATTAATCTCACGTCAATGAGCGGCCGATGTGGTCGTGTGTGGATTATATTTGTAGATTCACGTCTCGATAGTTTATCGTTGGGGGTGTATAGGTGCTGTAGTAGATCTTCTTTGATTTCAGATGGCAGAAAAAGCGTTCTATCGGCGGTGGCCCCGCCACTTGGCATCTGTGTTGACCATGATTACGGTTGAGTAATCAAGGAAGTTAGTTTGCGAGCAGCGATCTTTTGACTTCAATCCTGTGATAAGCTTCTGGGTCCATTATTATTTGAGAAGGGTGTTTTATTTTATGGGAAATAAAAAGTTTTGGACTTATGAAAATAAGTTAGTAGTAATCTTCTTCTTCGCAATCGGATTCGTATTCTTTGACCGTTTAGCGATTAACTACCTATTCCCGATGATTTCTGTCGATTTAGGATTAAACTACACGCAATTAGGTTTACTTGGAGCAGCTCTTGCGTTAACTTGGTCAGTTTCTGGTCCATTAGGTGGATTCATCTCAGATAAAGTTAATAGTAAGAAAGCAATGTTAGCCATTTTGATATTCGCATTCTCAGTTATTTCATTATTACATGGTTTAGCACAATCATTCGCTATGTTATTCGTACTGCGTCTATTAATGGGTATTGTAGAAGGTCCACTGATTCCACAAACACAATCGATTTTAGCAATGGAATCTTCGGAGCGTCGTCGCGGATTTAACTTAGGTTTTACAATGAACACAAGTAACGCATTATTCGGCAGCATTTTAGCGCCTGTAGCAATCGTTGCATTAGCAACTAAATTTGACTGGCATATGGCGTTCTATTTAACGATTATTCCAGGGATTATTTTAAGCTTAGTCATCTTAAAAGCAGTTAAAAACCCAGATCCAGCGAAATACCATGCTATGCATGCTACAAAATCGACTGAAAAAATTAAAGTTAAAGATATTCTTAAGCTCCGTAATATTTGGTTATCCATTATTGTTTTCAGCTTAGTGATGACACTACTTATGGCATTCCAAATTTTCGGACCAACATATTTAGTACAGGCAAAAGGTTTATCAGATACGACAATGAGTTTCGTCATGGCTGCATTCGGTGTTGGTTATGCAATCTTCGGTTTCTTAATCCCAACGCTTTCAGAGCGTACTGGTCGTAAATCGGCTTCTTTAGTATCTGGCTTGTTGTTAATTCTCGTACCATTGACTATAGTATTCGTGGATTCAGTTCCATTAATGATGCTTCTTTTATTCATCGGATCGGCTGGTTCAGGTGTAATTGGTATGTCGATGTCAGTTATTCCAGTTGAGTCTGTTCCATTAAAATACTCAGGTCTTGCAGTAGGTTTAACTATCGGTATCGGTGAATTCTTCGGTGGATTCTTAAATCCAATGGTGAATGGAGCTTTAGCAGACATGTATGGTATTCAAATACCGTTATTCGTAGCTACTGGTGCGGGTGTGTTGGCATTTCTATTCTCATTATTCTTCAAAGAAACAGCACCATCTAAAGTTAACTCAAAGGAAGTACAACCAAAATCAACTCCAGCTTAGCCGATGAGCAAGAAGTCAAATCTAGTGTCTAATTCTAGTTTTGGTTTGTAAAGAACAACTTAGCCCGCCTCTTTTGGAAAGATGTGGGCTACGTTTGTTCTTATTCTAAATTGTATTTGTTAAGCTAAGATTGATTCTTGCGCAAAGTTAGTGAGATGTCACCACCATTCTTATTTACATATAGTATTCAAAAAGGATGTGTTCCAATGCTTGCAGATACATGATTTTCAACGTTGATTAATGTACCTGATGAACCTATTGTTGTTATGATGGAAAATAATAGAAAAAACGATATTTTAGAGGGGGAAATTTGTTGGTTAAAAAAAGCAATATGGAAGTATTTCCTGTTATCGTTCCAGCTTCCAATGAATTGAAAAGTTTTAACTTTTACTTAGTTAAACATGAGAATTCCTTAACATTAATTGACGCCGGATTGAACACGGAGGATTGCTGGAATTCCTTACAAAAGACCTTAAAGGATAACGATTACACACTTACTGATATAACAGGAATTTTACTAACACATCATCATGCAGACCATATTGGCTTAGTCAACCGAATTGTATCCACCCATTCCATTCCCGTATACGCCCATCCTAATGCCATACATATACTGAAGAGAGACACAGAGTATATAAAAATGAGGGCAGCGTTTTTCGGTAAACTATACCAAGAGATGGGATGCGGTGAAATGGGTGAGAAACAAGTAGCGAATGTCCATAATCCTATTATTCTAAAAGAGGATAAAAAAATCTGTTGCGAAATCCGAGAAATAACAGATGACCCGTTTTTGGGCTTTGATATCTTGGACGTTCCAGGGCACGCTCCAGACCAGGTCGCCTTTTATAATAAAGAGCGTAAGTGGCTATTTGCCGGGGATTTATTAATTGAACATATGCCAAGCAGTGCCTTCATTGAACCAGATTACGATGGGATTCGTACAAGCTCCTTGATACAACAAAAGCAGTCATTAGAGAAATGTTTGTCATTGAATGCAGAAGTCGTTTTTTCAGGTCACGGTATTATCATAGAAAATCCTGTTGATGTATTTAAAGAAAGAATAAAAGAGATAGAGCAAAAAGCCAACAAATACATAAACATTATTAAATCCGGAATTTCAACTGCTAGTGAAATTGCCCAATTACGATATAAAGAAAAGTATGAAAAGCAGTTTTTCAACATTATGTCTGAAATTATTGGTTATCTAGATTATCTTGAATTACAAGGGAAAATTAATAAGAAAATGGAGAAAGGGATATGGCATTATTATTGCAATTAAATCATTAAAGGGCCTTTGACTGATGTAGAAAACCCGTTTCCGATACTCCAAAACAGGTTTTCAAAAATTATGTTAAAATAATGGAATTAAGCTAGGTTTCGTAATAAGACAATAATAAAAAAGAGAAGGGGTTAATAAAATGATTAAAGTTGTATGTAAAGCCAAACTAAAACCAGGTGTAAAGGTTGAAGATTATTTAATAATGGCTAGAGAAGTTGTTTCAGAAACCAGAAAAGAAAAAGGCTGTATATCGTACACTCTTCATGAAGATATCAATGATTCATCCATTCTTACTACGCTCGAAGAATGGACGGATGAAGAGGCTATAAATCAACACAATAAAAGTGAACATATTTTGAAAATGGTTCCAGAACTTAGAAAACTTCGAGAGAGTACAGAAATTACCCTTTACAGAGAAGTAAAATAACTTACATAATCATTGAGAGGCTTTTCTTAAGTTATAGAGCTTAAGGAAAGCCTCTTTTTTGATGTTCTTTGTATATTTCTTCAAAATGGACCTTTGTTTCAATTAACAAGGACGTGTAAGTGTGCCTAAATGAATGCTTGCTAGATGCATCTTAATATAAACTTTTGTATTCTTTTTGAAGTTTTTTGGGAGAAATATTATATTCTTTTTTGAAGAGTCTGTAAAAACTCGAATAATCAGGAAAACCGCATTTTAAAGCGATTTTCTCTATGGAGATCTGATTTTGTTTAATCATAGTTACAGCAAAAGATAGACGCTTTAATGATACGTAACGGTAAAAGGGTAGGTTCATGTTCTTTTTAAAATAATGAGAAAAATAATATTTATTTAAATGAAAACAATTAGATACATTGTCTAAACTTAAATCCGGCTCTGTCAAATGTGATTCAATGTATTCTAGTATAGATACGAACCTTTGGTCTAGTTCATCCTTGTTACTAAGGTTGGGCATACTACTTGCGGGGTCGAAGATAACTTGAAGCGCTTGAAATAATAGGTAATGTACTGTAAAAGAAGAATTTTCTTCGCCATTTTTTATTCTATGAGTTATTTCATGAAGTAAAGAAATGATATCTTGGGAATTTTTTGAATGCAGATGTAATACATAAGAACCTTGTGTCTTTTGATAAACAATATTTTCTTTCATAGATGGTGAACTAGATAGAAAGTCGTCCATTAAATGCTCACTAACGCTAACAATTATGCGCTCATAGTTATCGATACTCTTAACAATAGCTTTATGAACAGCATAAGGAGGGATCACCACAACATCCCCTCTCCTTAAGGAATATGTCTTTCCTTCACAAAAGAATTCACACTCCCCATCTAAAAAAACAAGAACCTCTAAAACATCGTGCCTGTGCAATTGGAATAAAGACTCTAATTGGGAAAATTTCTCGGCTGATTCGTCGTATTTCTTGAGCCAATCAGGGGATTGATTTTTTTTGCTAAAGTAATGAATTTCAAAACCTTTATTGATTACTGGAATAAGAACAGGTTGCTTCACTTGGTGTCATCCTCTCCTATAGCAACATTTACAATAATTTAAACAATAAACGTCATTTAATTTTAACTTTTTGTTGTTATTATAACACTATAAAAGAAAGCAATAACAAATTCAATTCAGGGGCATAATTAAGAAAAGACCAAGTGTAGGAGGCGTTACAATGGAATTTAACCATAAACAACCCGATTTGGAAGTCAAAGTTAAGAACATCATTGAAGTTGATGGATTAAAATTTAAAGATTTGAATAACGATGGGAAGCTAGATCCTTATGAGGATTGGCGTTTGAGCCCGAAAGAACGTGCGGAGAACTTAGTTTCATTGATGAATATCGACGAAAAAATCGGTATGATGCTAATTAATACGCGGAAGATGGGACTTTCTCAGAAAGATAAGGAAAAGACAAGTCATGATGGTATATTAGACGAGTCGATTGTGGAAAAAGGGGAAAATATATTTGCTACATCAAAAGTATATGGAACAACACATACCATCGAGAAAAGAAATTTACGACACTTCATTTTAAGAGACAACTTTAGCCCAGCTGAAATAGCAGAGTGGATTAATAAAATGAATGAAATAGCTGAGGGAACCCGTTTAGGTATTCCTTGCTTGGTTACATCTAATTCAAGAAATGAAAATGCAGAATCTATCTTTGGTATGAATGATGCAGGGGGAATTTTCTCTACATGGCCTGGAACTTTAGGACTTGCAGCGGCAGCACAAGGAGATATTAAAAACGGTGGAGATGCATCACTTATTAGCGAGTTTGCTAAAATCGCTCGCGAAGAGTGGGATGCTACTGGTATCAGAAAAGGTTATATGTACATGGCAGATACTGTTACAGATCCGAGATGGCAACGAACGTATGGTACGTTTGGAGAAGATCCGGAATTTATTTCTGATGCTATTGGTCGCCTTATCGACGGATTCCAAGGTGAGGAATTAGGGAAAAACAGTATTGCAATGACAACGAAGCATTTTCCTGGTGGAGGAGCAAGAGAAAATGGATTTGATCCTCATTATAAAGAAGGAAAGTGGAATCTTTACCCAACTCCAGGAAGCTTAGAAAAATATCACTTACCACCATTTAGAGCAGCGGTAGAACATGGTACTTCATCTATTATGCCATATTATTCTATACCAAGTATCAAGAAGAGTGTGGTACAAGAGTTTGAGGGTGAAGACATTCCATTCGAAGAGGTAGGCTTCACATTCAATCACTATTTCATTAACCATATTCTAAGAGGAAAACTTGGTTTTAAAGGCTATATCAATAGTGATAGCGGCATTGTGAATAATATGAGCTGGGGCGTAGAAGAATTAAGTGAGGCTGAACGTTTTGCGAAAGCAGTTAATGCTGGGACAGATATCGTTGCTGACACAAATGATATAGAAAATCTTAAAATCGCTGTTAGCAAAGGATGGATTAGTGAAAAACGTATTAATGAAGCGAATGTACGACTCCTTACAGAAATGTTTACGTTAGGAATTTTCGATAATCGTACGTATAATTCACCAGAACAGGCTACATCTGTAGTTAGTAACAAGGCGAATTGGGAAGCAGCTTATGAAGCGCATAAAAAATCTGTAACCGTACTTAAAAATCAAAATGAGACGTTACCATTAACAGCTGAAAAGCTTAATAATAAAAAGATTTATGTGGAAGTATTACACAAGGAAGTAGAACGAGCAACAAAGTACACTGAGCAGGCAAGAAAAGAATGTCAAGAACTTGGCCAATTTACGTTGACCGATAACTATGAAGAAGCTGACGTAGCGATCATGTTCTTGCATCCAAAATCAGGCTCTTACTTCAACGCGACACCTGGACTATTAGAACTTGATATCTGTGAGGATAAAGTAGTATCAGCTTTAGATGGTTCATTGTATCAGGAAACGACTATAACTGGTATGGATCATCTAAAAGAAGTGACAAAAAACCTTCATAGCCGTGGTGGAAAAGTAGTTATGAGTGTTAATGTGACATTGCCATGGATACTTGGAAGTATTGAACCATTGGCAGATGTATTAATCGCTGGATATGATACCTTCTATAATGCACAGTTTGAGGTTATCGCAGGTAATAGTAAACCAGTAGGTGTTTTACCATTGACATTACCAGCGAGTGAGGAAGTCATTGCGGTTTATCAGAATGGTGATTGTGTGTCTAGAAATGATGTACCGGGCTATGATAAGGACAAATATATGCCTGAAGGACTATCATATGCATATAAGGATAGCGATGGTAATATCTATAAGCTTGGTCATGGACTAACTTATTAAAATGTATCATGACACTATTTTTACCACAATTCATTGTGGTAAACAACCCGACTTTTACTAAATGTAAAGGTCGGGTTGCTTTTTTATTTTCAATACTTGAAAATAATTGTTTGATTAGTCCTTTATTTTTTTAAGTTGCATACAAAAAATAATGTTTAAAAAAATAGTAGCTGGGAAAACAGAGAGTGAGTTCGATAACAATATTACTGAGGAGGAACGTTTAATGGCTAAGAACAACCAGAACAATCGCAACAGAAACAATGATGGCAACATGACTGTTGAAGAAGCGGGACGTAAAGGTGGACAAGCTACCTCAGCAAACCATGACAGAGAATTTTATGAAGAGATAGGACGCAAGGGCGGCGAGGCTACCGCGGAAAATCATGACAGAGAATTTTATGAAGAAATTGGCCGCAAAGGCGGCGAAGCCCGTGCTAACCAAAATGACAATGGGAAAATGAGCAGGGAAGAAGCAGGACGTAAAGGCGGCGAGGCCCGTGCTAGAAAGCGTAGTAACAATTAAATAAAAGAATAAAATGTACTAACACATATAAATAATTTGATTAAGTAAGAAAAGAAGGGCGCCCTATAAGTCGGATTTTCGACGCATTGGGCGTCCTTTTTTGCGTGAATGGAGGCAGCCTCTTCTTTCGTTGGTTATTAAAAAGTGGTTCATCTGCTTACACAAAAAAGCGTTTTCTGGTTATAAAGAGAACGCTTTTTGCTAATTTAAACAGGAATAGAGTTTAAAATCATTTATTGAAAAAAGAAAGATTTTATTATATGATCGTTTGTCAAGTTAAGTGCAACACTTCGTCGATGAACGCTTCGTGTGGCGTGCGCCAGTCCAGGCACTTGCGTGGCCGATTGTTGAGCAGATGAAGTGCCCAGTCCAACTCGTCGTCTTTCACCTTGTTAAAATCGGTGCCTTTTAGGGAAAACTCACGAAGCAGGTCGTTGGTGTTTTCATTACTCCCACGCTGCCAGGACGAATACGGATCGGTAAAATAAAAAGCAATCTCCAGCTCTTTTTCTATAGGAAACTGGGATGCAAGCCTTAAGCAACTTATTAGAATGATGAACGCGTTTTAAGTGTGAATGAGGACAAAAGTTCTTCAAACAAGTATATTACTGTTATAGGAATTTAATTTATCCTTCAAAAAGGAATTAATTGTTAAGAAGACCTTTGTTCATCTGACAGGAATGTCAGTTAAATAAAGAAAAGAACAGGAGAGAGCAACGATGAAATGTAAAGTAAATCAAAAAGCTGCGAATGCTTTGAAGAAAATGCTTGAAAGTCCAGAAGCAGAAGGAAAAATGATTCGTGTAGAGGTTACTGAGCTGCACGGTAATCACGCTCATTATGGCATTAGATTGGATACACAAAAAGAACATGATGTTGTAGTAAAGACAGATAAAGACATCGATATTCTTTTGGATAGTAGAGAAGAGTTCCTTGATGGTATCTTTGTTCAGTATTTTTTTGTCCCCCAGGAAGGGTTTGTAATTACCAATTCTTCAAAAGGTGCTCACCATCACCATTAACACAAAAAGATAGTAAAGACTGATTATGCTTCTTTCAAATAGAAAGATATCAAAAATAAGACCGCCAGCGTGCTTCGATGTTCAGTCAGAGCGCGCTGATTTAATTTTTTGAGTAAATTGGACAGATGTAATGACACATGTAATTCTTGTTCTGTTTTATACTGGTAAAGATACAGCTTTTCTATTTCGAGATGCGAAAAGCGGTGTATTTAGAAATAAATGCTCGTCTAACAAGTAAATATGTTTAAAGTTAAAGGCTCCCCATCAGTTTAATTGAACTGATGGGAGGCCTGTTCTTCATATAATCTGTCTGGTGACGCTTCTTCTTTGATTAATTGGGCCAGGCAGGTAACGGGAGCAATGTCTATCGGAATATTTACATCTTTTTTCTATACAAGAATGGATTTTTACGGAAAAATGAATGGTCTTTCTCCCGAGATATATGTAAAAGGATTGAATGATGTATTTATTCTGGCAACAATCTTGACTTGTTTAAGTATCCCGTTTTCGTTATTGCTTAATGGAAGACTAGGCTACAAAAAGAGAAGTGAATGGGCGAAGAGATAGTAAATGGGGTATAAAAGGAATCGCTTATGCAAGGTCCCATATTGAGAGGGGGCTAAGCCGATTACGCTGAAGGTCTCATGGTTTTAAATCAAAAATGTAATCATAACTAAAATGAATTCTATAGGAAATGAGGTTATCTATAATGAGTTTAACTGTTAAACCTGTTGAGAAACTTACAAGCGAGGTTAAAGAATATCGTAAAGCTGAGCATTCTGTTAGTCCCTTATTTTTAAATCGTTGGTCTCCCCGTGCATATTCTGACGAAAAGATTTCTGATGATGATTTGTATAGTGTTCTTGAAGCTGCACATTGGGCCCCTTCCGCTTTCAATGATCAGCCTTGGCGCTTTATTGTAGCCAAAACAGAACCACAACTGAAAATTTTTCATGAGTTCTTAAATCCTTTTAATCGGGCTTGGGCAGAAAAAGCTCCTGTTCTTGTTCTAGTAGCATCAAGTAACCGGAGAGAGAATGGAGATCCAAACGAGGCACATGCATTTGATTCCGGAGCCGCTTGGGGTTACTTAGCGATTCAGGCAACTTTACTGGGACTTAGCACACATGCAATTGGGGGATTTGATAAAGACAAAGCTCGAAACTTGCTGAATGTTCCAGATGATTTGGATCTCCATGCAGTCGTCACTATTGGCTATCGTGGCGAAAAAGAAGCATTTGATAAGAATTTACAGATTTTCCGAACGGGAAAGCCCATCGTCTTTAGACATGGGATGAGAGTGAGGTCGAACGAGGTGTGTTTTTTGGCACGTTAATCGTTCGGTTTTTTTGTTTTTTCGACGATTATCCCTTGTGTAGGGAACGTATATTCCGTTATGATGAACGTATTAAGTGAGGAAGGAGGATACCCATATGTTTGTCACACGTTCCTTTCGAATACCTTATGATCAAAACGTATATGACGAATTAAGGATGATGCAGCGGGAAGCCGCATCCGTATGGAATGACATCGTTCGAGAAGCCACTTCTTATTATTTCACGTGTAAAAAGTGG
>NZ_JBVATB010000010.1:0-54568 GCF_057814295.1 Domibacillus sp. F004
AACAGAGCAAGCTCTGTCAAGTCCGCTCGACTTGCATGTATTAGGCACGCCGCCAGCGTTCGTCCTGAGCCAGGATCAAACTCTCCAAAAAGTGTTTGACTTGCTCATTTGTTTATCTGCAGATGACAAGCATCTGCCAGATAAGATTTAAAACTAAAACGTTGACGTTTTTATTGATTTTGTTCAGTTTTCAATGTTCAATTGCGCTGTTCGACAGCGACTTTTATATATTAACATTTTGCCGCTTTTGTTGTCAACATTTTTTTCAAAACATTTTTCAGCAACTTCGCGTCTTCGCAACGGCAAGATTTAATTTAACATGTTTCGCTATAAAAGGTCAATTGTTTTTTCGCATTTTTTTATTTTTCATTCATATACTTTATTTAATCCTTTTTAAATCGGGGGCTATGACAATGACGCCATTCCTATTTATACGTGCCAAACAATTAAAATGGGTTGCTTTTTTTCTCATGTCAGCCTGTCTTTTTTTCTTATTTGCACAGCCTCAAAAAGAATACCCCGTTATTTCCATGGATGGAGCTATCAATAATATTCACGCCGGCCAAAACGGTATTTCTTTAACAGTAAATGTGGATCAACATGAAAAAAATATTGGGAAATTAGTACATGCCTTGATCAAAAACGAAACAACGGCTTCTTTTTTTGTTACTTCCTCCTGGCTTAAACATCATCCAAAAGCATCAAAATTACTCGTCGACAGAGCATTTGACATAGGTGTTCTGATTACCGATTCTTCTAATGAGGACAAGATCATTAAAGAAATTAATGCTGTAAAAAAAATACTTGCCTCATATGGCCAAAAGGACATTGTTTTTTTACGGGCAGCAGATGGCAAGGAACACGAAAATCTTTTACAAGTTGCAGCTGCTCATGGTTATGTACCTGTACAATGGAGTGTTGATTTACGTAGCCAATCCGCTAATTCTTTCATAAAAAAAACAGGTAAAGGAGATATTGTTTTATTAAACACTGACCAGAACCAGCTTGCACTGGAGAAATCGATTTCTCTCTTATCCAAGAAAGAAAAATTAATTAGCTTGTCTGAAATGATTGGCGGAGATACAAAGATTCAGTATATCCCATGAAAAAAGTCTCAAAGGCCAATTATTTGGCTTTTGAGACTTTTTGATTGTATTTTGGCAGCATTAAAAGCTGGAATGCATTGCACGGCAATAATGTAAAAAGCATTAAATAGAGCCAGCTTTCTTCATTTGCCTGCAAAACCGGAAGCCACTCAAGCGTTGTAACAACAACCATAAAAAACAACGCTGCAATGAAAACATTCTTATTTTTCCCTTTTCCTTTTAGCCAGGCAACTAGGAGGCCGATAATGAATAATACGGCTGCTAAAATTAAATATGAACTGATTGCTTCTCCTTCGCCGCCGAACGCTTCAAATCGGAAATAAACAAGGTCGAACAGCACGACAATGATTAGTGCCATCTGGATAAAGTTCCAGTATGCGCGAAACAACCCTAGGCCAAACTGATGAATTGTTAAGTAAGCAAAGAATCCCATCTGACTAATAACACTAAATGTAAAGCCAACACCGATCAGCCAGGCAAGAACTGACAGCATTTCCTTCCATTCACCATTCATGAAAAGTGGTGAAAACTCATCCCAGCGGATAATAAAGCCTAAAACACCAGTAACTGCTCCACCAAGCAGTAATGTATGTGTAAAAAATCGTATCCAGTTTCGTATACCCACGCATAAATCCCCCTGTATATTCTTCTCCTTCGATTGTAACAATACACTAGTGAAAAAGAAAGGTTAAGAGACGTGGACAATTTTTGTCTTTTCTAAAGTAAACAGCTTCCGGGTCATCGACCCGGAAGCTGTTTACTTTGAAGCTAGTTTTGTATCGAGTTTGGCGGCAATTTCTTGATAAATTTCGCCAAGCGGATGATCTTCTGCATATACAGATGGAGCAAAGTCCACTTCATTCCAGTCTGGCTGCTGAAGCGGCAGACGCCCAAGCACTTCTGTTCGTAATTCATCAGCCAGCTTATCACCGCCGCCTTTACCGAAGATATACTCTTTTTCACCCGTTGATTTACTTTCGAAATAAGCCATATTTTCAATAACCCCGACTAATTCATGTTCTGTTTGCAATGCCATTGCCCCTGCACGCGCTGCCACAAATGCAGCAGTCGGATGCGGTGTCGTCACAATTACTTCTTTACAGTGCGGGAGCATTGTATGAACGTCAAGCGCGACATCCCCTGTTCCTGGCGGCAAATCAAGTAACAAGTAATCAAGATCGCCCCACTCTACTTCCTGAAAAAAGTTGTTCAACATTTTGCCAAGCATTGGGCCACGCCAGATAACTGGTGCATTATCATCAACGAAAAAACCCATTGAAATGACTTTTACACCGAATCGTTCAACCGGGATTATTTTTTCACCGCGAACGACCGGACGAGTTGTAATCCCCATCATATCCGGTACACTGAATCCATAAATATCTGCATCAACAAGGCCAACTTTTTTGCCAAGACGGGCAAGTGAGATCGCTAAGTTGACGGATACGGTTGATTTTCCAACGCCTCCTTTACCACTAGCAATGGCTAAAAAGACAGTCTCACTATTTGGAGAAAGCAGCCCCTCATCTTTCTCTCCAGCATCTGCACCACGAAATTGAGCTATTTTCTCTTCAGATAGTTCGTTAAAACGCAGGCCTACTGTTCCAACACCCGCTTCTTTTAACGAATTGACAATACGCATTTGCAATTGCAACTGTTCAGGAGTTCCCGTTTGAGCGATAGCAATTTTCACGCTCACATGATTTTGCTCTTCTTTTATTGCAATCTCTTCAATGCCGCCCGTTTCCGCAAGGGTTTTATGTAAAAAAGGGTCTTCAAGGGCATTCAAAATATCGCGTACTCGCGCTTCTGTAATCATAGGGAGCACCATCCTTCACTTGTATTCTTCATTTATTCAGTATACCATAATCGTGTAAATGAAGGATGGATAACGGTTACTGGCTTTCAAAATAACGCAATATACCACGTGATATGGAAGCCGCTGTTTTATCCTGGTACTCTTGATTTAAGAGAAGGCGACGTTCTTCTTGATTTGATAAAAACCCGATTTCGACAAGTGCTCCCGGTATAGTTGCTTCTTTTAAAATATACACATGTCCAATTTCCGCAGGCTTCCGATCTGTATTTTCAAGATTAACTGTCAGCTCACGCTGAATGGATGTCGCTATTTTTTTATTTTCAGGCAGGCGAGAAGCATAAAACGTTTGAGATCCGCGCCACCTTTCTGATGGGATGGCATTTAAATGAACACTAATAAACATGTCGGCACGCGACTCATTTATTAGCCGGCTTCTTTTCTGCAAGTCTTCGGTTTTTCGTGTGCGAACGCTCTTCTCTTCTTCCCCCGCCAGATCTTTATCTTCTTCTCTTGTCATTAACACGACTGCTCCCTGCCCATTTAAATAATCCCTTAGCTTTTCAGAAACGGATAATGCGATGTCTTTCTCCAGTGCGTCTTCATCTCCCGCTCCTCCATCTATCCCCCCGTGTCCTGGATCGATCATAATTGTCAGACCCGTAAGTGGTAACTTCCACGCATTAAAAACAGGTTTAATATCTTGATAATAAAAGGCAGCGATAGCAATTAGAAGAATTACAGTGACAATCCGCTTCATCAACAGTCCCTCCCGTCACGAACAGTATATGAACGAAATTTCCTGTAAATGAAAAAAATCCTTTCTCCATGTTGGAGAAAGGATTTTTGAAAACGAAAAATTAACGTTTTGAGAACTGAGGTGCGCGACGAGCGCCTTTAAGACCGTATTTTTTACGTTCTTTCGCACGGGCGTCACGTGTAAGATAGCCTGCACGTTTAAGTGTTGGGCGATATTCTGGATCAACTTGCAAAAGAGCACGGGCGATACCGTGGCGGATCGCTCCTGCTTGGCCTGTGTAGCCGCCTCCGTTTACATTTACATGTACATCATAGCTGCTTCCTGTTTCAGTCGCAACAAGCGGCTGGTTGATTACAGTACGCAACGCTTCAAATGGAATATAATCTTCAGCAGTACGGCCATTGATTAGAATTTTACCTTCGCCTGGTACGAGACGTACACGGGCTACTGAACTTTTACGGCGTCCTGTGCCTAAGTATTGAACTTGTGACAATGTCATTTCCTCCTTTTAATATTTATTATCCGCGAAGTTCGTAAACTTCCGGTTGTTGTGCTTCGTGCTTATGCTCTGCTCCAGCGTATACGTGAAGTTTTTTGAACATTTGACGGCCTAAAGAACCTTTTGGAAGCATGCCTTTAATAGCAAGCTCAAGCATTCTTTCAGGGTTTTTATCACGCATATCCTGTGCTGTACGTGTTTTCAAACCACCTGGATACATGCTGTGACGGTAGTAAATTTTCCCTTGAAGTTTGTTACCTGTCAATTCAATTTTAGAAGCGTTGAGGATGATGACGTTATCACCAGTGTCAACGTGCGGTGTGAAAGTTGGTTTATGTTTGCCGCGCAAAATAGATGCTACTTCGCTTGATAGGCGGCCCAATGTTTTGCCTTCAGCATCGATCACGAACCATTTACGCTCGATTTCGCTTGCTTTGGCCATATAAGTCGTACGCATTGTTTACCCTCCTGATTTGTTAATATTTTACGGTTCCATGTATTTATATCACGAATAAACTTCCGGGGCTTATCGTGGGGTCAAATAACATACCATATGCTATAATATATTGTCTTTAATTTATTGTCAAGAAAAAATGCAACACTCGGTTTAGTTGCCATGCATTTCAATAAAAAACTTCCCATAAATATAACCCCGCTGCCGGTGCTGTCTGGCCTGCATACTTCCGGTCACGCTCAGCCAAAATAACAGCCACATCAGCAGGTTCAATGCGTCCATTGCCCGCTTTTATTAATGTTCCCACTATAATCCGAACCATATTGTACAAAAATCCATTACCAACGAATCTCACTTCAAGATCGTTGTCCTTTTCAATAAATGTAATATCCTTTATGATCCGTACTTTATTTTCTTTATCCGTTTTCGCCGAACAAAAAGAGGTAAAGTCGTGTTCACCAATTAAATGAAGAGCCGCTTCTTTCATCCGTCTCACATCAAGCGGATAGGGATAATGATAGGCGTAGACATTCCGAAACGGATCCCGGAAAGGTGTTCGATAAATGCGGTAACGGTATTCCTTTCCTTTAACAGAATAGCGTGCATGAAATGAGTCTAGCACTTCTTCTGTCTTCTTTACCGAAATATCAGCTGAAAGCTCACCATTAAGCGCTCTTGCCCACCTTTCTGCTGGCATATGGATCGGTGTGTCAAAATGAACGACCTGTCCATATGCGTGTACACCTGCGTCTGTCCGGCCAGATGCATGTGTTTTAATAGATGTTTTTTTATGGATAGCATATAAGGCCTTTTCAAGCTCCTGCTGCACGGTCCGGCCGTTCAACTGCGACTGATAACCAGAAAAGCGCGAACCATCATACATGAGCTCACATTTTATCCGTCTCAACTTGATCTCTCCCATTAGCTCCTTAATATGAACAGAGCAGCGGATAGGATAACGAGAAAAAGCATCGCTATCGTATCGCGCATGCTCCAGTGCAGTAAACGGTATTTCGTCCGGCCTTCGCCGCCTTTATAACCACGTGCTTCCATGGCCACTGCAAGCTCCTCCGCACGTTTAAAAGCGCTCACAAACAATGGTATTAAAAGAGGGATAATTGCTTTAATCCGATCTTGAATAGATCCACTTGAAAAGTCAACTCCCCGAGCCATTTGTGCTTTCATAATTTTATCTGTTTCATCAAGCAATGTTGGGATAAATCGGAGTGAAATAGACATCATGAGCGCCAATTCATGCACCGGTACTTTGACCTTTTTTAATGGACCAAATAAAGACTCGATTCCATCGGTCACCGATATAGGCGGCGTCGTCAGCGTAAGTAGTGATGTTACAAAAATGAGCAGCAAAAAACGCAGTGAAATAAAGAGTCCTTTTAGAACACCGCCTTTATAAATTGTCAAAAAGCCTACTTGTGCCAAAACATCTCCCTCTTTTGTAAAAAAAACGTGCAATAAGAATGTAAACAGTACGAGGAAGAGAACTGGCTTAAGGCCCCCAATTAAAAAACGCAGTTTCACTTTTGATAAACAGACAATCAAAATAGTAAATGCAGCGAGCAATGCGTATGTGACAGCGTTATTCGCCAAAAAAACGATACCGACAAATGCAAAAATAAACAATAGCTTTGCACGTGGATCCATACGATGTATAGCAGAGTCGGCTGGCAAATAGCGGCCCAAAATAATTTTCTCCATCATCATACTCTTTCACCACGCAGTTTACCTATTTCTGCAGCTAATTCTTCAGGCGTTAAACAAACCTTATCAAGCGGCCGGTCAAGTTTCTTTTCAAATAACTGTTGAAACCGTACTGTTTCTGGTATATCAAGACCGATACTCTTTAAACCAGCTGCATCATGAAAAATATCGCGCGGGGTGCCAGTGCGATAAACACGCCCTTTATGCATAATAACGATTTTATCCGCATAACGTGCTGCATCTTCCATACTGTGAGTAACCAACACACATGTTAGCCCGTTTGTCTTCTGCAATCTTGTGAACATGTCCATGATTTCCTGTCGACCGCGTGGATCAAGTCCCGCTGTCGGTTCATCGAGTACGAGAACGTCTGGCCTCATTGCCAGCACACCAGCTATCGCAACCCGCCTCATTTGTCCACCAGATAAATCAAACGGAGATTTCTTAAGCACATCTTCCGACAGACCGACAAGACGGACTGCTTCAAGCGCCCGTTCCTTCGCATCGTTTTCTGTTGCACCAAAATTTATCGGTCCAAAGCAAATATCCTTTTCCACTGTTTCTTCAAATAACTGATGTTCTGGAAATTGAAAAACAATACCAACACGGCGGCGGATCTCTTTTAAGTTCTTTTCCTTCCGCCCCGCAATTATTGTACGACTGCCGATCTCTATTTCCCCATGCAATGGTTTAAGGAGCACATTTAAATGCTGAAGAACAGTTGATTTACCCGAGCCTGTATGACCGATAATAGCAACATACTGGCCAGAAGGAATATGAAACGACACATCAGCAATGGCTGGCCGTTCAAATGGTGTACCAGCAGCATATCGGTATTCTACATCTCGAAGTTTAATGTCCATAATTCATTCACCAGCTCTTCTTCATTAAAATGACGCTGAGACAGCTCTAGACCTTCATCTGCCAGCAATTGACTCATTTGGACAGCAAATGGTACACCAAGACCAAGATTCAAAAGTTCGTTATCCAATTGAAAAATACGTTGTGGTGTTCCCTCCGTATACAGCCTGCCCTCATTTAAAACAATCACACGATCTGCTTTTGCTGCTTCCTCCAGATCATGCGTAATCGAAATAACGGTCAGTCCTTCTTTTTTATTCAATTCACGAACAGTATTCATCACTTCTTCACGTCCAAGCGGATCAAGCATCGATGTTGCTTCATCTAACAAAATAATGTCCGGTCGCAAAGCAATCACACCGGCTATCGCCACGCGCTGTTTCTGTCCACCAGAAAGATGATGCGGCTCTTGATTCAGAAAAGCCAGCATGCCTACCTTTTCAAGAGAGGCGAAAACCCGCTCCTGCATGGCACTCTGTTCAACACCATTATTTTCTAAACCAAAAGCCACATCATCCTGAACTGTTGTTCCAACGAATTGATTATCTGGATTTTGAAAAACCATTCCTAGTTTTTCACGAACAGACCAAACATTTTCTTCATTGAGTGCATACCCACCAATCATAATTGTACCCTCAGACGGATAGTGAAGACCATTCAACATCTTAGCAAGTGTTGATTTACCGGATCCATTGTGGCCTACAATCGCCAGCCATTCGCCTTCATACACGTCTAATGAGACATTATGTAAGGCAAATGATTCCTGATCGGGGTATTGATAAGTAACCCCTTTGATTGAAATGACTATTGTATTCATACTGTTCCTCCCTGTTGCATGCAAAACAAAAAAAGCCCGCACCCCGAACCGAAGAATAAACATTCTTGCCGCTGCTTGCGGCCTTGGTTGGGGGTGCATGAGCTAGACGGGACATACATAGTGCCTGTGGTACGCCCATCATAACGCTCTAAGCTTGTTGAATGAGAGCAAACGGCTCTATATACATATAAAAAAGACAAAACAAAGCAATATTTGTTTTGTTTTGCCCATTTCGCGGTCTTACTGGCTATTAAACGAGCTCAATAATGACCATTGGTGCGCCATCGCCGCGGCGTGGACCAATCTTCATAATACGAGTGTAACCACCTTGACGCTCTGTATAGCGCGGTGCAACATCATCAAATAATTTTTGAAGAGCATATACTGGCTGCTCTTTTGTTTTGCCGTTTTTCTCTACTTCAACAGTAGATGCGACTTCGTGACGAAGATATGCAGCAGCCTGACGGCGGGCATGCAAGTCACCACGTTTACCTAGTGTAATCATTTTTTCAACAACTGAACGCAATTCCTTCGCGCGTGTTTCAGTCGTTTCGATGCGTTCACTAATGATGAGATCTGTTGTAAGATCGCGGAGCATCGCTTTGCGCTGAGCGCTTGTACGTCCTAGCTTTCTGTAACCCATGAAGATACCCTCCTTTATTGATGTCGTAAATTAATCTTCTTTTCGTAAGCTGAGACCAAGCTCATCCAATTTCGCTTTTACTTCTTCAAGCGATTTACGGCCAAGGTTACGGACTTTCATCATATCGTCTTCACTCTTATTCGCAAGTTCTTGAACAGTATTAATACCAGCACGCTTCAGGCAGTTATAAGAACGCACCGAAAGATCAAGTTCTTCGATCGTCATCTCAAGTACTTTTTCTTTCTGATCTTCTTCTTTTTCTACCATAATTTCTGCATGCTGTGCTTCATCAGTCAGTCCCACGAAAATATTAAGATGTTCTGTTAAGATTTTTGCTCCTAAAGAAATCGCTTCTTTCGGTCCGATACTGCCATCTGTCCATACGTCTAATGATAATTTATCAAAGTTGGCAAGCTGTCCAACGCGAGTTTTTTCCACTTGGAAATTCACGCGGGAAACTGGTGTATAGATGGAGTCGATCGCAATGACGCCGATTGGATGATCTTCTTTTTTATTGTGATCAGCCCGGTTGTACCCTCTGCCGCGTTGTGCCGTTAATCTCATACGGAAGTTAGCATTTTCACCCAAGGTCGCAATATGTAAATCCGGATTTAAAATTTCCACATCACTGTCGTGGGTAATATCGGCAGCCGTTACGGTTCCTTGACCCTGTACATCGATTTCAAGCGTTTTTTCCTCATCGGAATAAATCTTCAACGCTAGTTTTTTGATATTCAAAATGATCGATGTAACATCTTCTACGACGCCCTCAATTGTTGAGAATTCGTGAAGCACTCCATCAATATGAATGGCAGTGACCGCGGCACCAGGAAGTGAGGATAATAAGATACGACGCAAGGAGTTACCTAGAGTTGTACCATATCCGCGTTCAAGTGGTTCCACGACGAACTTTCCAAATGTAGCATCATCGCTGATCTCAACCGTTTCAATTTTTGGCTTTTCAATTTCGATCATTCCATTTCCCCTCCTTGAATACGTCAAAATTCCGGCAAGCCGAAACTCTCCATGTTTACCATTCCCGATTTTACATAACAATTGGTCAATTCCTGAATCAAAACAGTCAATTTTCCATTATAACCGGAATAGTTATCCTTTATACAGGAAGATTAAACACGGCGACGTTTTGGAGGACGACAGCCATTATGTGGAACCGGCGTTACGTCTTTAATAGCTGTAACTTCAAGACCAGCTGCTTGAAGAGCACGAATTGCTGCTTCACGACCAGAACCAGGTCCTTTAACTGTTACTTCAAGAGTTTTCATACCATGTTCGATTGAGGCTTTAGCAGCTGTTTCAGCAGCCATTTGAGCAGCAAACGGAGTAGATTTACGTGATCCTCTAAATCCTAGAGCACCTGCACTTGACCATGCTAGAGCGTTACCATGAACGTCAGTAATTGTTACAATTGTGTTGTTGAATGTTGAGCGGATGTGTGCAATACCAGATTCAATATTCTTTTTCACACGACGCTTACGAGATTGTTGTTTACGAGCCATGTCTACATTCTGCCTCCTTTACTAATTATTTTTTCTTGTTAGCTACAGTTTTACGCGGCCCTTTACGAGTACGCGCATTGTTTTTTGTATTTTGCCCACGTACTGGAAGTCCGCGACGGTGACGGATACCACGGAATGAACCGATTTCCATCAAACGTTTAATGTTAAGAGATACTTCACGACGAAGGTCACCCTCTACTTTCAAGCGGTCAATAACTTCACGGATTTTGTTCAATTCATCTTCCGTCAAATCACGAACGCGCGTATCTTCAGAAACGCCTGCTTCAGCAAGAACTTGCTTAGAAGTCGGTCTGCCTACACCAAAAATATAAGTTAATGAGATAACTACACGCTTGTCGCGTGGAATATCAACACCTGCTACACGTGCCATAAAATGTGCACCTCCTTTAATATTAGCCTTGTTTTTGTTTATGCTTAGGGTTTTCACAAATAACCATAACTTTGCCGCGTCTGCGAATGACTTTACATTTCTCACAGATTGGCTTTACTGATGGTCTTACTTTCATTTCTCCAACCTCCTTCATAGTCCGGAGCGCCATAAATGTTATTTGTAACGGTACGTGATCCGTCCGCGTGTTAAATCATAAGGTGAAAGTTCTACTGTTACTTTATCACCAGGTAAGATACGGATAAAATGCATACGAATTTTACCTGAAACGTGAGCTAAAATCGTATGTCCGTTTTCCAATTCCACCTTAAACATGGCGTTTGGTAAAGTTTCAGTGACCGTACCTTCAATTTCAATTACATCATCTTTCGCCATTTTTTCATCTCCCTTCACTTTTCATCCGAGTGGCTTTTGCCATCATACTTTCGTCAAAATGTCGAAGCCTGTTTCAGTTATCGCAATTGTATGTTCAAAATGAGCACACATTTTTCCATCCTGTGTAATGACAGTCCAATTATCCTCAAGTGTCTTTACATAACGACGACCGGCATTGACCATCGGTTCGATCGCGAGCACCATTCCGGGTTTTAGCAATGGACCTTTACCCGGTGGACCGTAATGAGGAATTTGCGGAGCCTCATGAAGGTTTTGTCCGACACCATGCCCAACATACTCACGAACGATTGAAAAGCCATTCGATTCCACATACGTTTGAATCGCATGGGAGATGTCTGAAAGATGTTCACCCGGTTTCGCTTCACCCAGCCCCACGTAAAGCGATTCCTCTGTTACTTCGAGAAGTTTCTCTGTTTCGGGTACAATCCGACCGACAGCGTATGTCCAGGCCGAGTCGCCATGATAGCCCTTGTAATAAGCACCGATATCAACGCTGATTATATCGCCTTCTTTTAAACGACGATCACTTGGAATCCCATGTACAAGTTCTTCATTTACTGAGGCACATATACTTCCAGGGAAACCATTATAGCCTTTAAAAGAGGGTGTTGCACCGTGACGTCTAATACATGTTTCAGCGATAGCATCTAACTCTATCGTACTTATACCGGGGGAGATATATTTTTGCAATTCCTGGTGTGTTAGCGCAACAATATACCCCGCTTCTTTCATAATCTCCAGTTCTCGAGGGGTTTTACAAATGATCATTATTTACGTAGGCCTTCAAGTAGCTGATCAATGTTTTCAAAGACAACATTGATATCTTGCTGGCCGTTAATGTTTTTCAAATATCCTTTTTCGCGATAAAAAGCAAGCAACGGTTCTGTTTGCTTTAAATTTACGTCAAGGCGGTTTTGAACCGTTTCTGCATTGTCATCTGCACGTTGATAAAGTTCGCCGCCGCAGCGGTCGCACTTATCTCCCTCAGATGGCGGATTAAATTCAAGATGATACGTCGCACCGCAACTTTTGCATATGCGTCGGCCCGTCAAGCGTCCCATTAAAATGTCTTTATCGACAAAAATATTAATGACGTAATCAATTTTACGGTCAAGGTTTGCAAGAATTTCTTCCAGCGCTTCTGCTTGAGCAACGGTACGAGGAAATCCATCAAGAAGGAATCCTTTTGCGCAGTCAGCTTGTGCAAGGCGCTCGTTCACAATTCCGATTGTTACTTCATCGGGAACAAGTTCTCCTTTATCCATAAATGATTTTGCTTTTAGGCCTAGTTCCGTTTCATCTTTCATTGCAGCACGGAACATGTCACCTGTTGAAATGTGCGGAACACCGTACTTTTCAACAATTTTCTCTGCCTGAGTACCTTTACCGGCACCCGGCAATCCCATTAACACGAGATTCATTGATATTCCCCTCTCAGTATGATTAGAGTGAAGTCACACTTCACCGTGCCTACTTCATAAAGCCTTTATAATGACGCTTTACAAGTTGCGCTTCAAGCTGCTTCATTGTTTCAAGTGCCACACCGACGACGATCAAAAGACTAGTACCGCCGATTTGCGCCGCTGGTGGAAGACCCGCGAATTGAATGAAGAAAACTGGCAGCACAGCAACGGCTGAAAGGAATATTGCACCGACAAATGTTAGTCGGTAAAGCACGTTCGTCAAATAATCCTGTGTGTTCTTTCCTGGACGAATGCCAGGAATATATCCACCCTGTTTTTTTAAATTGTCTGCGACTTGTTCAGGGTTTACTTGAATGAAAGCATAGAAATACGTAAACGCCACAATCAATGCTACATAAATGGTCATCCCGATCGGTTTCGTGTAATCAAAGATGTTTTGTATCGTTGTTGTTACATCATTTGATCCAAAAAAAGAACCAATAGTTTGAGGGGTAATCAAAAATGAGATAGCAAAGATAACTGGGATAACCCCTGCAGCATTTACTTTCAATGGAAGATGAGTAGACTGGCTACCCATTGGCGTCGTACCGCCTGCTCCAACACGCTTTGCATATTGAATTGGAATTTTTCTCAACGCCTGCTGGAAGAAAATAACTCCCACAACAATTGCCAGTACTGCAAGTAAGATCAAAAACAGAACAACAATGCGCAGGAAGAGCTGATCGCCCGCTCCTTGGATTTGTTGCGCATAAATTTGATTTACTGCCCCTGGAATTGCCGCAACAATCCCTGCGAAAATGATAATCGAAATTCCATTGCCGACTCCTTTAGCGGTAATTTGCTCGCCTAGCCACATAAGAAAAGCTGTTCCAGCCGTTAGCACAAGTGCAATTAACAAATAGCCAGCTAAACTGTTGTTTTCGACAAGCATTCCGCCATACAAACGGTTAAACCCGTATGACATACCAAGACCTTGAATAAATCCAAGAACAATTGTGAAATAACGCGTAAACTGAGTCAATTTACGCCGTCCAACATCACCTTGCTTCGACCATTCAGTGAACTTTGGTACAACATCCATTTGCAAAAGTTGCACAATGATGGATGCAGTAATGTAAGGCATGATTCCCATTGCAAGAATCGAGAAGTTTTGTAAAGCTCCTCCACCGAATGTATTCAGAAATCCAATCAAACCAGCCTGTTCCTGATTGCGGAGAACATCCGCATTCACAAACGGTACTGGAACGAATGTACCAATACGGAACACGATTAACATAAGAAGGGTAAATATAATTTTATTCCTTATATCACCCACACGCATAAAATTGGAGATTGTGCGAAACATTAGACCACCTCAGTCTTACCGCCAGCCGCTTCAATTGCTTCTTTCGCAGCAGCAGAGAATTTGTGAGCTTTAACAGTCAGCTTTTTCTCTACGTTGCCGTTCGCAAGAATTTTAATTCCTGCTTTTTCGCTTTTCACAATGCCGTTTTCGATAAGCAGTTCAGGTGTAACTTCTGTACCTTCTTCAAAACGATTCAATGTATCGATATTTACAACTGCATAATCTTTACGATTCACATTTGTAAAACCGCGTTTAGGTAAACGACGGAATAAAGGTGTCTGTCCGCCTTCAAATCCTAGACGTACACCGCCGCCAGAACGTGCGTTTTGACCTTTATGACCTTTACCTGACGTTTTTCCGTTGCCAGAACCGGTTCCGCGGCCAACGCGATTACGTTCTTTACGAGAACCTTCAGCTGGTTTCAATTCATGAAGTTTCATCCTTGTGCACCTCCTTGTTCTATAAAATAAAATTATTTTTCTGTAACAGTCACAAGATGAGACACTTTATTAATCATACCGCGAATTGCTGTGTTGTCATTTTGCTCAACTGTCTGATGCATTTTGCGAAGACCAAGTGCCTTAACAGTGTCGCGCTGATCTTGCGTACGTCCGATCAGGCTGCGAGTGAGGGTAATTTGTAATTTTTCAGCCATTGTGATTCCCTCCTTATCCTAACAGTTCTTCTACAGACTTGCCACGAAGTTTTGCAACCTCTTCAGCTGTTTTAAGTTCTTTTAATCCTTCGATTGTAGCACGAACCATGTTAATTGGCGTGTTTGAACCAAGTGATTTGGAGAGAATATCACCAACACCAGCAAGTTCGAGTACCGCACGGACAGGTCCGCCTGCGATAACTCCTGTACCTTCAGAAGCAGGTTTCAATAAAACTTCACCTGCACCATAATGTCCAATTACTTGATGTGGCAATGTTGTGCCAACCATCGGTACAAATACAAGGTTCTTTTTCGCATCTTCAATTGCTTTACGAATAGCATCTGGAACCTCTTGCGCTTTACCAGTTCCAAAGCCTACATTACCATTTTTATCGCCAACGACAACGAGTGCTGTGAAGCGGAAACGGCGTCCGCCTTTCACGACTTTCGCCACACGGTTGACCGTTACTACGCGTTCTTCAAGTTCGAGTTTGTTTGGATCAATGCGACGCATTAAATGTGTCCCTCCTTTTATTTAGAATTCAAGGCCATTTTCACGTGCGGCGTCAGCTAAAGCTTTAACGCGGCCATGATAAAGGTAGCCCCCACGATCGAATACAACAGAAGCAACACCTTTTTCAGTTGCACGTTTAGCCAGTAATTCTCCTACTTTCGCAGCAGCTTCCTGGTTGCCTGTTGATTCAAGACCGAAATCTTTTTCAATAGTTGAAGCACTTGCAAGTGTAACACCATTTGCATCATCAATCAATTGAGCATATAGATGTTTGTTAGAACGGAAAACGTTCAAGCGTGGACGCGCCTCTGTTCCAGCAATTTTTGCACGAACACGAGCATGGCGTCTTTTACGCGTTTTATTTTTATCAGGTTTTGTAATCATCCCGAGGTCACTCCTTTCCGTTGCCTACGCGGCATTATTTACCTGTTTTACCTTCTTTACGTCGTACATGTTCACCTTCATAGCGAATTCCTTTACCTTTGTACGGTTCAGGAGGACGAACTTGACGGATGTTAGCAGCAATTGCGCCAACGCGTTCTTTATCGATGCCTTTAATATTGATTTTTGTGTTTACAGGCACTTCGATTTCGATACCACTTTCCGCTTCAAATTCCACTGGGTGAGAATAGCCTACGTTCAAAACAAGTTTAGTTCCTTGTTTTTGAGCACGATAACCTACACCAACCAACTCAAGGTTTCTTTCGAATCCTTTCGATACACCCTCAATCATATTAGAGAGAAGAGCGCGGGTTGTTCCATGGATTGTACGGTGTTCTTTTGAGTCTGAAGGACGGCTTACTGTAACAGTGTTACCTTCTACTTCAATCGTCAAATCTTTATTAAACTGACGAATCAATTCTCCCTTAGGACCTTTGACAGTAAGTTCATTTTTATTATTTGCAATCGTAACGCCTTCCGGCAATTCGATTGGCTTTTTTCCTACGCGTGACATAGTTTTGCACCTCCATTCGTTGAAAAATTATTACCAAACGTAAGCGAGTACTTCTCCGCCTACTTGTTTAGCGCGGGCTTCTTTATCAGTAACTACACCTGTTGATGTAGAAATAATTGCAATACCAAGTCCGTTAAGAACACGTGGTACCTCGTCAGCTTTCGCATATACACGAAGTCCTGGTTTAGAAATACGCTTCAAGCCTGTGATTACACGCTCATTGCCACTATATTTCAAGAAAATACGGATAACACCTTGTTTGTCATCTTCGATGAATTCAACATCACGGACAAAACCTTCACGTTTAAGAATATTAGCAATTTCACGTTTAATGTTGGAAGCAGGTACTTCCAGTTTTTCGTGACGAACCATGTTCGCATTACGAATGCGAGTCAGCAAGTCAGCAATTGGATCTGTCATAACCATTTTTTTTACCTCCTTCCGGAATCAGTGTATTACCAGCTGGCTTTTTTAACGCCAGGAATTTGACCTTTATAAGCTAGTTCACGGAAACAAATACGGCAAAGTTTAAATTTGCGTAATACAGAGTGTGGACGCCCACAACGTTCGCAGCGTGTGTACTCTTGCACTTTAAATTTTTGCGTACGTTTTTGTTTCGCAATCATTGATTTTTTAGCCACGTTTTCGCCTCCCTTATATAGCGATTACTTTTGGAACGGCATTCCAATTTGTGTTAACAATTCACGAGCTTCTTCGTCTGTGTTAGCTGTAGTAACGATGACGATATCCATGCCACGTACTTTTGATACTTTATCGTAATCAATCTCAGGGAAAATTAACTGTTCTTTAACACCCAATGTGTAGTTACCGCGACCGTCGAACGCTTTTTTAGAAACGCCTCGGAAATCACGTACACGTGGAAGTGAAACAGAAACAAGTTTATCAAGGAATTCGTACATGCGCTCGCCGCGAAGAGTTACTTTCGCACCGATTGGCATACCTTCACGAAGACGGAATCCCGCGATTGAGTTTTTTGCACGAGTAACCATTGGCTTTTGGCCAGTGATTTGCTGAAGTTCTTCAACTGCTGTATCCAATACTTTTGCATTTTGAACTGCTTCACCAACACCCATGTTTACAACGATTTTTTCAACTTTAGGCACTTGCATTACAGAGTTATAATTGAACTTGCTCACAAGAGCAGGTGTGATTTCTTTTTGATATTTTTCTTTAAGGCGGTTCACTTAGAATACCTCCCTTCTTAGCACTATTATTTATCTAAAGTTTCACCGGATTTTTTAGCTACGCGGACTTTCTTGCCGTCCACATCTTTGTACCCTACGCGAGTAGGTTCATTCGTTTTCGGATCCAATATCATTACATTGGATACGTGAATAGGTGCCTCTTGGCTTAGAATGCCGCCTTGCGGATTCAGTTGTGAAGGTTTTGCGTGTTTTTTCACGATGTTAATACCTTCAACAAGGACACGGTCTTTTTTAGGAAAAGCAGCAAGAATAACTCCTGTTTTGCCTTTATCTTTACCTGTGATTACCATGACTTTATCGCCTTTTTTCACGTGCATGTTGCGCACCTCCTTGATTAACCTTTTATTTGTTCAATTCAATTAGATTACTTCCGGAGCAAGGGAAACAATCTTCATGAAATTGCTGTCGCGAAGTTCGCGGGCAACCGGGCCGAAAATACGTGTTCCACGTGGACTCTTATCGTCACGAATGATAACACACGCGTTTTCATCGAAGCGGATGTAAGAACCGTCATTACGGCGAACACCACGTTTCGTACGAACGATAACCGCTTTTACCACTTCACCTTTTTTGACAACGCCACCTGGTGTTGCTTGTTTTACTGTACACACGATTACATCACCGACATTAGCTGTCTTACGGCCAGAACCACCGAGAACTTTAATCGTTAATACTTCACGTGCACCAGAATTATCAGCTACTTTTAAACGTGATTCTTGCTGGATCATTTAGGTTACCTCCTTTCGGACTTTAACATCTATCCGAACATTAATTAGATGATGACTGCTTTTTCCACTACTTCTAGAAGGCGGAAACGTTTTGTTGCAGAAAGCGGGCGAGTTTCCATAATACGCACTACATCCCCGATTTTCGCTTCGTTATTCTCATCATGAGCTTTATACTTTTTAGAATACTTTACGCGTTTTCCGTAAAGAGAGTGTGTTTTATATGTTTCAACAACAACCGTTACTGTTTTATCCATTTTGTCAGATACAACCCGGCCTGTGTAAACTTTGCGCTGATTGCGTTCGCTCATCGTGCAAACCTCCTTTCAATTATCGGTTATCAATTTCCCGCTGACGAATCACGGTTTTCATGCGGGCGATCGCTTTACGTACTTCACGAATACGAGCAGTATTTTCAAGCTGTCCCGTCGCCAATTGAAAGCGAAGGTTGAAAAGTTCTTCTTTGAGCGACTTTACTTGTTGTTCAATTTCAGCAGTGGTAAGTTCACCGATTTCATTAGCTTTCATTTGATTCACCACCAATTTCTTCACGTTTTACGATCTTGCATTTAATAGGAAGCTTATGTGCTGCAAGGCGAAGAGCTTCACGTGCAACTTCTTCAGAAACACCAGCAATTTCAAACATGATCTTGCCTGGTTTAACAACCGCTACCCATCCTTCAGGTGCCCCTTTACCAGAACCCATCCGTACTTCAAGTGGCTTTTTCGTATATGGTTTGTGAGGGAAAATTTTGATCCAAACTTTACCGCCACGTTTCATGTAACGAGTCATTGCGATACGGGCAGATTCGATTTGGCGGTTCGTGATCCATGAAGCTTCAGTAGCTTGAAGACCATATTCACCAAATGCCACTTCTGTTCCGCCTTTCGCTTGACCGCGCATTTTACCGCGGTGTACACGACGATATTTTACGCGTTTTGGCAACAACATATTATTTGCCTCCTTCCTGAGTTTTCTTCTTCGTTGGAAGAATCTCTCCACGGTAGATCCATACTTTTACGCCAAGCTTGCCGTATGTTGTGTCTGCTTCAGCATGTGCATAGTCAATATCAGCGCGAAGAGTATGAAGTGGAACAGTTCCTTCACTGTAATGTTCAGCACGGGCAATATCAGCTCCGCCAAGGCGTCCCGAAACCTGTGTTTTGATCCCTTTTGCCCCAGAACGGATTGTCCGTTGGATAGCCTGCTTTTGCGCACGGCGGAATGATACACGGTTTTCAAGTTGACGAGCAATGTTTTCTGCTACAAGTCTAGCATCAAGATCCGCTCTTTTCACTTCAACAATGTTGATGTGAACTCGTTTTCCTGTTAATTCATTTAATGCTTTGCGAAGTGCTTCTACTTCAGATCCACCTTTACCAATAACCATACCTGGTTTAGCAGTGTGAACAGTGACGTTCACGCGATTCGCAGCACGTTCGATTTCAACACGGGATAGAGAAGCATCTTTAAGGCGCTCTTCAATGTATCCGCGAACTTTCAAATCTTCGTGAAGAAGATCCGCGTAATCTTTTTCAGCGTACCATTTAGAATCCCAGTCGCGAATGATCCCGACGCGCAGTCCATGAGGATGTACTTTTTGACCCACGAATTATCCCTCCTTTTTTTCTGCCACAACGATTGTGATGTGGCTTGTGCGTTTGTTAATTGCGCTTGCACGTCCCATTGCACGTGGACGAAAACGTTTCAATGTTGGTCCTTCGTCAACATAAGCTTGAGTAACAACCAGGTTGTTTACATCAAGATCATAGTTATGCTCTGCATTTGCAATAGCAGAGTTTAATAATTTTTCAATTACAGGAGATGATGTTTTTGGCGTATGTTTTAAGATCGCCACTGCTTCTCCAACTTGCTTACCTCGAATCAGGTCAATCACTAGACGTACCTTACGAGGAGCAATGCGTACTGTTCTTAAGACAGCTTTAGCTTCCATTGGGATATCCTCCTCTCAATTAACGTCTTGTTTTCTTATCGTCGGCAACGTGTCCTTTATACGTACGCGTTGGCGCGAACTCACCAAGTTTATGCCCAACCATATCTTCAGTAACGTATACAGGCACGTGTTTACGACCATCGTATACTGCGAGTGTGTGTCCGATGAATGTCGGGAAAATTGTAGAACGGCGCGACCAAGTTTTAACAACTTGTTTTTTGCTAGCCTCGTTCAATTTCTCAATTTTATTGAATAAATGATCATCAACAAAAGGTCCTTTTTTCAAGCTGCGGCCCATTTGTGTACCTCCCTTCGTGATTGGTCTACGGTTCGTATGTAGAACCGTAGGACAATGACGTTATTTTTTACGACGACGAACGATAAATTTATCGGATTTGTTAACCTTTTTACGTGTTTTGTAACCAAGAGCTGGTTTACCCCAAGGTGTAACTGGTGATTTACGTCCAATTGGTGAACGTCCTTCACCACCACCATGTGGATGGTCGTTTGGATTCATTACAGAACCACGAACAGTAGGGCGCTTCCCTAACCAGCGTGAACGTCCTGCTTTACCCACGTTAACAAGTTCATGCTGCTCGTTACCAACTTGACCAATTGTCGCGCGGCACGTCGCAAGAATCATGCGTACTTCACCTGAGTTCAAGCGAACAAGTACGTATTTACCTTCTTTACCAAGAACTTGAGCGGAAGTACCTGCTGAACGAACTAATTGTCCGCCTTTGCCTGGTTTCAATTCAATATTGTGGATAACTGTACCGACTGGAATATTGACAAGCGGAAGTGCATTACCCGTTTTAATATCTGCTTCTGGTCCTGACATAATCTCAGTTCCAACTTGGATGCCTTTTGGAGCTAGGATGTAACGTTTTTCTCCATCAACATAGTTCACGAGTGCGATGTTCGCTGAACGGTTTGGATCATATTCGATCGTAGCAACGCGTCCTGGAATGCCATCTTTATCACGTTTGAAGTCAATAATACGGTATTGACGCTTATGACCGCCGCCTCTATGACGAACTGTGATTTTACCTTGGTTATTACGACCGCCATTCTTTTTCAAAGGCTCAAGCAACGATTTCTCTGGTGTGCTCGTTGTAATTTCGGCATAATCCAAAGATGTCATATTACGACGACCATTTGAGGTCGGTTTATACTTTTTAATCGCCATTTCGTGTCCCTCCTCTTCTATTTTATGCGTTTATTACGCTTCGAAAAGTTCGATTTCTTTGCTATCTTGCGTTAATGTTACGATTGCTTTACGGCGTTTGTTTGTATAGCCAGCATGACGTCCCATACGCTTGAATTTACCTTTATAGTTCATAACGTTTACGTTTTTAACTTTAACGCCGAAGATCTCTTCAATAGCAGTCTTCACTTGCGTTTTATTAGCACGTACGTCCACATCAAAAGTATATTTTTTCTCAGCCATTACAGCCATAGATTGTTCAGTAATAACGGGGCGCTTAATCACATCGCGTGAATCCATTATGCAAGCACCTCCTCTACTTTTTCAACCGCTGCTTTTGTCATAATAAGTTTATCATGTCCAAGCAGGTCAAGGATATTGATACCTGCAGCTTCAACCACTGTTACACCAGGGATGTTACGTGCAGACAATGCAACAAATTCGTTTACTGTGTCTGTTACAATCAATGCTTTCGAGTCAACAGATAAGTTTTTCAAGACTGTTACAAACTCTTTTGTTTTTGGAGCATTGAAAGACAATGTTTCCAAAACAAGAATGTTTTGCTCTTGTACTTTTGATGACAAAGCTGATTTTAATGCAAGACGACGTACTTTCTTTGGCAGCTTATAGCTGTAACTACGCGGAGTCGGGCCAAATACGATACCACCGCCACGCCATTGTGGTGAACGAATAGAACCTTGACGCGCACGTCCAGTTCCTTTTTGTTTCCATGGTTTACGGCCACCGCCGCGAACTTCCGAGCGGTTTTTAACTTTGTGATTACCTTGGCGTAAAGACGCTCTTTGCATCACAACTGCTTCAAATACTACGTGTTCGTTTGGTTCGATTCCAAATACAGCGTCATTTAGCTCAATATCACCGACTTCAGAACCCGTTTGGTTTAATACTTTTACTTTAGCCATTCCTGTTTCCTCCTTTCCTAAAAAAGTTGATTAGTTTGCTTTAATCGCCGTTTTAACTTGGATTAAGGCTTTTTTAGATCCTGGAACGTTTCCTTTAATAAGAAGAACGTTGCGCTCAGCATCCACTTTCACTATTTGTAGATTTTGTACTGTTACTTGCTCTCCACCCATACGACCTGGAAGAAGTTTATTTTTAAATACACGGTTTGGCGCTACAGGTCCCATTGAACCTGGACGACGATGATAACGCGAACCATGGGACATAGGGCCTCGAGATTGATTATGGCGCTTAATAGCACCCTGGAAGCCTTTCCCTTTAGAAATTCCTGTTACGTCGACGATGTCGCCTTCTGCAAAAATATCAACTTTAACTTCTTGACCAATTTCAAGATCGTTGTTGATGTTACGGAACTCACGAATGAAGCGCTTAGGTGCGATGCTTTCTCCTGCTTTCTTCACGTGTCCAAGTGATGGTTTGTTAGCAAGCTTTTCACGCTTGTCTTCAAAGCCTAACTGAACCGCTGTGTAGCCGTCGCCTTCGACTGTTTTCTTTTGAAGAACAACGTTTGGTGCTGCTTCGATTACAGTTACCGGGATAAGGTCACCATTTTCAGCAAACACTTGCGTCATGCCGATTTTTCTTCCTAAGATTCCTTTTGTCATGAGTTACACCTCCTGGTTAATTATTAGTTTATTTATTATAGTTTAATTTCAATGTCAACGCCTGACGGCAAGTCTAAACGCATCAATGAATCAACTGTTTTCGGAGTTGGATTCACGATATCGATTAAACGTTTATGAGTACGCATTTCGAACTGTTCACGAGAATCTTTGTACTTATGGACCGCACGAAGAATCGTGTAGATAGATTTCTCAGTTGGAAGCGGGATTGGACCTGATACACTTGCACCAGAACGTTTAGCCGTTTCAACAATTTTCTCAGCTGATTGATCAAGAATACGATGATCATATGCTTTCAAACGAATGCGAATTTTTTGTTTTGCCATTATTTTCCCTCCTTTATCGCCTATTTAGCTAATAGACATACTCCGCGAAAATTTTCCCCTGACAACACCGCCATGGCAAAGCGGCCGGGTGTGTCAGCAACCTTCCGCATCAACGCTGTCAAAAACCAACATTGATTATTATACATCGTTTACGTATTGATTGCAACACATGATGAAAACTTTTTTACAAACAAAAAAACAGCCCGGCCGAAACCGGACTGTTTGTTGAAAACTTATTTTTGGATTGTTGCTACAACGCCAGCGCCTACAGTACGGCCGCCTTCACGGATTGAGAATTTAGTACCTTCTTCAATCGCGATTGGAGCAATCAATTCTACAGACATTTCAACGTTATCGCCAGGCATAACCATTTCTACGCCTTCAGGAAGGTTACAGATACCAGTTACGTCAGTTGTACGGAAGTAGAACTGCGGGCGGTAGTTAGTGAAGAATGGAGTATGACGTCCACCCTCTTCTTTAGAAAGAACATAAACTTCCGCTTTGAAAGTTGTATGCGGTGTGATTGTACCTGGTTTTGCAAGTACTTGACCACGTTGGATTTCTTCACGAGCTACGCCGCGAAGAAGGGCACCGATATTGTCGCCAGCTTCAGCATAATCAAGAAGCTTACGGAACATTTCAACACCTGTTACAGTTGTTGATTTCGGCTCTTCAGTCAAACCGATGATTTCGATTGTATCACCGACTTTGATTTGTCCACGCTCAACGCGTCCAGTTGCTACTGTACCACGGCCAGTGATTGAGAAAACATCCTCAACAGGCATCATGAATGGTTTGTCAGTGTCACGTGTTGGAGTTGGGATATACTCATCCACTGCAGCCATAAGCTCATGGATTTTTTCTTCCCACTCTGCTTCACCTTCAAGTGCTTTAAGAGCAGAACCTTTAATAACAGGAATGTCATCGCCAGGGAAGTCATATTCAGAAAGAAGGTCACGAATTTCCATTTCAACTAGCTCAAGAAGCTCTTCATCGTCTACCATGTCACATTTGTTCATAAATACAACTAGGAAAGGAACACCTACTTGACGTGAAAGAAGGATGTGCTCACGTGTTTGCGGCATTGGACCATCAGCAGCAGATACTACTAAGATACCGCCGTCCATTTGTGCTGCACCAGTAATCATGTTTTTAACATAGTCAGCATGTCCAGGGCAGTCTACGTGTGCGTAGTGACGAGTTGCAGTTTCGTACTCAACATGCGCTGTTGAGATTGTGATACCGCGCTCGCGCTCTTCTGGAGCACCATCGATTTGATCGTATGCACGTGCTTCTGCACCACCAGTTTTTGCAAGAACTGTTGTGATTGCAGCTGTTAAAGTTGTTTTACCATGGTCAACGTGTCCGATTGTACCAACGTTAACATGCGGTTTTGAACGGTCGAATTTTGCTTTTCCCATTAGGAAGTCCTCCTTCAAAATATAGAATTTAATAGTTTTTTATATAGTTCTTCTTCCGGAAAAGAAGTCTTTTTCGGAAGAAGGGAAAGCTTACAATAGTATTTATACTTGATTAGCGCGTATAAATCAATTATTGGCCTTTATTTTTTTTGATGATGTCTTCTTGAACACTCTTAGGCACTTCTTCATAATGATCGAATTGCATAGAGTAGTTACCGCGTCCTTGCGTGTTAGAACGAAGAGACGTTGCATAACCGAACATTTCAGCAAGTGGAACGAACGCTTTAACAACTTGCGCGTTGCCGCGTGCTTCCATACCTTCTACGCGTCCACGGCGTGATGTGATATCACCCATGATATCGCCAAGATATTCGTCTGGAATAACAACTTCCACTTTCATAAGCGGCTCAAGAATGACCGGGTTACATTTAGAAATCGCATTTTTAAGCGCCAATGACGCAGCAATTTTAAACGCCATCTCAGATGAATCGACATCATGGTAAGAACCATCAAAAAGACGGGCTTTAACATCGATTAACGGATAGCCAGCAAGAACACCGTTTTTCATAGCGTCTTGAAGACCTGCTTGAACAGCTGGAACATATTCACGTGGTACAGAACCACCAACAATACCATTTTCAAATTCGAAGCCTGCTCCTTCTTCATTAGGAGAGAATTCGATCCAAACGTGACCAAACTGTCCGCGTCCACCGGATTGACGGGCAAATTTACCTTCAACCTGTGCACTTGAACGGAATGTTTCACGATAAGATACTTGTGGTGCACCAACATTTGCTTCTACTTTGAATTCGCGACGCATACGGTCTACAAGAATATCTAGATGAAGCTCACCCATACCTGCAATAATAACTTCACCAGTTTCTTGATCCGTATGTGCGTGGAATGTTGGATCTTCTTCTTGAAGTTTTTGGAGTGCTGTCGTCATCTTGTCCTGGTCAGCTTTTGTTTTCGGCTCAACAGAAAGAGAGATAACTGGATCAGGGAACACCATAGACTCAAGGATAACAAGATTTTTTTCTTCACAAAGCGTATCACCCGTTGTTGTATCTTTTAATCCAACAGCGGCAGCAATATCACCTGCGTATACTTGTGAAATCTCTTCGCGGGAATTAGCATGCATTTGCAGGATACGTCCTACACGTTCACGCTTTCCTTTTGTCGAGTTTTGCACGTAAGAGCCGGATTGAAGAACACCGGAATACACACGGAAGAATGTTAATTTACCGACATAAGGGTCCGTCATAACTTTAAATGCAAGGGCCGAGAACGGCGCTTCATCGCTTGCTTCACGTTCCACTTCTTCGTCGCTGTCTGGGAGTGTACCTTTAATTGCCGGTACATCCGTTGGTGCTGGAAGATAGTCGACAACTGCATCCAACATAAGTTGAACGCCTTTGTTTTTAAATGCAGAACCAACCATAACAGGGAAGAATTCTACGTTAAGAACACCTTTACGGATTGCCGCTTTGATTTCATCATTCGTCAACTCTTCGCCGCCAAGGTATTTCTCCATTAAATCTTCATCAAGTTCCGCTACAGCTTCAACAAGCTTTTCACGGTACTCTTCTGCTTTGTCTTGATAGTCTGCTGGAATGTCCGTAACTTCTATTTCAGTCCCAAGGTCATTTCCATACAAAGTTGCTTTCATTTCAACTAAATCAATGATACCTGAAAACTCATCTTCAGCACCGATTGGAAGTTGAATTGGATGTGCATTCGCCATTAAGCGGTCATGAATTGTACCGACTGAATAAAGGAAATCAGCACCCATTTTGTCCATTTTGTTGACGAATACAACACGTGGAACACCATAAGTCGTCGCTTGACGCCATACTGTTTCCGTTTGTGGCTCAACACCGGATTGGGCATCGAGAACCGTTACGGCACCATCAAGCACACGTAAAGAACGTTCAACTTCAACTGTGAAGTCTACGTGTCCCGGTGTATCGATGATGTTAACACGATGACCTTTCCAAGAAGCGGTTGTCGCAGCAGACGTGATTGTAATACCACGCTCTTGTTCTTGCTCCATCCAGTCCATTTGAGAAGCACCTTCATGTGTTTCACCAATTTTATGGATACGGCCTGTATAATATAGAATACGCTCAGTTGTCGTTGTTTTACCAGCATCAATATGAGCCATGATTCCAATGTTACGAGTTTTGTCTAAGGAGAACTCTCTTGCCATCTATGTCTTTCTCCTTCCTGGATTAGGATAAGGTTTAATTTAAATATTTTACCAGCGGTAGTGAGCAAATGCTTTGTTTGCTTCCGCCATTTTGTGCGTGTCTTCACGTTTTTTAACAGAAGCGCCAGTGTTGTTTGCTGCGTCCATAATTTCAGCTGCAAGGCGTTCTTCCATTGTTTTTTCACCGCGAAGGCGAGCATAATTTACTAACCAGCGGAGACCTAAAGTTGTACGACGATCAGGGCGAACTTCAATTGGTACTTGATAGTTAGCTCCACCAACACGGCGTGCTTTCACCTCTAGTACTGGCATGATGTTTTTCATTGCCTGGTCAAATACTTCCATTGGATCATTACCCGTGCGTTCACGGATTGTGTCAAAAGCGGCGTAAAGAATGGCTTGTGATTTTCCTCTTTTACCGTCAACCATCATTTTATTGATGAGACGAGAAACGAGTTTTGAGTTGTACAGCGGATCAGCCAATACGTCTCTTTTTGCTACAGGGCCTTTACGTGGCATATTTTTTTCCTCCTTTCGGAAAATACGTTATGGTTTAAATTAGTTTTTTGGAGCTTTAGGGCGTTTTGTACCGTATTTAGAACGGCCTTGACGACGTGTTTCAACACCGGCTGTATCAAGTGCACCACGAACGATGTGATAACGAACACCCGGTAAATCTTTTACACGTCCGCCGCGAATAAGAACAACACTATGCTCTTGAAGGTTATGGCCGATACCAGGGATATAAGCTGTTACTTCAATACCGTTACTCAAACGTACACGCGCATATTTACGAAGCGCTGAGTTTGGTTTTTTCGGCGTCATAGTTCCAACACGAGTACATACACCGCGTTTTTGCGGAGAAAGTACATCGGTTTGAGCTTTCTTAAAGCTGTTGAATCCTTTATTAAGCGCCGGAGACTTTGATTTAGTGATCTTTGATTTACGAGGCTTACGTACTAACTGATTAATAGTAGGCATGTAAAAATCCTCCCTTCCTTTTTTCTAAGCCCACACTTCCAGGTGGCTCATTTTTGGGTAAAAACAAAGTTCTTGCAGCAAACTGCAAAAACATCATTTGCGAATAGTGGCAACGATTGTTTTGTTCCTATATCCATGCTCAGAAAGAATGGTCGTATTGGAACACCTTGATCATATTATCACTTTCACTTTTTAGTGTCAACTATATCATATAAAAAAGTTTTATCGGCATCTGTATGCACAGACACCGATAAACCATTTTTTATTCTGCTGGAACCGATTCTGCCTTTTTCATATTTGCTTCAGTTAAGCGATAGCGCTGCATACCGGTACCCGCTGGAATGAGTTTTCCGATAATGACGTTTTCTTTCAAACCAAGCAATTCATCACGTTTTCCTTTGATCGCTGCATCTGTTAGAACACGCGTTGTCTCCTGGAAGGAAGCAGCCGATAGGAATGAATCTGTTTCAAGTGATGCTTTTGTAATACCCAGTAAAATCGGACGACCCGTTGCCGGTATTCCGCCTTCAAGAAGGACTTTTTCGTTCGCATCACGGAACTGATGGATTTCAAGTAGACTGCCTGGAAGAACGTCTGTATCACCCGCTTCAAGTACACGTACTTTGCGAAGCATTTGACGCACCATTACTTCTATATGCTTATCGCCGATTTCAACACCCTGCATCCGGTATACTTTTTGCACTTCACGCAGTAAGTATTCCTGAACAGATGTAACATCTTTAATTTTCAAGTATTCTTTCGGATCAATGGAACCTTCTGTCAGCTCTTGACCGCGAGTAACAGAATCATTTACTGCTACTTTTAAGCGGGCTGTGTATGGAGCTGTATATGTGCGTGTCTCTACATCACCTTGCACGACGATTTCTTGCTGGCGGTCCTTGCCTTCATTAAGTGAAGTAACTACACCGTTAATTTCAGAAATGATCGCTTGCCCTTTTGGATTCCGTGCTTCGAAAATCTCTTGAATACGCGGAAGACCTTGCGTGATATCATCTCCTGCCACACCGCCTGTATGGAATGTACGCATCGTAAGCTGTGTACCCGGCTCACCAATTGACTGGGCAGCAATAATACCGACTGCTTCGCCCACCTCAACTTCCTGCCCCGTTGCCAAGTTACGTCCGTAACATTTCTTACATACACCATGGCGTGTGTTACATGTAAAGGCCGAACGAATCCAAACATTTTCGATGCCCGCTTCGACAATAAGTCTTGCCAATTCTTCATTGATTTGCTCATTGTCACGAACAAGCACTTTATCTGTTTCAGGATGTTTAATAGCTTTACGCGCATAACGCCCAACAAGACGTTCCTCAAGTGCTTCGATTACTTCTGTTCCATCTTTAATCGAGCTAATTTGAAGGCCACGATCTGTTCCACAGTCCTCTTCACGGACAATGACATCTTGTGCTACGTCAACAAGTCGACGAGTCAGGTAACCAGAATCGGCTGTTTTCAGTGCTGTATCGGCAAGTCCTTTACGCGCACCATGCGTCGAAATAAAGTATTCTAGTACCGTTAAACCTTCTCGGAAGGAGGATTTGATCGGAAGTTCGATAATCCGGCCGGCCGGGTTGGCCATAAGCCCCCGCATACCAGCAAGCTGCGTAAAGTTAGATGCATTACCACGTGCCCCGGAATCACTCATCATGAAAATCGGATTACGGATATCAAGTGAGTCCATTAGTTTACTTTGGATGACATCTTTCGCTGCACTCCAAATCGAAATAACGCGATCATAACGTTCTTCTTCAGTAATTAAACCGCGGCGGAACTGCTTCATGACGTTATCGACTTTGGCCTGCGCTTCCTTCAAAATACCGTCTTTTTCACCTAAAACAACGATGTCCGCAACCCCTACTGTAATACCCGCTTTTGTCGAGTGTTTAAAGCCGAGGTCCTTCATCCGATCAAGCATTTTTGATGTTTCAGTGATTTTAAAGCGTTTGAATACTTCGGCAATGATATTACCCAAAATACCCTTTTTAAAAGGTGAAATGATTTGCTGTTTAGCAATATGTTCCGGTACATTCACACCTGCCGGGATGAAATATTTTTCCGGTGTTTTCACTTCAAGGTTACTGTTTGTCGGTTCATTGATATACGGGAATGTATCCGGTAAAATTTCATTGAAGATTAATTTCCCAACCGTTGTAACAAGAAGCTGCTTATTTTGTTCTTCTGTAAATGTTTGATTTTCAAGAGATGCTGCTGCTACAGCTACACGTGTATGAAGATGAACATAGCCATTTTGATAAGCTAAGATCGCTTCATTCGTGTCTTTAAAAATGGCTCCTTCGCCAACGGCTCCTTCGCGCTCAAGCGTTAAGTAGTAGTTGCCGAGTACCATATCCTGAGACGGTGTAACAACCGGCTTCCCATCTTTCGGATTCAAGATGTTCTGTGCCGCAAGCATGAGCATACGTGCTTCTGCCTGTGCTTCAGCAGAAAGCGGAACGTGAACAGCCATTTGGTCACCATCGAAATCAGCATTGTAAGCTGTACAAACGAGCGGATGAAGACGGATTGCTCGACCTTCAACAAGTGTCGGTTCAAACGCTTGAATGCCCAGACGGTGAAGTGTCGGTGCACGGTTTAATAGTACCGGGTGTTCTTTAATAACTTCCTCAAGAACATCCCATACGTCTGATTGAACGCGTTCAATTTTACGCTTTGCACTCTTAATATTATGCGCGAGACCTCTTTCAACAAGTTCTTTCATTACAAATGGTTTAAATAATTCAAGTGCCATTTCTTTTGGAAGTCCGCACTGATACATTTTTAAGTTTGGTCCAACTACGATAACAGAACGTCCGGAATAATCAACACGTTTTCCTAGCAAGTTTTGACGGAAACGACCTTGCTTTCCTTTCAGCATATGAGAAAGAGATTTCAAAGGACGGTTACCCGGTCCTGTCACAGGGCGTCCACGACGTCCGTTATCAATTAGCGCATCAACTGCTTCTTGAAGCATGCGCTTTTCATTTTGCACAATAATGCTTGGCGCTCCCAGATCTAATAAACGCTTCAAACGATTATTTCGGTTGATGACACGGCGATATAAATCATTCAAGTCAGACGTCGCAAAACGACCGCCATCAAGTTGTACCATTGGACGAAGTTCTGGCGGAATAACCGGCAGAACATCAAGGATCATCCAATCCGGTTTATTGCCAGAATGACGAAATGCCTCAATCACTTCAAGACGCTTAATCGCACGTGTGCGGCGCTGTCCTTGTGCTGACTTTAACTCTTCTTTCAGCTGTTCTGTTTCTTTGTCAAGATCAATATCTTGAAGCAGCTTTTTAATCGCTTCCGCACCCATAGACGCCTGGAATTTCTTTCCGTATTTATCACGATATGCACGATACTCTTTTTCAGAAAGCAACTGCTTCTTTTCGAGAGCTGTATCTCCCGACTCCGTTACAACATACGAAGCAAAATAAATAATCTCTTCAAGCGCACGCGGCGACATGTCAAGAACAAGACCCATACGACTTGGAATTCCCTTAAAGTACCAAATGTGCGAAACCGGTGCTGCCAGTTCAATATGACCCATCCGTTCACGTCGTACTTTCGCTTTTGTTACCTCTACTCCACAGCGGTCACAGACAACGCCTTTATAACGAACACGTTTGTATTTACCACAGTGACATTCCCAGTCTTTCGTAGGGCCGAAAATCCGTTCACAAAATAAGCCGTCTTTTTCAGGCTTTAACGTACGGTAGTTAATTGTTTCTGGTTTTTTTACTTCTCCATAAGACCATGAACGAATCTTATCTGGTGAAGCGAGACCGATTTTCATATACTCGAAATTATTGACATCCAGCAAGGGGTCTACCTCCCTTTTCTATTACCCATTTTCCTTGAAAGCGCCTAAAAAGCGCTGAAAAAAGAGCGCTTTTTGGGCAGGATTATGAAACAAGTTAGTCTTTCGTTCCAATCGTTTCTGGTTTGACTGTTTCAGGAGCGATATTTAATGAATCCGCTTGTTGAACGTCATCTTCATCCTCAAGATCACGCATTTCTATTTCCTGATCATCTCCAGACATGATTTTCACATCAAGACCGAGACTTTGAAGTTCTTTGATTAATACTTTAAATGATTCAGGAACGCCTGGTTCTGGAACGTTTTCACCTTTGACAATTGCTTCATACGTTTTCACGCGACCGACGATATCATCTGATTTTACCGTTAAGATTTCTTGCAATGTATAAGCCGCTCCATATGCCTCAAGCGCCCATACTTCCATTTCACCAAAACGCTGTCCACCAAACTGTGCTTTACCGCCAAGTGGCTGCTGTGTAACAAGTGAATATGGTCCCGTTGAACGGGCATGGAGTTTGTCATCAACCATATGCGCTAATTTGATCATGTACATGATCCCTACTGATACACGGTTATCAAACGGTTCACCGCTCCGGCCATCATACAAAATCGTTTTTGCATCGCGGCTCATGCCTGCTTCCTCAATGGTTTCCCATACATCGTCCTCAGAGGCACCATCGAAAACCGGTGATGCAACATGAATACCAAGATAGCGGGCCGCTAGACCTAAATGAAGCTCAAGCACTTGCCCGATATTCATACGGGATGGTACACCAAGCGGATTAAGCATGATGTCAACGGGCGTACCGTCTGGCATATAAGGCATATCTTCCTCTGGCAGAATACGAGAGATAACCCCTTTGTTACCATGACGTCCAGCCATTTTATCCCCTTCAGAAATCTTCCGTTTTTGAACGATGTAGACGCGCACAAGCTGATTTACACCAGGTGGCAATTCATCGCCGTCTTCACGATTAAAGACTTTCACATCAAGGACAATACCGCCGCCGCCATGAGGGACACGCAGTGATGTATCACGGACTTCACGCGCTTTCTCACCAAATATCGCATGAAGAAGACGTTCTTCTGCCGTCAGTTCTGTTACCCCTTTAGGCGTTACTTTACCAACAAGCAAATCACCGTCTTTTACTTCAGCACCGATTCGGATAATTCCACGGTCATCAAGATTGCGGAGTGCATCTTCCCCAACATTCGGAATATCACGCGTGATTTCCTCCGGTCCAAGCTTCGTATCACGTGACTCTGACTCGTATTCTTCAATATGAATAGATGTATATACATCGTCTTTTACAAGTCTTTCACTCATAATAATGGCATCTTCATAGTTATAACCATCCCATGTCATGAAAGCAACAAGAACGTTGCGTCCAAGCGCTAGTTCACCGAGCTCCATTGATGGTCCGTCAGCGAGGATTTCTCCTTTTGTAACATGATTTCCAACTGCCACAATCGGACGCTGGTTGTAGCAAGTCCCCTGGTTGGAACGAATGAATTTTTGCAATTTATATTTGTCAAGATCGCCTTTTACTTCCTGTCCATCTACTTCTTGTACGCGGCGGACAAAAATTTGGCGTGCTTCTACTCGTTCAACAATCCCTTCATGCTTACAAATAACAGCTGCGCCGGAGTCTTTCCCGGATACATACTCCATACCTGTACCAACAATCGGTGCTTCTGGCTGCATTAAAGGAACGGCTTGACGCTGCATGTTTGCTCCCATAAGAGCACGGTTGGAGTCATCGTTTTCAAGGAATGGAATACATGCAGTCGCAGCCGATACAACTTGCTTCGGTGATACGTCCATATAATCGGCGCGCTCACGTTTAACAACGGTATTTTCACCACGGAAACGTGCAACTACTTCCTCTTCAGCAAATGAGCCGTCTTCGTTAAGCGGAACATTCGCCTGTGCTACAACATAGTTATCTTCTTCATCAGCTGTTAAGTAATCAATTCTTTCTGTCACGCATCCTGTCTCCGGATCAACACGACGGTAGGGCGTTTCAATAAAGCCAAAACGGTTTACTTTCGCAAAAGAAGATAATGAGTTGATCAACCCAATATTCGGACCCTCAGGCGTTTCAATCGGACACATACGACCATAGTGGGAGTAATGAACATCGCGCACTTCAAAGCCTGCACGCTCACGTGTTAAACCACCGGGACCAAGCGCCGATAGACGGCGTTTATGTGTTAACTCAGCCAGAGGATTCGTCTGATCCATGAACTGAGAAAGCTGAGAACTTCCAAAAAACTCTTTAATCGACGCAATAACTGGACGGATATTAATTAATTGCTGCGGCGTGATCGTTTGTGTGTCCTGAATCGACATGCGTTCACGAACAACGCGCTCCATACGAGATAACCCGATACGGAATTGGTTTTGCAACAGTTCTCCTACAGAACGAAGACGACGATTACCAAGATGATCAATATCATCGGTATTGCCAACTCCATAAAGAAGGTTGAAGAAATAGCCAATCGACGCAATAATGTCAGCCGGTGTAATGTTCTTCACGTTCATTTCCGGGAAGCCATTGCCGATAATGTTGATGACCTGCTCTTCTTCGCTGTTTGGCGCATACACCTTTATTGATTGAACGGTCATACTATCTTCAAACACACCGCCTGTTTGACTGTATGATTTAAACGATACCCCATTTTCAAGGTGTGGAATGATTTTATCCAATGTACGGCGATCAAGAATAGTTCCTGCTTCAGCGATAATTTCACCTGTTTCGGGATCAGCAAGCGTTTCAGCCAGACGCTGTCCAAACAAGCGGTTTTTCGTATGAAGCTTTTTATTCATTTTATAGCGGCCAACACTAGCTAAATCGTACCGTTTCGGGTCAAAAAAGCGGGAAACAATAAGACTTTTTGCATTTTCAACTGTTGGCGGTTCTCCCGGACGAAGACGCTCATAAATTTCAATTAACGCTTTCTCGGTTGTTTCTGTATTATCTTTTTCAAGCGTATTGCGTAAATATTCATTATCACCAAGCAAATCAATGATTTCTTGATCAGTACCAAACCCAAGCGCACGCAACAATACTGTAATCGGCAATTTACGTGTTCTGTCAATACGGACATACACAATGTCTTTAGCATCTGTTTCATACTCTAACCAGGCACCGCGGTTTGGAATAACAGTCGCAGTGAATCCTCGTTTTCCGTTCTTGTCTAGCTTCCCGTTGTAATACACACTTGGAGAGCGGACAAGCTGAGAAACGATAACGCGCTCTGCACCATTAATAATGAATGTTCCTGTCTCGGTCATAAGAGGGAAATCACCCATGAAAACTTCTTGGTCCTTTACTTCACCTGTTTCCTTATTTAAAAGACGGACTTTCACACGAAGTGGAGCAGAGTATGTAACATCACGCTCTTTTGATTCATCCACGGGATACTTCGGCTCCGCAAGGCTGTAATCAATAAATTCCAGTGCCAGATTGCCTGTGAAATCTTCAATCGGAGAAATGTCCTGGAACATTTCACGCAGACCCTCATCAAGAAACCATTGATAGGAAGCTGTTTGAATCTCAATTAAATTCGGTAATTCCAATACTTCACTAATGCGCGCATAACTTCTGCGCTGGCGGTGTCGTCCATACTGAACTAGTTGACCTGTCAACTGATTCACCCCTCAAATCAAGCGTTATAATTGCCTATAATTCATCTTAAGGCAGAGTACTACTATACTCAATAAGACAAAAAGAAAAAGGTTTTGTCAAAGAAAACCTCATTTTTATCACAAATGGCCCTATTTTGTTGTTATTGTTCCCATTCCAGCAAAAAATATTCCATTGACAAACGGGCACAATTATTATATTGGCATTTTACAATAATAGCATACGGTTTTTTAGGGGTCAATTATTTTTTAGCCCGCAAAATAAAATAGCCCTTTGATTTGGCAACTGTGTCACACGAACCAGCTATTCTCTCTAATTCTTTTATCGCAGATAGAGCGCCTTGTTTTTTTTGAATGACAACCCATATTTCGCCGCCTTCTGCGAGTTTTGCAAAACCATTTTGTAAAATGTCTAATACAGTCTGTTTACCTGCGCGAATCGGCGGATTGGTTAATACAGCTGCAAACCCCTCTTCATCCACATTTTGCAGACGGTCACTTTCATAGATTTTGACGTTCCCAACCTGGTTAAGCTGTGCATTTTTACGTGCAAGTGCTAACGCTCGATCATTTACATCGATCATATGAATAATACGGTTCGGCTGCTCAGCAGAAAGCGAAATACCTATCGGTCCGTATCCACATCCAACATCAAGAATCGGCCCTTCTATTTCCGGCCATTCAAATGTCTCAATAAGCAGTCTTGAACCAAAGTCTACTTCCGATTTTGAAAAGACACCCGCGTCTGTATGAAACGTATATTGTTTCCCCCGCAACGTATATGTAAATTGCTGCGGACGGTGTTGACTGTCCGGGTTTTTGGAAAAATAATGGTCACCCAAAGAAATTTCTCCCTTCAATAAACAAAAGCCCGCTGCTTCCAGCGGACTTTTGTATCATTGTATCAAAAAATTACTTCACTTCTACAGAAGCGCCAACTTCTTCAAGTTTCGCTTTAAGTTCTTCAGCTTCTTCTTTTGCTATGCCTTCTTTGATTGCTTTAGGCGTATTATCAACTAGTTCTTTCGCTTCTTTCAAGCCAAGGCCTGTGATTTCACGAACAGCTTTGATAACTTTAATTTTTTGGTCTCCTGCTGCTGCAAGAATAAGATCAAATTCAGTTTGCTCAGCTGCAACAGCACCACCAGCAGCACCTGCTGCTGCAACTGGCGCTGCAGCTGTTACGCCAAATTCTTCTTCGATTGCTTTTACTAGGTCGTTCAGTTCAAGAACGGACATTTCTTTGATTGCTTCAATGATTTGCTCTTTAGACATTTTGTATTTCCTCCTTAGTATTGTTTTAAATATAATTTTTTATTCAAATCTAGTTCTTGAGGCCCTCAGATGCCCAAAGTTCAAGCTGTCTATGCTAATGCCAGCCTTTTTACTCTTGTCACATCTAAACGTGGCCTCTTGTATTCTTTTAACTTACGCGCCTTGCTCTTCTTTTTGATCGGCCACTGCTTTCGCTGCAAGAGCGAAGTTGCGAACCGGTGCTTGAAGAACGCTGAGTACCATAGATAGAAGACCTTCACGCGAAGGAAGTTCTGCAAGTGCTTTAACTTCTTCAGCCGAAACAAAGTTGCCTTCAAGTACACCAGCTTTAATTTCAAGTGCTTCGTTTGTTTTCGCGAAATCATTTAAAATTTTAGCTGGAGCGACCACATCATCACTGCCGAATGCGATAGCATTAGGGCCTGTAAGGAACTCTTCAAGACCAGTAATACTTGCTGATTCAGCTGCACGGCGAGTCATTGAGTTTTTGTAAACTTTGAACTCAACGCCTGCATCGCGAAGCTGCTTACGAAGTTCCGTCACTTGAGCCACGGAAAGACCTCGATAGTCAACGATGATGGTCGATGGGCTGCTTTGAAGTTTTCCAGCAATTTCATCGACAATTGCTTGTTTTTTCTCAATAATGCTGCTCATCTGCTACACCTCCTGTAGAATTTGTACGGACGATTTTGTCCACAATTTAATACCGTCACGGGAAACGTAAAAACCTCCATGTCCCGTAAGACATGGAGGCACGAAAAGCGGACAAAATTGTCACACTATCTATTTCGCATGTCCTCGGCAGGATGTTTAAGCAATGTGCCCCTGCTGTCTACGGTACAAATGTACATATATGTTTACAACGAGATTTATTTTACTAAATAAATCGATTATTGTCAACTTAATTTTTTGTTTGAACTACTGATGAAGGATCGATTTTTACACCAGGACCCATTGTTGATGTAATAGATACGTTCTTCATGTAAACACCTTTTGCTGCTGAAGGCTTAACTTTCTGCATTGTATCAAAAATAGCCCCGAAGTTTTCAACTAATTTTTCATTGTCGAAAGATACTTTACCTACTGGAACATGAACATTACCGGCTTTATCAGCACGATATTCAACTTTACCAGCTTTGATTTCTTGAAGTGCTTTTTCAAGATCAAATGTAACCGTACCTGTTTTTGGATTCGGCATTAAACCTTTCGGTCCGAGTACCCGGCCAAGTTTACCAACTTCACCCATCATATCAGGTGTTGCAACGATTACATCAAATTCAAACCAGCCTTGCTGAATTTTTGTAATATACTCGCTGTCTCCAACATAGTCTGCACCTGCTGCTTCTGCTTCTTTCACCTTTTCACCTTTGGCAAATACAAGAACGCGTTGGGTTTTACCAGTTCCATTTGGAAGTACAAGCGCGCCACGAATTTGCTGATCTGCTTTTTTCGGATCAATGCCTAGACGAAATGCAGCTTCAACCGTTGCGTCAAATTTAACTGTACTTGTTTTCTTTACAAGTTCAATTGCTTCTTCTACTGAATATTGTTTTGTGCGGTCAACAAGTTTGGCCGCCTCCTGGAATTTCTTGCCATGTTTAGTCATGATTATTTCCTCCTTATGTGGTTTTAACGGATTTACCTCCCACGAATAAAGGTTGCGTGTGAAGTGATATCTTCTTCACATCGCAACCCCCCCAAAAACAGACAGCTAATTAATCTTCAATCACAATACCCATACTGCGAGCAGTTCCTTCAACCATACGCATAGCTGATTCAACATTAGCAGCATTTAAATCAGGCATTTTTGTTTCAGCAATTTCACGCACTTTATCACGTTTAACCGTTGCAACTTTATTGCGGTTTGGTTCTCCAGATCCTGATTCAATGCCGGCTGCTTTTTTAAGCAGAACAGCTGCAGGCGGAGTTTTTGTGATGAATGTAAATGAACGGTCTTCAAAAACCGAAATTTCAACCGGAATGATCAATCCTGCTTGATCTGCTGTGCGTGCATTGAATTCCTTACAGAATCCCATAATGTTAACACCAGCTTGACCGAGTGCCGGACCAACCGGCGGCGCAGGGTTTGCCTTACCTGCAGGAATTTGCAGTTTTACGACTTTAATAACTTTTTTAGCCACGAGACACACCTCCTTAAGTCCGTGATGTGGTACATGGGGCTTTGCCCCTCCCACTCTGTCTATCTTTATTTAAATAAAGACGATTATAAAATGAGTCTTCACAGTACTAGACGTACTGACCTAAGAAATAGTACCACTTTTCACAAAATATTTCAAGCCGTTTTTTTAGGTTAATTTGTTTACTTGATCAAAATCAAGTTCAACTGGTGTTTCACGACCAAACATATTAACATGTACTTTTAATTTCCCTTTGTCCTGATCAATCTCTTCAACTGTTCCTTCAAAATCTGCAAATGGACCTTCTTTTACAACCACCGTTTCACCCAGCTCAAATTCAGCATCACGGCGGCGTTCATCCATACCCATTTGCTTTAAGATCGATGTCACTTCATCCGGCAACAGAGCGGTTGGTTTAGAACCGTGGCCTGATGATCCGACAAATCCAGTTACCCCAGGTGTGTTTCGCACAACATACCATGAATCATCCGTCATCACAATTTCAACGAGTACATAGCCAGGGAATACTTTTCTCTTCGTCACTTTTGTTTTGCCGTTTTTAATATCTGTCTGTTCTTCTTCTGGTACGATCACACGGAAGATTTTATCTTGCATACCCATAGATTCAACACGTTTTTCAAGATTCGCTTTTACTTTATTCTCATACCCCGAATATGTGTGTACGACATACCAATTTTTTTCCATAGAAAGGGACTTTTGTCCTTCCCTCCTTTTCATTTAAAGCAAATGAAAAAACCCGTTTAACGGGTTTTTTCGTTTCTTTATGTGATTTCATTATAGCACGGAAAAACAATGTGTATTCAAATATTTTTCCAGAAAGCTTATCGCGATATTAGATTAGCCGGATAACCCATGAAATGCCTAGATCGACCACTGCAAAAAAGAGAGCAAGAAATATAACAGTTGCCACAACAGTAATTGTATACGTTGTTAACTCTTTCCTTTTCGGCCAGCTGACCTTGCCCATTTCAGAGCGCACGTTACGGAAAAATTGTGTAATGCGTGACATTTACTGAAAACCTCCAAAATGAAATGCGCCGGTGTTACTTCGCCTGTTTATGAACAGTATGCTTTTTGCAGACACCGCAAAATTTTTTTATTTCTAGGCGTTCGGTGACATTGCTAACAGTCGTCGAATAGTTTCGTGATCCGCAGTCTTTACATTCAAGCGGCACTTTTTTCGCCATTTAAACCACCTTACCATTTCAATTCTTAAAACGTACCATTAAAAGCCTTATTCCGTCAAGTTTTCATTCATTGCTCATCTCTTTAAATTCAAGATATCGCTCTAATTTCCGCTTGACGCGCTGCAATGCGTTATCAATCGATTTCACGTGACGGTTTAATTCTTCTGCTATTTCCTGGTACGAACGACCATCCAAATACAAGGCAAGCACTTGCCGTTCAAGATCGCTTAGCAATTCATTTACTTTTCCTTCTATGCTGGTAAATTGTTCGCGGTTAATCATTAATTCTTCTGGGTCTGTTACCTTAACCCCAGTTAGCACATCCATTAGCGTACGTTCTGACTCTTCATCATAAATAGGTTTATCGAGGGAAATATAAGAATTGAGCGGAATATGTTTTTGTCGCGTAGCAGTTTTAATGGCCGTAATAATTTGCCGGGTAATACATAACTCTGCAAACGCTTTAAATGTACTGAGCTTGTCCCCTTTATAATCACGAACCGCTTTGTACAAACCAATCATGCCTTCTTGTACAATATCTTCTTTGTCCGCACCAATTAAAAAATAAGAGCGTGCTTTTGCTTTAACAAAGTTCCGATACTTATGAATTAAATAATCGAGGGCATCGCTGTTGCCGTTGTGTACAAGTTCCACTAACTGCTCATCGTTCAGCGAATCCATCGTCACACTTATACTTATCGAACGGTTCAAGCTTATACATCCCCCTCCGCTTGTCAAGCATAGTCAGGAATATTATACAGTACGCTTTTTTTATACGTCAATCATTCATTTTACCGCCGCGGCGCCACATCTCAAAAATTTCTGTTTGCTCCTTGCTGAGCGGTATGCGTGCCTGTGGCTTGTAACGGCTAATCTTATCCATTTTTTTCCCGATTGACTTTTGCATCATGTTCAGTTCTGTTAAAAGTTCACGTGCCGATATGCGGAGAGCCCCTTGCCCGAATACAGCCCACTGCTCTGTATAGTCGGACGTGGCAACACTCACTTGATCGCGAATATTATTAAGCTCAATGGCCAGCTTTTCAATTCGTTCATCTGCAGTTTCATTTTCCCGAGTGAAAATGACTTCCACTTTTGAATTATGATACTTTTTTTCTGTCCCTTTAACAAAATGAGCATCGAAGACAACAATAACACGGCAGCCGTGTACCCCTTGATATTCTGCCATCAGTTCAACAAGGCGATCACGGGCACCGGCAAAGTCCGTATCTTTTAATTGGCGTAGTTCCGGCCAAGCACCAATCATGTTATAACCGTCTACGAGTAAGATATCCATCGTTACGTTCCCAATGGATGACGCTTCCGATACACTTCATACATGAGGAGAGAAGCGGCAACAGATGCATTCAGTGATGTAACATGTCCGCTCATCGGCAGTTGAATTAAAAAATCGCATTTCTCTTTTACGAGACGGCTAACACCTCGGCCTTCACTGCCGATGACAAGACAAAGCGGCATCGTGCCATCAAACCGTCGGTAATCTTCCGCACCGGCAGCATCTGTTCCCGCAATCCATATCCCTCGCTCTTTCAACTCTTCCATTGTTCGGACTAAATTTGTGACGCGGACAACAGGGATATATTCAATTGCACCGGTTGAAGCTTTCGCTGCTGTTGCCGTTAAGCCTACTGATCGGCGTTTTGGAATAATAATCCCATGTGCGCCGACTGCATCAGCTGTTCTCATAATCGAGCCGAGATTATGCGGGTCTTCTAGTTCATCAAGCAACAGAAAAAAAGGTGGTTCATCGCTTTCGTTTGCTTTCGCAAACAAATCATCAATTTCTGCATATTGGTATGCTGCAACAGATGCTGCAACACCTTGGTGATTTTCGGGAACAACTTGTTCAATTTTTCTTTTCGGCACGAGCTGCACCGGAATACCTGCTTCTTTTGCTTTGTTTAAAATTTGCTGCATCGAGCCTTTTTGAGCTCCTTCTTGCACCCATAACTTATTAATATCGCGGCCCGACCGTAATGCTTCTAGTACAGGGTTTCGGCCAGCGATCCATTCTTGTTCCTGCGTCATGCGTTCGCACTCCCTTTTTCATCGCTGTCGTTTAAAATGTTGTAAATCACTTCTTCCATCCGCTCAAGCTGACCAGTTAAAAATAAAAATCCGATTAATGCTTCAAAAGCTGTACTATGATTGTACGTCTGTATATCGGTATTTTTCGGTACATGTCCGGACTTTGCATTACGACCGCGTTTCACAATGGTCACTTCTGCTTCTGTTAAAAAATTACTTTCACGTAAACGATGAAGCTGTGCTGATTGTGCTTTAGCAGAGACGTAGCGTGTCGAAGCACGATGAAGATCATTTGGCTTCACACGGCCCGACTCCAGCAAAAATTTCCGTACATATACTTCATACACCGCATCACCCATATATGCAAGCGCCAGCCCATTCAGTTGCTGTGCCTCTTTTAATGGTTTCCTCAATTGTTTCATTATCCTCGTCTCCAACGGATGCCCTGCGCTGTATCTTCCAAAATAATGTTTAACTCTTTTAATTGTTCTCGAATTTCATCGGCACGCGCAAAGTTACGGTCTTTCCGAGCCTGGGTGCGTTGTTCGATCAAATCTTCAATCTCTTCATCAAGAAGCTGCTCGCTTTGAATGGAAAGACCGAGCACAGAAAGCATATCAGTATATTTGGACAAAAAAGAATCGATGACTGTTGTAGACGTATGCGATTCAAGCAAGTACAGATTTGCGTCTTTCGATAGGTCAAATAAAACGGAAATCGCATTCGCTGTATTAAAGTCGTCGTCCATTTCAGCGAGAAAGCGGTCATGGTGAGTTTGGATTCTTTCAAGCCATTGATCGTCATTTTCTGTTAAATTGGTGCTGGACTGTTTACGATGTTTTACATTTTCATATGCAGTCTTTATCCGTTCTAATGAAGCAGCGGCACTGTCAAGTAACTCTTTATTGTAGTTTATTGGATGACGATACTGAACCGATAACATGAAAAAACGCAGTACTTTCGGATCGATCTCTTTAATAATGTCATGAACAAGTACAAAATTCCCAAGTGATTTTGACATTTTCTCATTATCTATATTGATATAGCCATTATGAAGCCAATAGCGGGCAAACGGTTTGCCTGTCAATGCTTCCGACTGAGCAATTTCATTTTCATGATGCGGAAAAGCCAAATCTTGTCCTCCAGCATGGATGTCAATCGAATCCCCGAGATATTTGCGGGCCATCGCTGAGCATTCAATATGCCAGCCTGGTCGTCCGGCCCCCCATGGACTTTCCCATGATACCTCACCTTCCTTCGCTGTTTTCCATAAAACAAAGTCAAGGGCATCGTCCTTCTTTTCGCCGGCCCCAATTCGAGCGCCCACTTTCAACTCATCAATTGATTGATGTGACAATTTACCATAGCCGTCAAATCGGCGTGTACGATAATATACATCACCGCCTGATTCATAAGCAAATCCTTTTTGAACGAGCTGTTCAATAAATTCAATAATTAACTCAATGTTTTCGGTTACGCGCGGGTGAGTGTCTGCTTTTTGGCACCCTAATGCCTGTGTATCTTCAAAGTAAGCTTTAATAAACCGGTCTGCAATAACAGGCACTTCTTCACCTAGTTCATTGGCAGCGTGAATTAATTTATCATCCACATCTGTAAAGTTGGAGACGTAATGCACATCATATCCGCGGTATTGCAGGTAGCGGCGGACTGTATCAAACACAATAGCTGGGCGTGCATTACCAATATGAATATAATTGTATACTGTCGGACCGCATACATACATTTTCACTTTTCCCTCTTCAATCGGGATAAATTCTTCTTTTTTTCGTGTAAGAGTGTTATACATCATCACGGGCATCGCTCGTAATCCCCTTTCCTCGTTTCATCCAATTCTTTTTTCAAGCGGGCAATTTCCTTTTCCATGCTCTGCAAGCGGTCTGCCACTGGATCCGGAAGATTGCGGTGATTTAAATCCTTTTCTACTTTCCGTCCATTTTGGACAACAATACGGCCTGGGATACCGACAACTGTCGAATTTGGCGGCACATCTTTCAGCACAACAGAACCAGCACCAATTCTCGCGTCTTCCCCAACAGTGATCGAACCGAGTACTTTTGCACCTGTGGCTATCAAAGCACCGTCTTTTACCGTTGGATGACGCTTTCCTTTTTCTTTTCCAGTTCCACCGAGTGTCACCCCTTGATAAAGTGTCACGTTATCCCCAATTTCACATGTTTCACCAATGACAACACCCATACCATGATCAATAAACAGTCTGCGTCCAATACGGGCACCTGGATGAATTTCAATCCCTGTAAAGAAACGGCTAATTTGCGAAATAACCCGGGCAATAAAATAAAATTTACGCTTATAAAAACCGTGTGCAAGACGGTGAGACCATATTGCGTGCAAACCTGAATACGTTAAAATGACTTCTAGATAGCTTCGTGCGGCAGGATCTTGTTCAAAGATGATATCAACATCTTCTTTTAGCACTTTAAACAATTTTGCCCCTCCTCTTAAAATAACAATTCCAGACATACAAAAAACGCCTCTGAAAGACAGAGACGTATGAAAACGCGGTTCCACTCTGTTTGAAAAACAGCATAGCCATTTTCCCAACTTTACTTGTTAACGGGTTAGACCCGCCGCCGCTTACTCATATGTTCAGCGGCGGACTCAGAGGGGCACTTCTGCAGACAGACAGGCCTAAACCGCTCTCAGCCAGGTGACGGTTCTCTCTGAAAGGCATCTGTTGCATACTTTTCCTCTTCAACGTTTTTTTGTATATATACTCTATTATATACGGACCTTTCGTTTAATCAAGAACGGCATTTAGCCTTTTTAAAATTTTTTCTTTTCCGAGCAGTTCAATTGCCTTTGGCAAATCCGGTCCATGTGTTTGGCCGGTTACTGCTGCACGAATCGGCATGAAAAGTTTTTTTCCTTTATAGCCTGTTTCTTTTTGAACGTCTTTCATTGCTCTTTTCACCTCATCTGCTTCAAATGGTTCAAGTGCTGACACCTTTTCAGCAAATAAACGAAGCACTTCCGGCACCTGCTCTTCAGAAAGTACTTCTTTCGCCTCGTCTTCATACGAAACGCTTTCTTTGAAAAACAAATCAGATAGTTGAACAATTTCTGCACCGAAGCTCATTTTTTCTTGATACAGCGCAATCAAACTTGTTACCCATTCTTCTTGTTCTGGAGACAGCTCTTTTCCAATCAACCCCTCTTTAATAAGATGGGGCCGTGCTAGTTCAACCACACGCTCAATTGATTGTTCTTTCATGTACTGATTGTTCATCCAAAGAAGCTTTTGCTTATCAAAAAAGGCTGGTGATTTTGAAAGTCGGGCTGCATCAAAACCGTTAATAATTTGTTCTTTCGTAAAGATTTCTTCTTCCTCTTTTGGCGACCAGCCTAACAATGTAATAAAATTCAAAAGAGCTTCTGGTAAATAGCCAAGCTCCTTGTATTGTTCAATAAACTGAATAATTGATTCGTCACGCTTGCTTAGCTTTTTCCGGTTTTCGTTAACTATTAATGTCATATGACCGAAAACAGGCGGTTCAAAGCCCAGTGATTTGTAAATTAAAAGTTGTTTTGGGGTATTAGAAATGTGATCATCTCCACGCAGAACGTGTGTCATTTTCATTAAATGATCGTCGATGGCGACGGCAAAATTGTATGTTGGTGTCCCATCTTGCTTGACAATGACAAAATCGCCTCCAATGCCATCTGAATCAAATGAGACGTGCCCTTTCACCATATCGTCAAAGGCTATCGTTTCCTCTTCAGGAACTAGGAACCGAATGCTTGGATGTCTGCCCTCGGCTTCGAGTACTGTTTTCTCTTCTTTCGTCAGATGCCGGCATCTCCCCGAATATCCAGCAATTTCATTACGCTCTTGCTGCGCTTCCCGCTCCGCTTCAAGTTCTTCTGTTGTGCAGTAGCATTTATATGCTTTTCCCTCTTCTAACAGCTGCTCGTAATATTTTTTGTATAAATCATTACGTTCTGACTGGCGATATGGACCATAATCGCCACCTTCGTCCGGGCCTTCATCCCAATCAATGCCAAGCCATTTTAAATATTGAAGCTGGCTTTCTTCTCCACCTTCAATATTCCGCTTTTGATCTGTGTCCTCAATACGAATAATAAATTTCCCACCAAGGTTACGTGCATATAAATAATTAAAAAGTGCTGTCCGTGCGTTACCAATATGAAGATGTCCAGTTGGACTCGGCGCATACCGAACTCGTACTTCATTTGTCATAATTATGTACCCTCCAATGCTGTTTTATGCTTAGTTTTTTAGTAAAAGGACGGTAGCTTGTGATGCAATACCCTCTCCACGTCCCGGAAATCCGAGCTTTTCGGTGGTCGTTGCTTTCACATTTACCTGACTTGCATCCGCTTCTAATAGTTCCGCAATACGCCTCTGCATATCGCCAATGTATGGAGCCATTTTTGGCTTTTGTGCAATGATCGTGCAGTCAATGTTACCGAGTTTATAGCCTTTTTCTTTTACTATCTCCCATACGTGTTCAAGCAACTTTGCTGAATCGGCATCTTTAAAGGCTTCATCTGTGTCTGGAAAGTGGCGGCCAATGTCGCCTTCTCCCACGGCACCAAGACATGCATCTGCCACTGTATGTAAAAGCACATCCGCATCCGAATGACCAATCAGCCCTTTTTCATATGGAATCGTAACACCACCTATAATAAGCGGGCGTCCTTCTGTTAGTTGATGAACATCAAATCCTTGTCCAATTCGAAACATAAATGATTACACCTGACTTTCGTTTCTTTTCGCAATAATCGCCCGGGCAAAATATAAATCCTCCGGTGTCGTCAATTTAATATTATCATAATCGCTTTCAACAATTTGAACCGGGTAGCCGGTTCGTTCGACAAGCGACGACTCATCTGTGCCAAGAAGCTGTTCTTCTTGCGCTTTTTGCTGTGCAGACACTAAAACAGCCGTCCGGAATGCCTGCGGTGTCTGAACCGACCATAAATTAGACCGATCAACTGTCTGTAACACCGTTTCACCTTCCGCTTGTTTAATTGTATCCTTTACCGGAACTGCTGCAATCGCTGCCCCTGTATTGCTTGCACTTTCAACGAGTCTTTTAATTGTTTCTAGCGTGATAAATGGTCTCGCACCATCATGAACGAGCACGATGTCTGTTTCCGGCGGAAGCATTTTTAAGCCGCTATATACACTATGCTGACGTTCCTGGCCGCCTGCCGCCAATGCGTATACTTTTTGTATATTATATGCCAAAAGAAGCTGCTCAAATTCGAATCGCTCGTCTGGATCAATAGACAACACAATTCCTTCACATGAAGGATCTGCTTCAAATACAGCAAGCGTATGAATAATAACAGGCTTTCCTTCGAGTTCGAGCAGTAATTTATTGCGGCCGGCCTTCATGCGTTTTCCTTTTCCGGCAGCCGGAATCACGACAAAGTAGTTCATTCGTTCATACCCTTTCCTTTTTACCCTTATGCATGTTTTGGTTTTGCAAAAATCATCCGTCCAGCAGATGTTTGTAAAACGCTCGTGACAACGACATCGATTTGTTTTCCAATAAAGTCACGGCCGTCTTCTACAACGATCATCGTGCCATCATCGAGATAAGCAACGCCCTGGCGTTGTTCTTTTCCATCTTTAATGACAAGCACATGCATTTCTTCTCCTGGAATGACTACTGGCTTTACTGCGTTTGCAAGATCGTTAATATTTAACACTGGTACTTTTTGAAATTCACAAACTTTGTTTAAATTGAAATCGTTTGTAACGACAATACCCCCAATGTCTTTTGCGAGTTTAACAAGTTTGGAATCTACTTCATGAACGTCTTCATAATCTTTTTCAGTCATTTCAACATCAATTGGGATTTCCTTTTGCATTCGGTTCAAAATATCAAGCCCGCGGCGTCCTTTCGTTCTCTTTAGAGTATCAGATGAATCAGCAATATGCTGTAATTCTTCGAGAACAAATTGGGGAATGACAATGGTACCGTCTAAAAACCCCGTATCGCAAATATCAGCAATCCGACCGTCAATAATCACACTCGTATCCAAAATTTTAAAAGACTTAGGCGGGAGTATAGGCAATACTTCTTCAGACTGGACCTCTTTTCGTTTCAGCCCTCTATTGGATGAAAAAAATGAGGTTAATTCATCACGGCGTTTAAAACCAAATTGAATACCGAGATAACCAAGAGCAATTGTTAGAAGGATCGGTACAACAGTATTGACAATTGGCAATTCAAGCCGTGCGAGCGGAATACCAACTAAAATAGCAACAAGCAAACCAAGTACTAGACCAAGACCACCCATTAAAATATCCGTAAGCGGTGCATTAACAATGCGGTCTTCAATCCATTTAATAAATTCCACAATATAATCCACTGCCCAAAACGTCAGCAAATAAAAAATTAGCGCACCTAAGAATGCAGTGATGTAGGGATTATTAATAATTGGATAATCAAAATGAAAATAATGGAATAAGTCCGAAATGAGAAATATGCCAAGCGTAGCACCTAAAATGATGAATCCACCCTGTACAAGGCGCTTTAACATGTTTATTTCACCTCCCTATTCTTTTTATTATAAACACGTTTGGAGCCCCGCGCTATTATTACGCAACTGAAACGCATTTAGTTCCATTTTTTATTTTTGAAAAATGATTTTTAATGCTTCATTAACCGTCGATACACCGACAATTTCTAAGCCAGTTGGAACTTTCCATCCGCCAATATTATTTGCCGGGATGACAAGGCGCGTAAAACCTAATTTTGCCGCTTCGTTTACACGCTGTTCAATACGCGATACACGACGTACTTCACCCGTCAGTCCAACTTCACCGATTACACAATCAGTAGCACCGGTCGGTTCGTCACGGAAGCTTGAAGCAATACTGACGGCAATGGCAAGGTCGATCGCCGGCTCATCCAACTTTACACCACCCGCTACCTTTAAATACGCATCTTGATTTTGTAACAGTAATCCGACCCGTTTTTCAAGAACAGCCATAATCAGTGTTACCCGGTTATGATCCATTCCTGTTGCCATTCGTCTCGGATTGCCAAATACAGTCGGAGCAATAAGCGCTTGTATTTCAACAAGTACAGGCCTTGTCCCTTCCATCGATGCGACAACTGTAGAACCCGATGTCCCCTGAGTCCTTTCTTCAAGAAAAATTTCCGAAGGATTTGCCACTTCTTCTAGACCGATCTCTTTCATTTCAAAAATACCCATCTCATTCGTGGAACCGAACCGGTTTTTTACCGCTCGCAAAATACGGTATGTATGATGGCGTTCTCCTTCAAAGTACAACACTGTATCCACCATGTGCTCGAGTAAACGAGGCCCGGCAATCGAGCCTTCTTTCGTCACATGACCAACGATAAAAATGGCAATACCATTCATTTTTGCAATTCGCATCAGTTCAGCAGTACATTCACGCACTTGTGAGACACTTCCAGGTGCCGATGTCACTTCTGGATGATGAATCGTTTGAATGGAATCAATAATGACAAACTCTGGCTTCATTTCTTCAATCGCTGAATGAATAAGCTGCAAGTTTGTTTCTGCATATATATACAGACTTTCATTATTTATGTTCATTCTCGACGCACGCATTTTCGTCTGTTTCACCGACTCTTCACCTGAGATATACAATACATTGCTCCCTTTGGATGAAAGTTGAGAAGAAACTTGCAAAAGAAGTGTCGACTTTCCTATTCCTGGATCACCCCCAATTAAGACAAGCGAACCTGGAACGACACCACCGCCGAGCACACGGTTAAATTCTTTCAATCCTGTTTCAACGCGCGGTTCCTGTGCAGTCTCCACATCAATGAGACGCGATGGTTTAGCCATCATTGTCTCTGTGTGCATAAATGTCCGTTTCGGTGTCCCCGTAATTGCCGTTTCTTCCACCATCTGATTCCACTCGCCGCAGCCGGGGCATTTCCCCATCCATTTTGCAGATTCATATCCGCATGAACCACAAACGAACTTCGTTTTCTTTTTAGCCAAAATAAGTTTCTCCTTTCAAATGAAAAACAGCGGGTCTATATAGACCCGCTGCATAAAAATTTACAACACGGAGCCGGCTGCTGTGCGAACCATGAATTCGCCTTTTTCATCAACGTCGACTGTCACCTGCTGGCCTGTTAAGACATTGCCTTTTAGTAACTCTTCTGAAAGCCGGTCTTCTACTTGTTTTTGTAGTGCTCGGCGCAACGGACGTGCACCATACTCTGGATCGTATCCTTCATCAGCAATTTTTTCTTTTGCCTTCTCTGTCAATTCAACGATAATATCCTGTTCTTTCAATCGCTTCGTCAACTGATCTGCCATCAATGTCACAATTTCTTTCAAATGTTTCTTTTCAAGTGCGTGGAAGACAATAATTTCATCGATACGGTTTAGAAACTCCGGACGGAAAGCGCGTTTTAGTTCCTCCATCACTTTTCCTTTCATATCTTTAAAATCTTGCGTCGCGTCTTGAATGTTAAAGCCCACATATTTATTTGTTTTCAATGACTGCGCACCGACATTAGATGTCATAATAATGACCGTATTACGGAAATCAACTGTGCGGCCTTTCGAATCGGTTAAGCGGCCGTCCTCAAGAACTTGAAGTAAAATATTGAACACATCCGGATGTGCTTTTTCAATTTCATCAAGTAAGACGACTGAATACGGCTTGCGGCGAATTTTTTCCGTTAACTGACCGCCTTCTTCATACCCCACATAGCCTGGAGGCGAACCGACAAGACGTGATGTCGAATGCTTCTCCATGTACTCAGACATATCAATACGGATCATCGCATCTTCATCGCCAAACATCGATTCAGCGAGTGATTTAGCGAGTTCTGTTTTCCCGACACCTGTTGGACCGAGGAAAATAAACGAACCAATCGGACGCTTCGGATCTTTCAAGCCTGCACGTGCGCGGCGAACGGCTTTCGAAATCGACGTAACCGCTTCTTCCTGACCGATTAAACGAGAGTGAAGAATGTCTTCCAAATTCAACAGGCGATCTGTTTCCGTCTGCGCCAATTTAGAAACGGGAATCCCTGTCCAGCTCGATACGACCATCGCGATATCTTCCATCGTTACTTCGCTGTTTTCCGTTCCCTGCTTTTCTTTCCAGCTGTTTTTCGTCTGCTCGAGCTCTTCACGCAATTTTTGCTCTGCATCGCGTAAAGAAGCTGCTTTTTCAAATTCTTGACCTTGAACGGCCGAATCTTTTTCATTTTTGAGTGCCTCAAGCCTTACCTCAAGTTCTTTCAAGTTAGGAGGCGTTGTAAATGAACGAAGACGAACCTTTGAACCTGCTTCATCAATTAAATCAATTGCTTTATCCGGTAAGAATCGGTCGGAAATGTAACGATCCGACATTTTCACTGCTGCGTCAATTGCTTCATCAAGAATCGCAACACGATGATGTGCTTCATAACGGTCACGCAATCCATTTAAAATTTGAATGGATTCATCAATTGTCGGCTCATCCACTTGAATCGGCTGGAATCGGCGCTCAAGGGCTGCATCTTTCTCAATATACTTCCGGTATTCATCGAGCGTTGTTGCACCAATACACTGCAATTCTCCCCGTGCAAGAGATGGTTTCAAAATGTTCGATGCATCAATCGCCCCTTCTGCACCCCCTGCACCAATTAATGTATGCAACTCATCAATGAACAAAATAATGTTGCCTGCTTGGCGAATTTCATCCATCACTTTTTTCAAACGATCTTCAAATTCTCCACGGTATTTTGTTCCTGCAACAACTGTCCCCATATCAAGCGTCATTACACGTTTACCACGCAGCGTTTCCGGCACTTCATTATTAATAATTTGTTGGGCAAGTCCTTCTGCAATAGCTGTTTTACCAACACCCGGTTCACCAATCAAGACTGGATTATTTTTCGTTCGGCGACTTAGGACTTCAATGACACGTTGAATTTCTTTGCCGCGTCCAATAACCGGATCAAGACTCCCTTCACGAGCAATAACAGTTAAATCACGTGCTAGACCATCTAGTGTTGGCGTACTTACATTCGACGCCTGACCACCTTGCGAACCGCCTGATTCACTGCTTCCAAGTAGTTGAAGTACTTGCTGACGAGCCTTATTTAAGCTCACGCCGAGATTTCCAAGTACACGTGCAGCTACACCTTCCCCTTCACGGATCAAACCAAGCAAAATGTGCTCTGTACCTACGTAAGAATGGCCAAGTTTACGAGCTTCATCCATTGACAGCTCAATTACTTTTTTCGCACGCGGCGTATAATGAACCGTTTTTGAAGCTCCATCTCCCTTTCCAATTAACTCCTCTACTTCTTCCTGAATTTTTTCAGCACTGAGACCTAAACCATAAAGGGCTTTCGCTGCAATGCCTTCTCCTTCACGAACGAGACCAAGTAAAATATGTTCCGTACCAATATTGCCATGACCTAGTCGGATGGCTTCTTCCTGTGCCAGTGCCAATACTTTTTGAGCTCTCTCCGTAAAACGACCAAACATCATATTCATTTCCCCCTTATATTAATTAGTTTCTTCCATCGTTAAGCGTTCTCTTATGAGGGCCGCCCGCCGGATATCGCGCTCTTCCGCCCGCAGTGGGCCACCCGCATATTGCTGTAAAAAACCAGGCTGCATTAATATCATTAATTCATTTAAAATACTTTTGGATATATGTTGAATATACCCTAAATCAATCCCTAATCTAACATCAGATAAACATTGAAATGCTTCTTTCGTTTCAATCATGCGGCAATTCGATAAAACGCCAAACGATCTGAAAATACGATCTTCTAGTTGAATATGAGAGGTCTTCACTAACGCCTCGCGTGCTGATTGTTCTCTCGTCATCAATTCATGCACAACACTGCCTAAATCATTAATAATATCCGCTTCCGATTTGCCAAGTGTTAACTGATTTGAAATTTGAAAGATGTTTCCTAAAGCTTCGCTACCTTCCCCATAAATTCCTCTAACAACTAGACCGAGCTGACTAATCGCTGGGATAATTCGGTTCATTTGTCGGGTCAGTACAAGTCCTGGCAAATGAATCATTACCGATGCTCGAAGACCCGTTCCAACATTTGTTGGACAGGCTGTTAAATATCCTCTTTTTTCATCGAATGCGTATTGAATACTTTCTTCAATGATGTCATCAATCTGATTTGCTTGATCTAGTGTCTCCTTTAGCTGTAAACCGGATGAAAGACACTGAATCCGAAGATGATCTTCTTCATTTACCATAATACTGATGTCTTCCTGCTCTGAAATAAGTGCTGCACCATATAGTGAAGATTCTGCCAAAAGAGGGCTAATCAAATGTTTTTCAACTAGTACTCTTTTTTGAAGCGGTGATAGCTCCTCCATCTTGAGCAGTTCAAGAGACAATTTTTTGGCAGTAGCTATGTTTATTTGTTCCACAATCTGTTTTGCATCATCAAACTGAAAAACAGTTGAAAAGCATACATCGCTAAAATTGCGGGCAAGCCTTACACGTGTACTAAGTACAACATCAGAATACGGCCCACCCCCGCTCATCCAGGAACTCGTCTGCTGATTAATAAAGCGTTCCAACGACATATTACACCCCATCCCCTTCACCTGACAACTTATGCTCTACAGCTCTTATTTGATCACGAACATCTGCCGCTTGTTCAAAATGCTCATTAGTAATCATTTCATTCAATTTTTCACGCAGCAGTTGCAACTCTTTTTGCAAATGGAGTGCGCCGCCCATTCTTTTTGGTATTTTCCCTTGATGTCTAGTATTACCACCATGAAGGCGTTTTAAAATAGGCGTAAGCTTGGAATCAAACGTCGTATAACACTGTGCACAACCAAATTTGCCGGTTTGTAAAAATTGCTGAAACGTCATATGGCATTTCTCACATTGTGCATCTTCATGATGAGACGTAGCATTAGATGAAAAAAGAGGTTCCGAACTAAATAATCCACTAAGCAAATTATTAAGAGAAAATGCAGGATGTCCGCCAAATAAATATTCTCCCTTTTCATGGGCACACTTCTCACAAAAATAGACTTCTGTTTTTTCTCCATTTACGGTTTTCGTAAATTGAAGCGCCGCTGGCCGTTCATGACATTCTTGACAGATCAAATTTTTCACCGCCCTACTGATATTTAAGAGATAAAAGAAATGATTTCATCATACGCGCTCGTAGTTCATCACGATCAGGTAATTCAATGTGCAACACGGAGCGGTTCATAACATTTATCATTAATTTCGCCTCGCGTGTGGAAATTACCTCTTCTTCTAGAAGACGATAAATAAAATGTTCTCCATTGGATTGAGACAATCGCGTTCCAACTAGTGCTAAGAGTTGATCAATTAAATCACTTTGTTCTCTCACGGTTACTTTTATAATACGTATATATCCACCACCACCTCGTTTACTTTCAACAAGATAACCTCGTTCTATGGTGAAACGTGTGTTAATAACGTAATTGATTTGAGAAGGAACACACTGGAACTTTTCTGCAATTTCGTTTCTTTTAATTTCAACGATTTCGCTTTCGCTATGCTCGAGTACTTGTTTCAAATACTGTTCAATAATATCAGAAACGTTTCTCATTCTGTTCCCCACCTTGACTTTGACTATATTTGATGATAATTATAAGGGCAATAGCTTGGTCATTGCAATTTATTTGCTTATTTTATATGCAAAAAAGACAACTTATGAACACAAGTTGTCTTAACATGCCAGGCGGCGTCCTGCTCTCACAGGGGGAAACCCCCAACTACCATCGGCGCTGAAGAGCTTAACTGCCGTGTTCGGGATGGGAACGGGTGTGACCTCTTCGCTAATGCCACCTGACTATGAAATT
>NZ_JBVATB010000011.1:0-53350 GCF_057814295.1 Domibacillus sp. F004
CCCGTCCGCCGCTAACTTGAACAGAGCAAGCTCTGTCAAGTCCGCTCGACTTGCATGTATTAGGCACGCCGCCAGCGTTCGTCCTGAGCCAGGATCAAACTCTCCAAAAAGTGTTTGACTTGCTCATAAATAAAACATGTTAAAAATTAACGTTGGCGTTTATTTTGTTCAGTTTTCAAAGATCAATTTCCTTAACCGTCATTACGACAGCTAATTAATCATATCATTTCGTGTTTTAAAAGTCAATAACTTTTTAAAAATTACTATTCTTCAAAAGTATTTATCGTTTAAACACTTTATCTAGTAGAGTAAATATCGCTGTTACTTATCAGCGGATAAACAATATAACATCTTTCAAGTGACGAAGTCAATAGTATTTGAAAAAAGTATTATTTACCAATAGTTTATACTTTATTCAAAAAATATATGAAGATGTCTAATAAGCGACAAAAATAATTGTAACACTTTTTAAGATGAAAAATCAATAAAAACTTTTTTTATTTTCTTCTCACCTTCACTTGCCCTTCAACATCATGAAATGAATCCATTTTTATATCATATAAAATACATGTTTTATGAAAGATAGAGCATCTACTTATTTAGCAAATGCTCCTTTTTTAACGTGTTTCTTCTATTATATATGCTGTTAAAGAAGATGGTTCATTTCCCACAGACATCAACCCTTCGATTCACTATTTTTCTAAATAACGATAAATCGTCGTGCGAGACACGCCCCATTTTTCTGCCACATCCTTAATGGGTGTGCCACTTTCAATCAGTGATTTCATCATTTCAATATCTTTTCCGCCAAACTTCTCGGGGCGACCACCCAAACGACCACGTGCTCTTGCTGCTGCTCGTCCTGCAGCAGAACGTTCCTCGATTAAATTACGCTCAAATTCAGCGAAGGCTGCAAACAGATGAAACATCAATTGGCCTGTTGCGTTGCTTTTATCCATGGTTACATTTTCTTGCAAGCTATGAAAGGCAACCCCACGCTCATTCAGTGTGTTCACAATCTGAATCAAATCCTGCATGTTGCGTCCAAGCCGATCCAATCGCCAAACAACAATCGTATCTCCTTCACGTGCATACTCCAATGCTTCCTCCAAACCAGGGCGTTCTCTTTTCGTGCCACTTATTTTATCACGGAAGATCTTTTCACAGCCATGTTTTGTTAGAGCATCCATTTGTAAATCCAAATTTTGTAAGCCTGTTGAAACGCGCGCATAACCAATTAACACCAAATCACTCTTTCTGTCTTTTTTCTTTACATTCATTGTAACATAAGTTAAAAATTAATTGGTTTTTGAACACAGAATAGTGAACAGGGTTTTATTACAGACTTTCTATAAAGAAATGTCCTTTTGAACAGACCAAAAGGCGTGTTCAGAAAAGGACGAGTTTCGGAACAGAGAAAGCAATGTACAATCTAAAATCGAACAAATAAAAAAGATCCGTGAAAGTAAAGTGTATACCTTTACTGATGCTTTATTTCAAGAAATCGTTCGGAATCCGAATCTTCCATAATCGCAACCGTTATTTGAAAACTTCAAGTGTAAATTAACCATCGAAATTAATTCAAAACGATTGAAAAATTTTGCTTTTCCAATAATAGGTTACACTCTTTCAGTTGAATACTTATAAGAATATTGAATTGGATACCATGTAAGATGAAGAAGCATATGGACAATAATAGCTCCCGATATTCCATTAATAACAAAAGCCGCCTTAAGAGATTCCTCTCTTAAGACGGCCTTTTCCTATGTTGATGAATTTTATTTACTTAAGCAATATATTCTTCAGCCGGAACATCTTTCGCTTCTTCTCTAACATAATATTTCCCTTTTGTTGCCACAGCCATAATAATTGTAACCACAAACGCTATGATAAAGGAGAAGAATGCAGATGTATTTTCTAAAAATGCACCCATGTATCCGAATCCCGCAACGGAACCTAATACACTGGCTACGATGAAAGCGACAACGCCTACCGGATTCCATCCGTACAAATTCGATTGTCGGTATTCATAATAAGTAGGACCGATCTTTAATAGTTTTTTAACAACGAACGCATCACTGATTAAGATGGCGGCCCATGCCATAAGAAAGATCCCTTGTGCGATCAGCACACCACTTAAATGATCTAATATTCCGCCTAGCATTAAAGCGATGGACGTTACACCTGATACAACAACCCAAAACGGTCTTCCTGGTTTAAATTTAAAAACATTCTCAAAAAAGTTTGACAGAGACAATGAACCACTATATAAGTTTGTAATATTGATACGAACCTGTGTTAGAATCGTAAAGAACACACCACCGACGCCTAGTAGTTGAACCATATAAACTCCTGGATTCCCTTCGTTCATGCGAACACCAAACCATATCCCTATAAGCCCCATGATGAAGAAACAAAGGATTTGTGGGAAAAATCCGATAATATACTTCCCAACTTTAACGTCCTCTTTTTTAAGAAATCTCGCGTAATCTGATGCGAGCAATGCCATCAAACCTAACAATCCATTTTGCATACCTATGCAAAGAAGAAGAGCCGTCCCGCCAAATTGAACACCTTCTGGCATAAAGCTTAAAAAGTTCCCTGCGTACGCTGGCGTTTTGATGAAAGATACGACTAGAGCAATCACCAACATAATAATAAATATAGGCAATGTCCATTTTTGTATTTTGTCCAATTGCTTAATCCCAAACCAGTTTAACGGAATAACAACGGATCCAAAGAAAATGATTAACGCCCACATTGGAATGAACGGTAAAAACTCATTCACGGCATAGACCATAAGAATCCCTTCAAATGCACAATACATAATGAAGTTTGACGCATAAATAAGGGAAGTTAACGAAGCGCCAATAAAGCCAAATCCGCCGCCCCTAGATAATAAGTTTACATTCATTCCTGTTTTTGCGGATAAATAAATAATAATTGTACTGATTATTCCGGCAACAACTGCTGCATAAATTCCTGATACTAACGCGTTCATTGCACCAAATTGGATGGCCATAACGCTTCCCATTTGAAAAAAGAAAATGGCAGTAGATATACCCAAAGCAATGTTTGCAACGCTTAGTAAGCCCATATTTCTTTTTTCAGGAGGTACTTTACTTAAAGAATAATCATCTTTCATTAAATCTTTTTCACTGAGACCATCTTGATTGATTTGAACTCCAGCCATGTTATTCATCTCCTTGTCATGTCTTAAGCAACAAAAGTGGCATCTTTTATTTGACTTAAGTTTATATTTTCAATATTGATGGTGAGAAAGCCCCATCATTTTTAGCTTTAAATTATTTTAATATTCATAATCTTCAGATAAAAATAACGGATAAAAGTGTACTGATCTCTACGTGCATTGATTGATTTCATCCTCTTCATTTGAAGATAAGACCGGCAAATTACACTTCCATTTCTTCTTCCATCTCAAGCAAAGCAAAGTAGCTTCGTGTCGTTTCGCCTGGTTCAGTGTTCTCCGTAAGCATATGCAAAGCCTCTACAACACCAATTTGGCGGTATGTTTCCGTAACACGACCGTTCACTTTAAGAGATTCGCGTCTTTCCTGCAGCTGATTCCGTACTTCTTTAGGGAGTTCTTCTGACATCTTGAGAGTGTCCAGAACATTTTTTTCGGCTGCTTCACAACTTGTGATCTTCACATCACTATCTTCGACACGGCCGGTCGGAGAATAAGCCAAAGCACTGACAATACGATGTTTAGCAGCGTTTAACGTTTCTCTTAAAAAAATAGGGTGCGAAGGGGCAATGTCTTCAACGAGCAGACGGGTAATGCCCCGATCGTTAATCGCTTCCAAAATTTGTTCCGGATCATCTTCTGCTATCAACACTTCTTTATGCGGCGGCCAAATGTCCATCCAATAATGCGTCATATGTTTTTTGCCAACATGAAAGACAAAGAATTCTGGATAAATAAACTGCTGACCTGGCTCGGGGCCAAGATTCGGGCGAAAAAAGTCATAAAATCTTGTAAGCGCTGACATTAATAAGGCGCTTGCACCCATTCCGCCGCCTGTTTCTCTTACCACGACCCCAATCCGATCGTATTCGTTAAATCCAGGAAAAATATCTTCTAACAGTGCTTTCTGACCATTCAGCTCAAAATCAAAATCTTGATAACTCATCGCATTGACCGTATGCATTATTTGATAACCCCTTTCGTTTTAATGAATAATATGAACACATAAATGAAGTATCTCTATTTTTAGATAGGGAAGGTAATATGGCTTCATGTCTTTAGTTTATAAATTATTTGCTGCACTAAATGTGGCTTAGATTCACTTCACCATATATATAGGAAGCGTTTTCTTTTGAGGTTTGATAATTGATTGAATGATTTCTTGTAACCATATTCAAAGTTTTCCGACTTTTAAAGAGAGAAGTAACCCGTTTGCACAGCGCTTTCATTTGTGCAAACGGGAACATCTATGATTTGACTTTTAAACCATGTTAAACTATTAATTATGCAAATGTAGGTTCTGGCAATCTATGTGCCACATAAACTGCTGTACCATCGCTCTCACCGTGGAAAGTAACCGTTGTGCCAGGGTTGATGATTACAACATCTCCTGCTTCTGCTGTAAAACTATTTCCTTGGTCATCGCTTAAAACAAATTTCCCAGTAACAACTGTTTTAATTTCTAAGAAATCATATTTAAAATCAAAGCCTTTTTCAGCTTCTTGCATTGCATATAATCCTAGTGTTGCTGCATTGTCGTTTGCAGTAACTGGAACATCAAGGATCTGGCTTCTCACTTCTGGAATACCTAATATCGTATTCAATTCTTTCATGTCATAATTTCCAACTTTAATTAATTGCAAACCTGGTTTTTGACTTAAGTACGTATAATTGTCTTTAGTTGCTGCTCTGCTCATTTTCTTCACTCCAATAATTTTTATTAGTTTTATCTGAATCTTTTATCTAATTTGATTCTAGCATTATTAAAAGACGTTTACTTGCCCCAGTTCCTTAAGTTTTGTCGCATTCGCCGTGCGACAAAACTGGTGATGGTGCTGATTCTAATGCGAAGACAAAAGGGTATACTTAGAAAATAGCACCTGTATTACTTTTTAACTTATATTAGACCATGCTGTTTCTAAATAACGTATGTCCGAATTTAACTCATTTTGGATATCGGCTATCATACAATATGGTTTATATGCTCCACCAGCTCATCATAACCTTCCATATCTGTGAAAGATCTGAGGGGATAGCAGGCTTTATTAGGTACCATTTTTTGTACGACAGAAAGGAACTTCTGGTGGCAAACAATGAGGTCTGCATATTCAGGAATATCGCTAATAGAGGCATTTCCAACTTCTATAGTCAAATTTGCTTGTTTGAGCTTCTTTTTTAACATCGCAGCTCCCATTGCACTTGACCCCATTCCTGCTTCACAAATAAAAAAGATGTTTTCAATCTTATCTATGTTGGAAAATGCTGAAATAATTTCCGTCTCTCCTCTTTCTTTGTTCATAGAAGGATCAGTCACTTTATCCATCACCTCTTTTTTGAATGGTTTTTCATCTTTCTCTACACGTTGAAATTGTACATATTGACTATTTTCCTGTAAAAGAGGAGAATCCGGCACTCGTTTTAAAAGAAGCATACTGCAAAAAAAGGTGGCAATGGCTGAAAGCAATATACCTAAAATGATGAAGAGCATATCCTCTTTTGGCGCCAAACCGATAAACAAGAAGATGCTGGCTGGCGATGGAATAGCGACAAGACCGACATCAAACATTTGGAATGTAAACACCCCAACCATGCCACCTACAATAAGTGGAATAATTAAAAGTGGATTCATTAAAACATAAGGGAAATAAACTTCCTGTACACCACCAAAAAAATGGATAAAAATAGCTAGTTTTGCACCCTTCCTTTGTTCAATCCCCATTTTCAACCAACAAGCGAGAAGAATACCTAGTCCTGGACCTGGGTTTGCTCCTAACACGAAAAAAATAGATTTACCAAGTTCCTCTGCTTGCTGAACCCCAAGGGATCCTAATACACCAAAATTGATAATATTATTTAAAAATAGTACTTTTGCGGGTTCAATGATTGTGGCCGTTAGCGGGAGCCAACCTGAGTAAATAATGATTTCTAATAGCTTTGTGAGCCACTCCACGACAGCAGAAAATGTTTGTCCAACATAAAAAAAACATAAAATCGTGAGCACAGTAGCAATCATCGCAGCTAAGACATTATTAATGAGCAATTCATATCCAACACCGGGTAATTTCTTTTTTACAATATGATCAAGCTTTTTTATCAGCCAACCTGTTAAAGGTCCGATAATCATGGCCCCTAAGATGGCCGGAGTAGAACTTGATAGTATTAACCCATATGTCACAACGGAAGCTACAACAGCTCCCCGCTGTCCCCCTATTAATCGCCCGCCTGTATAACCTAATAAGATAGGCAAAAGAATGTTATTAATAGGATTCAACAAGAGTAAAATTCTGTCATTATACCACCACCCATAAACCCCAAAGACTCCTTGAATGATTCCTGCGACTATAATGACCGCAATATTTTGGTAAACGATGGCGCTCAACAATTGGCCTAGTTTCTTCATTATTTTCGCGCAGGAAGACCTCTGCTTCAAACACATCACAGGCAACGCCCTGTGTTAAGCAGAGGAGGAATGGCGCTTTCGCTAGCCAATATATCTTCTGCACTTCCTCCTTTCCGTCATAGAATGGGCAGAGGAGAAAACCGTTGAATGACTGATGTAAACCATTAGGTCAGTAAGGGTACTCCTTTGTTTGTTGACAGCCTTAGATAGGTGCCAAAAGCGTTCATACTATCGAGAAGTCACAAGCCTCCGCTTTACTATTCATTCGATTTTAAATGGCGGGGAGTTGAACTTCCCTGAATCTCCTTTAAGGATCGCGCTGCTTTCTTTTCATAGGCGTTCGATAATACAGCTTCCAATGAACTTTTCACGACATCAGCTGTAGATTCTATTAATACGTGAACAAACGATTCTTCTATTAACATAGAACTGATTTCACTTATCATTTCTATGTGCTCTTTTGGCGCCTCCTTAGGTGTCGCCAATAAGAGTATCGTATTAATAAACGGTTGTTCTTCCTCATCAGCAAAAGGCCATAACATAGGTTCCTTCATTCGAAAAACGACAACAAGCAAGTTATTTACTCCTTCTGACTTAGCGTGAACCATCGCTAAATCATCTATTACAAACCCTCCTTGCTGCTCACGTTCTTCAAGATCTTTGGAAAGCTTCTCAAAATCACTTACTTCCTCAATATCTTTAATCCCACTAAGAATGCTAGGTATCGTAACAGGAGTTCGTACATAAACGTCATTATAGACTTTGAGATTACGCAAAATTTGAATCATCCCTTCCCCATATTTTGCAAGGGACATGACGGAAGATGATTTCCCGTTAGTATTTTGTACACTCTTTTGAATTGGCTTTGATTTATTCACTTTGAAAAGGGCATTTTGAATTCTTGATAGATCTTCTTGTTTGAGAAACGGGCTTACAATGACAACATTTTTATTTTTCACAAAAGGAAGATTTATTGTCGAGATCAAAATATCCACTTCCCCTTTTTCCTGCAGACCTCCTTCAAGCTCATTCATCGAGACAACTGCTTCTACTTTCAGATTCGGCATTTCAGTACGTAGCCTTGAAGCTAGATATGTTGATGTTCCAAGTCCACTAGAACATACAACAATGGCTTTATACTCGCTTTTTAACGTATCTTTCTTCCGAATAAGCGCAGCTCCGATATGCATCGCTAAATAGCCGACCTCATCGTCTGGAATAGGACTGCCTGTTCTATTTGCTAAAAGCTCACTCGCTTTCTTACAAGCAGAAAAGGTTTCCGGATACCTTGCTTTAATTTTTTCGAGCATCGGATTGTGTATTTGAAGCCCATATTTTAAACGGGTGAAAGCTGGAGCAAAGTGGGAAACTAACCCTTCAAAAAGAAGTTCATCCCCTTCGAACGATTCATCTAGATAGTATTCCATTGCACGAATAAAGCTTTGTGTCAATTCAATCCAAGTAAATTCATCCCTTTCATAGTTGTCCATTTCCTTTCTGTTAGACAGACGGGCCCCTGATAAATGTAGGGCAATATAATTTACTTCAATTTTAGGGATTGAAATGGAAAGAACGGTTTCAAGTCGTTCAACAATTTTTTCCGCAAGTGAATAGGTTAAATGATCAAATCCATAATCTTGAGATACATTAGATACATTGGATGTTTGAATAATCTCTCCACTTTTTATTCTCTCGACTGCAAGCATTAGATGAACAATTAAATTTACATAGTTTCGGTCCGTTAATTCGATATCGGTTTGCTCTTTTAAGACTTGGTGTACAACACGCTCAACATCTAGGATGTTATGAATTTGAACAAACTTGAGTAAACGATTTCGAATCATCATGCCTAACTGATCTTGCACTTCTCCCTCCTCCATTTCTGTCTTTTTGTGGAAAAGCTCAATCCATTCCTCAAACATTATATCCTTGTGAAGCAACCTGGATAACATCGTCCTCCGCTGCTTTTCCTGCCCATCGATATATACGCCAATTCCCGGCGTTCGAATAAGTGTAATCCCTCCCTTTTCAAGCCAAGTACTTACCTTGTCCAAATCAGAGCTAACGGTCCCTTCCGTAATCCCGTACTTTTTACTAAACACAAATTGCTTAATTGGTTCTTTAGAAATCAATAAATCATACGTAATCCCATCCTGTCGTTCTTCTGGAGAGTATGCGGAAAATGTTTTTGCCTGTTCTATATGTTCTTTTAACTTTTTCTTCCCTTCCTCTGATCCATTCAATTTAAAACCGTCTCCAATTTGTTTCCCTACTTTTAAATCATAGGCATCTAAGATGGATTTGAGCGCTTTCATTTCTCTCTGAATGGTTCTTGTACTTAATTTAAACATTTCAGATAACTCTTTATAAGTAATAGGTTTGTTAGCTATTAGCAGCGTCCTTAACAGCTCTTTTTGACGAGAATCTAAAATAGGAAATTGTTGTTTCACTTTGTTTATCTCCCTCCAATATAATCATTCTATTTATAGAAGGCTATCCGCTGGCAGCCAAAAGAGTGACTTCCTAATGCATTGACTATCAAAATTAGATATTAACGATAAAAAGGACTTTCCCTTAGTCCCTTAATAGTTTACCTTTACTTGTGAGACAACAGTAAATTCCAAAATTTATTGCATAAAACAACCTTATTGATGTTTTATTGAAGCTTAGCTTTCACTTTTTTACTTACATTATCGGGAACCCAAGTTGTCCATACCTCTTCATATTCCCTTAAAAACCATACAGCTGCCTCATGTGTAGTTGTATCATGTTTCTTCATGTAAGCTAAAAAGTCAGTGGTAATGGCACTGCTTATAGAATAGTTGCTTAAAAACGCAAAAACTTCTGGTACTTGTTCTGGCAGCTTGTTGTGAACAGCAATCGTTAATCTTTGTGAAGGGAACTCTGTACGGTACCCATTTAACCAATCTTTTTCATTGTATGGCGCATCTTTCAGTTCGGTAATATCATACAATCCGGCAGTCCATGTCGGTGTCCATATGTAGCCCACCCATGGCTCACCCTTCTCATAAGCATTAATGAATGTTTTATTTAATGCTGTCTGAGTAACTGATTCAGAATAATTGAATGTTTTGTATAACCCATAGTTTTTCATTTTTTCTCGAAAAACTTTATTAGCATTCCATTCTGGATTCGCCCCATAAATACGTCCTTTATTTGGATCATCCGGATCTTTGAAAATTTCCCAATACTCAGGTAAATCATGAATCGATTTCAAATTAGGGGCCATCGGTTCAATACCACGCTCGGGGTCCCCTTCAATAACATAGGCTGGAACATAAAGGCCTTGCCGCGTACTTTCTGAGTTTACAGATGCTTCTATAATATCACCATTTTCAATGGCAGATTTATATTCTATCGGGAAGCTTCCCGCCCAAATCTCCATAAAAACATCCATACTTCCCGTACTTATCGCATAAAGTGAAGCTGTTTCAGATCCCGGAATTAATTCTGTTTTATAACCATAGCCATTTTCAATAATAATTCTTGCAATCTCGTTGTGTACTCTAATACTATCCCAACCTGCATCCGCAAACTTAATTGTTCCTATCGCTCTAGTAGGTGGTACTACAGTACCGCTAGAATTGCTGCAACCTATCAGAACGAACAATGGAATAAGAATCATTGCGAAAATCAAGCTAAAAAGCTGTTTCATTGAAACATCTCTCCTTCTTCATTCTTCTATTTTATGATAGCGCTGTCATTCAATGCAATGGACGAAGAGAAAGTAATTATCCTAAATGGATTTTTTTGAATCGTAATGCTGGAGATAGAGGATCTATATCTATACACACATATAGCCTATTGGCCTGTTCTTTACAGCATTAAATCATCTACAGGATGAAGAAAGAAGAATAGCAAACAAACATTCGAAGTAACTAATAAAAATGATAATATCACAAATAAAACCAACAAATAGAATGTGAAGAGGATGAAAAATTTTGAAATATAACCCAATATATAATTTCAAGTTGTCTAGATTCATTTAAAGTGCTATGTTCACTTCTATATCCTTAAGCTTTTCAAAAAAATTAGACAGTCCGTGCCCTATGAAAATCGGACACAAACTGCCTAAATGTTCTCTCTATAATTTTATTTCATAAACGCTGGAAGAGCAGCCGCATGTTTCGAATAGATCGCTTCTCCATCACTTTCACCATCAAACACAACTGGGAAGTCTGGTGAGAACAGGATGACGTCTCCTGCTTCTGCTTCGTAACGATTGCCTTCTTTGTCACGGATGACAAATTTTCCTTTTGTTACAACTTTGTATTCTACCACATCATATAAGAAATCAAATGATTCTCCTGGCTGCATTGAAAAGAAGCCGATTGTAAGTGGATTTGATGTTTCCGTTACTGGTACATCAACGATTTTGCTGTTTACTCCTGGTTGGCCAAGGATTGTACCTACATCTAGTTTTGGAAACGTTTTGTCTAAATCTGCTGCTTTAAAGATTTGGATTCCTGGTGTTTGGCTCAATACTTTAGTCATGTTTGACACTCCTATTTACATAGTTTTTTATTTATTTTCTATGAGTTGTACTAGATTTTGAAAACGTGCTATTTCTTATCAAGAAAAACAGGAAAACTTAATGATTTGGCTTCTATAAATCCAATAATTAAAATTCAGCTAGATTTTAACCATCCTAATTCTTCAGATATGACCCCTGCAGCTTTCTTCACTTCACTCATCATGTATTTAACATGATGATCTTTGAATTTTGTTTCCGAAAAAACGATGCTGATGGATGCAACTACTTTACCCTCCCATGAAAAAATGGGGGCAGCTATACTACCAGTTCCTTTGATTGTATCTCCAAAAGAGCTGGCAATCTTCCACTTCGCAATCCGTTTTAATTCCTTTTCCAGTTTATTTACATCACTTATTTCACCTTGCTCAACAAGTGTCTGTATAATATGCTGTTTTGTATCTCTGCTTAAATGAGACAAAATAACTTTATTAGATGCACCAACACACAATGGCGTTCTCATACCGATCATATCAGTCTCTTTTGAAAGCATAGCCTTATTAAGACAGTCAACAAGAACCCCTTCACTACCTTCAGGAACAGTTAAGTACACGGATTCTCCGGTTTTCTTCACCAATTTTTCCATAGTCGGAAGTGCACTGTTTCGAACTGATAAATTATCCCGGATCGAGAGACCTAATTGCATCAAAGTTAAACCTAAACGAAACTTTTTGGTTTCATTATTCTTAAATACAAAACCATATTCAGCAAGACTTGATAGCAATCTATGCACCGTTTGAATAGGGATATCAAGTTGGCGGCTTACTTCCGTCGCACTCCACTCCTCTTTATCCTCAGTTGGCACAATGGTAGTGAGTAACGCAACAGACTTCCGAATAACCTCCGACATACCATTTCTCCTTGATCTAAGATATTTATAAGTTTTGTCTTGATTGTAAAGAATGCTTTCAAAATGGATGACTGAATGGCCTCATCTAATGTGTTTTCACTAGCTATCTAGCTTTTCCACATTACTTAAAAGGGTATCGGTCTACTAATAACGGGTATCGGTCTACTAATAACTTTCCTTCATGCTACTCTAAATTCGCGTGGCGTCCGTACATTTTATCTGAATCCATGCCTTTTTTCTCCATGAAACGAAGAATGATGGAATCATAAAACAATAACAGACTTTGCTCAAACAAAGAGCCCATTGGCTGAATCGTTTTGTTTCCTGTATCGGCACCAGACTTCGCCTGACCAGGAATTTCAATCACGATATCCGCCAAGTTGCCAATTGTCGAATTTGGAAAAATCGTCACCGCTGCCACTGTCGCACCAATGCTCTTGGCTTTTTCCGCCATCGCCACAAGGCTTTTCGTTTCACCAGATCCAGAGCCGATGATAAAGATATCACCTTCCTCTAAGTTCGGTGTCACTGTTTCCCCAACGATATACGGATCAAGGCCCATGTGCATCATGCGCATAACAAAGCATCTTGCCATAAAGCCGGAACGGCCGGCTCCTGCGACAAACACTTTTTTAGCGTCTAAAATGCCATTGACCAGCTGTTCCGCACTCTCATCCTTAATAAGGCCCGCTGTTTTTTGCAGCTCCTGCAAAACGATTTGAGTATATTCCGTCGTTTGCATAGGATTATACCGTTGCTTTTTGGATAAGTTGTTGCATTTCTGCCGCAACTGCTTTTTTGTCGTCTGCGCCTGTGATACCGCCGCCTACGATGACAAGATCCGGCTGTGCTTCAATAACACCCGGAAGCGTTTCCAATTTAATGCCGCCAGCTACTGCTGTTTTCGCGTTTTTCACGACACTTTTGATTGTTTTAAGTTGTTCAAACGGTGTTTCGCCTGCAGCTTGAAGATCGTAACCTGTATGTACACAGATGTAATCTACGCCAAGTGCGTCTACTTCTTGTGCACGTTTTGCAAGGTCTTTAATGTTGATCATGTCGATCAAGATTTCAGAACCGTGTTTTTTCGCTTCTTCTACCGCACCTTTGATTGTTGCATCATCTGTTGCGCCAAGAATCGTTACGATGCCTGCGCCTGCTTGAGAGGCTACCATTACTTCATAACCGCCTGCATCCATTACTTTCAAGTCCGCAAGAACTGTTAAGTTAGGGAATGCTTCTTTCATTTCTTTTACTGCACGAAGGCCTTCGTTAATAATAACAGGTGTGCCGATTTCAACGACATCAACGAATTGTTCTACTTCTTTCACGACTGCGATACCTTCTGGAATGTTGACAAGATCAAGTGCTAATTGTAATTTCATGGATATGTCACTCCTTCTATTAATTTGTTAGTTTTTTATTAGATTGGTACTACAGACATTATATATCCTAATTTTCAGAAAACAAAGTACGCACTTTATTATCATATAGTGTCGAAAAATATACTAAAAGGATTAAATTTGACATATCTTTTATATTTAAAACCGGTGAGCCTATAAAAATAGTGTATACGTGAGGTCTATCCCTTGTTGACATTGCTTTCAACAAATTCTAAAGGACTATAGAGCAGAATATTTTTATTGTTTTCTATTTAACACGGCCACTTTTTCTGTTTCTTGTTCCATAATACTTTCTGTATATTCCTTCCCCCATATATACATAGACTCTAAAATAGGGATGAGCGTATTTCCTCGTTCCGTAAGTGAATATTCGACTTTGGGCGGAACAACAGGATACACTTCCCGATAGACGATCAGATCTTCTTCTAACTCGCGAAGCTGGCTCACAAGCATTCTTTGAGTGATCGCAGGGATGAGCGCTTTCAATTCACCAAATCTCTTTGTTCCCTCTTTGCCCAAGTGCCATATAATCAACATCTTCCATTTACCACCAATAATGGACAATGTTAATTCTTTTTCACAGTTAAATGATTTTTCACGAATAGGACCCATTCAATATACCTCCTTATAAGCATATACCATACATAACAGTATGGTTTTTACACTATATATAAAAATATGTTTCCTTACAATCAAATTGTTCATAACTGTATGAAGGATAGGTTTTCATCAAACAAAAGATGCTCAATCAGCTATGAAAGCGGTAATTGATCCCCTTCATTAGCTAAATAAAACCTATACAACTGCTTTTCTGTCAATTAGAACGATAGATATTCTCTAACTAACCTAAACAAACACCCTGTTGTAATTAATTTACAGGGTGTGCAGCTAGGGATATGAAAGGAATCAAGTTCACTAACCTTCTTTAAAGGAAACGTTTTCATTTTTACAGTCCAAACAAGTTCCATGAATTTCAAATAAATGTTGTGTTATATGGAATCGCGACTTTTTCTGGGCATACTGCTCTACCTCTTCTAGCTTGGGATAGTAAAAATCACGTAACTGTCCGCAAGAATCACAGACTACATGGTAATGAAAAGCTGTCGTCCATTCATAACGACTTGAAGATTGTCCATAAGTAAGTTCATTAATAATTCCATATTTTTTCAAACATTTTAAGTTATTATATACAGTAGTATGTGGAAGGTTTGGAAACTGATCTTTTATTGAATTATATATTTCATCTGCTGTTGGATGGGCTTTAGTATTGGCTAAATACTCCATAATTGCTTTTCGTTGGGGTGTCATTCTTGACCCGTTTTTTTTTAAAAGCTCAAAACCTTCCTTTACACGATGTTGAGTCATTTTCAACACCTCATTACTCTTATTTTAAAATTATTATGATAGAGTAGAAAAGACCATCATAATGATGATCTTTTCATTTTTTTATTCAATTTTATCCATCGCTTTATTTCATAAAATCAAATTTAAGATTGAACTGGAACTTGTAAATTAAGAGCCTTTGCAATACGCTCACCATATTCTGGATCTGCTTTATAGAAATGACCAATTTGGCGAAGTTTAATTTCATCGCTTTCCACTGGCGCCATTGCCCCTGCAATATTCTCAACTAAACGAGCACGTTCCTCTTCACTCATAAGACGATATAGATCGCCTGCTTGTGTGTAGTGATCGTCATGACTGTAAGCATGCGTACCAGCTTCACCAGACACTTCAAATGGTGTTACATTGTCTGCAGGTGATTCCGTTGCACCACCTAAGCTATTTGGTTCGTAATATACGGAAGAACTGCCGCCATTTTTATCAAAGCGCATTTGTCCATCACGTTGATTATTATTCACTTCATTAACCGGTCGGTTAATTGGCAATGCTTGATGGTTTGCTCCTACACGGTAGCGATGCGCATCATTGTAAGCAAATAAACGACCTTGCAACATTTTGTCCGGAGATGCTTCGACGCCCGGTACAAATGTGCCAGGTGAGAATGTTGCTTGTTCCACTTCTGCAAAATAGTTTTCAGGATTACGGTCAAGCACCATCCGGCCTACTTCGATTAGTGGATAGTCTTTTTGCGACCATACTTTTGTCACATCAAACGGATCCCATTTGTATGTGTTCGCATCTTCAAGTGGCATAATTTGAACAGAAAGTTTCCATGAAGGGAAATTACCACTTTCAATAGCATGGAACAATTCTTCTGTATGATAATCTGGATTTTCGCCTGCAAGTTGTGCAGCTACTTTCGTGTCAAGGTTTTGGACGCCTTGCTCTGTTCTAAAGTGGTATTTTACCCAAACACCTTCGCCTTTCTCATTTACCCATTTAAACGTGTGGCTTCCATATCCATGCATCGTACGTAATGAAGCAGGAATACCGCGATCAGACATCAAAATGGTTACTTGATGTAAAGACTCAGGAGATAATGACCAGAAGTCCCATACAGCATTTGGATTTTTTAAATGAGTTTGCGGGTGACGTTTTTGTGTATGAATGAAATCAGGGAATTTAATCGCATCACGAATAAAGAATACAGGTGTGTTGTTCCCAACTAAATCGTAGTTTCCTTCTTCTGTGTAAAATTTAACAGAAAAACCACGCGGATCACGTACTGTATCTGCAGAGCCAAGTTCACCTGCTACTGTTGAGAAACGGATAAACATAGGTGTGCGTTTTCCAACTTCTGATAAAAAGGCTGCTTTTGTGTATTTTGTAAGATCATTTGTTACTTCGAAATAACCATGAGCACCTGCACCTTTTGCATGTACAACACGTTCAGGAACACGTTCTCTATTGAAGTGCGCCAATTTTTCTATAAGATGTACATCTTGAATCAAAGTAGGTCCGCGCGAACCAGCTGTCATAGAATTTTGATTATCTCCAACTGGAGCACCCCAATTGGTTGTAAGTTTGTTATTATTCGTACTCAATAGATTCACCTCATCGCAGAATTATCGTAATTTTTAGACTACCATTAATTTTAACAGTTATCATAAAAAAATCAATAGTATTTAATATTAAATACTATTGATTCTTTATATAGATTAGTTATACAGATATATTCTCTTTCTTCATTTCTTCTGGTGCATCTGCGTTGATACGATGTAGTAATAACCAATCGCTACAGGATAAAATGGTGTTTTATAAGGGCGTGCAAGATTAGGTTCTTTTTTACTCAGCATTTCGTGTTAGAACCAGTTTTGTCGCATTCGATATTCGACAAAACTTAAGGAACTAGAGCGAGTAAATGTCATTTAAGAATGCTAGAATCAAAAACAAGAGAAATATTCATCATATTGTAAGAAACCAATGCCCAAATGTAGCTATTAATAATAGTCATCATAAAAAAATCAATAGTATTTAAAATTAAATACTATTGATTTTTTATATAGACTAGTTATACAGATATATTCTCTTTTTCCATTTCTTCTTGTGTCATATTAGCAAATTGTTCTTCTGGTGCATCTGCGTTGATACGATGTCTTGCCCATACGTAGTAATAACCAATTGCTACAGCAAAAATGGCTATGTTAATGAAGAAGAATCTGATGTCACTGAACATGGATGAAAACAAAGCGAGTACACTAAGAATAATACAGACGATAGGTGCTACCGGATAAAATGGTGCTTTATAAGGACGGGCAAGATTAGGTTCTTTCTTACGTAGCATGATGAGTGAAATATTCATCATAATGTAAGAAACCAATGCCCCAAACGTCGCGATTAGAATTAATTTATTTGGATCAAACATTAGAACAAAGATGAAACCTAACACTCCTGGAACAACAACCGCCATATATGGTGTACGGCGTGTTTTATGCAAACGAGACAAGAAGCTAGGTAAATAGCCTGATCTTGACAAAGAGAAAACTTGGCGAGAATAAGCTAAAATCGCGCCTGCCAAACTTGAAAGCATCCCGAACAATCCAACGATAGCCAGTCCATCAACTAACCATAAATTTTCACTAATACCAGTAGAAATAGCGTAAGAGAGAGGGTTTGCCTCTGGAGACGTACCTGCAGCTCCTCCAAGACCGACAGTAACTGTAACGACAAGGAAAGCAAGAATGATAAGCGTAATAATAGCTGCCATAATTCCTCTAGGTAAATCCTTAACCGGATTACGGCATTCTTCTGCTAACATCGGTAACATTTCCATGCAAATGTATAGCCACATTGCGTAAGGAAGAGCTGCCCAAACGCCGCCAATTCCTCCTGGAATAAGACTTCCGCCGCCAAACAAATTTTCTGTTTGAACATGTGGGATCCCATAAATAGCAAAGACAATTAACATCGCAACAGCGATAGTGACAAGGGCCATTTCAACCGTTGCAAATTCTTTAACACCTAAAATGTGAAGAGCAAAGAAAAAGACGTATAGCACGGCTGCAGCGACAATAGGATTGATTGCCGGTATAAGGAAATTAACATAATAACCTGCACCTGACGTAAAAACGGCTGTTCCTACCGCGAATTCTAGTGCAACACCTACACCTGTAAGATAGCCTCCTAACGGGCCCATCGCTCTCCTTGCAAAAGCGTAACCACCGCCTGCATGGGGCATAATCGTCGCTAATTCTGCCAGCGAAAAACATAATGTCATATACAAAATACCGATAATAGCAGTAGCGATTAACATTCCGACAAAGCCTGATTCAGCAAGCCCATAGTTCCATCCAAAATAAGAGCCTGAAATAACGATCCCTACTCCTAAGCCCCATAAATGGACTGGTGTCAACACTTTTTTCAACTCTAAATTTTCGGTACTCACTCAAAAAACCCCTTTTCCCCTTAAATTTTCAAATCGACTGCATAAATTATCCAACCCTTTATTTTATAAAATAGGGATTCTTAATTACTAAAATTAAGAACCCCTATAAAATGCTCTACTTACATTGCTTTTCAACAATGTCGAATTTCTTAACAACATTACCACCAATTACAGACATCACATATGCAATGACCACGATGAAAACATTCTATTACGGATTAAAAACAGCCATTTGACTGGTAACAATGATAATGCCGATTGCGACAGCCACAGCTACATAAGGCAAAATACCGGCTTTCTTTTTATAATGTGTCACATCTAGTTCATCGCCCGCAGCATTCTCCGGAAATTGTCCTTTATCAGTGACATAATGTCTGTAAAGAAACACAGGAATAATAAATAGGGAAACGACTAAACCGGATATAAGCGTGCCTGGTCCCCAAACGATAGCACCCAGTCCTAAGAAGGCAACATTTACAAAAGCTAATACTGCATTTACGCCTATAAGCCAGCCTGGCACTTTAAATGGTCGTGGCCAGTTTGGACGGTCCATCCGGTGGATCCATCCAGAACTTAAATTGAAAAAGTTCAATATGATATAGTTTACATTTGAAATTGCAAGAATAAATGTGTAGTCAGACAATGAAAGCAAGACGATATTGAAGACCAAGTTCGTCCACATTGCTCCACTAGGCGCTCCGTTTTTATTAACACTAGACATGAATTTTGGAAGCCATCCATCCACAGACCCTTGATATAAAGTACGGGATGAACCACCCATAGAAGTCATGATAGACAAGATCGTAGACAGGATAAGCAATAGGACAATAATCGTTCCTACTACAACACCACCGCCTACCATTTGAGCCATCGCCGTACCGACTCCCATTCCACTTGCAATATCAGGATCAAGTAATCCTGCAAGTCCTAAAGCATTTTGAAAAGAGAATGGAACAATGGTGAAAACAACTAAACATAATAAACCTGAAAACATAATTGCTTTAACAGTGTCTTTCTTAGGATCTTTAAACTCACTCGTATAACAAATTGACGTTTCAAAAGCATAAGTAGACCAAGCAGCTAAAAACAAGCCCCCAAATAATAGTGTCCATCCTGCTTCATCCCAAGAAACACCAGTCGGAAGGCTAGGAATGATATTTTCCACATTAATACCTTGAGTAAATAACGGTACGAGCCCCACGATAAGTAAAGGGATAAGAGCGACTACTGCAATAATTCTTTGGATACGTGCAGCATTTACAGCACCTAAGTTTTGGATCGCATAAACAATAAAAAGGAAAGCAAGAGCTAAAACAAAAGCAAAATCAAAACGAACAGTCAGATCTGGACGAATAAAACCTAAATCCAGTAGTGTGAATCCCCAAGTAGTAATGGCCGCAGTTGGGAAAAATGTGGTTAAGACAAATCCTGAAGCTAATTTTGTTCCTAGCGCTAATACCGGTGTCCAAGCAATCCAGTTACTCCAAATGGAGATGGCAGATAATACTTTCGAATATTTCACCCACGCCATCGCGCCATATACGGATGCTCCACCAGATTTGTTCGGATACATACCTGCAATTTCAGCAAATAGGAAAGCCTGAGTTAAGCCAATCAGAATCGATACTGTCCAAACTAACCAAGAAAGATTTCCTACCGTAGCTGCAATGGCGCCAATTGAAAACAATACTAAGGCTGGTACACCACTAGCAAGCCAAAAGGCATCTTTCCAAGTCATTTCCTTTTTCAATACGGTTGGTGAGCCTGTATTTTCCATTACTTCACCCTCTTTTCGTACACCCATAGAATTTCCCCCTTAAATCATTAATGGTGTTCATGTTCATCTAGTTGGTCTTGATGAGATTCAATTGTATCCGCTTCCATATTAGAAAAAGCAAAAATTAAAATGGCTGAAATAATGGTCGTAATAATCCACGGATAAGTTCTTGGTTTAAATGTAAGGTTTTCTTGATCTTTCTTTAATTCCACATTCATCATTGCCACGATGAACAAAATACTTAAAATAAAGAGGGCATCCATATAAATGAGCATTGCTGTATAATTGCCTAGCGGTAGCATATCTCCAAGCATTGCACCCATCATTCCACCCATTATTCCTCCAGCGACACCTTCTCCAATAGCTAATAGACTGATAGGCCTTCCTGCTAGATATCCAATAATCAGGCTAAATGTCATAGCAACCATAGTAGAGTGAGCTAAATCACTTTTATAGAAAATTCCGACAATTAATCCGATAGTTAGACTGCTCCCCATACACAATACCATGACGATCATCATGCCTGTCATGTTTTCTAAATGTTTTCGTACTTGATGTATTTTTATTACACAAACACTTGTATAGAGTAAGACTATGAGAGTGCTAATAGTTAACAACATGTTTGTTCACTTCCCGTATAGTAACATGTCAGTTCATTTTCTGTACAGTAACATATTTTCCCTGTATATAAGAAGGTGAAAAGGGAATTGTAATCAATTCCCTTTTCAAACAACTTTATAGTTATTAGTGGCAGCTAGCGCCTTTGATTGCTGCTGGACGTGGAAGATCCAATGCTGGGTTTCCATCATAGAAACCATGCGGTTTCAACATGAATCCGATATAGTGAGTTGGCATTACTGGCCAATCTTCCGGACGTACAACGTGATGAACAGCCATATTGTACCAAACAACAATATCTTCATTTTCAATATTGCGGTTCTCTTTTACCCAATTATTAAGCGTGCTTCCGTTCCATTCCCCTTGGTTCGGGTATTTACCAGAAGCATACATTTGATCACGATCAAATTTCGTCACGTGTAAATGATTTTTAATAAATCCTGCACGTTTCACGATACTTGATTCATCATGTAAGAAAATTCTTGCATTTTCACCAGGTACAAGTTCAAAACCTACTGGCTCACCTACAAAGTTTTTCTTGTTAGGGTTAATGATCTTCCATGCTCTTGCTGTTTCTTGATTCATGTTACGTTGAGCTTCTAGTTCTGTTTGGAATGTTGTTGTTTCCACACCGAACGCATTTAATTGTTTATTTGTTGCAAAATCAGGTTTCGACGCTACTGTGTTCAATTCTTGAACAGAGTTTTGTGGTCCATCGATATTTACATCAATACGGTAGTTAAAGATATGTTGGTGAATCGGTGCACTGATTTGTGGTGCAACCAATGAGCCATACTTCGGTTTTTCGCCTTCTTCAAGGACACCAACATTCAAGATACCTGTTAATTTTGCTTCATGTTCAATTTTACCATCTGTATAGAAGTACCAGAAGAATCCGTAGTCATAGTTCGCTACTGTCGTGAAGAATGAAACAACTAAACGGCGTGAACGGCGTACTTCTACCTCATCTGTTCTCCAATCTGTATGTTTCCATGCAATTCCGTAATCTTCTTCATGAAGACAAATCGCATTTTTAATTCTATGAATATCACCATTACCTGTTGCCATAACAGCATCGAAGTAGTCGATATGACCGACACAGTCACAACCGCGTTCCAATGAGTTCGCTAATTGGCCAATTCCGTATTCACCAGCATCAAACGCACATTGCCAGTCATGAGCCGGATCTGTATCTCCGTAAGGAACTACCATTTCAGATAAAGCTGCACGATATAGGATCGAGCGTTTTTCTCCTTTATCATGGTAATCTACTGTGTTAAGAACAAGACCTTCCCGTGCTGTATAACCAATTCGAATGTCCCATTTTTGCCATTTAATGTTATGTCCATTAATTTCATAGCTTGGGCCTTCTGGTTGTGTAATTTCTAATGGTTTTAAATCTGTGCGTACTTGGATCGCATCAGATTGCTCCGGTTTATATGGTGCAGGTGTTGGCGCAATCGGTCTTACTCCGTAGTCTTCAATACGTACAATTTCCATTGTGCTTAAATCAACGACAGGTAGTAGACCTGAAAGAGGATATGCATAAGCATTATCGCCTTCAAATTTTCTAACAAAACACAATGCTTTTGCTAGACGTTTTCCTTCGTCTTCTTTGATACCAAAGTTACCAACAGACCAAGGGTCTACCATAACAAGACTTGGATCTGTAATGCCACGTTTTGCAAGCGCTGCATGGAAGTCAGGATGGTTTTTCACTGTTTCTTCAAGTTCAGAATACTCTTCAAAAAGGAATGAAGGTTGAACGCCTGGAACATGTGTCCATGAAATAACTTTTTCATCTGTAAGAGAGATAACACCCTCATACGTTTGGCTATCTGCTGTATCCAAAACGATCATAAAAGCTTCACGTACAACTGCGTCGCCTTCTTTGAAATTTAACACAACTGATTTTTCAGGCTCATGCAAACCAACTTGCTCAAATCGAGCTTTATCCGTTAGTCCTCTTTCTTTTCTTGCAATTGCAACCGCTTTCGTAATTTCATCTGCTGTAAGTGGCTCTAATGGATGGCCTACTTGCTTCAATGTTTCTTGAGTGCTCATGTAATATCCTCCCTTTTATCTATTGGTAGCTCTTCATACATACTATAACTAATTTATTAATCCCCAATGATTCGTTAATCTCCAGCCCCCTGCTGAAATTACCCTTTGTTAACTCGTTTAGTGAGGAACCGTTGATTTAACTAAATATTATCTAAGTCTTTATTTCATTAATTGTAAAAATCGGAACTATTCTGACTTTTTATGAGATTTTAATGGTCGATTCTTCAATTTTTTCCAAATAGTTTGCTATTTTTTTGCATGAGCCATTCTTTTATTGATTTGATCTTTACAGAACTACTCTTCCAACAAGAGGGCTTTAATCATAAATGTTCCTACTCGCAGCATGCATATGTTCTCACCATTCTGTTCGTAACTACCATTTTTCTAGCTAATTGATTGATTACAACCTTTGCCTTTCATCACTTCATTCACTTTATCAACTGCCCCATCAAATTGATAAATGTCTCCGCCAAAACCTAATTGGAATTGCTTTGCTTGTTTCATAGATTCAAAAATAAGCACTTGCGGCTGACAGTGATTAAGTTGTAAATCTGAATTAAATAAGAATGTCGCTATCTTGGCGCTGATGGTTGTCTCTTTTAAAAAGTCATAACAAATAATTTGAGAGACTTTTTGTTCTATATCTTGATATCGAAGCAGCGCACAGTGAGCACAACAAGTATGTTCTACTCTATTATTTAATTTAATGAGCTGGACAGAAAATCTAGTGTTTGAAGGCTTATTACAGTACGAACAATTTTTAGATACAACGGTATTTTCCGAAGTATACGTAACACCATTTGACGTTTTCAACACTTTTTGTTCTTCAATTAATGGCTTTAAGTCGCGATAAACCGTCATAACAGACACATCTAATCGTTTACTGATCTCAGAAATTCGTAACGTCTCTTCTTCTTCTAACCAAGTTAAAATTTGTTGCTTTCGTTCTAAGGGCAACATTTTATTCCTCCGTTCTTATTTTTAAAAATAATTGATATCCATGTTGTAAATCAACAATTTCATATATAAATCAAATAGATTAAAGGTTTATTGTTCTATATGTAGAATAGCTAAATCTGTATATAAGGCATTGTATAAAACGGAAAGAAATGTTGAACTTTAACATTTCTACAAGAATCAATTGTATTACTCGTTCTTGTACTCGAATATAGAAACAACCAGATTACCCAAATAACAAAAGAACATGAAGCAGCATCCACCTAATTATCACAGTTTCGGTTCATCTTTTTATCAAGAATTAGCCACCCACCTTCCTTCTCACTCTCATTTATCACAATTCCGGTTCATATATGTCTCTTAAAGCATATATAAAATGGATAAGTTTATCTAATTTGGTAATCAAACAATTTCTTGTTTGTTAATGTTTACATGTTTTACATTGTTTTAATTGTTTAGAAGGATAAAAACGCAGGTATATCAAGGATTCAAAACGCTTTATGATCACAGTTTCGGTTCAAACTATCACATTCAAAAAATATTAGTGATAGTAATTGCGGCCATTGGTTTAGCGGTTTGTTATAATGTATAAAACTATCACGTATTATGGAGAGAACATCCCTACAGTATCGTTCACTTTGCCTAAATGGTTCATAAATCCAGAAACAGATGAGCTGCCAGAAGATGATGATTTCCAAGAAGAAAGATACATTTTCTATAAGTTGCTCAATCTCACGGATAAAGACATTGCAGAGAGGGAAAACAAGTTAAAAAAGCATAGCAATAATTGCAGTGGACCGTGTCATTTTTAATAAAATTCAAAAACCGTGCTGTCCCTAATCAGTGAGTGTTGATTGGGGACAGCACGGTTTTGGCATACAAAAAAGCTATCTTCATTAGAGTATCTGCGTTGAAACCAATATATAAAAGCTATATATGCAACGTTTAAGTATTGTATTGAATCGTCTAAACTTATCTAAACAGAAAAATGAATATAACCAAAAACGTTATATTTACTTTATGATTTATGTATCCTCTCTAAAAGTATCCTTTTTTCTTCTTCCATTTCCTTGTCTGAACGTTCGATGTTACTTAGTTCTTCAATTTGAAGAATTTCATATAATTCATGTTTAATGTCTTCAAATTTTTGATGAGCTTGTTCATCATCTAGGGTCATCCATGTTTTTATCTCTTCAATCGATTTCCTTTTCACTAGCCATTCAGGTAAATGTTCTTTTGATTGCCTAAATTCAGAAACTAGATGAGTTAGAATGTGCTCGCTTTCTGAAACTACACCAGCTTCTTTAGTACCCGGAGTAGTTAAAACTTTTATAATGTAACCTACTGGGTTTTCTATGTCTCTTCTATACTGCATTTTCTCTAACAAATCAATTACCGTATCTTGTCCGTATTTTTCCCAGGATTCAATCATTTCATCTGTTAGCTGTATTCCCAAGCTTATTCCAAGCTTTTTTACAGTCTCAGAATAAGAATTTGGCAGTTTAAATCCTTCTAAATTTTCATGAAACAAATCCAATTGCTTCGATTTATGGTTCCTTGTAGAAAAGATAAGAAATTTAATTTTCTCAACTTTGCGGCCTTTTTTCACTTCTTCAATTTCAAAGGAAATATCCGTTTTCATCTTTAATTCTTTCTGGGCTGGGACTAACACACGTTGTTTAAAATTCCCATAGGCAGGATATATCTCTTCAGCTCCAAGCATTTTCCGGAGACTCGTTAGATGGAACGTTCTTTCTTGTAACTTTTCATACTGTTTTAAAAGTTCATATATCCGAATAGAATAAGAACTTTTTAATTTTATGATGTTTTCCAGCTTATAGCTTGTAAATTCTTTTTTTAATTCTAATAAATATGGACGTAAAAAGGGATCAAACCTTATATCTATTGCCCCTTCCGTCTCATTATAAGCAACGTAGCTTAACCAAGCAACTTGGATAACTTTCTTATCGATCCGTACTTCAAATACTTTTTGCATCAATTCTTTTGTAATCTGTCTTAATTCTGTATATTTGGGTGTCCCCTTTAATCCAAGCAAATTAGTAAATTCTTTGATAGGCAAGGTATATGTTTTAAAATCTGAATCAGCTGGACTAATGTTACTGGCGAGACACAAAATAATTTTTTGCTCCACAACACCCAGTTTATAGTTCGCCTCAATAAGCAGATTAGACTTGGTCACAAGATTATTAGGCTGTGGTTCAATCACTTCTGTTACAGGAGTAAGCAACAAAGACCCTCCCCTTTCGCTTAATCTAATTATGACAAAACTTCAACTATAACAAAAGAGTTTTTTCGTTATAGTTGAAGTTTTTTTATGACCTACCTCCCCCTCAGCACCAAATTTGTTATGTTTAACACCATTTTTGTTATACATAAACCAAATTTGTTATGTTTAACACCATTTTTGTTATAGTTATAGCACCATTTTTGTTATGGCTCGCACCATTTTTGTTATGGCTCACACCATTTTTGTTATGGCTCACACCATTTTTGTTATAGTTAAGTGGATTGAGCCCTTGGTACTACTGGCTTTTCAGCCTCCGAAAACAAGATAAAACAAGATAAAACAAGATAAAACAAAGTACTGTAAAACACACAAAAGGAGCGTGTGAGCAATAAAATAAAATGAACTTCCTTTTTCTAAAACAAACCAGTTATCATCGCTGAATAGTTTTAACATTTAATATTCACTTTTTAAATAAACACTTGGCATAATAGTTTACTTTTAGTCACATAGACAGAAATAATTCTGATTAGCTATCTTCAATTAATACAAAGAAATATTTACTATTTCCTTCCACTTAGAAAGACGCACTAATATAAAGAATAAGTTTGCAAATCAAATAGTCATACAGTAAACTGTATTTACAGTTTCATATTCAAAAGGAGGGGTAGTGTGGCACACATAATTTCTTTTGGTTTACAAAAAGGCGGCGTTGGTAAAACGACGACAACTGCTATTACCGCATTTATTTTATCTAAAACAAAAAAGGTTCTGGCCATTGATCTAGATGGTCAAGGTAACTTAACAAGGATGCTTACCGGAAAAAGAAAAAGTAGTTTTGAAAGAACGATTTATGACGCATTAAAAGCTGTAAATACAGATAACTGTATTACTGTAATTACAGATAGTCTTCATATTATAGCAGCAAACGATGATGCATCAAAGATACCTAGCCTTGTCGCAGCATCTAAAGAAAAGCAACGTCTGCATTTGCTTGAACTGTCACTTAAAAGCATTCAAGATGAATATGACTATATTTTAATTGATCTCCCTCCTGCGTTAGCTGAACAAACTCTTTTAGGACTTACTGCAAGTGATTATACTGTCACTATGCTTCAAACCGATCCATTTGCCTTCCATGCTCTAGATGATTATTTAGAAACGTGTCAGCTCGTGAAAGAAGCATATAATCCTAAACTCAAATTAGCTGGCATTTTATCGGTTTTATTAAATTCACGTGCCTCTTTAGATCAATCAATTTTAAGAAAAGTTCGTGAAGATTATGAAGAACTTGTTTTTAGCAGCGTAGTGAAAAGACAAGCAAGAATAAAAGAATTTACAATTACAGGTATATCAGATCGAACAAAAGCAGATCGAACAGCATTAACTGAATATACTCATTTTGTAGAGGAGTTGATTATGCGTGTCGAAAAAGGCTAAATTTGCCGGGCTGTTAAGCGAAGAGGAAACACCCACCACAAAAAAGAAAGAAGATGTATTAAGTGCTATATCCAGCAATACATTAATACAGGAAACTGTAAATACAGCAAAAAAAAAGAAAGCTACTTATGAATTAGATATAGAACTTCATAAAAAATTAAAATTATATGCAGCCGAAAACGAGAAAACAATGACTGAAGTTGTTGAAGCAGCCGTAAAAAAATACATGGATAACTAATTTAGCAAAAGACCAATATACAGTTATACATAAATACAGTTTTATGTAAATACAGAAAAAGTAAGCATTCACAAAAGGATTTGTAGGGTATAAAACAAAAGCGTAATAAAATGTAGTACAGGGTAGGATGGCAGGCGTGGCTATCAAGGTATCCCTGGCGTAGGTGGGGCCGGTACTGTGAACAGAAGGACGAATCTGTTCTTTTTATTGCGTAAAAAGAACATTCGATACATAAGCATGGAGGGGGGATTATAAAAACAAATACGGAATGATACTTTACTTTAAATAATTCTGTTGTTTATATGAAAGCCTCATAAGAATCATCCGATCGAACCGTTTACTTTTCGTGATCGGTTCTTTTTCATTTCCATACACAAAAAACTTATAACAACAAGAAAAATAAACCATTCATTCCAAATTTGAATTTGGAATCTCTTGTATAAATTCAGAAAGTTTGCTATAAATAGAGTTAACAAAATGAACGGAAAATAAAAAAAAGCAAAAGCGTGTTATAGAAGGATGGCAGTCCTTTATAACCGTCTACCGTGCCAAACCACGGTAAACACTTGCTTTCGCCTTCTTTACTTATATAATGTCTTATTATACGGCATTTATATGTAATTTTCAAGGGAAAGTAACTCTTTTACAGTCATGCAAAAGACGTGTTTACCGTTTTTATCCGGTAAATGCGTCTTTTTGTTTTCCTAAAAGGAGACAGAATCATGGCTGTAAGCAAACTAATATCTACCGAAGAATTTAAAAAAATGATGAACTATAAACGATACGCTGAGAATCGCAAACAGCAGCAATCAATGAAATTACGATTATTAAAAGCAGTAGAAAAAGCATATGGTGAGAGCTATTACCGTCTGAAAAAAGCGACACGCAAAGCAATCGATATGATGTGTTGGTTTTCATCTGAAAAGGGCTTTTTCTTTGCGAAAGATGGTTATTTCGCAGACCGTTATGGTGTATCTGACAAGACGATCCGAAACGTAGCTCAAAAACTGCGTAAAGCCGGTGTACTATTCACAGTCTATCGCCGTTCGAGCACACAAAATGGAAGAAGTGCACCAGTCCATCTTTTTATGGATCATCCGTATTTTTCACATTGGGAGCAGCTTCTTCATTTAAGTAATTTCCAAGCTAATTTCCAAGCTGAAAATGTTGAAACCTCTTGTCGGAGTAAGAACCAAAGCACCAAAAAAGTCTCTACCAATTATTCAGCATTATTAAAATCTTTTAAAACCTTACGTAAGCAAGAACCCGTTTTAGATTATTCTTTTACACCGTCTCATATTCCGCAAAAATTTGTAGATATGGTGAAGATGTTCTACAGAGAAGCGAAAGATATCTATCGTTTTTGGGGCAAAACAATGCAAGCTTACCGGACAAGTTATCTAAATGCACCTCTCGAAGAAATTGTATCGATTGCCTTGCAGTCGTTTAAAGAAAGTATTTTTGCTCAAAAGCAAAAACGTATTAAAGGATCGTTTGACGGCTACTTTTATGGTACGCTGCGAAACATGTTTCAAATTGAAAAACGTAAAGAGATACTAAAGAATCACCCGATTTTTTATAATTTTTTAGAAATATAATCCGTCTAATAGAAAAAATATCGTCTTTATTATCAATGGTTGAATCTCTTTTTACTGGATTAAAGATTAATGATCTTACTTCCTTGAAATCGCTAATCACAATTTGTTTAAATTATTCTGGCTAAGCCTCCTCTTAATGAAAACAAGTACCTATATGTTAGACTTGTCATTGGGGTTTCAGTATAGAACAGATCGTTAAAATGAGATAATACAGATGTTTACCTAACCATAGTCTATCTCTCGCAGCCATCTGTACAGGTTTTAGGTTGGATCACTCTATCACTTTTTTATACCTCCCTTGTATGAAGGATCCGGCAGTGTTTTTTCAATAAATTTGCTAAGGCAATTTGAAAAATAAGGAGAGAAACAAGATGACAGAAAAGCAAAAAAGTCCTGCAAAAAAGAAGTATGCACCAGCATATGAAAAACTGTACCAATTTAGGAAGGGGCAAGAAATAAAGATTGCTTTTTTAGACGGCAAAACGATTACAGGAAGTGTCTATCAATTTTCTAAATATCATATTGTTTTGGAGCTGGAAGGGAAAAATGAGCTGGTAACCGTATTTAAACATGCGATGAAATACATCATAAGCAAGAAGCCAGAAATCGCTGAAGGAGAATAAGACTGTTCTTTTTCTTGTGTTTTTTCGAGTTGTAGAAAAGGGCAATGATTCTTTTTATTCAAAGGAGATTTTTACATAGCAGCCAACTATAGGCCAAATAATAGGGAGTGTATTCTAGATTTAGAATAGAGCCGAACATCGAACTAGGATTACTTAGCTTTTACATCTGGCATCAATTCTGGACTGCTCATTAGCGATATCATGTCACATTCAGGGAACCTCACTTCTGTTTATATGAGGTCGTACCTGACATAAATCGGCATGGTACTCGATTCTAGTAGGACACTCACTACCCACTCGTATATTCAGTACTCTATATATCTCTATCAACATTACTGAAAGTTAAAACAATACTTCCCCCTCTCCTATGCTATTGCTTAAAAAAAGGCGAAATCTGTTGAAATTGATTTAATGAAAAGTGGAAAATATGAAAACTAAAGAAAAATAATGAAATGTTGAGAAAAACAGAGATGGTTTCGTTTTCATCCTCATTGTTATCGTTTACACGAGTTATGTTGCCGTTTTCATTGACTTTGCAAAAACGCTATAAAGAAACGATAATTAAGACAATACCAATGAGGAAGGGGATTACTTAAATGAAGAAAGTAATTACATCTATCACAGCTGCAATGAAAATGTACAGTAAAGGATTTACAAAAGCTTGGGAAAATGGCATTGAAATTTACACAAAATAAAATGATTTTAATGAATAGTAAATATATAAAAAGTTAGGACGGATAAAATTGATGTTAACTAACCCTAGTTATCAAAGTGATCCACCAACCGGTTCTCAAAAGTAAAAAAAGAGAATCGGTTTATTTGTGCAGAAATAGTCTTTCCACACAGTGTCAAGTATAAAAAGTTTGTATAAGTATGCATTACAAGCCAAGCGTTTTCTGCTTAGAGACGTATTCCACTACATCCACATAAAAGTGCCTTATTGCCTTGCCCCCCTCCTATTCCTAATCTAGCACGTTCGCCCCTCTATACACAGGTGTTCATACATATAAAGAGTCAACATTAAAGGAATAATCAATGAAAAAATGCTACCTCTGAAATCATTTAGTTTGTTATCATCCCAAAAATAAAGAGAATTTTTAAGGGCGGTTTGGCTGAGGCCAACGAACATTCTTCTCTCACTTACCACTGGGCTTTGCTCGTTAAGTGTTTGAATGAAGGTATCCTGTGTGAAGAACTGATATAAAAAAACAAAAAAAGATGCCATAAAGTCAATGAATATTGTCTTTAATAGCATCTTTTTGGATTAAGAGAAATGAGCGAAAAGTTGAATCTATTAATATGTTTTGCTAAGAATATGATCGATCGAGTTTATCTACTCTAAATTCGCGTGGCGTCCGTACATTTTATCTGAATCCATGCCTTTTTTCTCCATGAAACGAAGAATGATGGAATCATAAAACAATAACAGACTTTGCTCAAACAAAGAGCCCATTGGCTGAATCGTTTTGTTTCCTGTATCTGCACCAGACTTCGCCTGACCAGGAATTTCAATCACGATATCTGCCAAGTTGCCAATTGTCGAGTTTGGAAAAATCGTCACGGCTGCTACTGTCGCACCAATGCTCTTGGCTTTTTCCGCCATCGCTACAAGGCTTTTCGTTTCACCAGATCCAGAGCCGATGATAAAGATATCACCTTCCTCTAAGTTCGGTGTCACTGTTTCCCCAACGATATACGGATCAAGGCCCATGTGCATCATGCGCATAACAAAGCATCTTGCCATAAAGCCAGAACGGCCGGCCCCTGCAACAAATACTTTTTTAGCGTCTAAAATGCCGTTGACCAACTGTTCCGCACTCTCATCCTTAATAAGGCCCGCTGTTTTTTGCAGCTCCTGCAAAACGATTTGAGTATATTCTGTTGTTTGCATAGAATTATACCGTTGCTTTTTGGATAAGTTGTTGCATTTCTGCCGCAACTGCTTTTTTGTCGTCTGCGCCTGTGATACCGCCGCCTACGATAACAAGATCCGGTTGTGCTGCAATAACGCCTGGAAGTGTTTCCAATTTAATGCCGCCAGCTACTGCTGTTTTCGCGTTTTTCACGACACTTTTGATTGTGTTAAGTTGTTCGAATGGTGTTTCACCTGCAGCTTGAAGATCGTAACCTGTATGTACACAGATGTAATCTACGCCAAGTGCATCTACTTCTTGTGCACGTTGTGCAAGGTTTTTAATGTTGATCATGTCGATCAAGATTTCAGAACCGTGTTTTTTCGCTTCTTCTACCGCACCTTTAATTGTTGCATCATCTGTTGCACCAAGAATCGTTACGATGCCTGCGCCTGCTTGAGAGGCTACCATTACTTCATAACCGCCTGCATCCATTACTTTCAAGTCCGCAAGAACTGTTAAGTTAGGGAATGCTTCTTTCATTTCTTTTACTGCACGAAGGCCTTCGTTAATAATAACCGGTGTGCCGATTTCAACGACATCAACGAATTGTTCTACTTCTTTCACGACTGCGATACCTTCTGGAATGTTGACAAGATCAAGTGCTAATTGTAATTTCATGGATATGTCACTCCTTCTACTAATTTGTTAGTTTTTGATTGTTATTGGTACAAGACTCATTATAAGTCCTAATCTTCAGAAAACAAAGTACGCACTTTTATAACATATAGTGCTAAAAAATATACTTTTAGATTTGAATTAGAGAAGAATGGAGGGGGTTTTTGTAAGAAAAAGATGAATGTATTTTATATACACAAAAATGTATATACACATTTGAGGAAATAGAATTGATAAAAAAACCGTGTGTACGAGTCACTATTAATGAGTCTACACACGGTTATGAGGCATATTTAATTGGGTTAATAAAACCTTTGCCGGCTTTTTGATTACAAATAACAACATATTTACTTTTAACAAAGTTAATAATCTCCTCTAAAGTTAATATAATATGCGTTTATTTATTTACCTTGTTTTTACAGTATTGGCTGTCTCCATGTAATCTTTCCCCCAGCTATACATAGCTTCTAGAATAGGCATTAAGCTTTTGCCTTGATCCGTAAGGGAGTATTCAACTTTAGGCGGAACGACAGCATACACCTCCCGATGCACAATGAAGTTGTCTTCTAACTCACGTAATTGACTGACCAGCATTCGAGGAGAGATACCTGGCATAAGAGATCTTAGTTCATTAAAACGTTTCTTTTCTTCTTTCCCCAAATGCCACAAAATCAGCATTTTCCACTTTCCTCCTATAACAGAAAGGGTTAATTCTTTTTCACAGTTGTAAGACTTGCCACACAGCTCTATCACTCTGATCACCTCCGTTTCAAATTATACTTATATCACCATAATAACCATTTTTTGTTATATAGATAGTTCTAGAAGGATATTATATATTCTGCGTGGAGAAGTTGTACAGGTGAAAATTGAAAGTTGCAGGATAAATGGTTAAATAACCATGACTGTGTAAAATGGTGTAAATCAGATAAAGTATGACTGTTTTAGAGGAGGGAAATGAAGTTTATAGGATAACTATTTTTGAAAAATAAATAAAACATACACTGGTGATACGTATCATTTTGTAATTATGTTTATAGTTCTATAACCTTTTCCCTACCACACTGAGTAAACATTAAAACAGTATTTAATTAAAGTTATTTTCTGCATAATTATAATTTAAGAAAAAGCCAAGGCTTTTAGAAAAAAGACACTTGGCAAATTCAGCATTATGACAGAAACAGAGTATACAATTAGAATAGGACAGTGGTCTTATTGGATAGAATAACAGATCCACTGTCAACAAACATAAGGTAAAAATTAACGTGCGGCAGATTTCGCGCTATCTCTAATAGCTTGAATAGCTTGAGCACGATCTTTTTGATTATAAATAGCTGAGCCTGCGACAAGAACATTGGCGCCAGCTTCGACACAAAGTTTAGCTGTTTCAGGATTTACTCCACCGTCTATTTCAATTTCAACATCTAAGTTTTTCTCCGCTACAAGATCAGCAACTTCTCTGATTTTAGGTAAAACCGAATGAATAAACGATTGTCCGCCAAATCCAGGATTTACTGTCATGAGCAATACCATGTCAACATCTTCTATTACATGTTGAATGGTAGAGACAGGGGTATGCGGATTCAATACAACGCCCGCCTTTGTGCCTGTTGATTTGATCAGTTGAAGCGTTCTGTGCAGATGAGGACAAGCTTCTACGTGCACAGTAATAATATCAGCACCAGCTTTTGCAAATGCATCAATATATTGATCAGGGTTTTCGATCATTAAGTGTACATCTAGTGGTAAATCAGTAACAGGTCTAATCGCATCAACGATTAGTGGACCGATGGTGATATTCGGAACAAAATGTCCGTCCATAACATCGACATGGATGTAATCAGCTCCACCTAGCTCCACATCTTTTATATCTTCTCCAAGCTTTGCAAAGTCAGCTGAAAGAATAGAAGGTGCAATTTTAATCATAATTAAATCCTCCAATTTTTTTGAAAAGTAGAATCATTGATTCTCTTGTAAAGACTTGCATAACAAGCTACTACTTTAGTAATTGTAGCCTGTTTCCCCCTGAATAATGCTGTGTTAAAATATATACTCTAGATAGAGTATATATTTTACTGTGCTATACAGTATACATAACGAATCAACTAAAAGTAACGAAATATCATTTATTCGTATTTTAATAGTTACATAAACGAAGGTTCAGGCAGACGGTGTGCAATATAAAAAACTTCTCCGTCACTCTCGCCATCAAAAACCATAGGAACGTTCGGAGTGAATATAAAGACATCTCCTGCCTCAGCTAAATATTTATTGCCCTGCATATCGCGCAAGACAAATTTGCCTTTAATAACGAAATTCACTTCCAAAAACTCAAACTCAAAACCAAATTCTTCGCCTGGCTGCATGGCGAAATATCCCATAGAAAGAGCATTTTCTTTTGATGTAAGTGGAACATCTATGATTTGGCTTCTTAATCCAGGGATACCTAATTGGTCATTCAATTCTTTCATTTGAAAAGTTCCTGCTTTAATAACTTGGATCCCAGGTCCTTTGCTTAAATAACTGTAGTTTGTTTCTGTCGTTGATTCGCTCATGTTCTTCGCCCCTATATAATTATTTTAGCTTTCTTTGAAACGACTATCGTTTGGCTATTGAAATAGGAACGTTGAAAATATTGTAAAAATTCAGAGTATTATTCCTGGTTGAACTTATGCTTACATAAATAATTAAATAAATAAACCTTTTTTTCTCGAATAGTGGGATGTTTTTTGGGATTTATAAAATTAATTATTCGAAAGTTTTAACCTAAAAACGACAAATGATTGCATTTTTCATTTTTTTTTTAGAAAAACTGAAAAATAACCAGAAATCGACTTAAACCTTTAAATAACGGCGATTTCAGCTAAAATTAAATACGAATTTTCGGAAAATTTGATCAAAAGTATACTTCCTGACACTATATGTTGACAAAGTGCGTACTTACAGATGTGTAAACGACAAGATATACTGTGTATGTACAGGTGGAAACTCGATTTGAAAATGTTGTATATGATTGCAAGTAACACTTAAATAGGAGGTGACCTGATGAATAAATTAAAAAATAATGTCGTTTTTGAAAAAAATGTTCAGTCACTAGCTATGGATTTTCTCACTGTCGCACAAAAAGCAGCTATTGCTTCTTACCCTTGGATTGGAAAAGGGAACAAGATAGAGGCAGACGGTGCTGGAACTGAAGCGATGCGTAATCAAATGAACCTTATCGATATGAGTGGTTTGATTGTTATTGGTGAAGGTGAAATGGATGAAGCGCCTATGCTTTATATTGGTGAAGAGCTTGGAACGAGAAAAGGTCCAGAAGTAGACATTGCGGTTGATCCAGTTGAAGGAACAACGATGATGTCTAAAGGTCAAAATGATTCGTTAACAGTTATTGCTGTTTCCACTAAGGGTAGTTTATTACATGCACCGGATATGTATATGCATAAGATTGCAGTCGGGCCAAAAGCAAAAGGTGCTATAAACATAGATGCATCTTTAACAGAAAATATGAAGTCAGTTGCTAAAGCTTTAGGTAAAGACATAAAAGATTTAGTAGTGATGATACAAGATAGACCACGGCATGATCATTTGATTAAACAAGTATTTGATGCGGGAGCTCAAGTGAGGTTGTTTCCTGATAATGATGTTAATGGTTCCATCGCTACTGCAATTGATCACATTGAAGGTGATATATTGGTCGGTATGGGCGGTGCGCCGGAAGGGGTTATTGCTGCGACTGCATTGAAGAGTATGGGAGGAGATTTCCAAGGCAAACTTGCTCCTCAAGACCAAGAAGAATTTGATCGCTGCGTTGAAATGGGAATAACAGATCCTGAAAAAGCTTTAACACTAGATGACATTGTGAAATCTGACGATTGCTTGTTTGTCGGCACAGGAATTACCGATGGATTATTATTAAACGGCATTCAAAAACCAAATGATGGTCTAATAAAATCCCATTCATTTTTAACAGTTAGTGGTAACTCAGAAAAGTACCAGTACATTGAAGCGTATCATTCATAAAAATTGCTATATAAAAAATAAAAAAAGCGTCATATAAAAAGGAGAGAATCATATGCCATTAGTATCAATGAAAGAAATGTTAATTCAAGCGAAAGAAAAAGGATATGCTGTAGGACAATTTAATATTAATAACCTTGAGTTCACTCAAGCGATTTTACAAGCTGCACAAGAAGAAAACTCACCAGTTATTCTTGGAGTATCTGAAGGTGCTGCTCGTTACATGGGCGGTTTCAAATTAATCGTTACAATGGTAAAAGAATTAATGGAAGAATATAACGTAACAGTTCCTGTCGCTATTCATCTTGACCACGGATCTAGCCTTGAAAAATGTGTACAAGCTATTCATGCTGGATTTACATCTGTCATGATCGATGGTTCACATCATCCACTTGAAGAAAATATCGAACTTACTAAACGTGTTGTACAAATTGCACATGCTGTTGGTGTATCTGTTGAAGCAGAACTTGGTCGTATCGGCGGACAAGAAGATGATCTTAGTGTAGATGCAGCAGATGCATTTTATGCGATCCCTTCAGAGTGTGATCAATTGGTTCGTGAAACAGGCGTAGACTGTTTTGCACCTGCATTAGGTTCTGTACATGGCCCGTATAAAGGTGAACCTAACCTTGGATTTGATCGTATGAAAGAAGTAATGGAATTAACAGGTGTACCTCTTGTACTTCATGGTGGAACTGGTATCCCAACAAAAGACATTAAAAAAGCGATTTCGCTTGGATCAGCGAAAATTAACGTAAATACAGAAAGTCAAATTACGTCTACTCAAGCGGTTCGTGACGTGTTGAATAACGACGATAAAGTATACGATCCACGTAAGTTCCTCGGCCCAGCTCGCGATGCGATTAAAGAAACAGTTCGTGGCAAAATGCGTGAATTTGGTTCTTCAGGCCAAGCTTAATTAATAAAAGTAATCTATGAAGAGATAGGGGAAAAAAGATGATTGAACAAAAAGTAAATGTAGAACAGCTTTCTATTAATACGATTAGAACCCTCTCAATTGATGCAATTGAAAAAGCGAATTCTGGCCACCCAGGTATGCCAATGGGTGCTGCTCCGATGGCTCATACACTTTGGACACAGTTTATGAACTATAATCCTAGTAATCCGAATTGGTTTAACCGTGACCGTTTTACGTTATCTGCAGGTCATGGCTCAATGCTACTATACAGCTTGCTACATTTGACAGGTCATGATTTACCATTGGAAGAGTTAAAACAATTCCGTCAATGGGGCAGTAAAACACCAGGACATCCTGAATTTGGACATACGGCGGGTGTCGATGCTACAACTGGACCGCTTGGTCAAGGTGTCTCAATGGCTGTTGGGATGGCAATGGCTGAAAGACATTTAGCCGCTACGTATAATATTGATGATTTAAATGTCATTGATCATTACACATACAGCATTTGTGGTGATGGGGATCTAATGGAGGGAGTATCTGCAGAAGCAGCTTCATTGGCAGGTCACCTTCAGCTTGGCCGTTTAATTGTACTATATGATTCAAATGATATTTCACTTGATGGCAAACTTAATAAGTCATTTAGTGAAAGCGTTGAGGATCGTTTTAAAGCATACGGTTGGCAAGTACTCCGTGTTGAGGACGGAAATGATACTAAATCGATTGCAGAAGCTTTAAGTGAAGCAAAAGCGAATGAAAATCAGCCAACTTTAATTGAAGTTAAAACGGTTATCGGTTATGGTTCACCGAACAAAGGCGGCAAATCTGATTCGCATGGTTCACCTCTAGGTAAAGATGAAATAAAACTGGTAAAAGAACATTATGGATGGAATTATGAAGAAGACTTTTATATTCCGGAAGAAGTAAAATCATATTTTGCTGAACTTAAAGAAGCATCGGAAAAGAAAGAACAAGAGTGGAATGAATTGTTTGCTCGATACGAAAAACTTCATCCTGATGCTGCAAAAGAATTAAAGCTTGCAATAAGTGGAGAGCTTCCTGAAAATTGGGATGCTGCTGTTCCACAATACCGTGTAGGAGAAGACACACTTGCTACTCGTACTTCCGGCGGGGATGTATTAAATGGTCTTGCTAAAAATGTTCCTCAGTTATTTGGAGGATCAGCTGATTTATCTTCTTCAAATAAAACATTACTTAAAGGCGAAACTGATTTCAGCGCTGAAAACTATAGCGGTCGTAACATCTGGTTCGGTGTTCGCGAATTTGGAATGGGTGCTGCACTAAATGGAATGGCCCTTCACGGCGGAGTAAAAGTATTTGGAGCTACATTCTTTGTATTCTCTGATTATTTACGGCCAGCTATTCGTCTTTCAGCTTTAATGCAAGTGCCAGTAACATATGTGTTTACACATGATAGTATTGCTGTAGGGGAAGATGGTCCTACACATGAGCCAATCGAGCACTTAGCTTCTTTACGAGCAATGCCTGGACTTTCTACTATCCGTCCTGCTGAAGGAAACGAAACAGCCGCAGCTTGGAAACTTGCTGTGGAAAGTAAAAACGAGCCAACAATTCTTGTTCTTACACGTCAAGATTTGCCTACGCTTGCTGATCCTGAGACAGCATATGCAGGTGTTAGCAAAGGTGGATATGTAATTTCAGAAGCAAAAGGGAATGTTGAAGGCTTGTTAATAGCTTCTGGTTCTGAAGTTTCTTTAGCTGTTAAAGCACAAGAAGCATTGGCACAAGAAGGAATTCACGTTTCTGTTGTTAGTATGCCAAGTTGGGATCGTTTTGAAAAACAAACAGCTGAGTATAAAGAAACAGTTATTCCTAAAAATGTAACAGCGCGACTTGCGATCGAAATGGGCTCATCATTGGGCTGGAGCAAGTATGTAGGTAACGACGGAGACGTCTTAGCTATTGATCAGTTCGGCGCTTCGGCACCTTACGATAAGATCATTGAAGCATACGGCTTTACAGTTGAAAATGTTGTAGAGCGTTTTAAAAAATTACGTTAAAAGACGTTGCATCCTAAATGATTTGATGAAAGCATGAAAAGGCCAAACGATATTAACGTTTACGGCTTAGAATTCAAATTCAAAGAGCTTAATGAATAAATAAGCTAGTATGGATTTTGGGCAGACTTCACCAATAGGTGAACCTGCCCTTTTTTAAACAAAATATTAAGTAATATTTAAGCTATGGTCGTACATCTTTTAAATATGTACTTATGTTAAATCCATTATGGCAACTACATGAGATTTATATAATATGGAGGAAACTAACGATGAATAAAATTGCCATATTAACGAGTGGCGGAGATGCGCCAGGAATGAATACTGCTATTCGAGCAGTCGTTAGAAGAGGTATTTTCAAGGGTCTAGATGTTTATGGAGTGCAAAATGGCTATAAAGGGCTAATTGCAGGAGATTTTGTCCCAATGGACTTTAAAAGTGTAGGAGATATCCTTCATCGCGGAGGGACCATTTTACAAAGTACACGTTGTGATGAGTTCAGAACAGAAGAAGGCCAGAAAAAAGGCGCAGAACAATTGAAAAAGGCAGGAATATCCGGTTTAGTTGTCGTCGGTGGGGACGGTTCTTTTCAAGGGGCAACTAAGTTAAACGCTTTAGGCGTTGCGACTATTGGTATACCAGGCACCATTGACAACGACATCTCTGGAACGGATTATACAATTGGATTCGATACCGCTGTTAATACGGCTCTGGATGCGATTGATAAAATTCGTGATACTGCATCCTCTCATGAACGCACATATGTGATTGAGGTTATGGGAAGAAACGCAGGAGACATTGCTTTGTGGGCAGGTATGTGTGCTGGAGCAGAGTCTATTATTATTCCAGAAGCGATAGATGACATAGAGGATGTAATTGATCGTGTGCAAAGGGGCGCTAAGCGCGGCAAAAAGCATAGTATTATTGTTGTTGCTGAAGGTGTGGGAAAAGGTGACGAAATTGGAAAAGTGATTGAAGAGAGAACAGGATTTGAAACAAAGGTTACGATCTTAGGTCATTTTCAACGAGGTGGTTCCCCTAGCGCCTACGATCGGATGATGAGTACTCAAATGGGAGCAAAAGCTGTGGATCTACTTGTAGAAGGAACAGCAGGTGTCATGGTAGGATTAAGAAATGGACAATTGGTACATACGCCATTTGAGGAAGCTTTACAGTACAAGCGCACGCTTGATATGGCAACCTATGATTTAGCAAGAAGTCTTTCTATATAATTTATGTAAAGGCAATATGGCCGACTAGACATGAAAAAAATAGGATGAAGATTCAAATTGTAATGGACACAATTACAGTATAAGAGGAGGAAAAAAAATGAAAGTAGCAATTGCATCAGATCACGGTGGAGTAAACATTCGTCAAGAAATTATCGCCTTATTAGAAGAAATGAATATTGAATATCAGGATTTAGGGTGTGAGTGTAGTACGTCTGTTGACTATCCGGACTATGCTGTTCCAGTGGCGGAGAAAGTAGCAAGTGGTGAAGTAGACCGTGGGATTTTAATTTGCGGTACGGGTATTGGAATGAGTATTGCAGCAAACAAAGTAAAGGGAATTCGATGTGCATTAGTGCATGATATGTTTAGCGCTAAAGCAACAAGAGAGCACAATGACACCAATATGTTAGCGATGGGAGAACGTGTAATTGGTCCAGGACTAGCCCGTGCTATTGCAGAAATTTGGTTGACGACACCTTTTGAAGGCGGCAGACACGAAAATCGAGTTTGCAAAATAACAGAATATGAAAACAACCATGCGTAAACCTACTCAACTATAATTATAGATAGAGCAATTAAATAAATATAATCAAGCAATCAGACTGCTGAGTTAGTTATCAGCAGTCTCTGTTTATCTAAAAGTGAATCATTTGTATTTATAAGAGTATACTTTTTGACACTATGTAAAAAAAAAGTGTGTACTTGTTAAGTGTGTCTATATAATTAATAATTAAAACTAATAAAGAGTTTGCAGTATAAAGTTAGTCCTATCTATAAAATGATTCTATTAAACAAACAAGGGGGGGATATAGTGTATCGAAAAGAGTTTTTTGTTTTTGAACAAAATCGCCCGATTCCAGCAGTGATTCGAAATTACAACGAAGCAGATTTTAATGGGTTAATTAAGGTTCAACAAGAAAGTTTTCCTCCACCCTTTCCCCCGGAATTATGGTGGAATGTTGAACAATTGCATAATCATATTACTTTATTTCCAGAAGGAGCCTTATGTATCGAAATTGATGGTAGAATTGCAGGTTCAATGACTGGATTACTAGTTGATTTTGATCCTTCTCATCCTGAGCATACTTGGGAAGAAATAACGGACAATGGGTATATTAGAAACCATAATCCGAAGGGAAACACGCTTTACGTTGTGGATATAGGGGTCAGTCCTTTATACCGTAAGTTAGGATTAGGAAAGTGGCTAATGCAATCGATGTATGAGGTTGTTGTCGAGAAAAAAATAGATCGGCTTCTAGGAGGTGGACGAGTCCCGGGATATCATAAAAAGGTGAATGAAATGACACCTGATGAATATCTTGAAGCTGTTGTTAAAGGAGAATTGAGGGATCCGGTCATTACTTTTTTACTTCGTTGTGGCCGTACACCAGTCAAAATGGTCGAGAATTATCTTGAAGACGAAGAATCATGCAATTTTGCAGCACTTATGGAATGGAAAAATCCATTCTATTTATCAATGTAGACAGGAGAATGATAAAAAATGGAGTATTATAGAATTACGAATATAAAAGATCCTTTATTCAAACAAATGCATCAACTTATGCAAGAGGTCTTTCCTCCAGAGGAAGTATTGGAATTTTCACTGTGGGAAGAACCTTTGCAAGATCCTGGGATTCGCATCTTTGTAGCCGTTCACAGCGGGGAAGTAGTCGGAGCGACAGAGTATCGTTATTATGAAGATTTTAATGTGGCTATGACAGATTTTACAATTATCGGAAAAGATGGACTGGGTGTAGGTGCGTTTTTAGCTAGTAAGAGATTAGACGATTTAAACTCTGTAGCCAAGGATAGTGGCCAGGAACTACAAGGAATGTTTGCTGAAATTTATGATCCTTATCGTATAGGAGATCATGGATTTGGAGGAGTAAAGGCCATGAATCCTTATGTTCGCCGTGAAGTGCTGTCCCATCTTGGGTATAAACGACTTGATTTCCCTTACGTTCATCCCTCATGGAACAATGATGGGGAAGCCGTGACAGAATTAGATCTTTGCTTTATGCCTATGGACAAAAATCGAGATGAAATGCCAGCAGAGCTTATTGTAAAGTTTTTAAGACGTTATTATTCTGTTCTATCGAATAAACCAAAATCCTGGTTTACAATGGTTGAAAATTTAGAGGGACAGGAAATGATAGCGCTATCAAGAATGTAGTATGTAGTATATTAAACATACTCAATTGAATAAGCGATCTGGGCAAAACCTCTCATTGTTTGTAAAGTAACGGAATAAATATAAACAGAAAATGAAAGGGTGGGTAATAATGTCAAATTATGTAGCAAAAGGTTCTATTATTTGTAAAAATTGTGGTGAGCTTATTGACACTATGCCTACAGAAAAAGTAACTGTCTATTATTCTGACTGCAAGCAAGAGTCGTGTGAAAATCGCCAGTCACTAGAAGAATAAAAGTAACATGTCTATACAATATTAAAAAAAGATCGGCTTTTGCCCGATCTTTTTTTAATATTTGCCTATAGATTAAACATCTTATTTAATCTAAATATATTGATTAAAATATTATCTACTTGGATAAAGAGGGAAATCTATCTCAAAATCCTATACTTACACACCGCTAGTGACGCTGTCAGCCTTTTTTTCCACAGCATGACCGCCAAACTCATTACGAAGTGCAGCGACTACTTTACCTGTGAAAGTGTTATCGCCTTTCAAAGAAGTATAGCGGCTCATTAGACTAGCTGTAATAACCGGTGTTGCAACTTGTAAATTAAGTGCCTCTTCAATAGTCCATTTCCCTTCGCCTGAAGAGTGCATAACACCACGAATTCCATCTAGTTTCTCATCTTTAGAGAAGGCATCTTCAGTGAGTTCCATTAACCATGAGCGGATTACAGAACCATTATTCCATAGTTTTGCAACAGCTTCATAATCAAAATCATATTGCGATTCTGCAAGGACTTCAAACCCTTCACCAATAGCAGCCATCATACCATATTCAATGCCGTTATGTACCATTTTAGTATAGTGACCAGAACCGGCTTCTCCAGTGTAAAGATATCCGTTTTCTACTGCTGTATCACGGAAAATTGGCTCAACAATATTCCAAGCCTCTTTATCGCCACCGACCATATAGCAAGCACCATTACGAGCTCCACTCATACCACCAGAAGTACCAACGTCCAGGTAATAAACACCAGCGTCTTTAAAATCGTTATACCGGCGAATTGATTCTTTATAATGAGAGTTTCCTGCTTCAATAACAATATCTCCTTCTTGAAGCAAAGGTTTTACTTGTCCTAATACTTTATCTACAACTTGGTGAGGAACCATAATCCACAAAACGCGAGGAGACTCTAATTTACTTACAAGCTCTTGCAAATTAGTTGTCCCTTCAGCACCATAACTTACTAGTTCTTGAACAGCAGTTTCGTTTAAATCAAAACCCGCTACTTCATGTTTATTATCAATAAGGTTCATACCAAGATTTAATCCCATTTTACCTAATCCTATTAAACCAATTTTCATCCTAAGTGACCTCCTGTTAATAACTATATAAAAATAATCTTTAAAGCTGTAGTGCGAGTAGATTAATGGATTATTTAAGCGTTATTACCACCATTTAAATCCATCCTCTTCTACCAATTGATCAGAAGCTTCTGGTCCCATTGATCCTGCTTCATAAGTGTGCAAAGGAAGAGTATTTTCTTCGAATGCCTCTAATAATGGCTGAATCCAAGCCCACGAAAGCTCGACTTCTTCCCAGTGTGCAAAGAACGTGGCGTCACCGCGCAATGCATCATGTAAAATCTGTTCATAGGCTTCTGGAACCTGCTGATGGTTGGCAGAAAAATCGATAGTAACAGGCTCGATTTTCCCATTATTCAATGGGTTTTTATTATTTAATTGTAAGGAAATCGTCTCGTTTGGACTGATTTCAATGGTTAATAGGTTTGGCATAGTTTCTTCAAGTTGTTTTGAATAAAGTTCTTTTAATGGGTTCTTGAATTCAATAACAATACGGGTGGATTTTTCTTTCATCCGTTTACCAGTACGAATGTAAAACGGAACACCTTGCCAAAAAGGATCATCAATCCATACACGAGCTGCCACAAAAGTATCGTTTGTTGAAGTTTCTAGGATTCCTGGCTCTTCTTTGTAGCCGATGACAGGCGAACCTTGAATCGCTCCTGAACGGTATTGACCACGAACAATATGTGCAGCAGCATCTTTCTTAGAAACGGATCGGACAGAGGCCATTACTTTAGTTTTTTCTTGCTGAACCTCAGTTGACAGGAACCGTTTCGGTAAATGCATAGCCGTCATCATCAAAATTTGCAACATATGATTTTGGACCATATCTCGAATAGCTCCGGCTTGATCATAATACCCAGCTCGTTCTTCTACACCGACTGTTTCACTAGCTGTAATCTGAACGTTAGCAATAAATTGATTATTCCAAACGGCTTGGAGTATCGGATTAGCAATCTCCAACGTCTCTAGATTTTGGATCATTGGTTTTCCAAGATAATGATCGATACGATAAATTTCACTTTCTTCAAAGGCATTGCTCAATACGGCATTTAGCTGTTGAGCAGAGGAAAGATCATGACCGAAAGGTTTTTCAATCAAAAGCCGTTTCCATCCTTTTACTGTACCTAACCCACTTTTAGATATATTCGATGTGATGACATTAATAAATTCAGGAGCTACCGACAAATAAAACATTCGATTTTCTGGAAGGTCTAACTCTATTTCACGGCTTTGAATGAGGTCAAGCAACTTATCATAGCCGCTGCTGTCTGTGACATCTAAAGAGCTATATTGGAAGGAACGAATAAATGTTTCCAATTCCAAATCTGAGCTACCTAACTGTCTCGAAAAAGTGCGGATTGAGGCTTCCACGTGTGATTGAAAGGTTTCATTAGATAGTATTCTCCGCCCTAGACCAACGACTGAAAATGTTCGTGGCAATTTATTATCGAGATATAAATTATAAAGAGCAGGAAAAATTTTTCTTTTTGCCAAATCGCCTGTCGCACCAAATAGAACAAAGGTCATAGAGTCTACATTCATCGTCATTTTGGCAGCGCTTTCCTCGAAAGGGCTGACTGATACACTGTTCATACAATATCCCTCCTGTCAAGTTATCATGTGTATAAAAGCGTAAATAACTGAATTTACGCTGCATGAATCTAGCAAAATTTCACTTTAAAATTTGTATTTGTTTCAACATTAGTATAATATCTGAAGATTTTATTTGTAAGTACGCACTTTTTTGTTATATAGTATATAAAAGTACACTGTTATCATGTATACTCACATTAAGGGAGGAATACCGAATGAGCCCTATGCGTGAAAAGTCATTTAATTGTGAAAAAGAATTAACATTGTCTATTATTGGCGGTAAATGGAAGATGTTGATTATGTGGCACCTAGGCAAAGAAGGAACAAAGAGATTTGGTGAATTGAAAGCGCTCATCCCTGCGATCACTCAAAGAATGCTTGTGAGCCAGCTTCGCGAGTTAGAAGAAGATCTGATCGTCTATCGTGAAGTGTATCCTGTTGTTCCGCCCAAAGTCGAATATTCACTTACGGAACGAGGACATACGCTCATCCCTATTTTAGAGTCTATGTATATATGGGGGAAGGAATATACAGAAAGCGTTGTGGATCAAAAAACAGAAAAAACGGCTTCTCGCTAACAGGAAAAAACGAATTTTCTGTGCAATAAAAAATGAAAGCGCTTTTAATTAAAAAACGGTATAATTACAAAAAACGAGCAAAAAAGTCTTGACAGTATCTTTTTCGACACTATATGATAACAAAGTGCGTACTTTGTTTTCTGAAAATTAGGACTTATAATGAAACTTGTACCAATCCAAATTAAAAAATTAATAGAAGGAGTGACATATCCATGAAATTACAATTAGCACTTGATCTTGTCAACATTCCAGAAGGTATCGCAGTCGTGAAAGAAGTAGAACAATACGTTGATGTCGTTGAAATCGGCACACCGGTTATTATTAACGAAGGCCTTCGTGCAGTAAAAGAAATGAAAGAAGCATTCCCTAACTTAACCGTTCTTGCAGACTTAAAAGTAATGGACGCAGGTGGCTATGAAGTAATGGTAGCTTCTCAAGCAGGTGCAGGTATCGTAACGATTCTTGGTGCAACTGATGATGCAACAATCAAAGGTGCAGTAGAAGAAGCGAAAAAACACGGTTCTGAAATCTTGATCGACATGATCAACATTAAAGATCTAGCACAACGTGCACAAGAAGTAGACGCACTTGGCGTAGATTACATCTGTGTACATACAGGTTACGATCTTCAAGCTGCAGGTGAAACACCATTTGAACAACTTAACACAATCAAAAGTGTCGTGAAAAACGCGAAAACAGCAGTTGCAGGCGGCATTAAATTGGAAACGCTTCCGGGAGTTATTGCAGCACAACCGGATCTTGTTATCGTAGGCGGCGGTATCACAGGCGCAGACGACAAAGCAGCAGTTGCGGCAGAAATGCAACAACTCATCAAAAACGCTGTTACAGCTTAAATTTATAATTCAAGACAACCTAATAAATCAAAAACTATACAAATAGGAGTGTTAAACATGAGCCAATCAACAGAAACAAACAAAAACCAATTGAGCCAAAAACCAGGAATCCAAATCTTTAAAGCAGCAGATTTAGACAAATTGTTTCCAAAACTAGATGTAGGTACAATCATCAACCAACCAGGAGTAAACAGCAAAATTGTTGACGTACCAGTAAACACAGCATCAAATCCACTTACAATCGGCTTCTTTTCAATGCAGCCAGGAGAATCATTTGATTTCTTATACGATGTAGTAGAATACAAAGTCGTAACAAAAGGGAAATTTGTTATCCGTGACAAAGAAGGTAACCGTTACGTAGCAGAAGCAGGAGACGTTATCCTCTTCTCACCAGACTTCCCAGTTGTATTTGATGGCGAAAGTGATGGAGAAGCAATCTACACGAAACATGCAGCTGCTCTTCCAGCATTTATGCAATAAGAAGTTTAACCAAAGCTCTGAGGTTACGAGAATTACTATTTATCGTAATTAGAAAGAATATATAATGGTAATCCAATGATAAGACATTCTATAAGAAGCATTACTTATAGGGTGTCTATCGTTTTCTAAAAACACTTTATATCTCAATAGAGGAGGAAAAAAGAATGGAAAAAGCTACTTCTACCCCTATAAAAGTCACAGAAGTTCCAGATCAGCCTATATTAGAACGTTTTCCATGGCCATTTAAGTCAGACTTTCATGATTTTTCAAATAACTCCATCCCGCTTGAGCCACCGATTATGCTTGATATTACCCCTGAATACGTTGAAGAAATTAAACTGAAAAGGGAGCTTTTAGACACTAGACCCGAGCAAACATATCAATCTGCTCCTCATTCATTTGAAGCGCAATGGGAAATCTTAGAATTTACAATGGATGAAATGGCTTTAATCTATCCGCAATATTTCACCGTTCTAAAAAACGGAAATGAGTGGACGTTCCAAAACCACATACTTGGAGAAGAACAATCTTTCACTTTTGGAGATAATTCAACTTTACCGTATGAACCGTTGGACTTTATAGGCCGTCATGTTCAAGCAGACCTCATTTATCTGGCACAAAGAGACGGAGATCTTTTCTTAGATGCGGGTCAGCTTTGCTTCCCAGCCAATTGGTCTCTTAATTTTGATTTTGAGATGGACTTTATGTCTATTCATTTCCCTGTACCATCACGATTCACGACAACCGGTTTAGCCGAGAAAATTCGCAATTTCATTATGAGAATGGAACCTGGAAAACCGTGGACGCGATTTAACTGGACAGTGACTGTTGAACCAGTACTCGATTCATCTCCTGAAGCATTTGAAGACTGGGGAACAAAAAAAGATAACGTAACAAGTGAAAATGTAGGAGAATTAGTTTATTTCAGAGTAGAAGATCAAAAACTCTTTCGACTTCCGCGCAGCAACGGAATTTTATTCAGTATCCATACGCATTTAATTAAAATGGATGAATTGATAAAAAATCCTCAGTGGGCAAAGCAATTGAATAACATATTTGTTACTGTGGCAGACGATATAGCTGAATACAAAGGATTCCTTTCCTATAAAGATAAGTTAGTGGCATACTTAGAAAACAATATAAAAGAGACTACTTCAAATTAATCAAAGGGATGAGGATATGAATACAGTCAAAGGCAAAGTCATACAAGAAGAGAGAGCACTTGATCAAGGGTATGTGGCAGAAGTAGAGCTGCTAGCCGGTTCTAATACTCAAATGATTGGTATTGCAAACCAAATTATTAGCAACGGGATTACGTTTGAACTTCCTGTTTATTTAGTTGAAACGGGTAAAAAGGAAGGGACATACCGCCTTTTAATTAACACATCAGAGTATCCTAAAGAAAAAAGAGAGCAATTAGCGAAAAATCTTCAAGTTGATGAATTCCAGTTAGCCGTTGAAGAGGACCCTGACTTCAAACTTCATCATAATTGTCAAAAAATGTTAATTCTGATCGATCAATCAGCTCTTTTTGATAGTTTAGCTGATATTGATTTTCTAGCTTTAAAAAATATCGAATTTAATGTTTTTGTGAAAGCGAAAGAAAAAGATCCTGTTATGGAATATCTTCAGCAAAGACATGGTGATCATATTGTAAATATCTCCTCCTTTACAGATGAAGAGATACAATCCATTTTAGATAAACAAATAATGGGTACAAAACTGTTTATCTCTGGATCATGGTCAATGGTTCATGAGGTTAAAGAAGTTGCATATGCAGCAGGTTTTACAGATGAAGAGATCCAAACAAGAGAAATTGGTGAAAAAGAAGAAAAAGTATATTGCGTGAAATGTTATAAATTCAGCCGTAAAACAGAAAGTAATGAACTAACTTGTGAACATTGTAATACTCTTCTCGATGTTTCTGAACACTATTCAAAAACATTAGATTCGTACTTGGGCTACATTCATATTGACTGAATTTTTAGTTTAGAAAGGAGAGCTGGCAAAAATGAATACTCCTGCAGTTGAGTTAGCAAAATTGAATACTACTACTATTGATGTGGTTGTAGATAAAATCACTGTTGAATCCCCTTCTGTTAAAAGTTTTCAATTAAAAGCAGCAGACGGATCTAAACTGCCGCATTTTAGCGGAGGATCTCATATTACGACAAGGATCCAGACGGAGAAAGAGCTAATTGAACGGCATTACTCATTAACGAATGATATAGATCAAGAAGATTACTATCAAATCGCTGTCGGCCGAAATACACATTCAAAAGGTGGATCTGTATACTGGCATGACAATATAAAAGAAGGGGATCAACTAGAAATTAGTTATCCAAAAAACCATTTCCCACTTAGCTTTAGAGCGAAGCATCATGTCTTTATTGCTGCAGGAATTGGAATTACACCGTTTATCGCTATGGCGTCTAGTTTGAAAAAACAGGGTAAATCATTTGAACTGCACTATGCATCTCCATCAAAAGAATTGTGTGCATTTCATTCATTCTTGTCGTCTACTTATCCAGACGAAACTCATTTCTATTTCTCGAGAACAGATCGAAGAATGACAACAGAAGTGATGAAGAACCAACCAATCGGAACTCACGTTTATTTTTGTGGTACTGAAGGAATGGTAAGAGAATTTGCAGACGCTGCAAAATCATACGGATTTCCTGATAGCAGCATTCATTTTGAACTTTTCACACCACCAGATTTTGGTCCATTGTATGCTTTTGAAGTGAAATTGAAACAAAGCAACCAAGTCCTTCCAGTTCCTGAGGGTGAAACATTATTAGATGTTTTATTGGAAAATGGTATTAACGCACCTTATTCTTGTAAAGTAGGCGGATGTGGCAGCTGTCAAATTGATGTATTAGATGGTGAAGTTGACCATAGAGATACATTCCTGACAGATGAAGAAAAGAAAGAAGCAAAGGTTATTTTAACATGTGTTTCACGTGCAAATGGCTGCGTAACTATAGATCTATAATTTAAATTTAAAGTCTTTTAAATGATTATCTTCAAAATGGTATAACATGGTAATGATTATGCAAGATCAGAGGAGTGGAACAACATGAAAGCCCTTACTTATTTTCCTTCTCAACCTGAAGTCCAATATAAAATGGATGAATACATCGAACAGCGACCATTAAACCGTCAGATAGGAAAAGATATTGCCTTGTATTATCAATTTAAAACCCAAAAGGATACAATCAATCCATTTGCACTTATACCTGATGGTTGTTTTGACTTGCTGTTTTGTTGCTGTCCAAAAAATTCATCTATTTTCCTTTGGACTAGTCCATTAGAACGGAGAGAGCAGCAGTTGAGTTTTCAAAAAGGCTGTGAATATTTTGGAGTTAGATTCCAGCCGGAGCAAGGGCTTCTCAAATTAAATTGTTCAATGAGAGATCTCCTAGGCAAAAAAATACCTTTAGATGAAATTATGTCTGTAGATCCTTTCTTAATGGAAAAAATATTAAATGGCAGTAGCTTTGCTGAAAGAATAGAGCTATTTGAAGTATTTATTAAAAGCATAACACCTGAGACCCAATCCCAAAATATTGTAGGTTATTGTATTAATCAAATCTATTTAACTAATGGAAATATTAGTATCAATGATTTAACAGCAGACACTGGGTATTCAGATCGTTATATACGCAAAAAATTTGAAGAATCGATTGGTTTTTCACCAAAACAATTTAGTGAAATTGTTAGATTCCAAAACTCTTTGGCAATGATTTTTGAAAAAAATCATCATAACCTAGCCGATATTGTTTATGAAAATGGATATTATGATCAAGCACATTTTATTAAAGGATTTAAAAAGTTTGTTCATCTGGCTCCCACTCAGTTTATAGGCAGTCTTTATCAGCACTCGTAAGTAATCATTATTATTAAGAATGTATTAAAGTCTTTTTGCGTATAGCTATTATTCGGATAGAGAATACTACTTTTACTTTTGAAATGGTTGACCTTTTATATCAATCATATATGTTAAAATAGTTGGAATCCTGGTCTTAAAAATCTTTTTTCCAAAAAACATAATGTGGCTAATCGATGTTCCTTCAAGTTTCAATCTAGCAGTGATGCAGTTCGAATAAAGGTCAAAAATTTTTAGATTAATATTGACTTTTGCTGCTAACTCAAAACTGAAGTAATACCGATTAGCCTCAATTTTATGAGTGATAATAGCTATATATCGCTTTATTTTATATGGAGTTCTATACTATTGAATACTATATACCAGTAAGTAGTGAACAAAAAAATGGATAATACTAAGATATACCTGTATTTGTGAATAATTAAACTATAAATTTAGATAGTAATTTAGAATTTTTTAGATTATTTTTTGAATTTTGCACATAATGCAAAATTCAAAAAATAATCTAAAATTACCGCAGCTACAACTTCTATCTCCACAAACATAAGTGTAGATATACCATCGATAATTCGTTTTTGTTAATCGATTTCGTCCCTCTAGAAGAAACCTAATAGTTACATTGTATAGAGGGAAACACCTTGGCTCCATACACGTTTTATTGTTCCATAGTCTCATCTCTTTATAACGATATAACACCCGTTATATAGTAGATGCATCCAAACATTCGTACGTGATCAGTATCAATTTTAACTAACAGCTTGAAGTTCCTTGTTAATTCAGGTAAGAACCGATGGCTATTTTGAATTAAGCAGTTCTTACCCACCGATTCTTACTCAAAATAAACAGTCTTTAAAGCTTTATGACATCATTTAGAAGTTCAAGTAAAGGATTGACTCATTCTTACCTAAAAAAGCAGCTTAGAACGGCTATACAAGGCAGATAAATTTCATTATGACAGAATTGATCCAAGAAGGTAGTTTGTTGAACTCAATTCGCTAGAGAAGAAGAAATGAGGGCAACAAACAATCCTGGCAGGCGTACAAAATTGTTTGTTAATTGCTGTTTGCGCATATATGTGTTACTGTTTTGTAGCATTTTATAGAATCTAAATAATAATTAAATAACTTTATTTTAGCACCGTCCGCAAAATGGACGGTGCTATACATGCTAGAATCTTAAAATTAAATGACTTTATTGTGATTCAATAGCTACCCTCAAGAGGAATTAACATTAGTGAAATTACTAGCAGCCAAAAACGCCCCAGATTCTGAAGATCTAGGGCGTTTCAAATACAACATAATTTCCTTTATGTTGTATTTGTTTTCTTTTAAGTTACGACACACTTTATTTTGAATTTTATATATCAAACAAAGTTCAATAATAATTCCAAAGATAGCTCAGCATCTAAACTATACAAATATCTATTCATGAAAATAAGGCATACGAAACTGTATACATTTATCATCATACATGGGCTCATAAATCGTTGATTTTACAGTATTTCTTATCATACCAAGAAAGATTATGTCTACAAACCAAAAGAAAAAGAACAGTTTTCACTGTTCTTTTTTTACTGCCTGGCGGCGTCCTGCTCTCACAGGGGGAAACCCCCAACTACCATCGGCGCTGAAGAGCTTAACTGCCGTGTTCGGGATGGGAACGGGTGTGACCTCTTCGCTAATGCCACCAGACTATGTAAATAGAGAAAGAAATTATTCTTTCAAAACTAGATATTGTTCGTATAAGTAAACCGCAAACCGCGCCATACGGTTGATTCTTGTGGTCCAGCGTCAGACGCTCAAGAGCGCCCACGCTTTTTATTGGTTAAGTCCTCGATCGATTAGTATTCGTCAGCTCCATGTGTCGCCACACTTCCACCCCGAACCTATCTACCTCGTCTTCTTCAAGGGATCTTACTTACTTGCGTAATGGGAAATCTCATCT
>NZ_JBVATB010000012.1:0-46239 GCF_057814295.1 Domibacillus sp. F004
TCAAACTCTCCAAAAAGTGTTTGACTTGCTCATTTGTTTATCTGCAGATGACGAGCATCTGCCAGATAAGATTTAAAACTAAAACGTTGACGTTTTTATTGATTTTGTTCAGTTTTCAATGTTCAATGCGTCATTTGCGACTTCAATATCTTATCCTTTTCAAGAGAGAATGTCAACCATTTCCCCGGAAAAGTTTTTTGTTTCGTTGTTCTATGTTGCTGACAACGTTTATAAATATATCACCGTACTTTGTTAGAAGCAAGTACTTTTTTTCATTTATTTTAAAATTTTTTCAAAAACATAAAAACCCCGGCCAATTCGCCGGGGAATACCATTTAATCTTTATGTCTCATAAGCGGGAATAAAAGTACGTCTCGAATAGAAGGGGAGTTTGTTAAAAGCATAACGAGACGGTCGATCCCGATGCCCAGTCCTCCTGTCGGGGGCATTCCATATTCTAGCGCTTCAATAAAGTCCTCATCCATTTCATGCGCTTCATCATTTCCTTGCTCGCGCTCTTTTAACTGCGCTTCAAAACGTTCACGCTGATCGATTGGATCATTTAACTCTGTAAAAGCATTTGCATGCTCGCGTCCTACAATAAACAATTCAAAACGATCCGTGAAACGCGGATCTTCTGGGTTTTTCTTTGCTAAAGGTGAGATTTCAACGGGGTGTCCATACACAAACGTAGGTTGAATAAGTTCTTCTTCCACCTTTTGCTCGAAAAATTCATTGATGATATGACCGAATTGCATCGTTTCTTTATATTCAATGCCATGTTCTTTTGCCAGCTGACGCGCTTCTTCATCGCTCATTTCACGCCAAAAATCTACACCTGTGTATTCTTTTACGGCATCAACCATATGAAGACGTCGCCATTCAGGTTTTAATTCTATTGTATAATCGCCATATTCAATTGTTGTTGTACCAATCACGTCTTCAGCTACATGAGAAATGACATTTTCAGTTAAACGCATAATGTCCGTGTAGTCTGCATATGCTTCGTACAATTCAATCATCGTGAATTCTGGGTTATGCCGTGTTGATACACCTTCATTACGGAAAACACGACCGATTTCATACACTTTCTCCATCCCCCCCACAATGAGGCGCTTCAAATGAAGTTCTATTGCAATTCGCATATATAATTCCATGTCGAGCGCATTATGATGTGTGACGAACGGACGGGCTGATGCACCACCAGCAATGGAATGCATCATCGGCGTCTCTACTTCCAAATAGCCATTGCTGTCAAGGTAACGGCGCATCGATTGGATAATGCGACTGCGGGCGATAAATGTTTGCTGACTTTCCGGATTTGTCATCAAATCCAAATAACGCTGACGGTAGCGCTGCTCAATATCTTTTAATCCGTGATGTTTATCTGGAAGAGGCCGGAGTGATTTCGTTAAATATACGTATTCCGTTGCTTTCACAGATAGTTCGCCCACGTTTGTTTTAAATACTTTTCCCTTAATACCGACAATGTCTCCGAGATCAGTCACTGTAAATAGATCATACGATTCTTCTCCGACAGTATCTTTACGAACGTAAATTTGAATTTGACCACTCAAATCCTGAACATGGGCAAATCCTGCTTTTCCCTTCCCACGCTTTGTCATGATACGACCAGCAATAACAACTTCTACTTCTTTTTCTTCTAACTCTTCTTTTGAAAATGAATCAAACTGCGCTGTAATTTCTCCTGATGTATGTGTACGCTCAAAACGGCCTCCAAAAGGATCAAGTCCTTTATCTTTCAGAGACTGCAATTTTTCTCTTCTAACCAATAGCTGGTCGTTTAATTCTTCGCTCATTTTTCCGTTCACTCCTATAATCAATTAAACCGCCTGAGTCGACGCTTCCTTTTCTTCTACTTTATCTACGAATGTTGTTAATAATGTAACGAGATCATTTCTCGTTTCACATGTATTGATTTCTTTACGCACTTGTCCGTTTCCACGGATGCCTTTCAAATACCACGCGGCATGCTTACGCATTTCACGTACCGCAACGTTTTCATTTTTTAAGTTAATCAAGCGGTCTAAATGAAGAAGACATACATCGATTTTTTCGCGCGCTGTCGGTTCATCTGCAAGCAAACCTGTTTCAAGATATTGCACTGTCCGATAAATCATCCACGGATTTCCAAGTGCAGCACGACCGATCATCACCGCATCGCATCCTGTTTCATCAAGCATACGTTTCGCATCTTGCGGTGTTTCCACATCACCATTTCCAATTAGTGGAATGTTAATTGAGTTTTTCACTTCTTTAATGATGTCCCAGTTCGAGTGGCCTTCGTACATTTGCACACGTGTACGCCCATGAAGCGCTACCGCCTGACCTCCTGCACGTTCAACGGCGCGGGCATTCTCAACCGCATAAATATGGTCTTCATCCCAACCCATACGCATTTTAACTGTTACAGGCTTGTCAACCGCATCGACAACTGCGGATACCATTTCATAAATTTTATTCGGATCAAGAAGCCATTTCGCTCCCGCATCGCACTTCGTAATTTTCGGCACGGGACAGCCCATATTAATATCAATAATGTCTGCGTTTGTGTTTTTATCTACAAAGCTTGCCGCTTGTACAAGTGATTCCCTTTCTCCGCCGAAAATTTGAAGGCTGAGTGGTTTTTCACGTTCATCAATATAAAGCATATTCATTGTTTTCTCGTTTTGAAGTACGATTCCCTTATCACTAACCATTTCTGCACATACCATTCCGGCGCCAAATTCTTTTACTGTTAAACGGAAAGCAGAGTTACACACACCAGCCATCGGTGCCAGCACTACCCTGTTTTTCAGTTCAACCGGTCCGATTTTCAACATAAATAATTCACCTTTCTATTTTCAAAAGAACGAAAAAGCGTCTGCTGTTTTCCAAAGCTTGACGCCCTCTCTTCCTTGAACATAATTTAAATACTTTTCCAGTGGCGTTCCTGTATCAGGAATTTCGATCGTTGCATCTATTTCTGCCAGCGGAATAAGTACGAAAGCTCGCTCTTTCATCCGCGGGTGAGGAATAATAAGGTTCTCTGATTTAATATTGTCGTGATTATACAACAAAATGTCAAGGTCTATTGTCCGTGGTCCCCACCTTAATTCCCGTTTTCGGCCAAGCTCATTTTCAATTTCCATACAGACACCGAGCATCTCAATCGCCGTCAGCAGCGTTTCCGCTTTTAATACGATATTTAAAAAAGGCGCTTGATCTGTTACACCAACCGGCTCTGTCTCATATACAGAGGAGATCGCTTGAACATACACCTTTTCATTTTGATTAAGCAGCTTTACGGCTTTCTTTAAAAAGAGTTCACGATCACCCATATTCGTTCCGAGGGATAAATAAACGATATGACTCATTATTCACGGCCTCTCGTAATTTCGATCGCGACAAAATCATAATGTCCCGCAATTGGAGGATCTGGTTTAATCACTTTTACTGTACATGACCGCACAGTACTGAACTTTTTCAGAAGATCGCCTGCTATTTTTTCAGCTAGCGTTTCCACAAGATTCACGGAGCTTCCTTCCATAACCGCTCTACATGCTTCATAAATATCTCCATAATTGACCGAATTTTTGAGATCATCTGTTTCACCTGCTTTTTTTAGCGAAACATCCAATGTCACATCTGCCCGAAAACGCTGACCCAGTTTTTTTTCTTCAGGAAAAACACCATGATAGCCGTAAAATTCCATACCCGTCACATAGATTTTATCCATTATGATGCTCCTTTCTGACTAGCGTATCCATCATTTTCATCATGCGCGTGATTGGCAATACATCATGAACTCGAACAATATGACACCCTTTTTGAACACCGAAACAGCAAGTTGCACCTGTCCCTTCCATCCGCTCCTCTACCGGTACATTCAATACGTAATCAATTATTCTTTTACGAGACGTACCGAGCAGTACCGGGAAACCGAGTGCTACAACACGATCAAGATTCTGCATCATCTCTATATTTTGTTCCATCGTTTTTGCGAAACCAATGCCTGGATCAAGAATAATTTGATCATCTGGAACACCTGCTTTTTTCGCAATCGTAATACTTTCATATAGATCCTGTAAACAATCTCTCATAAAGTTTTCATAATTCATTTGTTCCCGGTTATGCATTAAAATAATAGGCACTTTTTTTTCAGCCGCAACTGCTGCCATATCAGGATCTTTTTTAGCGCCCCAAATATCGTTCAAGATCGAAGCACCAGCTTCAATTGCTTTTTCAGCTGTTTTTGCTTTAAACGTGTCAATAGAAATGGGAACGTCCACTAAACGATCAATCTCTGCAATAATCGGCTGTACCCGGTTGATTTCATTTTCTATAGAAACCGGTGTATAGCCTGGGCGAGTAGACTCACCGCCAATGTCTATAATATGTGCCCCGTCCCTTACCATTTGAACAGCGTGACGCACAGCCGCGTCCTGTTCAGTAAACTGACCGCCGTCTGAAAAAGAATCAGGCGTTATATTTAAAATGCCCATCACGTACGTTTGCTCTTTAAAATTAAGTGTGTATTTTCCCGCTTTCATATTGTACATCTCTCCAGTTTCTTTAATCATTCTTTTTATTTTAACACAAAAAAAACAACAGACTGCATTCATGCAGTCTGTTGTTTTTTTAGCTTATCAATCAAATTGGTAAAGCGGTGTGCTCAGATAACGTTCGCCGTTTGATGGGAGAATCGCCAATACTTTTTTACCTTTGCCAAGTTTTTTTGCCACTTGAACAGCAGCAGCAATTGCTGCACCGGAAGAAATACCGCCAAGGATACCTTCTTCACGCGCAACGAGACGTGCTGTTTCAAACGCTGTGTCATTATCAATTTGGATAATTTCATCGTAAATTTTTGTATTAAGAACAGCCGGAATAAAACCAGCACCAATTCCCTGAATTTTGTGGGGACCCGGTTTACCACCTGAAAGAACTGGTGAATCCGTTGGCTCCACTGCATAAATTTTTGCGTTTGGCCATTTTTCTTTAATAACCTGTCCCGCACCTGTAATTGTACCACCCGTACCGATACCAGAGACGAAACCATCAAGCTGATCAAATTGCTCTGCAATCTCTTTCCCTGTTGTCAAGCGATGAATTTCAGGATTTGCTTCGTTTTCAAACTGCTGCGGCAAAAAATAACCGTTTGCATCAGCAAGTTCTTTCGCTTTACGGATTGCCCCACCCATTCCTTCAGGCCCTGGTGTTAATACAAGCTCTGCACCGTAAGCACGAAGCAAATTACGGCGTTCCATGCTCATTGTTTCAGGCATAACAAGGATTGCTTTGTATCCTTTTGCTGCAGCAATCATCGCAAGACCAATTCCTGTGTTGCCGCTTGTCGGCTCAATTAATGTGCCGCCTGGCTGCAAATTGCCTTTTTTCTCCGCTGCTTCAATCATGGCCAGTGCAATGCGATCTTTTACACTGCTCCCCGGGTTCATGTACTCCAGTTTCACATACACTTCTGCACTGTTTTCATCTACCACATTATTTAATCTTACAACTGGTGTTTGACCGACTAAATCGGCTACTGAATTTGCTACACGTACCATTAATTGTTTACCTCCATTTTAATACCGAGTATTTTCATTGGTTATATAGAATTTATCAGGTTTTGATTGAAAAGTCAACCATTTTGATTAATTTCGGGATCGAATCGATAAAAACCTGCTAAGATTAGCAGGTTTTATAAAGATCATGCTTCCTCTTTCAATTGTTCAAGTTCTTCTTTTGAAAATATATATTGTTCGTTACAAAAATGACATTGGGTTTCGGCACCGCCATCTTCCTCGATCATTTCCTGAATTTCTGCAGCCCCCAGACTTATAATTGCATTACCAAATCGCTCTTTTGAACATGTACATTTAAATTGAACCGGCATCGTTTCCAAAAACTTTACGTTTTCTTCACCAAAAATATACGTTAAAATTTGCTCAGGTGCCAATCCTTTTTCAATAAGTTTGGATATCGGTTCCATATTTGTAATACGCTCTTCTAAAATAGTAATCGTTGCGTCATCTGTATTTGGCATAAGTTGAATAATAAAACCGCCCGCAGCCAGTATCGTGTTGTCCGGGTTAACGAGAACGCCAACACCCACTGAAGATGGCACTTGCTCAGACACTGCAAAATAATACGTAAAATCTTCTCCAAGCTCACCTGAGACAATTGGTGTTTGGCCACTGAAGTTTTCACGAAGGCCGAGATCTTTTACAACCGTCAGCATGCCGTCTGTTCCAACAGCACGGCGTACATCAAGTTTACCATTTTCATTCAAATCAAAGTGGGTTTGTGGATAAGTAATGTAGCCACGTACATTCCCATGCGCATCACTGTCAACAAGAATCGGGCCTGCTGCTCCGCCACCTTCAATTTTCATTGTAATTTTTTCATTTCCTTTCATCATCGCGCCCATCATAACCGTTGCGATCATCGAACGACCGAGTGCAGCAGAAGCTGTTGGCCACGACCCATGTCTTCTTTGTGCTTCTCCAACTGAATTCGTTGCATCTACTGCATAAGCACGGATCTGTCCGTCAAAAGCCAATGCTTTTACTAAATAGTCACTCACTGCCATCTTCCTTTCATACATTTCTTTTATAAATTAACAAAAGACCTTTTAATGTCAATTCTGGATCAACCACATCAATCTCATCACACTCTTTAGCAATGAGCGCCGCAAGACCTCCCGTTGCAATAACAGTCGGGTCCACATTACTTTGGCTCTTCATTCGTCTGACTATACCTTCTACCTGGCCAACATATCCGTATAAGATACCCGCCTGCATCGCAGAAACCGTGTTTTTACCTACAATATTATCCGGTCTTGCAATTTCAATACGCGGAAGCTTCGATGCACGTGTGTATAATGCTTCTGTAGAAATGCCTATTCCGGGTGCAATTGCACCGCCCATATAATTGCATTTCTCATCTATATAGCAGTATGTGGATGCTGTTCCGAAATCGACAATTATAAGCGGAGATCCATATTCATGAATACCTGCCACCGCATTGACAATACGGTCTGCTCCAACTTCGCGCGGGTTTTCATATTTAATATTTAAACCGGTTTTTACCCCAGGGCCAACCACAAGCGGATGAACGTGAAAATACTTTTTACACATGCGCTCAAGCGCTGCCATAATCGGAGGTACAACAGAGGAGATGATCACGCCGTGAATTTGTTCAAATTGCAAACCGTCGTGCTGGAATAAATTTTTAATGATCATACCATATTCATCTTCTGTTTTATTACGGTTCGTTTCAATACGCCAGTGATACTTTAATTCTTCTCCTTCATACACACCGAGCACTGTATTTGTATTTCCTACATCCAAGACAAATATCAACGTTCTCACCACACCTGTCGTCTATTTTTTGTGTTTTATCATATCACATTATTCAAAAATGAAAACAAAAGACGCCTGAAAAGAATACTCTTCAGGCGTCGATCTATTACGCTTTTGGTTCGTCATCAGTTAAAGTCTTTTTAAGATCATCTCGTACTTCCGGTTCATCTGTAACATTTTCCGGCAAATTCGTCGTTTCCGTTACGGGTGTCCCTTCAGTCTTTTCAAGCACTACTACACGATCTTTTGATTCTTCTTTGCCATCGGAACTATAATTTCGTTCCGGCAATGTCCCATGATCAGACAAGTGTTTGATTTGTGCGGCATCAAGCGTTTCAATTTCAAGCAGTGTGTTCGCAATAAGTTCGAGCTTATCACGGTTTTCTGTCAAAATCTGTTTCGCACGTGCATAACACTCTTTAATAATCGTTTGAATTTCCACATCAATTTCGTACGCAATTCGGTCCGAGTAATTTTGTTCGCTATTAAAGTCACGACCTAAAAATACTTGCCCTTGCGATTGACCAAATTGAAGCGGCCCCAGTTTATCACTCATCCCAAATTCCGTGACCATACGGCGGGCAATACCCGTTGCACGTTGGAAATCATTGTGAGCACCTGTTGAAACTTCACCAAAAATAATGTCTTCCGCTACACGGCCGCCAAGAAGACCAGTAATTTTATCAAGAAGTTCCGGCTTCGTCATGAAATAACGGTCTTCCCTCGGAAGCATAACAGCATAGCCGCCTGCCTGTCCACGTGGAACAATGGTTACTTTATGAACCATATCCGCTTCATCTAGCACAAGACCGATGACGGTATGGCCCGATTCATGGAATGCAACGATTTTTCGTTCTTTTTTAGAAATAACCCGACTCTTTTTAGCAGGTCCAGCAATGACGCGGTCTGTTGCTTCATCCACATCAGACATATCAATTTTTTTCTTATCCGTACGGGCAGCGACCAAGGCTGCTTCGTTTAATAAGTTCTCAAGATCTGCACCTGAGAAACCCGGTGTACGCTGTGCAATGGCACGCAAGTCAACTGACTCGTGAAGCGGCTTGTTGCGGGCATGTACGCGAAGGACAGCTTCACGGCCATTCAAATCTGGGCGGTCAACCGTAATTTGACGGTCAAAACGTCCTGGACGAAGAAGGGCTGGGTCTAGAATATCAGCGCGGTTTGTTGCCGCAATCATAATAATTCCTTCATTCCCGCTAAATCCGTCCATTTCAACGAGCAACTGGTTGAGCGTTTGCTCACGCTCATCGTGACCGCCGCCAAGTCCGGCGCCACGCTGACGACCAACTGCATCAATTTCATCAATAAAAATGATACAAGGTGAATTTTTCTTCGCATTTTCAAACAAATCTCGAACGCGGGAAGCACCAACACCCACGAACATTTCCACAAAGTCTGAACCACTGATTGAGAAGAACGGTACACCCGCTTCACCAGCCACCGCTTTTGCGAGCAATGTTTTACCTGTTCCGGGAGGTCCTACAAGAAGAACTCCTTTTGGAATACGGGCACCCAGTTCAGTAAACTTTCGTGGATCTTTCAAAAATTCTACAACTTCAACAAGTTCTTGTTTTTCTTCATCCGCCCCGGCTACATCATCAAAACGAACTTTTTTCTTTTCATCATTATACAGGCGTGCTTTGCTTTTCCCAAAGTTCATCACACGGCCGCCTCCGCCGCCCTGCGCCTGATTTAACAAGAAGAAGAAGAAAATAAAAATAATAAGGAAGGGGATAATCGTTGTAAAAAACTGTACCCATCCACTTGTTTCTTTTGCCGGAAGAATATTTACCTCCGCATTTTTGGATGCATCATTTACTTGATTCAGCATCGTATCATTGCCCGTTACATATGTAACGAACATTTCATTTTCCTCAGCACCTTTTAGTGTTCCGCGTATTTCATATACGCCTCGCTCCGGCTGCATCGTAAAGGTTTCTACATCATCCTGCTTTAAGTACGTTAGAAATTCATTATATGTGACATTATCCGTTGGTGCGTTATTGTTGTTGAAATAACTAACAACACCAATAATGACAAGAAAAACGAGTAAATAAAATATGGTGTATCGAAAAATTCTGTTCATCCCTTACCTCCTCCCAAAAAAGCTGACTATATGCAATGTTATCATATAGAAAGTTAGTGTTACAACTATTTGAAACTTCTTTTAGCCTGTTTCAGCAGCTCGCTTATTCACCTTTAGTTTCCATATAAATAATCGGTTTTAACACTCCAATGTATGGAAGATTACGATAATGTTCCGCATAATCAAGACCGTAGCCAACTACAAATTCATCGGGAACAGTAAAACCTATCATATCTGCTTTAATTTTCGCTTTCCGTCCAGTTGGTTTGTCTAAAAGTGTGACAATTTTGACTGACTTTGCTTTCCGATAATGAAATAACTCTGCCAAATAGCTTAATGTCAAACCGCTGTCAATAATGTCTTCAATAATTAGCACGTCGCGCCCTTCAACAGATGTGTCCAAATCTTTAACAATTTTCACTTCACCAGATGACACCGTTGATTTCCCATAACTTGAAACGGCCATAAAATCAACCTCGAGATGTGTATCCACACGTTTAATAAGGTCAGCCATAAATGGCATAGCACCTTTTAATACACCTATAAACAGTGGATAACGGCCTTTATACTCTTCTGTCAACTCCGCGCCAAGCTTTTTTACTTTTGCCTGTATTTCCTCTTCGGAAATAAGCACCTTTTCAATGTCGTTACTTAGCAATAGATTTTCCTCCCAGAATTAGCTCATACCTTTTCATAAATTAACATCATTGACCCAGGGTGTTCATGAATGGACTTGCGAATGCCCGGTACCCAGAGCACTGTTCCCTCTGCATCCGTCACAATCGGAAGATTATCCCGATGCGCTAAAGGGATCTTTTCGTCAATAAATAAACGGGCTAGCTTTTTCGAACCACTCATTCCTTTTAACTGAATTTTATCACCTTCCCGGCGCGTTCGAATGCAGATCGGCCATTGTATGTGATCCGAATCCAGTTTAAAACAAGCTAATTCAGACGGACAATCCCCTTCTGTTTGAACTTTAAATTTACCTCCATATGGCCACTGTACGATGTCCCCCGGATAAAGAAAAAGCGGCGTGCTCTTTTTTTTCGACTCCTCCATTTCAAATGAAAATAAACAATCGTCTCCAATTTTCTCAACAATAAGTCTAGATGGAAGGTCTAATTTCCCCGATGAAGCAGATGATTGAAGCAGTTGTAAAATGTGCTGAATATGTAGATATGAAAACGCTGTTTTTCCGTGATAGAGATAGCTTAATATTAGATGAATTGCCCTTCTTTGTAAAGGCAAAGGCACTGTTTTAAACGGATCAGTTTTTAGCGTTACCTCTTGATGTTTCCATATTGTCATATTCTCGATTTTCTGTCGGGCAAGTACTGTTAAAAATGCTTCGTCTTCTCTCCTCTCTTCACTAAAACGCTGCACATGAAAAGGGGCTTTCTTATTTTCTTTTTTAATAAAAGGGATTAAGTTATGCCGAAATCGATTGCGTGTATAATCGTTTTTTTCATTGCTTGGATCATCACGATATGGAATGTTATTACATTCACAATAAGCGAGAATATTTTCTTTCGTTACGGTTAGGAACGGGCGGATAATAGATCCCCCTGAAAATGGCCGCTCAAATGGAATACCTGTATATGCGTATGATCCTCTCGTCAACTGCATAAAAACCGTTTCAATTTGGTCATCCGCATGATGAGCTGTAGCTAGTTTAGCAGGACCATATTCTTTCATCACTTGCTCAAAAAAAGAATATCGGACACGCCTAGCAGCTTCTTGAATACCCGCCCCTATTTTAATTGATTCTGCGCTTGCATCCACACGCCCTGCTCTAAATGAGATATTTCGGTCCCGACAAAAATCCTCCACAAACAGAAGATCTTCGTATGATTCGTTTCCACGCAGCATGTGATCCACATGAACCGCACTAATACGAACGGACATTTCCTCTTGGTTCTCACAAAGAAAATGAAGTAGCGCCATTGAGTCAGATCCTCCCGAAACAGCAGCGACTACATGATCGCCCGGCTGAATGAGTGCATGTGTATTAATAAATATTTTCACCTGTTTTTCAAAAGAATTCATATCTTCCGCTCCGCTTCTCATCGTTTCTTTTAGTGTAACAAAAACACCATGAGGATGAACGTAAAACAAATCATTAATACAGGCCATTTTTTTGATTTGCTTTTCTTTCTTGTTCTCATCTTCGTCGGCTCTTTGTCCGCTAAACAAATAAGCAGCTCTTTTTTCATTGTTTTTGCACAGTTGTAATGCCCCTTAATTGCCTGCTTCAAAATAGGAGCGGCTAGCTGAAGTACTGTTGACGATTCAATAATGGCTATTAAGCGTTCAACTTGTCCACCGGCCTCTTGCACTTCTTTTTTGTGCATTAATGCAATTGTCATAACAGAAGCGGCAAATAGATCATACGCCGGTTCCGCTTCTCTCGTCCCTGAGCGCCAGGCAGCCCGATCATAAAGTGTCGTATACTCTTTCACAGATCGTCCCTGTTTTGTGATACCGCCCATATCCACTGCCCGAATCCTATGAGCAGGACCAGAAACAATTAAGTTTTCCGGCTTTAAATCACCCATAATTTTGCCCGAATTATGAAGTGGCTCCAAAAAATCAAGCAATCGAAGCAGCACGATAAAACTCCATTCTTCTTTTTTATTTCTCATAAATGTATGCAGCATGAGACCGTCAATATACTCCATAATGTAAAAAGGATAAATGCACCCGTTTTTTTCCAGGTCGTCTGCTTCAATAAAAAAAGGGCCGGGAGACGCTCCCCTGACCCGTTCAAGTGATTTCAATGTATTCGTTTCAGAGGCAACAGCAGCTGAATCAGCAAATTTTAATGCGGCCTGTCCAATTGTCCCTGTTACAAGATAGACAATTCCATTTGCGCCCCGGCCGATTTCTCTCTCTACCTGCCATGTATGCCCGGTCCATTTGCCTGTTAACAACTCGCCGGGTGTGGCTTCATATCGTTTTTTCATCGTACTTCTCCATATCGAGAAATGAAGAAAGTGCCTGTCTAATCGCCGGACCAGTCGGTGTAATGCCCCCGGACGCAAGCTGTGGAAATGATTCTACTAATTTTTTTGCATTGTTTGTCCAGCTAATCCGCTCCTCCGCTGCACTGTATTTCCCAGGAAATGTCCACAATGAAAAGGATGATTGACCGCTTCTCGACTGCATACTAACTGATAAATCATAAAGCGCTTCTTTAACAGCTGGCAGTTTCAGCTTCATGCTGGCACTCATGTCTGTTAATACGAGCAGTTTCAGTTCTGCTTCTTCACTGATTTCTTCCACTTTTTCCGCAATTTTACCCCTTTTTTCAGGCGGCAACGACTCAACTTGTGCATCTTCATTTAAAATGTCACGCAGTTCTTGATTAATAATGCTGTAAATGGTACCTGTCATAGCCTGGCGCGTCACATTCACAACCGTTTCTGATAGTGACCTGGCTTTTACAATGCGGCTTTCTCCACCGCCGGATCTTGCAATGGATTCAATTTCTTCTAATCCTTCTGCACTTTTGCTGTCATCCACAATGCCAATAACATTGACAGTAATACCTTGTCGAAAAGCAAAAGCAGCCATAGCAGCTGGATCTTCTCCTGTGTTTGAGCAACCATCTGTTAATAAAAGAAGCTGTCTGATTGTCCCCATCTTCATGATCGTCTCCGCCTTTCACCTTTTTTCTTCATGTTCGACGGAAATAACGAAAATTATACAGCCCGGCGTCTCATCGGGCGTTTTTTCTTTTTCTCAGACGGTTCAATATCATAAATTGGAATGGCTGCCCACTCTGGTAAATTATGTTCCACACGCGCAACACACAGCGTCATGTCATCTTTTATTTCTCCAGCTTGTGTACGAATTACCTCATCCATTAATAAATCTGCAAATTGCTGAGGATCGTTCGTCTCAATGGATTTAATTTTTCGTTTCATCCATATGTCACCGTTTTCAACAAAATCAGGTCCATCGAATACTCCATCACTCATCATGATAAGCAAGTCCCCTGACTTTAGCTGTTCATGCACCGTGTCCACTTCAAATTGTTGTAAAATACCTATTGGCAAATTACCAGCTTCCACTTTTATGACCTGATCACCCCGCTTAATAAAGCTAGGTGATGAGCCAACTTTCAAAAAGACAGTCTGGGCATCCTGCAAATCAATAATAGCCAAGTCAAGTGTTGAAAACACTTCATCATTCGTCCGCAACGACAAAATAGAATTAATCGATTTCACTGCTACTTTTTCTTCAATACCAGACTGCAAGATTCGCTTCAATAAACTGATTGTGGCACTGCTTTCATCGTGTGCTCTGTCTCCATTTCCCATCCCGTCACTAATTGCAAGCGCGAATTTTCCTGTTCCAATTTCAATCGCTGAAAACGAATCTCCCGATATGAGTCCGCCTCCCTTTGCAGCGTGTGCCAGTCCCGTTACAACACGGAATGCTTTCGCTGATCGGAATACACTTCTCATTCCAGAACCGTCCTCCTGCTCGCGAACAACGATAATATATTCATCGAGTAATTCCGATAAAATAGGTGCAATAATTTTTTCGCTTTCTCCATGCCCTTTTGGATATGGAATGGTCATTTCTATGTCAATTGCTCCTTTTTGAACACTGAATACATCAATATCGGTAATTTCCATCCCAAAAGATTCAATTGCGGCCGTTATTTTTTCTTCCTGCGTACAATGCGCTGCTTCTTCACGCTGCATCTCTTCCGCAAAATCACGCATCACTTTTGATACTCCTCCCAACTGCTCAGCCACGATTTTCCGGCTGTCTCGCATTTGCTGTTTTAGCTCTCTGTTCGCCCGGTAATACGTCAATTGTGAACGAATCTCTTCTTCTACACGAACTGGCCGGAAACAGCGATTCTCCAACTCTTTAATAAGCGGCGGTGATAAACTATCTTTTTCAGTGTCTACTTCTTCAAGTACATTTTTCATCAATTCATATGTCTCATCAAATTGGTACACCCAACATTGCTCTTTTTTGAAACAAGTTTGACATGTTTTTTCTGTAACACCACTTAAAAACAAATCAAATTCTCTATCTTCACCATCTAATGGCTGATTAGACTGGGAGAAACTATCAGCTAGCGCGTCAAATAGATCCGAAAACTGTTCCATTCGATCTGAAGTCACATCTCGTACCTTTCGTAAATATCGCTGCTGTTCTATTGAGTGCTCTGTCGTTCCTGGAATTAGTTTTGAGACATGGTCTGTCCATGTTTTCGGTGTCATAAATAGAAGCAGTGCAGCCGCTGCCGATTCATATAATGTTGTCATATTCATGATGTCTCCTTCACCATAAAAACCGGCCAATACAGTGGCCGCCATTAAGCCAGCCACTGCACCACCCCTTTTCCATTCTTTAAATAACCCGCCTAATAAACCCGCAAACGCTAGAATACTCATCTCATGAAAATCACTAACACCTGCTAAACTTAAAATCAGCCCACTAACCACGCCAGCAGCCGATCCAAATGCAGCACCGGATAAAAATGAAATAGCCGTTACAAGATACCGAGCTGCTATATGATCTGCCTCAAGTCCACCAATAGACCAACCGACCATTCCTGTCGCTGCCGAGGCAAAAACAATAAGCAAACCGATCCATTCTTCTGTTTTTAGTGTACGAATTCGCCCTGATAAGGATAAAAAAGGCAAGCACTGCATAAAGATAAGTGTCAGTACAAAAGCAAGTGATGCTTCCACAGCAGCGAGTACAAGGTCATATGCCGGTACAAACTCTGGACCGTTCAACGTATACGCCAAAATACTTTTCACTGCAAGAACTGTAAAGAAGACAAAAAATGGAACAGGTGCTGTTTCCCCTTTATGAAGTGTCCTGAACAGCCGATGTAAAAGTAAGAAACTAAATAAAACCGCGAAGGTGCTTGCTGCGTTCAACGGTGAAACCGTAAATGCTCCTGCAAGAACAGCTATACATACACGGGGTGCCATTTCTTTTCTCATGACAAAGACAGCTGCAAAAAAGGAAAGTGCAAAAGGCGACAATTGTGAAAGTAATAAAGCTCGTCCAAATAAAAACCCCGCCGGAAACAGTATCCAACCTCGATCAAGTAATAAAAAGGCTGCCTTTCCTGCATATCCGTTGCCCCATTCCCGGCCTAGAACCGCTTTTCCCGTCATCCCATATTCCGCTCTTTGCAATACAGCCCACTCTCCTTTTTATTCATTTCCTTAAATTGCAGTATAAAAGAAAGCGCGTTCAAATTTTGTCAAACGAAGGAATTGCCTCTAATAAATCGTTCGACAAATTAACTACACTAAAAGACAAAATTATTATTGACATTTCATTCCCGCGCCGTTATTATTGATTTTGTGCTATAAAACGAAGCACATTATTTGGCGGTGTAGCTCAGCTGGCTAGAGCGTACGGTTCATACCCGTGAGGTCGGGGGTTCGATCCCCTTCGCCGCTATTTTTAATTGCATAGTTTACCTGTTTAAAGGACGATAAACATAAAAAAGCTGATAAAGGGCATTCTTCGTGGCCATGCATCACATTGTTTTGTTTCTTAACCCCCGGTAAACTAAGCTAGACTAAATCCCATAACACTTTTTCTATTATGGCCCCTTGGTCAAGCGGTTAAGACACCGCCCTTTCACGGCGGTAACACGGGTTCGAATCCCGTAGGGGTCATCATATAAAAAAGGTTCAGTGAGCTCTGCTCTCACTGAACCTTTTTTATTATCTTTATTCTGCTGCTGCTTATCTTCTTACCCACTATTCTTTAAAAAAGTCATATCCGATTCCCGGATTTTCGCTCAATACAATCATTGGGCCTTGGAAAGGGGACGTTTTGTCATCATTGCTTTCCAGCCATAACGGTGCATCAAGGTCAATCTTTAAAATATTAGGATGGGCACAGGCCAAATGAGCTGCGGCCAAAACACCGGGTCCACTTTCCATCATGCTGCCAATCATACATGGAATTCCCCCTGCTTCCGCAATACTCGCAATTTGCAGTGCCCGAATAATCCCCCCAGCTTTCATCAACTTAATATTTAACCAATCAACCGCCTTTGTTTGAACTAATCCCAATGCTTGTTCAGGAGAAAAAATACTTTCATCTGCCATAATCGGCGTATACACATGATCGGTTACATATTTTAAAGATTCAATATCACCTGCTAAGACAGGCTGTTCAATTATATTAATATTCAATCTTGCGTCTTCCCATCTTTTTATAATGTGAACAGCTTCTTTTCTATTCCATCCTTGGTTGGCATCTACTCTAATTTGAATAGATGGCCCTACCGCTTCACGTATTGCTTTAATTCTTTCAAAATCTTTTGGTCCATCTAGTCCCACTTTTACTTTTAATGATTTAAACCCTAGCTCCACGCTTTCAACTGCGTCACGCACCATCGTGCTCACCTGATTAATGCTGATTGTCATATCATTTTCAAGTATATTTGTTTTTCCTCCAAGCAATTGATAGAGCGGGACATGTAAAAATTTTGAATAGGCATCAAACAAAGCAATCTCAAAGCCTGCCTTTGCGCTCGTATTTCCAATGCATGACGTTTGAATCGCCCGTGAAAGACGAAATATGTTTAAAATGCTTTGCTCTATCACTATAGGTGACAGTATGTTTTTAATCGTTGATTCTATACTTTCAATTGACTCGCCCGTTATAACAACAGAAGGTGAAGCTGTTCCAATTCCGGTTGTTCCATCCTTTAATCTCAGACGGACGACTGCTGCTTCAATAAAGACAACCTTCCTTAAGGCTGTTATAAATGGCTTATTTAGCTTTAATCGCTTTATCTCCACCTGAACGTTGCTTATTTGCAAAATAATTCTCCTTTCTTAAAAGGCTAATTATATGTATTCGAAATAAATAAAAAGAATCCAGCCGCAAGAGAATATAATTTCTCACATAGCTCTGGATTCTTTTCTGCATAGAAAACGGTCTCGAATATCCATATTCGAGACCGTTTATTAAAATAAAGGCAATTATATTGTATCGATAGGGAGCAGCGTTAACCGCGTCTTCCGCCTCTTCCACCTCGACGTGAGTCTGTTTGACGCTTTAATGTTGTCATACGTTCTTCACTATCTTTTAAGAAACGGGCCACTTTCGATTCAAAGTTTTCGACAGGCGGCTGTCCTCCACCTCGTGGTCCTCCTTTTTGACGGGAATCACCCTGGCGTTGTGGACGCGGACGATATTGCGTTTGCGGTGGCGGGTTATCCTTCGCTTTACGAATCGACAAACCAATTTTACCGTCTTTCTCAACATTCAATACTTTTACTTCCACTTCATCGCCGACAGTCAAATGATCATTAATGTCTTTGACATAATTATCCGCCACTTCACTAATATGAACGAGACCCGTCGAACCTTCCGGCAATTGCACAAATGCACCAAACTTTGTAATGCCGGTCACTTTACCCTGTAACTTGCTGCCCACTTCGATTGACATAAAAAAATTGTTCCTCCTTAAAATTGTTCGCGCTTTATTTATTATTATAGTACGTAAAAAAAGCGTGTCAATAAGACACTGCTTTCTTTATTCTTCTTCTTCCTGCTCTTTTTGATCTTTTTCTGGAAGATTAAAGACAATTTCTCCTTCGCCTGATATGAGATATTCTTTCCGCGCAAGTTCCGCAATATACTCATCGTCCTTCAACCGTTCAAGCTCTTCTTCCGAATATTTTTGCTCCTGCTTCAGCTTTATCAGCTGCTGTTCAGCTTTCACTAGCTTTTCCTCACTCGCCTCAAGACTGGCAGATTGAGAAATAACGGCTGATAGCATCGTACCGAGAATAATAAGCCCTATCACCCCGAAAGCTGCTAATCGGCGCATCAGTTTTCGTTTATGCTGTATTTTAAAAAGCGATTTTTTTTCCTGAGACAATATAAACGCGTTTTTTAATGATGACACTTTTTCTTTGTTCAATCCGCGCATTGCGTTTCCTCCACCATTTATTTTTTTGAACGGCCTATTGCCGAAAACGGTCTTATCAATAATGTCTTTATCATCCATAATAATAGAGAATGGCTCATTTTGGCAAGGAAAACCACGGTTTTCACAATAAAAAGAACCGGCGTGATGAAAAAAATGCGGATAATTCCTTTGATTATATTCGCTATAAGCCGGCACAGAAAAAAAACAGCATGCATCACAGGAAGAAAAAAACGCCGAATAAATAGGAAATAAAGCAGAACACCTACGAATAGAAACAAAAAGAATGGGAGCCTTACTTGTCCATCGTTTACATAATATAAAGCGGTAAACAGTCCAACTGCATAAATAATCCAAAATAAACCATCGCTAAAAAAAAGCAAAACAGTCTTTTTTTTGTTCTTACATCTGATCCGCCGGTACACATCAAGCAGCATACCAAAGCAAATGCCCATCACAGCCATCAAAAGTGCCGTTTCAATTTGTATTCCGAGGTTCATTTTGACCGTTTAAAAAACGATTTTCCCGCACTCCCATCCACATATAAAAAGGCGGTGATCCGTCCTTCAATGGCTGCCTTTTTATTAACGGTATCAAAGTGCTTCATTTTCAGCCCGCTGCCACGGACTTTTAGCTTGCCCATGACTGTCTGCAGTAAAAACTCCGAACTATCAAAGCGCTCCACTTGCTGGACACCTGTTAACTCGACCGTTTTCCGCCCTGTTATATTCACTGTATGTTCCTGCTTTATTTCCATATTGTTCATCTCCTTTTTATAGTCTCTATCTGAGATACTATGCGAAAGACTTGAAATTTATGAAAAAAGCACCCACTCTTTTGGAATGAATGCTTTAAATGCTTACCCGTTTATTCAGAAAGCTGCTCTTCTTTTAACACATCATACATACCCGCCGCTTCTTCCTTTTTCGTCGTATCCATCAATTTTTCAACACGGACAGTCATTATACGGCGACCTAGACGGATTGCCAGTTCATCGCCAACTTTGACATTCGAACTCGCCTTTCCTGCTACGCCATTAATTAAAATACGTCCTTGATCTGCTACTTCTTTTGCAAGTGTCCGACGTTTAATAATGCGTGATACTTTTAAAAACTTATCCAGTCTCATCTATCTCTCTCCTCTTTTTTTGCTTCATTCCAAAACAAATCAAGTTCATCCAGTGTAAAGTCTGTAAATTGGCGGCCGCTTTCTATTACACGGTCTTCTACATAGCCGAAGCGGCGTCGAAATTTGATGTTAATCGCTGCAAGTGCTTCTTCTGGATGAATGCCGTAAAATCGTGCAACATTAATGAATGAAAAAAGGACATCGCCAAATTCTTCGCGGAGATGAGCCGTGTCACCCGTTTCTGTTTCAATGAGAAACTCAGTCCATTCTTCTTTCACTTTTTCAATTGCACCAGATGCCTCGCTCCAGTCAAATCCGGCTTTCGCTGCTTTTTTTTGAATGTCATACGCTTCGAGTAAGGCTGGCAGTCCTTTCGGGATCCCATCAAGCCACCGAGCTTGTTTATGTCCTTTCTCGGCTGCTTTGATTTTCTGCCAATGCGCTTTTACATCTTCTGCGGTTTCAGCCTGCTCATCCCCAAACACATGGGGGTGACGCCGAATCATTTTAGAAGAAGTCGATTCAATTACATCTTCAATAGTAAACATGCCTTCGTCTTCACCAATTTGCGCGTGAAGAAGTACTTGAAGTAAAACATCGCCAAGTTCGCCTACCATGGCACCTTCGTCATTGTCATCAATCGCTTCAAATAATTCATAGGCTTCTTCTATTAAATATTTTTTTAATGAGGAATGTGTCTGTTTTAAATCCCACGGACAGCCGCCTTCTGGGGCACGTAAACGGGCGATGATCTCTCGCAGCACAAAAAATTCTCGATATGTATCCTCTTCTTTTTGAACCGGCGGTACGTACACGCTCGTTAAATTATTAAGCTTTATATTACGATCAAGCTCATACAGCGGCATTGTTTTTAATTCTTCCTGTTCGCTTCCAGCTGCCGTTATCACTGTCACTTCATAATCATCTGGGTATTTTTCCATCAATGTCAATTTCACATCAGATGCTACAAATGAATCATACACTTGAGCGATGATCACATGACCAAAAATATGAATATCGTTACGATTCAATGCCGTACCATCGAGAAGCTGAAAACCATCAGCCGGATCAATTTCTATGCTCGCAAAAAGTGCATCTAGAAAGCTTTGACCGCCTGCAATCACTACATCTACTTCACCTAACCGTTTCTTCTCAAGCAACAGTTGTACAGTCTTCTCCGCTGCCATAGGATGACCAGGTACGGCATATAAAACAGGCTCATGCTCCGATGCTTCAAGTAACAGCTCAACAATTTCTTTATAGACATCTTCAAACCGGTCATGACGTTCATAAACAGTATCAAAACTTTCAAACTGTACACCTTCTTGCTGCAAGGCAGAAACGACCGGATGGTCCATCGTTCGAAGCCACACCATATTTGAACTTTTTAAAAGCCGGTACACACCAAGCGGCATTTGATTGAGATCGGCCGCTCCGAGCCCTACAATCGTTATCTTTTTTTTCATTACACGTCACATCCTCTTATTACGCTTCGCCGTCCAGCCGCTGATCTTTGATCCGAAAGGCAGCATCCGCAGTTCATCTTCATTCAATACTTTCCATTTTACCATGAAAGCAAAAAACAGACAGGCTCCGAGCATTGCCCCGCTTACCGCTGTCATCCCGCTTACGAAACGCCCCGCTTCTTCTGGCAGAAGAAAATAAGTATACACATACACGAAAACCGTCATAAAAAAGGAAGACACCATTGTTTTAAACATGAATACACCGGTAAATAACGGCCGCTTTTCATGTTTTTTTAACAGAACAGTTAAAAATAATACACCCGCAAACAACGCCCCCACAGTTGAAAATGAAGCACCATATAAGCCGTATACTGGAATAAACAGCGCATTTGCTGTCCATTTAAAAACAAGTGTAATCGCGGTACCGACCGCCGGAATCCAGTCCTGTCCCTGCCCCTGAAAAATACCATTCATCGTTGCCATGATGGAGTAAAAAAAAATTGATATTCCAAATATCGCCAGTACACTAGAACCATCAGTCGTTTCAAATAACATTTTATTCAATGGAATCATCACAGCAGCTAAACCACTTGATGCTGCAAGGCCGAGTGCAAAGCTAATCCGAAGCGCTGCCTTGCTGTACATTAAAGCAGTATGAACTTCTTTTTCTTTTATCGCTTTTGTGATTAGAGGAACAACGGTTAATGAAATAGAGACTGCCGCAATAACACCGAGCTGAAGCAAAGGCTGCCCCCGATCATATACCCCCTTCCATTCTTTCGCCGTATCGACTGAAACTCCTGACATGACAAGTCCGTTATAAATTTGAAACGAATCAGCCAGCTGTAATAAAATCAGTGTTAAAGCTGATAAACAAACCGCGCTTCCTTTCGTTATCATCGTTTTCATAATTTGAACATCAAATTGAAAAGGGATTGCCACCTTTTCCCTCGTTTTATATAAAAATAACACAATGATTGACGCGCTCATACCGAATAACGAACCGGCAACTGCACCGAGACCAGCTTCATATAGCGTCTTTCCTGAATATACTGTATAAAAAGAAAATAGTAAAATACAGAAAACACGAATGAACTGTTCTGCCATTTGTGATGCCGCTGTCGGCATCATGTTACCCGTCCCTTGTAAAGCACCGCGGCGAACAGTTATATATGGCATCGCCAAAAAGAAAAAGGCACTTAATTGAATAAGCGGTGTCAGTTGCGTGTCCCCCATTGCTTTTGCTATCCAGTCTGCATAAAAAAACAAAAGTAAAAAAGACAAGATACCCATTATACTAATTGTATAAAATGCGGTTCGGATCAACTGTCCTTTCGCTGCTTCATCTTCTCCCGCGACAAGCTTTGAAAGAACAATTGGAAAACCTGAGATAGCAAGGACTGTGGCAATTCCATAGAAAGGATATACTTGCTGATAAATGTAAAAGCCGGTATTACCGACGATGTTTTGAAAGGGTACGCGATATACTGCACTTAATATTTTTACAAACAATGCAGCCGTCGTTAACAGTATCGCTCCTTTTACAAATGATTTCCCTTCTCCCATGTGACCACCCCTGTAACTACTTTACTCATTTTCGATATATTTGCAAAGAAAAACCCGGCTCCACAGCCGGGAGTCCGGGTTAACGCTCCATTTGTTTTCCAAAAAAAGTAGCAGCGACAAATGCCGCTTTTTGTTCTGCCTCTCCTGCTGATCGTTCTTCTGAAAATAAGACGACTGCACCAATCACATCACCTGATGCAATGATCGGTGCAATAAAGTAAGATGCAACCTGAATCATACGGCCATCCACAAACTCCACTTCACGCCGCTCATTGCTTTCAGCAGAACGGCGCTCTTGAATGACTGTTTCAACAATCGGTCCAATTTTCCGTTCAATAAAGTCTTTCTTTTTCACACCGGCAGCCGAAATGACTGTATCCCGGTCGCAAATTAAAATTGCATAATTTAAACTGTCAAATAATGATTCTGCATACTCCTGTGAAAAATCGCCGAGCTCTGTAAACGGTGAGTATTTTTTCAAAATAACTTCGCCGTCCCGATCGACAAAAATTTCAAGTGGGTCTCCTTCTCGAATACGAAGGGTGCGACGTATTTCTTTCGGAATGACCACACGGCCCAGATCATCAATTCTACGAACAATACCTGTTGCTTTCATGTTAGCTGCCTCTCTTTCGCCATCAAAATATCGAAACATTTTGCTATGGTGTTAGTATCTTTCAATAGAGACATTCTATACATATTGTTGTGGCTGTTTTTTTGTTGACTCAAGTTGGGTGATTAATTCGAGGGCCGCATTAAACCACCCTTGTTCTGGTGCTTTCTTAATATCAATCGTTATTTTTAATTTTTGCTCATCCATTCCAATTCCACACATGCGGCCAAACTTGTTGCAAATAGAAAATACTTTCGCGCCATCAATTTCTTTCGTCCCCTGCTCACTCATCAAAATTGTGACCGTTCCTTTCGACTGCTTTATCGACTCAAGTTTCGTCTTCGCTGCGTGTATTTTCATTTCAGCCACTTTAAACAAATCAGCTGTTTCAGCCGGATAATCACCAAAACGATCGATCATTTCTTCTTTTAATTCAGTAAGTTCATCAAATGAATCGACTGATCGGAATCGCTTATACATATCAATTTTTTGTGCACTGTCTGCGATGTATGAATCTGGAATGTACGCATCAATCGACACATCGACTTCAAATGATGGCACTTTATTTTCTGCCTCTCCACCGCGTTTCTGCTCAACTGCTTCTTTCAACATTTGTGAGTACAAATCGAACCCAACCGAATCAATGTAGCCATGCTGTTGAGCACCAAGCAAGTTACCAGCACCTCGAATGGATAAATCACGCATCGCAATTTTAAATCCCGACCCTAGTTCCGTAAACTCTTTAATGGCTTGAAGACGTTTTTCTGCCGGTTCAGAGAGTACCTTATCTTTTCTGTACATGAAATATGAATAAGCGACGCGGTTTGACCGGCCGACACGTCCACGTATTTGATACAACTGTGACAATCCCATTCGATCAGCATCATGCACAATAAGGGTATTGACGTTCGGTATGTCCACGCCTGTTTCAATGATCGTCGTCGTCACCAGAACATCTGTTTCTCCTTCTAGAAAAGCAAGAATAACCGTTTCAAGTTCCCTTTCCGTCATTTGTCCGTGGGCATACGAAACACGAGCATCTGGAACGAGCATGGAAATTTCATCCGCACGCCGTTCAATATCTTCAACTCGGTTATATAAATAAAACACCTGACCACCACGGGCTATTTCACGTTCTGCTGCTTCACGTACAAGACCAAGGTTATGTTCGACGACATACGTCTGCACCGGGAAACGGTTCTCTGGCGGTGTTTCGATAACCGACAAGTCGCGCACGCCGAGCATTGACATGTGAAGCGTTCGCGGAATAGGCGTCGCCGTTAATGTCAAGACATCGACATTCGTTTTCAGCTGTTTAATTTTTTCTTTATGCGTTACACCAAATCGCTGCTCCTCATCGACGACTAACAAACCAAGATCATGATACTGCACATCTTTTGATAAAAGACGATGCGTGCCGATCACAATGTCTACCGTACCTGCTTTCAATCCCTTTAACGTTTCCGTCTGCTGTTTACGTGTTCTAAAACGGCTAAGCAGACCCACTTTTACCGGAAAATCTTGAAGTCGTTCTTTTAACGTTTCATAATGCTGCTGGGCGAGTATTGTAGTCGGTACTAGGATAGCCACTTGTTTTCCATCTGCTGTTGCTTTAAATGCCGCACGGATGGCCACTTCCGTTTTGCCATATCCGACATCTCCACAAAGAAGACGATCCATTGGCTGCTCCTGCTCCATATCACGTTTTATCTCTTGAATGGAACGAAGCTGATCTTCCGTTTCCTGATATGGAAAAGCCGCTTCAAATTCACGCTGCATATCGCCGTCTGGTGAAAAAGCATATCCTCTCGCTGCTTCCCGTTCCGCATATAACTTTAATAAGTCATCAGCAATATCCTGCACAGATGATTCTACTTTCTTTTTCACCCGTTTCCATTCATTGCCACCAAGTTTATATATCTTTGGTTCTTTGCCTTCTGAGCCGACATACTTTTGAACAAGTTCAATTTGTTCGACGGGGACGAATAACTCATCGGTTCCTTGATATTTAATTTTTAAATAATCTTTATGAACGCCATTAATTTCAAGCGTTTCAATCCCGAGATACTTCCCGATCCCATGATTGACATGAACCACGTAATCTCCTGTCTTCAGTTCCGAATAGCTTTTAATCCGTTCTGCATTCGACAGTTTCTGACGTCGTTTACTTTTCGATGCCCTTTTATTAAATAATTCCTGTTCCGTTATAACAGCTAGTTTTAAAAGAGGGAATTCAAATCCGGAAGTGAGGGCACCGGGACCGATTTGAATAATCCCTTCAATGACATCATTCCGGTCTTTTAACTTTGTCGCTTCCATTCCGTAATCGTCAAGTGTTGCTTTTATTTTCTCAACTCGTTCGATCGTTTCACCTAAAAACAAAACCGTTGTTCCGGACTTTTTCCATCGGTCTATTTCTCCTTCAAGCACATTCATCTGACCATGAAAGTTTTGCATCGGACGCGCAGAGAAATTGACGATATTTTCTGGCTTTCCTCCTGCCGTCTGGCGCATAAAGAGTGATAAGTAAACTAATGGCTGTCTAATTGATTGCATCGCTTCCTGCAGGGAATGCGCAAACTTTAATCCATGCACTGCTTTTCCTTCTTCAATAAGCCCTGTATACCATTCTGCTTCTTCCTTCTCAAGCGACTCACTTATTTCTTTAATACGGCTCATTTCGTCGAAAAAGACAACCCCTCCTTCTGGCAAATAAGAAGTGACAACCGCGGTTTCTTCGTACAAAAGTGATGTATATTTCCCGAGCTCGTTAATGCGGACGCCTTCTTTTAGCTTTTCAATATCCGCATGAATATAGGCTGTCAATTGCTTTTTCACATCTGAGCTGCCAATTTTCTTCAATGTATTTGTGAGTGACTTTTCTAGCCGTCCGGCAAGTGCAGTCAATTCTTCTTTCGTTGCGGGTATTTCCCCTGCTGGTCCGATTAAAACAGATGTCATGCTATCAATCGAGCGCTGCGTATCCGGTGTAAATGTCCGTATCGAGTCAATTTCCGTATCAAAGAGCTCAATACGGACTGGATGCTCGGATGTAAGCGGATAAATATCAACAATGCCTCCGCGAACGCTGAACTCACCTGGTGTATAGACCATATCCGCACGCTCATAGCCCATTTGTACAAGTTCTTGCTTCAGCTGTCCAAGATCGAGCTCCTCACCGACTTTAAACATTTTTTGAAGCCGCTTCCATACTTCTTTTGACGGGATGAGTTTTTTCAAACCTGCTACAGGAACAATATAAATACCTGTACTATGCAGTGCAAGATGGTTAAGCATTTCAATCCGCTGCGCACGCAGTTCAGGGCTTGCAATGCTTACTTCAGCAGCGATTAGCTCATTGGCTGCATATAAATAGACATGCTCTTCCGGTACAAATTGTGTTAAATCATCATACAGCTTTTGTGCCTGAAGCATATTGTATGTAACAATCATCACCGGCTTTTGCAGCTTTCGGTAAGCGGCTGCCGCAAAAACAGCTCGAAGTGACCCGGATAAACCTGCGGCGAGCTGCTCTTTCATCCCTATCTTCATTCCATCTATAATTGACATAGCTTCTTCATTTTTTAAAAATAAATCAAGTAAATGTTTCATTACACGAACCCCCCTTTTTCCAAAACAGAAAAACGCTTTGGGGCATACGCCCAAAGCTTTTTAACGCAATGCCTCATTGATTGAATTCATTCATCACATCGATAAACGCGTTATCAATTGCCCTTATGCAAGCGTCAGCACTTGTTTTAATGGCTGAATCTATGACATTTCGTTCTTCTTCACTAAATTTGCCAAGCACGTAATCAACAGTTTTGATTGGACCTTCCGGACGACCAATGCCGACGCGTACACGCTTAAACTGATCCGTACCAAGATGTGCGATTATTGATTTTATCCCATTATGACCGCCGGGGCTTCCTTTTTGACGAAGCCGTATTTTCCCCTGCGGCAGATCTAGATCATCGTATACCACAATGATATCCTCTTTCTCAATATCATAATAGCGCATCACTTCGGCAAGGGATTCTCCTGATAAATTCATATATGTTAATGGTTTCAATAAAATGACTTTTTCCGTTCCTTTTCTTGCGATTGCATACACACCTTTATGTTTGGCTTCTGAGAGTTCAACTCCTAGCTGATTAGCTAACGCATCAATGATATCAAAGCCGATATTATGACGTGTCCCTGCATATTTTGCGCCTGGATTGCCAAGGCCCACGATTAATTTCATATTCATTTGCACCTCATTTTTTACAATTATGTTCAGTATACATGACTAAACATAAAAAAAACAGACAGAGCTGCTTTTTGAGCAGTCTGCCTGCATAGTACAATTAAAGATTAATTAAAGATTAGCTTTCTTTTTCTTCGCCAACAACAGGAACCTCTTCATTAGCCGTATCTTCGCTTCCTTCACTTTCTTCCAACTTTTGTGGAGGAAGAACCGAAACAATTGTTTCCTCATCTTCGTTTTCAATCACGAAATTAAATTGATCGCGAATGTCTCCAACCGAAATGGAATCGCCTATTGCCAATTCTGAAATATTCACCGTTACATGTTCAGGGAATTCGGATACTTTAGCTGTGACATTTAATTCGAATAATGGCTGCTGAACAACGCCACCTTCTTTTGTACCGATCGCTTCCCCTTCGATATCAACACGTACCTGTGAAGTAATTTCAGATGATCTATCTACCGCTAGGAAATCAGCATGGATAATATGCCCTTTCAGCGAATCTTGTTGATACTCCTGCAAAACGACATCATATTCTTTATTATCTACTTTTAACGATATCATTCCATTCCGTCCAACTTCACGGATGACTTTAATAAATTGAAGTTCCTCCACTGACACCGGCTCAGATTCTACTCCTTTACCATATATAACTGCTGGAAATGAGCCCTGTGTGCGAATTTCAGTTAACGCAGCTTTCGTAAAGCCCTCACGTTTTTTAGCTTTTAATGCATTGCTCATATTAAATAGTCACCTTTCTGATTTTAAGTTACCTTTTTAGCTTTTTTTCTATACATGATTGTATATTCCCTAAATAAACGCTTTGTAAACCTAATAAGACAAAAAAAGAATCAGTTCTGTAAAAAGAACCGATTCTCCATCCTATTAATCAAATAAAGTACTGACTGACTGCTCTTCATGAACGCGGATAATCGCTTCACCAATAAGAGGGGCGACAGACAATTCAACAACTTTATCTATTTTCTTTTCAGATGCAAGTGCAATTGAATTCGTCACGACGAGCTCCTTAATGATCGAGTTACCAATTCGCTCCAAAGCGGGACCTGATAAAACAGGATGTGTGCAGCATGCATATACTTCTTTTGCTCCACTTTCAGTAATTGCCTTCGCGGCAAGCGTGATTGTACCGGCTGTATCAATAATATCATCGATTAAAATGGCAATTTTTCCATCTACATTGCCAACAATGTTCATCACTTCTGATACATTCGGACGCGGACGGCGTTTATCGATAATCGCAATCGGCGCTTTTAAACGATCTGCCAATTTGCGGGCACGCGTTACTCCTCCATGATCGGGTGACACGATAACGAGATTCTCCTTATCAAACCCTTTTTTCTTGAAATATTCCCCCAAAATCGGTACTCCTAGCAGGTGATCAATTGGAACATCAAAAAAACCTTGAATTTGCGGTGCGTGGAGATCCAATGTAATTAAACGAGTTGTTCCCGCCGTTTCTAGTAAATTTGCAACAAGTTTCGCTGTAATTGGTTCACGGGCACGTGCTTTTCGATCCTGACGCGCATATCCATAATACGGAATAACCACGTTGATTGTTTTGGCAGATGCCCGTTTCAACGCATCAATCATAATGAGCAATTCCATTAAATGTTCATTTACCGGTCCACTCGTTGACTGCACGATGTATACGTCACAGCCGCGTATACTTTCTTCGATGTTAATTTGAACTTCGCCATCGCTAAAACGTGTAACTGAACATTTGCCGAGTTCCACACCGATAAAGTCCACAATTTCTTGGGCTAATCCTGGATTGGAATTCAACGAAAAGATTTTTAAATTTGGATCTAAATACTGGTTGCTCATGATGACCTCCACTGTCATTTTAATCGTTTTTTGAAAAGATTTTTTGAACGTAGTTTTCTTTATTTACTTGACGCGAACGTGCAATTGCAAGTGCTTCTTCCGGCACCTCATCTGTAATTGTCGAACCTGCCGCCACATAAGCACCTTTTTTTACTGTGACCGGAGCAACAAGATTCGAGTTGCAGCCGATGAACACACCATCTTCAATTTTCGTAAGAAATTTATTTTCCCCATCATAGTTCACTGTAATAGAGCCACAGCCAATGTTTACGTCGCTGCCAATCTCCGCATCACCAATATAGCTTAAATGGGAAGCTTTGCTTCCTTTACCGAATACGGCCTTTTTAATTTCAACAAAGTTACCGATTTTAACTTCATCGTGAATAAAGGATTCAGGGCGAATGTGAGCAAATGGACCAATATTAACATCCGCTCCAATTTCACTATTAAACGCCGCAGATTGGCGAATTACCGTACGGTCTCCAATAGCGCAGTCGCTCACTTCCGTATTTGGACCGATGATGCAATCTATACCGATAGACGCCTTGCCGGAAAGAACTGTACCAGGATAAATAACCGTATCCGTCCCAATCTCAACGTCTGGTCCAATATATGTGTTCAGCGGGTCAATAATCGATACGCCGGCACGCATGTGCTGCTCGTTAATTCGGGCACGCATAATCCGCTCTGCTTCACTGAGTGCGACACGATCATTAACACCAAGTGTTTCATCGAAGCTGTCTGTCTGGTGAGCAGCTACAATTTCACCTGCCGCTTTTAAAATTTCAATAACATCCGGCAAATAATATTCACCTTGCACATTTTCATTGGATACATTTTTAAGCGCATCAAACAGCGCTTTGTTATCAAAACAGTACGTACCTGTATTAATTTCGTTAACAGCTCGTTCTTCATCCGTTGCATCTTTATGTTCAACAATGCGGCTCACAGAAGCATCTGCACCGCGAATGATGCGGCCATAGCCATCTGGTTTTTCTGCAAGAGCTGTTAAAATTGTTGCTTTAGCTCCTGTTTCCGCGTGATGATTGACAAGCGCCTCCATCGTTGACGTTTGAATAAGCGGTGTATCGCCGCAGACAACGAGCGTGCAGCCTTCTTTACCTGCCAGCATCGGTTCTGCTTGAATGACTGCATGAGCCGTCCCGAGCTGCTCTTCCTGCAGCGCATAAGCAGAACGTTCACCAAGCTGCGCCTTTACTTTGTCCGCTCCGTGGCCAACAATTGTGACAATCTGCTCTGTATGTAAACCTGAAATTTGATCAATAACGTGTTCTACCATTGGCTTCCCGCAGACAGGATGCAGCACTTTATACAATTTAGACTTCATGCGCGTTCCCTGCCCTGCAGCCAAAATGATGGCGTAAATGTTTGTCATAAAAGGCCTCCTAACCTGTTTATCCCTATTGAATATATCCTAAAAAAGCGTTTATTTCAATAATGGGGGGAAATTGACACATTATTGACAACGCATAAAATGAAACTTTCATCGAAGGGAGTTTTACAGCCTTTAACTTCCCTATAAAAAGCAAAAAAAGAGCTCTACACGAAAAGTAGGCTCTCTTGATGTATAAAACTCAGACGGCGGCTGGTACCTAAGCGATGAACGTCTAAATGCGTGACGACCCTGCTCCTGCTTCCTCAAGTTCAACAAGTTCTATTTCGCTATATTCATCAATGCGATGATACGCTGAGAGGACTGTGTCTTGAATTTTCCCGCGCGTACTGGAATTAATGGGATGCGCAATGTCGCGGAATTCCCCATCCGGTGTTCGCTTGCTTGGCATTGCAACAAATAAGCCATTGTTCCCATCAATAACACGAATATCATGAATCACAAATTCTTCATCAAACGTAATGGATGCAATCGCTCTCATTCGGCCGTCTGTTTGTACGCGTCGCAATCTTACATCTGTTATTTCCACGCATATTCACCACCTCTACCCATATTAAAAAATTTATAAACTAGTTATTCAATAATAATTTAAATATTCCTTCTTTTCTGGCTTAAAAAAATTTTCATAAAAAAAACCGGCACATGGCCGGTTTATTCTTTTATCCCTCATTAACGGGCAGTAAGACCCTTCTTTGCAAGACTTCAAAAGAAATCCTCACCTAGGGATCAACCGCCCACAAAAGCCCGATTGGTTCAGGTCAGACTGAACCTATTCACTCAGGTAATGTTGTAGATCGCGGCGCATTTTACTTGAGCTCTTTTTTTCAGCAGGGATAAAATTTTATTTTATAAGAGCAATAACTTCAATTTCTACTTTCACATCTTTTGGAAGGCGTGCAACTTCTACACATGAACGGGCTGGTTTATGAGCCGAAAAATACTCTCCGTATACTTCATTAACCGCACCAAACTCTTCCATATCGGATAAAAAGACCGTTACTTTCACAACAGAATCAAGAGAAGCATTCGCTTCCTCAAGTACCGCTTTTAAATTCGAAAATACTTGATGTGTCTGTTCTTCAATTGAACCATCTACAAGCGTTCCTTCGGCTGTTAATGGTATCTGACCGGAGCTATAAAATAAGTTGTTCACGATAATCCCCTGTGAGTATGGGCCGATTGCTGCAGGTGCTTTTTTTGTGTTAATAACCTTCATTCTGATTCCTCCTGTAAAAATTCAATACCTTTTGAAAAGTAGTTTCCTTCGACAACAGAGATCGCTGCTTCCTTTTCATTTACATCTTTCAGTTTTACAAGCGAAATGTAATCGCTGATCAACCGATCCGAGTATTCCGCTTCTACAAGAACCGCAATACCCGCAACAGATGCATTAAATTCAGCAAGCAGACTGATCATTCCATTAATCGTTCCGCCGCCTTTCATAAAATCATCGACGAGTAGCACTTTAGAACCTTCTTTTAAACTGCGCTTTGACAAAACCATTGCCTGAATGCGCTTCGTTGATCCGGATACATAGTTAATGCTCACCGTCGGTCCTTCTGTTACTTTACTATCACGGCGTACAACGACAACAGGCACATTTAAATGAGCTGCTATCGCGTGTGCAATTGGAATCCCTTTTGTAGCCACCGTCATAACAGCATCAATCTTTTCATCGGCATAAGCCGAGGCAAGCAGTTTGCCTACCTGATTGATAATACCTGGGTGTCCGAGTAAATCCATGATATACAAGTAACCACCTGGCAGCAAGCGATCCGGATTTTTAAGCTGATCACATAAATCATTAATAAATGCTTTTGCATCCCGGCTATTTACCCTTGAATAAAATTTCACACCACCCGCTGCACCCGGGACCGTCTTCACCGTGCCAATGCCACACTTTTCAAAGGTTTCTTTTATAATTGCTAGGTCCTCACTGATCGATGACTTAGCCGACCCAAATCGTTCCGCAAAAAGTGTCAAAGAAACAAGCTGATGTGGATTCTCCAGTAAATAGTGTGTCATATGAATAATACGTTCACTTCGACGAAACTTCATCGTTGTAATTAAACCTCCCGAGGAGTAAAACCGAATATTTTATATATAATATATCTTAATATACGGTTTTAATCAACCGAATTCCCCTCTCCTAACATTCGGACAGCGTACACTTGATCACAAAAGCCCCGCAGACAATTATACACACGATGCATACGCGAATCATGGCGAATAAGCCCAAAGACTGTTGGCCCGCTGCCACTCATTAACACGGTATCCGCACCGAATCGAATCATCTGCTCTTTAATAAGTGCAACTTCGGGATGTACATTTAATGTGACTGATTCTAACACATTACCGACATTTGCACACATTTTATCATAATCATTTTCACGAATGGCTTCGATCATGGCTTTTGTATCCGGCCGATTCATCTGGTCCAGTTTTAAGTTTTTATACACTTCTCCTGTTGAAACGCCAATTGTTGGTTTAGCAAGAATAACCCAGCAATTCGGCGGAGCAGGCAATCGATTAATTTTTTCACCTCTTCCTGTCGCAAGGGCTGTACCTCCATATACACAGAAGGAAACATCTGAACCAATTTCTGCTCCAATTTCGGCTAATTCATCAAGAGACAGCCCTAGACCCCATAGTTCATTTAATCCTTTCAATGCTGCCGCCGCGTCACTACTTCCGCCAGCCAGCCCTGCAGCAACAGGGATAATCTTGTCGATTTGAATAGCAATCCCTTTTTTAATGTTATACCGCTCTTTTAATATCTTGGCCGCCTGGTAGGCAAGGTTCCGGCTATCATCTGGAACGAAGCGATTATGAGATATAATCCGAATCTCATCTTTTTGAAGACTTTCAAGCTCAAGCCGATCAGCAAGATCGACTGTCGTCATAATCATTTCTACTTCATGGTAGCCATCTTGTCTTTTGTGAAGTACATCGAGTGTTAAATTAATTTTCGCTGGTGCTTTAATCATTAACTTCATTTTAGTCCACCTACTTTACACACAATAAATTATTTCTTATTTTATCATAAAGAAAAAGAGCCGGCTTAAAAGATTCAAATTGAATCTTTTAAGCCGGCTCCCCGGTGTTTTGCTTTATCAAAAAAGCAAGCTTTATTTATACTGCACTGCCTGCTGCATCTTCAAATGTCAGTTCAACGGTTTCAGTGAGCACATCTGCATAGCTGTAAGAAACGCGTTCAAATGAATTTTCATCCTGGTCTAGTTCTACGACAAAAACAGCAGGGTACGTTTCCGCTAAAATACCGGAGCGCTCAATCGTCTTACGTCGACCACCGTTCGCTTTAAGCAACAATCTTTTACCCAAATGGCAATCAAGCGATTTTTTAATATCTGATAATGTTTTCGGCATTTGCTTCCACCTCACTTCACTCATGTTTAGTATAACACAATCCTTCTTTTTAGTCAAATAAATTTACAATTTTATCAGCGTCTCTTATTGTTGTCAATAATTTTTGTTTTAAAAACAATATTTTTTTTCAACAAAGCTATTATTTCCCACTTTCAAAAAAAAAACCGCTCTTTTTCAAGAGCAGTTCATATATGTTATAAATCTTCATTTAAAAGAGCATCAGAAAGCAGCCCGAACTCTGCCAGTGATAAGGTCTCCCCTCTTCTAGACGTTTCAACACCCGCCTTTTCAAGCGCAGAGATAATTTCTTCTTTTTTCTCTTTTCCATTAGGCAATCCGTTGACAAGATTATTTAAAATCGTTTTACGGCGATGAGCAAACGCTGTACGAGTAACGGTAAAGAAAAAATCTTCATTTTGAACATGTACTGCTGGCTCATTGCGCACCATCAGTTTGATAATCGCTGAATCAACATTTGGCGGCGGCATAAAAACGGTTTTTGGCACGACAAAGGCCAATTCTGCTTCAGTATAATATTGAACAGCAATCGATAATGAACCATATTCTTTCGTTGAGGGGCTGGCAGAAATACGAGCACCCACTTCTTTTTGAAGCATCACGACAAAACCATTTACGGGAACTTTATCCTCAAGTAGCTTCATAATGATGGGTGTTGTCACATAATAAGGTAAATTGGCAACAACCATTAGATGGTCATACCCGGCAAATTCCTTTTCAACAACCGTCTTCACATCTGCTTTCAGTATATCTTCATGAATGACTTTTATATTATCATAAGGCGATAGCGTTTCATCTAAAATTGGCAAAAGCCGCTGATCAATTTCAAAAGCGACAACTTTTCCAGCTTTTCGAGCTAAATGTTCAGTTAATGCACCGATTCCCGGACCAATCTCAATAACACCTGTTTCTTTCGTCAAACCAGCTGTTTCCGTAATACGCTGCAAAATATTTGAATCAACCAAAAAGTTTTGACCAAGACTCTTTTTAAATGAAAATCCGTGCCTAGAGAGAATATCTTTTGTCCGGGACGGCGTAGCGATATCTTTCATCCTGATTCCTCCTCCAGTACTTCTTTCAATGCAGAAATGAATTGTTCACGTGTCACTTGAAACATAATCAGCCGTTTATGCAGCTGTTTTCCATTCACATAACCTATTTTTAATTTTTTACCAAGCTCTTCCCGTCTTGCTTTTGCTCGGTTACCGCCTACGAGCCCCGCATCCATCAGATCTTCTATCGTGACCAGTTCTTCTCCCCGTTTTTCCGTATATTGTGCATCGCGAAGTGCTTTACGGATCGATTCAATCGATGCGTGCTCAACACCGACACCGCGGCCAAGCTTTTCGATTGCTTCTTCTTTCGGCAAAAAAGCATGCCGGCAGCCTGGCACTTGCTCTGAAATTATATTACGTATGCGCTGTCCCGGGTAATCAGGATCGGTGAGAATAATAACACCGCGCGTTTCCTGAGCATGTCTCACTTGCTCAATGACACGTTCATCGACAGCAGATCCTCTCGTTTCAATCGTATCAGCATCAACTGCCAGCTTTATTTTCACTGTATCATCTTTGCCTTCAACAACGATAATTTCTTTTATTTTCATTTTTTCCTCCGAACGAAAAAGCAGAGGCTGTGAAGGCCTCCTGCTTAATCAATTTGAAACAGTGTTTGCGCATTTTTCATTGTAGTATGTGCGACTTCTTCATAAGAACATTCTTTTAGCGCTGCAATTTCTTCTGCCACGAGCTTCACATACGCCGGCTCATTACGTTTGCCCCGGTATGGATGCGGTGCAAGATATGGACAGTCTGTTTCGATTAATAATTTATCTAATGGAACAGCTATCGCCACTTCTTTCGGTTTTTTTGCATTTTTGAACGTAACGGGGCCGCCAAGTGAAATGTAAAAATTCATTTTTATACATTCAAGTGCTGTTTCTGCGCTCCCGCTGAAACAATGCATAATACCACCCACTTCTTCGGCACCTTCTTCTTTTAATATATCGACAATATCTTGTGTCGCTTCCCGGTTATGGATAACAATCGGCAGTTTCACTTTTTTAGCCAATTGAATTTGGCGTCTAAAAACATCCTGTTGAATTTCTTTTGGAGATTTATCCCAGTGGTAATCCAGACCTGTTTCTCCTATAGCAACGACTTTGGGATGAACAGCAAGCTCTTCAATCCATTCAAGATCTGCTTCACGCATATCAATTGCATCAACTGGATGCCAGCCAATGGAGGCGTACAACCAATCATACTGTTCAATGAGATTCATCGCACGCTCAATCGTTAACCGGTCAAAGCCAACAACGACCATCTGACTGACACCAGCTTCCTGAGCGCGTCTGATGACATCTGCTATATCTTCTTCAAATTGATCTGCATTTAAATGAACATGTGTATCAAAAAGCACATTATCACCTATTTTCATTTTTTGTTTCACGTGAAACAATTTTATTTTACCTTTGCTCCATTTGGTAAATTTTCCGGCAGTTCGGCAAGTGTTAATATCCCATCTTTAGAACCGGCTAAAATCATGCCTTGCGATAATTCACCGCGCAATTTAACGGGCTTTAAATTTGCGACAACAATGACTTTCCGTCCAACAAGTTCTTCTGGTTTATAATACTGCGCAATACCCGAAACAACTTGACGTTTTTCAAAACCAAGATCCAGCTGTAATTTTAATAGCTTATCTGCTTTTTTTACAGGAGCCGCTTCAATAACAGTGGCTGCACGAAGATCGATTTTCATAAAGTCATCGATACTGATCTCGTCTAAAAGCGGTGCATATTCTTCTACCGTCTGCTCTTCTACGGCTGGTACTGCAGGAGCTTTCATTTTATCTTTAATAAAATTGATTTCTTCTTCCATATCAAGACGCGGGAAAATCGGTTCACCTTTTTTTATAACTTGAATGCCTTCTGGGATGGCTCCAAATGCTTCTAAGCTTTCCCAATTTTGTAAGGATGATTCATTTAGCTGCAATTGTTCAAAAATTTTATTTGGTGTTCTCGTCAAAAATGGGATTAAAAGAACTGCTGCTCGGCGCAATGATTCTGCTAAATGATACATAACTGTACCAAGTTCTGCTTTTCTTTCCTCTTTTGCCAAGATCCATGGTTGAGTTTCATCAATATATTTATTTGCTCGGCTTACAAGCTGCCAAATGGATGTTAATGCTACGGAAAACTCCATGTTTTCCATCGCTTCTTCATATTCCCGTACCGTTTTTTCATTCATATCAACAAGTGCTTGTTCAAATTCACCGTTAGAACCGCTGTAAGCTGGGATTATGCCGTCAAAATATTTATTAATCATCGCAACCGTACGATTCAATAAGTTGCCCAGGTCATTTGCTAAGTCATAATTAATTCGCTCAACAAAGCCTTCTGGTGTAAACACACCGTCAGAACCGAATGGTACTTCACGGAGCAGATAATAACGAAGCGCATCAAGACCGTAACGATCAATTAGTGTAACGGGGTCCACTACATTGCCTTTTGACTTCGACATTTTTCCGTCTTTCATTAACAGCCATCCATGTGCAAATACTTTTTTTGGCAAAGGCAAATCAAGAGCCATCAACATAATAGGCCAATAAATCGTATGAAAACGAACAATTTCTTTACCGACAAGATGAACATCTGCCGGCCAATATCGATTAAATTTCTCAGGTTGATCTGTTCCATAACCAAGCGCCGTAATGTAGTTAGATAACGCATCAATCCATACATATACAACGTGTTTAGGATTTCCTGGTACTTGTACACCCCAATTAAACGTCGTCCGTGACACTGCGAGATCTTCAAGCCCTGGCTTAATGAAATTATTGATCATTTCATTTTTGCGCGATTCTGGCTGAATAAAGGTTGGGTTCTCTTTATAATATTTAAGAAGACGATCTGCATATTTACTCATACGGAAGAAATATGATTCTTCACGCACTTTTTCCACCTGATGGCCACTGTCCGGGCTTTTTCCACCAATTACTTCGCCTTGTTCATTTACTTCCTTATCAATAAGCTGTGTTTCCGTATAAAAGGTTTCATCTGGTACCGAATACCAGCCTTCATATTCACCCAGATAAATATCACCTTGATCCAAAAGCTGTTTAAAGATTTTTTCTACAATGTCTTTATGACGTTTTTCAGTTGTCCGGATAAAATCATCGTTGGAAATATGCATAGTTTCCCACAGTTTTTGAATACCTGCCACAATCTCGTCTACATATTGCTGCGGCGTAATACCTTTTTCATCTGCTTTTTCCTGGATTTTTTGACCGTGTTCATCCGTTCCGGTTAAATACATAACATCAAAACCGCGCAAACGTTTATAGCGCGCCATCGCATCGCCTGCCACAGTTGTATAGGCATGACCAATATGCAAATTACCGCTTGGATAATAAATAGGTGTTGTTAAGTAAAATGATTTTTTATGATTGCTCAATGGATTCCCTCCTTATTTTTCTTTCTTCTTATAGATAAAAGCTTCCGGCTACCTGCCGGAAGCTTCTAAATCACTTCTTTTATTTTCTCCCATCCATGAATAAATGTAAATATGCATACTTTCTTTTCTCTGTCTTACTCCACAAAACTCCCAATAAAATTCGACACTTTTCGATAACAACCATTCATTTTTTGAAAAAAATAGCTATTTTTTGAAATATTTGATAAATCAATATATTCTGTACTTACAGTTAATTGAAGAATTACATTTTATTTGTTGACGAATATGGGAAGTGTTGGTATGATAACCTTACAGATTGAAAATTTTGTCGAATAATGACGAATTCATTTATTAACAGATTAAAATACAATCAAAAAAAGAGAGAGGAGTTAATTTTTAAATGAAATCAACGGGTATTGTACGTAAAGTAGACGAGCTGGGACGGGTCGTTATTCCAATTGAATTACGCCGTACGCTTGGAATTGCAGAAAAAGATGCACTTGAAATTTACGTAGATGATGATAAAATCATCCTTAAAAAATATAAACCAAGCATGACTTGCCAAGTAACAGGTGAAGTTTCTGATGACAACATTAAACTTGCCGGCGGGAAATTAATTCTTAGCCATGAAGGCGCGGAAATTTTGATCAAAGAAATTCAAGAAGCGTTTGAAAACAGTAAATAATGTTAAAATCCCGATGGTCTTTACTCGCCATTGGGATTTTTTTTAGCATGATAAGCCGCATATACGTCACGTTTCGGCAGCCCTCTATCTTTAGCTGCCTGTTTCACTGCTTCTTTTGGTATCCAGCCTTGTTCAGTTATATACTGTTCAACATGCGCTTCCACGGTCATTTCATTCCACCATTCAGAACCGGCCTGCTCTATCGACTCCTCATTGCTTCCTTCAATGACAAGGCAAAACTCACCCATAATCTTAGACGTATTCGTCCATTCCACTGCTTCACCAATTGTCCCTCGTAAAAACTCTTCAAACTTTTTTGTTAGTTCTCGGCAAAGTACAATCCGACGGTCTGTACCGAAAAACGTTTCCATTAATACGAGTGTTTCCTTTAAACGGTGCGGCGATTCATACAAAATAAACGTATCGCGGAATAGCGCCAGTTTTTCCAGCTCTTTCTTTTTTTCTTTTTTCCCACGGCTTAAAAAGCCATAAAAATAAAACGGCTGCGGTGCAATGCCTGAAGCAATGAGTGCCGTGACAGCTGCATTAGCCCCCGGAAGCGGAACAACATTCAAGCCTTTTTCTATCGCTGCCCAAACAAGTTCATGTCCCGGATCAGAGATACATGGCGTGCCCGCATCACTCACGAGTGCTACTGTCTCGCCTGATTGAACACGGTCAATCAATTTGCGTCCAGCTGCTTCATTGCTATGTTCATGATAGCTTATAACAGGAGTTGCTATATCAAAGTAATTACACAACTTTTTCGTATTGCGTGTATCTTCTGCAGCAATGACATCCGCTTCTTTCATAATACGGATTGCCCTCACAGTTATATCCTCGAGATTGCCAATTGGCACTGGCACAAGATATAAAAAGCCTTCTATCTCTTCATTCGTAAAGCTTTTTTGTGCTTTCAACAACGACCACACCCCTTTTCAGCAAATAATTAATCTTTTTCATGCGAGAAAGCTGTTTAAACGCATATTCTGCGCGCATTGCCTCTTGCTTCGTTTCCAGCAATTCACTATGAATAAGCGTAACCGGCAGACGGGCTCTCGTATACTTTGCCCCTTTACCGGCGTTGTGAACGCTCATTCTTTTTTCCAAATCATTCGTATACCCTGCATAAAGTGAACCGTCATGGCACTTAACGACGTAAAAATGGTGGTTCGTCCCCATATAACAGTACCCTCACTTCCTCAGTATACTCGCCCTTTTCATCGTACACGTAAAGGGGCATTAAAATTTTCAAATCTGGTGCACCATCTTTTATGCCTTCCACGAGAACAGTGTTTGCTTCTTTTCCATGCTTTGGGTAAACAAAGCGAAGCCGTTTCGGTTCTATACGGTATTTTCTCATCAAGGTTAAGATGTCTAAGAGCCTGCCAGGGCGATGCACAAACGCCGCTTTTCCACCTTGCTTTAACAATCTTGAGGCTGAAAGAATACAATCTTCAAGCGTGCACTTAATTTCGTGGCGAGCAATAGCAACATATTCATTCATGTTTAATTCTCTGTCAGAAGGTGTTAAAAAATATGGTGGATTGCACGTAATGAGCGTATGTTTCCCAACCCCAAGCAGCTCCGGTGCATTCTTTAGGTCACCGTTTACCATCTTAATTTGATCATCCAATTTATTGTACTGCACACTGCGGATAGCCATATCAAAAAGTCTTTCCTGTATTTCGACACCAGTAATTGATACACTTGTTTTTGCAGACATTAGCAATGGGATAACCCCATTGCCAGAACATAGATCAATAATCGAGCCACGCGTCTTCGGAACAGATGCAAATCGTGCCAACAGCACCGCATCAAGCGAAAATGAAAAGACGGTCGGACTTTGAATAATACGGAGCTCTTCGGCCAACAGATAATCGAGCCGCTCATCTTCCTTTAATTTTGTCATACGTATCACTCCTTTTGCACAAAAGAACCTTCCTCTAGAAAGGAAGGCAAAAAATCGTCATTATTTTTTATTTAAAAATGATAAACAAAACAGACAGTCTTCATCTTTACGAGGACTTCCAAAATGCACACTGCAAATGTGGAATCCTTCCTGATAAAGACGAGCTAGATTATCGTAGCCTTCTCCAATGTCCGCTCCCCGTGCTTGAACATTTTCTGCCCCCAATGCTTTTCGTCCATGACCGCGTTCTAATTCTTCAAGCCTGCGTCGTAAATGATCATTTTCAATCTTTAACGAATTGTTCTCTTCCAATATTTCAGCAAGTTGCATCCTTACTTCGCCAAGCTGTTGATAAAGCTCGCCAATTTGCAATTCCATATGACTAACGGAATCAAAGATCGCCTTTTTATCTAAATTTCTCACCGTATTAGTCACCTGCTTTCACAGAAACGGCTCCTTCTTTTCCAAGTTCATCAGATGAGAACTCAAGCGTCCGTTCTAATTCCGGTATATGCACTTGTACGAGCCGCTCTAAAATATTCAAACCGGTTACTTTCCCATAACCGCTTGGCGTCTGTACTTTTTGTCCGACATCTGGTAATTCACGGCGTGCCGCTTCATATTCATCATTTTCGTACTTCAAACAGCACATAAGACGGCCGCACAATCCAGAAATCTTAGCAGGGTTTAATGACAAGTTTTGATCTTTTGCCATTTTAATCGATACGGGCTCAAAATCACCAAGAAATGTCGAACAGCAAAGCATTCGACCACATGGCCCAATTCCCCCAAGCATTTTTGCTTCATCCCGGACACCTATTTGACGAAGCTCGATCCGAGTTCTAAAAATAGATGCCAAATCTTTGACTAGCTCACGAAAATCAACTCGTCCATCCGCTGTAAAATAAAAAATCACTTTATTGCGGTCAAACGTATACTCTACATCGACAAGCTTCATGTCTAACTTGTGCTCATTAATTTTATCAACACATGTCGCAAATGCCGCCATTGCTGCTTCACTATTTTCTTGAACAGCAAGACGATCTTTTTGATCGGCTGTTCGAATAACTTTTTTGAGAGGCAAGACGACATCGCTTTCATCAACATCTTTCGGTCCGACGACAACATGACCATATTCAACGCCTCGTGCGGTTTCAACGATAACGTGATCTTCTTTTTGAATGCCAAGTTCTCCTGGATCAAAATAATATATTTTTCCCGCTTGTTTAAAGCGTATACCTACTACATTACACAAAGGCATGTCCTCCCTGTACCTTTAACAAAAGCTGTTCCATAAGCAGCTGCTGGTTCATATTATTGTTAATTCTGCGCTTCGCTTCTAAAATAATACTAAGACGGTCTGCAAGCGCTTCAGCTGTTAAAAGCAATGCATCCTGTCTGAAGGAAGCGAGCTGATCAGGAAATGCAAGACTGTATTCTTCTCCAGTCATAATGGAAAGCAAATCCCTATGAATAAGAACAAAAAGATCAAGGGCAAGACTGATCTGTTCTTTCTCTTTAAAATGCGAATGAAAGTCCTCCGATAACTGAACAAGACTTGTCAGTCCTCCAGATTTAAGGCCTTCGTACAATTTTAACACTATTGAACGTGCCTGTGCAAACCACTCATCCTGTGATAACTCACGCGCTTTGTCAAGATGATTTGTTATTTTACATACAAGCGACGCTATTGAAACCGGTACTTCTTCTTCGATAAGACGTTCTTTTAACTGAACATCATTAATCGGCCGAAACGATAACTGCTGGCATCTTGATATAATTGTTGGCAACATTCGGCTGCTCTGCTCCGTTATTAAAAAAGCGACCGTATCTGAAGACGGCTCTTCCAAAAATTTCAGCAAGCTGTTGGCAGCACTTGCTGTCATTTTATCAGCTTGGTTAACAATATATACTTTCCGGTTTGACTCAACACCCGTTTTTGTAAATTCCTGCTGCAAATAATAAATTTGCTCTTTTTTGATTGACAGCCCGTCTGGTTCAACTACATGAATATCCGGATGGTTGCCGTGATCAATACGCCGGCAATTCAAACATGATTCACATGGTATTAGTTTTTTTTCGGGATTCAAGCAAAATAAACTTTTTGCAAATAAAAGTGCAGCTTCTTTTTTTCCCGTGCCAGGATCGCCTTCTAACAAATACGCATGGGTTATCCGATCTTTCAGAATACTATTTTCAATCATCCGCATGACAGTTGGTTGACGAGCCGTTATCTCTTCCCACAATTTAGACACGTAATCCACACCCTTTTAAAATTGATGAAATTGCTCAATAGGAAGCACAAACACCGTTGCCCCGCCCACCGGTACTTCTACCGGATAAGGTACATACGCATCTACATTACCACTGAGCGGTGAAAGTGGCGGTGCTGCCTGATCACGTGACTGACAATTTTTTTTTATAATATCAAGCGCTTCATGAAGTCGTTCATCCTCTATCCCAATCATAAATGTTGTGTTTCCTGCTTTTAAAAACCCCCCTGTAGATGCAAGCTTCGTCGCACGAAAATCATGTTCAATTAATATATGAGACAATTTACTGCTATCCTGATCTTGTACAACAGCTATAATTAATTTCATCCCATATCCCCCTAATAGGATTTCTCTCATTATATCAAAAGCTTTAAAGCAACACTTTTTTAATTATTGCGAGTGCGGCTTGAAAAACAGATTCCTTCTCTTTCTCTGCATCAATCACCATAATCCGCCCGGGATCTTGCTTCGCCAGCAATAAATATCCCTCCCTTACCTTTTCATGAAAGTTAAGTCCTTCTAAATCAAGACGATTCACTTCTCGCCCTTCATGCCGATGGATTCTCGCAAGACCCACTTCTGGACTCACATCAAATAACAGGGTCAACTCTGGCATCATACCTTCTGTCGCAAATGCATTCATAGAGGCTACTTCGTCTATCCCAAGCCCTCTCGCGTGTCCTTGGTAAGCAAGTGAGCTGTCAATGAATCGGTCACAAAGAACAATTGCTCCACGTTCAATTGCTGGTATTACTTTTTCAACAAGATGCTGACGGCGTGCTGCTGCATATAAAAGTGCCTCTGTCCGTGCATCCATTTTAGTGTTTTCTTTATTTAGAATGACCGATCGAATTTGCTCTGCAATCGCAATTCCACCAGGTTCACGTGTTTGGACAACGTCTTTTCCACTATTTTTCAGTTCCTGAACAATTCGTTCTAACACAGTTGTTTTCCCTGCCCCTTCAGGCCCTTCTATGGAAATAAATATTCCTTTTTTCATCGTTTATCCCTCCCCGCGAAAAACAGCAATCTGTCTTTCTTTTAAGCTGCTTCCACCATGAAAATGGCTCCCACTTTTTAACATCCATTCAAGTGATTCTATATGTTCATTTAAAATTCGTTCCCCTTCCATAATTAAAGGAATGCCCGGTGGATACGGAATAATCATTTCCCCCGCAATCTGACCTCTTGCTTCATGAAAGGGAATGAATTCTTTGTTATATTTATTATGCTCATTATACGGTAATGTAAGGGTCGACACACCCTTTGTTTTTTTAACTTCGTGAAAATGCTCTCTCTCTCTTCCTTTTTTCAAATGAAAAGAACGCAGTTTTAGTAAAGCCTCCGCTTCAAATGTCATCTGTCGTTCTTTTAAAAGTGGAAAAACGAGCAACACTTGAAAAGGATCAGCCATTTCTGGATATAATCCCGCCTGCTCAAACAACATCTGTATTTCATATCCAGAAAGGTTATCGGCCCGTATAAGAAGTTTATATGGATCATCTGACTTTACGCATAAGCACCCTTTTGACTCCAACACTGTTCTTATCCTGTTTACTACCTGTATCGAATAATGATGATCACATTCTCTATAACTAGCTGTATAAGCTCTGGCCGCATCAAGCGACGCCATAATGGGATACGAAGGACTGCTTGATTGCAATGCATGCAAATAAAACATGACCTTATCCCGATCTATATCACTGGATTGAATATGAAAATACGATCCCATTGTCATCGCTGGCAGCATTTTATGGGCCGACTGCACCACGATATCTGCTCCCAAATAAAGTGCACTTTCCGGGATGCCTTCATAAGGTAAAACAAAATGAGCCCCATGCGCTTCATCTACAAGGACAATGGAACCATTATTTTTGGCAATCATAGCCAGCTTCTCGAACGCACCCGCCATCCCGTAGTAAGAAGGATACGTAAAAATAACAGCTTTAACATTCGTGTATTGCCGATAGGCCTCTTTTAATGTCTCAGGGGAAAATAAGACAACTGTTTTTGAATGTTCATCATATTCAGGTGCTAAAAAAACGGGCTCAGCTTTGGCCATCTTTAAAGCATTTAATATAGACTTGTGACAGTTACGCTGGACAAATACGCGATCTCCTTCCAAAAGAGAACCAAGGATCATGGCAAGATTACCAACTGTGCTTCCGTTTACAAGAAATTTACTTTCGTTTGTTTGATAAAAATCGCTTAATAAATTTTCTGCATCTTGAATACACCCTTCAGAGGCATGAAGATCATCTAGACCACTTAACTCTGTCACATCATAGGAAAGATCCAAAAAAGATGAAAGCTGTCCATTTTTGTGTCCCGGAACATGAAAAGAAACAGAGTTCTTCTTCTTATGCTGTTTCAATGCTTCCACAAGAGGTGTTTTTGTTTGATCGATATACATTTTGTTCCATCCTTTCATCTTTTATATAGAAAAAAGGAGATGACTTTTTGTCATCTCCTTTTACACTAGATTTTGCCAGGCGGCGTCCTGCTCTCACAGGGGGAAACCCCCAACTACCATCGGCGCTGAAGAGCTTAACTGCCGTGTTCGGGATGGGAACGGGTGTGACCTCTTCGCTAATGCCACCTGACTATAAAATTGGAAAGAAGCCTGTTCTTTCAAAACTGGATAGAAGCGTGTCGTATGATCCGTGTTACACCAAGTGTTATTTTGTGTTGTCCAGCTCCAGTCGGCCAGTCCCCTCGGTCATAAGCCATCACGCTTCTGTGACAAAGAACGTCACGACAGCGGTCTGTCTTATGCCTGCCGGGCCTGAGCGGCCGACTTGCGCATTTCT
>NZ_JBVATB010000013.1:0-41413 GCF_057814295.1 Domibacillus sp. F004
ATTATATTTATTATTATAACTATAAACGTTTCCAAAAACGACTTAGCCACCGAGCTCCGATAGAATATCGAATCACAATGGCTGCATAGTCTTTTTAGAGCTGTCTACTTGACAGGGGTAAGTCCAAAATCGGTCTTTTTTGGATGTCTTCTTGAACTAACGCACCCGTTAGTTTAAGTATACTTCTTCACAACCTTTGTAGTTTCTAATATAGCTACCTATCTGAACTAAAGTTATATCACTTCTAACCCCGTGGGATTAGATAACATGTCTATAAATTGAATCAAAGAAGTAGACTTATATTTATCTTTACGGTAAATGAAGATTGTTTTAACTTTTCCAAAACGTTTTGGGATAGAATGCATTCTAAGTTGTCCTGATTGTATATGTTTCGTTATCACGCTGCGAGGAAGCAAACTTATACCTAGCCCTGCAGATACACAGCCGATGATTCCGTCAAGTGTTCCAAATTCCATTGTTTTTTCTGGAATCACTCCCTCATGATGTAACCAATCCTCTAATCTTGCTCGATACGAACAGCCTCTACGGAATACTAACACCGTTCGATTTTGTATTTCTTTTATAGAAGAAATAGGAGGATGGATTGAATTGGTTACAAGCACTAACTCCTCTTCTATTACTGTCTCATAAGCAAGGTCAGGATGTTCGATAGGACCAGCCACAAAGGCCCCATCAAGATTAAACTGCAAAACATCATGGACATTTTGTTCAGTGGGACCTGCTTTTATAGTGAGATCAACAGCAGGATTTTCTTGATGGTATTTTGAAAGCAGCGCTGGCAAACGAACAGCAATAGTTGTTTCCATAGATCCTATCGTTAAAGGACCTTTTGGTATTTGATCATCACACATCACTTTTCTTACCTCTTCTAACAATTGAAATATTTCGTCAGCATATGATAATAACACTTGTCCTTTGTCAGTTAGAGTCGTACCTCGATTATGGCGGTAGAATAACGTAGTTTGAAGATCAGTTTCCAATTGCTGAATTTTTGTCGTGATATTTGATTGTGCATAGTTTAGCTCTCTTGCTGCTTGAGAAATACTCCCTAATTCAGCTACTAATTGAAAAATTCTTAATGCTTGCAAATCCATGGTAGTCTCCTCTTTCTCCCTCTTGCCATCTGAATAACAGATGGTCCACATCTGTTTTGTGTATTATACCATATAGCAAAAAACTGCTAAGATAAATATATTAATAATTTTAGTCGAAGGAGGTGAAGGATTGAACAAATATCCTTATCTATTTTTGATAGGTGGAATCTTTTCATTAATGATAGCAATGGGGATCGGAAGATTTGCCTATACTCCAATTCTGCCACTTATGCAAAATGCTCTTTCTTTTTCAGATGTGGTTGCGGGATACCTAGCTTCAAGCAATTACGCAGGCTATTTCCTTGGAGCCATTTTAGCAGGAGTTCTTCCCTTGAAAAAACACAAAACCTTTTATTTGAGGATAAGTCTCATGGTTAGCGTTTTAACTACGTTGGGTATGGGTCTATCTCACTCTTACTTACTTATGCTTGTAATCCGTTTTATTTCAGGTATTTCAAGTGCCTTTATCTTTGTTTTAGCTTCGAGTATTGTCTTAGATAAACTTGCAGCCAATGGTAAAACACATTGGTCAGGTTTATTCTATGCAGGGGTGGGATTTGGAATCTTTTTGTCTAGTCTAATTATTCCGAGTTTGAACCATTTATTTTATTGGGAAGGAGCATGGCTAGGTCTAGCCATTGTTAGCGCAATCCTTGCTATCTTCGTATGGATGTGGCTCAAAGATTCCCAAAACAATATGACAAAAAAGGATACACAGGAAGTTCTTACATATTTACCTCCCGTCAAATGGCTTCCTTGGTTAATTGCAGCATATGGACTGGAAGGGTTAGGTTATATTGTCACAGGTACATTTATCGTATCGATTGCTGAAAAGACCTCAACCTTTAGTACAGATCCTGCCTTAGTTTGGATGGTGGCGGGGGTGGCTGCGATTCCATCTTGTATCATCTGGTCATCACTTGCTAAAAAATGGGGATTCGTTAAGTCACTAATGTTTGCAATGGCTTTGCAATCCCTCGGTATAGCGATGCCTGTCTTCTGGATGTCTCAAACAAGTTTATTTATAAGTGCAGGATTATTTGGAGCTACCTTTATGGGGATCACTACACTTGCTACAACACTGGCTCGCCAAATGAGTCCATCTAACAGCAGTCGAATAATTGGCTATCTTACGGCTACTTATGCTATTGGCCAAATGATTGGACCAACAATTGCTGGAGTCTTGTCTTCATTCACCCACGATTATAATGCTGCTTTGATAGGAGCAGCAAGCGTAGTAATAGTCGGCACATGCTTACTCGTAAATGGAATTAAATTTGAGAAGAAACTAAACCCAGATCATTTGCCAATTAATTATAAAAAACTATAAAAATGGAAAGAGGTTCATTATTATGCCATATGTAAATATAAAAATCACAAATGAAAATGTTACTCCAGAAAAAAAGGCGTTACTTATTAAAGGTGCAACACAGTTACTTGTGGATGTACTAGGTAAAAACCCTAATACAACCGTTGTGGTAATCGATGAGGTTAATACCGATAATTGGGGTATTGGGGGAGAAACAATAACAGTTCGTAGAAAAAATGGCCAGTAAAAATAATAACAAGTCTTTTTTGAATTGCAAAATAGAAACAAAAAAGCAGGAGAATTCATCAATGAATTCTCCTGCTTTAATTATCCTCTTCTTGTACTAACCTGCTCCGTTAGTTCAATAAAAAAATTAACACTATTCTCTACAGATCCTTAATCTAAAGTTTCAAATCTCCGCCAAAAATATTTACTTCCATTATAAAAAACCGTACCAGTATACTAACTGATACGGCTTTTATTCATTTGTTACGCTTGAGCAGCTGTTCTTTTATTGTTCTAGCTCTCTTTAATACTCTCCATTTCTTCTTTCACACCCTCTGAAAAGGATTCGATTCTGCTCAAGTTTTTCAACTAACATTAACTCCTGAATCAATTCGTTCTCACGTCAGAATAGCTTTGCTGGAGGAAATGCGGCAGATTTGGGAAGTATTGAAGCAGCACGGCTTAAAATAAAATAAACACGCAAATGCGTATATTATTTTTTACATATTAAACGGTATTATTTTCATGAGTTTTATGAACTAGGCACTAGTGAGAGGAGCATCTAAATGGTTAAGTATACAAAACTAAACAATCGATTTGCTGTAGTTGAGTTTCCTGCCACCTTAGAAAAAACGAAAGAAATATCATTTAGTTCTTTACACATTAGTTTCTTATCGATTGACGTTAATAACTTCGTAGTTATATTTATATTTCGAGACACTATCAATCAAGATACTCTGACTGGAGATTTGCCTTGGACTTCCTTCAGATTCCATTTCACGGTGTACACCTTTGTCTTATGGTTACTACTGCCTTTACCATTAGGGACCTTAAACTATAAAGATAGCTCCCATGCCGAACACCCTCAAAAAAGAACAGCGATTTTAAATTACTCGCTGTTCTTGATTAACTTTGAATTAACTTCTCACTATGCATTATTTTACGTAAGGTCACCACTTAAATGTACCGTCTTTATCATCGGCAAAGTTAGGAACGTGAATTTTCACTTCACGAATTTTTAAAAGTCCAGGATGAAAAGCCTGTCCGTCTTCATCGATAAAGCTTGTATATGGAATACTCTCACTCCCCCTGGGAATCAGTTCTGCATGATATGTATAACGATCATCAATAGTGATCGTCGCATTTTTCCATACGATAGGATCTCCATTTTGAATAATAAGATGCTGATTCGTTGTCGTAATCGAAGCAATTAATGGCAATTGGTTCGGTTCATTGGCATAGCTGCAGCCACTAAGCAGCAATATCATCGTCCATCTTGACAGACCGATTTTCCGCATGACTCGTTCACCTCATTTCTTCTCATCCTCATTATTTTTCATACGATAGGCTTAAATCAAATAGCAAATTAGGCGATTTGGGATGGCTGCGATGAACTTCAACAGCAATGACGTTTGTACCTTTAATAAGCTTGGGAATATGGTTCTTTAAATCTTTGCTTTGATAAATAGCAGGTTCGTTATGAAATGCTAACGATGAATGCATCAATAATCCCGTTCGAATCCCATCACGGGAAACCTCTTCTCCGTTGAGGTATACAACGTATCCATCCTCATATGTCATATGAAGAAGCAGTTTTGTAAATTGGTGCGGATCCTCGTTAATAACAAACGATTTACGAAAATAATATGTTGGCGACTCCGCAATAACCGGCAACGTTTTATGGATTACTCGTTTCATTTCATTGTCTTTCGTATGCCCTAACGGCGCTTGGCCTAAACTCCAACTGGAATCGTTATACTGAGAACTCCGCCAATCTTCCGGTGGTACAGTCAGCCTTTTGGTGATCGGATTCTCCCCTGTTATGTCATATCCTTCAGGAAGCGTGTTGTGTATATCATTCCCGCCGGGATGATAACGCCAAACGGATTTCATACCTACTAGTGTCGGCATATTTTCGTTTGCATTAAGTTCAAACGAAGTAACATCCTCCTCTAGCTGATCAAGTGGATGTCCCTGACGATCAACGGCTTTCACGCTCAATCGTTCCCCTTCTCCTTCCATCACAAGCATTTGTGTATCCGTAAATTGCACCGCCGGCTTCCATACCCTCCAATCCGGATGTTTTCCTAAACCCAATTCCGACGGCTCTTGAGCAATTAGGTGTACAGGGGCAAATACTTCATCCTCGGTTATGACGAGATTCACATTCAAATTACGCATCGTTTCCCAGAAAGACAGAAACGTCGGGGCTTTATTGATGAAGACGACAGAGTGCTGTTGTTTATTTGTTATGACCGTTTGTTGTACCCAGTTTAAGCCTGCATGGTTAGAATCTAAGATAGCTTTATCATGTAAAAACAAAAAACGGGTATTCGCATAATCTATCGTGTAAACAGACCTCCCGAAATTTTCAATGGCATCTGACGGAAGGTAAGGATAAACGGCATTAAATTGCTCCAGCGAAGAAGAACCGTCGAAAACAGGATAAAAGTTTGACAAGGGCACGGTTAAATTTTTGTCAAATAAACGATCCGCTCCTGCGATAAAAGGAACGCTCTTGTTTTTATCCAACCATTCCTTAATGTTTACCTGATCTGGCGAATCGAGCATATATCCGAATCGAAACGCCGTTTGTTCAGGGGTATTTTTACTTAATGAACCTTCCTTGGGAAGGTTAGTCAAAAATAAAGGGCTGGCAATAATGACTAACATCAATAGCATCATAGAAGACAGTTTATATTTTTTAAAAAAGGACACCGGCAAGACTCCTAACCTCTTTAATGTATCCCATCGTTTAAAATGGCAGCGTCGGAAGCCAACCCCAAATAGCATGATATACAGGCGGCCATGTAAAGATGATAATTATTGAAAACATAATAATAAAACCATATGTCCATCCTTTTAAAGATACGTTAGTACGTTTGAATATAAAATGAAGAACGAACCAGCTTGCAATCCAAAGCACGAGACCAACCGTTTCTTTCCCTGCGTAGGGCCCGATGCCCCACCATCCCGGCATCCAGGATCCGATTTTCAGCAGTATCAAATGAGAGTTGATTTGGTCAACCACACTCCATATATGACTTGCTATCATACTTATTAAACCAATGCATATAGCAAGAAGTGCGGCCGCAATTTCCCCTGTGTTTCTTTGTTTTTTATCCATGACCATTGTTCTCCTTTAATTAAACCATCCGTAATTTCGCTAAACCGATGCCAAGTACAAATCCGATCATTAAACAGATCCACATGAGCGTCACGAGTATGGCTATAACGGAGGCGAAGCCCCTATCTTCACTTAGCTGATCACGAAAACGGCGCAGTATCCAAGCAGAAGCAACGCCTAACGGAAGCGGGAATAAAGAGACGAATTCTTTAAACTCCATCATCACCGTATGCCCTAGCGGATTATGGTGTAAAAGCCACTGCTGCCCACTGTCCGGCGCGCGATAACCGATATAGAGCCAGTTCGCCGTAATAATTGTCGCAAGGACAAGAACATTAGTTAACCATAGCGTTAATTCTAGCTTAGCCGCCGACCCTTTTTTTCCCCGAAGGAGCGGATATACTTGATGGAGGCTGTAACAGCTGATTATAACCGTCATGGTTGCACCTAATCCGTGAAGAACGCTGGCTAGTGTGTAGGAACTGATTCCCATTAGATTAAATAAAGGAATCAAAAGAAAAAAAAAGGCGGCAACGCACGCCTGCGTTATCGCCAAATCACGCGAATTAAAAATAGGCTTCATAGGTTTTGTCATCGCCTTTATAAATTTTTGGATTTAATAATTTACTGTGAGCTTTGGTCGCTGACTTGTTGTCGACGCTTCGCTTGAAGAAAAGTCAAGTCCGTTAGAATTGGCACCATCCATCAAAATCATTCCGTTGTTAGCTGACGGATTATTGATCCAGGATTGAACAAGGGCAATACCTGCCGTGTTCAAATTGATCGTATAGGCTCCGTTTGCACTTGCTGTAATTGTACCGCGCACTGTCGTCCCTCTGTCAGTGGACCCATTCGCTCCTGCAGTAGCCCAATTGGATCCAGATGCATATTGATTCCATGTCGCAGAGCTTTCCGACCAGTTGCGTTTCATTTCATACAACTCGTATGTTTGGGTACTCGGGTCAACCACATTTAGCGTAATGTTGGCCGAAGTCACCGTGCTTCCTGCAGGAATGGCTGAAACATCCCATTTCAGAATGGACGATACATCCTTCGAGCTGGCGCTAGGCTCGTCTCCATCCACAAGAAGGGTTGTTGCATTTCCATAATTTGTAGTCGGCGCGTTTTGGGAAATATAAGTATCCAAGCTGCCTGCATAAGATGTTGTAGGCAACACTCCATTTTGGAACGATTTTGAATTCGATGCCGGAGGAGGTGTCGAACCGTTGCTATTTACCGTGAAAGAATCAATTTGGACATTATTAACATCATAAACTTTAAAGGTTGCTATCTCATCCGCGATATCCACAACCATATAACTATACTTTGCTACTGGTCCAACAACTACGTTTGTTGAATTGCTGTTCGTAGAAGAAAGCGGTGCGCCGCCTCCGCCGATAGTCACCTGATTAATTGAATTTTCAAATGTATAACCGTTGCCATTAAAAGTGCTGTCGATTGCACGGCGGTTATAGTTGTGTTCGTGCCCTACTAATACAGCTGTCACATTATATTTGTCGAAAATATCCCAAAGTGCATCGCGTTGAGCTGGATTTGCATCAAGGGAAGCTCCGTAGTGCGCTCCGATCGGATAAGCCGGAACGTGGAACTGTACAAAGGTATGAGTTTTACCGTTATTTTGCAGCACGCTCTCAAGCCAAGCGCGTTGGTTGGCATCAACGACGTACTTGCCGTTAGCATCTTTGCGGTTGGAGTTCAGTGTAATAAAACGAGCATTCCCATAGTCAAAATAATACGATGTTCTTTGATAGCCAGACAATTGTCCTGTCGGCAAATGAGTAAACGCATTACTAAAAATCGTTTCGTCATTTTCATGATTTCCTAAAGAAGGGTAGTACTGGTTGATTGGATAGTAATCGTCTACAATCGCTTTCCAATCCGTTAATTCTGTGCCGACATCGGAACCGCCCTGTACTTGGTCACCCGTAAACATAATGAAAGAAGGTTGTGTAGACAGTCCTTTTACCTTTTGCAGCAACGAATGCAATGTACTGCTGTTGATGCCGTCCGTTGATCCTCGGCTGTCACCCATAACTACAAAGCGGAACGATGTGGTTGCAGCTTTGGCGTTGTTGTTTTTCATGCTTGTGAATACCCAAAGCATGGATAACAACAAAGCGCAGATGATCAGGATGATCATCCATTTCTTTTTAAGTACCAGATTCATTATCTTTCCTCCTAAATAATATATTGGCTACACAGTAGTTACATTGACGCCAACGTTGACAGGAGATAACTAGTACCAATGTGTTTCCTTATTCATTATAAAATCTAAATGTAAACGGAATGTAATATAATTGTTTAAAAATTATAAATTTTCACACAATAACCATTCTACTTTAATAGCGAGTAACATTAGAATTCAAAAACAAGGACCACCAATTGTTGGCAGTCCTTGTTCATTGTCGTTTATGGAACAAACAGTCATCGCTAAAGTCCTATTTTTTCAAATACAGTAACCGAGCTCAATAATGAAATGCATTCAAATACAGGCAAATCAATGAAGGAATTTAGCGTATCGACAGTGTTAATAGATTAAATCAAAATACAGAAATAGATGAAAAAAGTCAGGATTGTCAGTATTTTTTGTCGGGATCCAAAAGAAAAAATCAGATCACAAGTTCTAAGTATTCAAAATAAGGCTGTCTCTAAACATCAAATAATTACAACCTTTAGGAACAGCCCATTTTTCTCTATCTAATACAAAAACCTCATTTACTTATGATACGGTTCACCGCACCAATCACTATATATAAGTGTAAATTTAAAAATAATTTGCACTCTTGATTTAAGTCAATGACCACCCATAATCTTATTATTAAAATGAAAACCAACAATGTATTGTAGGAGGTTTTCTTATGTCTACTACCTTAGTAAAAGAACAATCGTATCAACGGAAGTTTGCTCTGATTGCTGGCACATCACTTATCATCATGACACTTGCTGCATCTTTTTCCTATGGCTTTGTCCATGGAAGCCTCGTGGTGCAAGGGGATGCCAGCGCTACCTATAATAACATTCAATCATCACAGATACTTTTTAAAGCTGAAATCTTTGGTTGGATCATCATCCTGATCACTGATATAGTGGTCGCTTGGGCTTTCTATATCTTCCTGAAGCCAATTAATAAAAGCCTTTCATTGCTCGGTGCATGGCTCCGCCTTATCTATTCCACTATATTTGGAATTGCTATATTGAATTTGATCTTTGTATTGCTTCTCTCGAAAAGTACAGACTTTTTATCATCATTTCAAATCGATCAACTTCAGGTATATATGATGCTGTTTCTTGAAGCATTTGAATCTATTTGGTCTATAGGTTTGATCATTTTTGGCGGGCATCTCTTCATTGTGGGCTATTTGATTTTCAAATCAGATAGCATACCTAAAGTCTTTAGTATCTTATTATTGCTCGCTTCAGTAGGCTATATTTTCATTCACTTATTTAACACGCTTCTTTCACAATATGATACGATAATTTCAATTCTTAACAGTGTATTTAATGTGCCAATGATTGTAGGAGAATTAGGCTTTGGGATATGGCTACTGTTCAGAGGAGGAAAAGTCCCTAAAGATGTATAACAACTTCCTAAAATTTATCTTTATTGATTCGCTTCTTAATTCTACTTAATGACTCTGGGGTAATACCAAGATAACTCGCCAATTGATGTTGGGGTACACGATCGACTAAATGAGGTCGTTTCTGTAATAGTGCTTTATAGCGTTCTTCTGGTGTAGATGCAATAAATGAAGCCAATTCATCTTGTACTTCACCAAAGTTGTACTCAATCATCTTACGTGTCATTGTTTCTAATTGTGAGTATTTGTTATACATGTCCCTTTCGGTGCCAAGGTCACCAACGACCAAGGTACAGTCTTCTAAACAAGTTAAATAGTACACGGAAGACTTATCCTGTTTATGATGAGTGAAATTCGAAATCGCTTGTTCCTCTGTGTAAAAATTGGATGTGTTCTCTTTTCCCATTTCATCTATAGAGTACTGCCTAACACATCCCTTCAAAACGAAATAACATTTAGTTGGAACATCTCCTTGTCTAAGGAGTGTTGTTCCTTTTGTATATTCTTCAATTTGTATCTCTTCAACGATTGCTTGTTGTTCTTCCGCGCTTAGTGTTGTAAACCTAGTCATATACTTCATTAATATTTTTTCCATTTTGCTCTCCATTCAACTCCTTTGATTAGGTCATTATGATTAACATCATCTTTGTATTACAAAACTGGTTAGAACTTTCTATTTTCATTATAAACCTGCTTTAAGATATGGGTTGGAAAAATAATGGTTCTACGCTACGACTTATTATGAGTTATTTATAGCAAATGAGGATTGCAATTTGCATAGGTTGGGCAAAATTTTTTGCATTATTTGATTAGCAGAGTTTTATTATCTCTTTTACCAAACAGATAAAAAGCCGTACCAGTATAATAACTATAACTGATACGGCTTTTCCTTATTGGTTATGCTAGAGCGACTGCTCCCTTATTATTCTGACTCTCGCTTTAATATACTCCGTTGCTTCTTTTAAAAGATCAACTTCCACATCGTCTCTTACCCCTTTTCACAGTTCCATAATACCTTAATTAATTCCTCCTTAATTCCTTGTTAAACTAAACTGCTCCGTTAGTAAAAAAAGCGTCTCTACTTATTGTAGAAACGCACCCCGTTAGTGGAACATAAACGCATATCATAAACTAAGTATTGAACAAGACTACCCTGAATACATCTATCTCACGAATGTAATAAAGTCCATATTAACTGGTTCAATACCATCTGCTCGAAGTCGTGAGTTAATCTGTCCTCGATGATATTGACCATGCAATGCTACATGAGTTAAAACATCCCGTACAGAATTCTTAAACTCTGTTCCTTTATTATTTGTGTAGAATATTAATTTATCTAGGTCAGCATTTACTAAATTAGTAAGAAACGCTGTGAAGCTCTCTTCATTTTGCCTAACAAGTTCTGCACAGACTTCAATATCGACATTTGACCAGATGGGCAGTCGTGAGCTGTCCATTCCTTGTAATCTAGTTATCCATATTCTTTCTCCGAATAGTATATGGGAAAATAAACGATTCACCTCTTGATTTTCATCTTCAATACTTTGCAATGTTTCAAGAATACGTCGATTAGCCCAATTTAAATGGTCATACATCTTTTGGATAGTTTTCAATAGGATTTCCCCTTTTAAAAATCAATTTTTCCCCATCTTAAACTTACCATATAATCTCACTTATTCAAGAGAATTAAGGTGGGGTTATTGCATTGGGGCTGGGAAGCGGCAAAACGCCGCAACAGATTATGCACAATATGTATTTCTCTGCTCGTTCCATCGCCACGGATATACAAGACCCTTCAGCATTTAACAGACCGATGCATTTTAATAGAAACTTAAAGAAGAGACTTTGGGAACTATCCCCTGAAAATCCGCGTTTAAAATACTTGAAAAGGCGAGTTCTCATACCGTCCTTTGAGGTCATCGGATCAGAAGGTGGACGTTGGGGACCTGTTTTTTATCACAACTTTCCGGGTTCTCCAACGGGCAATACGAGAGTCATTGATGTCGCCCTTTATACCAGCGCAGCACCGATTTATTTCCCCTCCGTCCATCGACACATTGATGGCGGGGTATTCGCCAATAACCCCAGTATTACGGGTATCTCATTTGCGATAGACGAAAAACACGGAGGGAAAAAACTCGAAGATATTGCATTGCTGTCGTTTGGAACTGGACTACAGCCATACAAAATTAGCGGTGATACTCGCGAGTTCGGTATTAGGCAGTGGGGCAGTGTTAGACCCGATAGCGGAAATAAGTATGCCGCTAATCACAGTCTTTATGGATGGAGAAGTTTAGTCAAACACACACTTTAGCCGACAACTGCTCGGTTCGCGATTCCATCGTTTGAACCCACCGTTAGGACAGATTATCAATCACAATGAATACGATAAAATTCCTTTTTTAAGGCACCTGGCAACCCAGACACCGCTCGAACCGACTTTAGCTTTTATTCGACACAACTGGCAAGAAATCAGTTCATACTGGTCAAATTATTAAATTTTTAAAGAGTAGCGGGGGTTCCAAGAATTCCATTTTGCATTAGCCAACACATAAGGTGCTATCGCAGAAGTGGTGCCACCTTATTTTTTTATCAGTTTGGCGCTTGTAAGACTTAAAAGTCGAATAATATCCAAGTTTTGTACTTCAACTAAACTGCCCCGTTAGTTTAAGAATTTCAACAAAAATAGCGATAAACCCTCGTTGGATCAATGCTCTGGATAATTGAAGATCGTTTCGCGATGCGAGGAAAATTTAACATCTTACATACTTGCGTTTAAAACCAAGCTTTCCTTTATCAACTACTTTTTGAATACTTTCGTAAGCATTTAGGAAACTGCTTTTTTTCTTGTCCCGTTTGACTTCTACTGTACCTATTGCCTTTGCGGTCTCGACTGCCTTTTCATGGAGCGGCAAATATGAAATCCCCACGGTGTATAGAAAATTATTCATAGAGGATTTCGTTCGTTCTGGCGAGTCGTGAATCGTATTTTTCACAATATCAAGCAAATTGGAAATCTTGCTTTCTGAAAATTCAACGTCTAGTCGATTCCCTAAAAGCCAACAGTAGCAACTCCAGCCCGCTGACATTCTCAGCTCTTCACCGCTTGCGATCCATTTATCAGCAACTTCTTGTGCGATATCTGACTCTGATAAAGTTACGGCCACTACAAAATCGGACAGCATATAAAAATACGCCGCATCCATCCACCGATCATAATCCGACTCAGTCATGGCTTTTGGGTCTGCAATAATGCCTGCAAAGTACATTGCATCGTAGTTCCCTGTGGCATAAAGCTCTTCAGCTAAACGTTGACTTATTTTTATTTTCTTTGCGATTGGTTTCATAGCGCCTGTAGTCACGCCAAAAAGCGGCTCATGTGCACCATTGGATATGTATATTTTTTTAGTTCGTTCCTTGCCAAGGGCTTCAAGCTCCTGCATAACCATTTCTAAATTCATCGTTTAGCACTTCCTTCTTTTTGGAGTTTTTCCCCTAATATTTTGCCCATCAAATACATCACCATTATCCTATAACAAACTACCATTTGTCAGCAAAAATACCGTCTAAACACGTGAGTGTTATGCAGGAATCCACTTAATGCATGTTGGCACTATGTTCTCGAACTGGTGGTAAGAAAGAAATGTTTTACAATGCCTTCTGTTTTAGTTGCTTACAACGCTTAGAATCAAGGTATTACTCCATTAAATGGCCCTATTGTTAGTCACAAATAAAACACGACTCTTAAACTAATCTGCCCCGTTAGTACAATAAGAAAATCAATAAAATTTTTTATGTACATATGATCGTCCCTACTTTATAAACAGAGTGATCATCTGACGGCAGCTTTTGTCCTCTATAGGCGTTTTCCCATTTTTCATTTCTACACTACCTTCTTCATAAAATAGGCTACACGTGCTTCTGAAGGCTTGCCCGTCATGGTCTATCTGTTTCATTATCTTTATCGTAAAAATCAATCTATTTAAACTCTGGTTAAAATACGTTTAATTGTTTTTCAGTCCCATCATGAAATTTCACTAGAAATTCGCTTTTACTTAAATCTGCTCCTCTCTAGGCTTTAAGGATACCTGCTTTTGCATGCATTTATATGTAAATAAGCGTAGCAGCCATTTACATTAATATTTTTGCCTTGCTTGGCGACATTCGAAATTTCAATAAACATATAAAACGGTAATACCAATCATTCTTTCAATAAAAAGGGCATCAATCTCTAAAGCAGGTATAAACCTTCCCTATAGTTTGATGTCCCTCGGTTTTTCCGGTATGAATAAACCGTACAAATTCGGGTATAGACATATAAAAAGGAGAGATTCATATGAATCAGGCAACCCAATATCCTTATTCACATAGGGAATACCTATTCGGACTGAGCGAACAAACTAGACCCATTGAACTAGATCAATTCGAAACGACTCATCTCGACTTTTATGAATGGTCGCAAAAAGAACACGGCCCCTCACCAGAACAGGGACAACCTGAAATTGACGAATTCAATACAATTAGAAGAAGATGATTAAGCCTATATAGGCTTTTTTTTACTTCTCATAAATATATGTTCTATATGAGACAGTAAGAAAGGTGGGGTATTAGCCCCGCTTGTGACTGGAATTTATTTAAAGCTGAGAATTTGTATAAACTTATCTGAATTGGTTAAACTGTTAGTGCGTCAGACTTTTTCAAAGTAAACTCCTTCAGTACGTATAGCCCGGGCTTCTCTGGCTATTTTTTTGTTTTATTTGGTCGAACTGTTTAATAATCATCTTCCATTTCAAAAGTCGAAATTACCTCGCAAAAATCCGGTTCAATAAATCCAACTGTTACGGCATCATCTACATCATTGTAAGTGCTAAAGATGCCGTTGCTGTTCTTTCGACAAACAATCAACTCCCCACCTTTTCTTCTGTACCAACGGCGGAGCAAAGCGTCTTCTGTGTTGACTATTTTCACGACATATAATTTTTCATTCACTGACTTCACCCTCCTTATATTCGAACTGTGCATTAACTCATTATAATCATGAGAACTCTTCTTATCTTTCATCTAAAATTCGGAAAGTTTTTTTCTAGATTTACTAGATTTAATTGTTATATAATTATTAATAATTTTTTTCATACACCACAGCAGGAGGTCTATGTCCATGATATGTTCACTCGAAAAAATTAATATTTCTGGAAATAGAATAGCAGAAGTATTTTTACACAAAACGGAAGATGAAAGATTTATTGTTGCCATTCCGTTTATTCACTGGTCCGCAGAATTTAACGAAATTGATGAATTAAAGACCCAATTTGAACACCTGCAAAGTTCACTAAATTTCAGCCTATTTCAAGGTCACACTGATGATTTGGTAGCTTCGATAATTAAAATGGTATCGCGCTATGTTTAAAAGATAAAGGGGAATACTAATGGCAACTCTTTTTGAAAATTTAACAAACTCATTAATCGAGACGCGGCAGCGGTATGCAATGCTTAAGGATAATGGTATTGAATCAATGAGTACCATTTATCCTCATATCCCTTGGAATGCCGAACTATATTATCAACTTTTAGCGACATTACCCAAAGAGATTGACCGTCTGGAACAAAGGATTATGAAAATAGAAAGGAATTCCTAAAGTCTTCCAATGATGGCGGGCTTTTTTCTTTAGCTCTGTTAAACGATAATGTTGATATCTCGTAAAAAAGAACCTATTTATAGGTTCTTTTGGTTGGTGTGTTATTCAACATAACTGCCCCGTTAGCTCAATAAGAAAATCAACACCAGTTTTTATGTACATATGATCGTTCTTGCTTTATAAACCAAAGCGATCATCTAGCGGCAGCTTGTTTCCTCTATAGGCGTTTCCCCATTTTCTTCATCTTCCACGCTACCTTCTGCATAAAATAGGCTACACGTGCTTCTGAAGGCTTGCCCGTCATAGTCTATCTGTTTCAGTTCCATCATGAAATTTCATTAAAAAGTCACCGTTAATTGAATCCGCTCTCCGCTAGGCTTCTATGATACTTGTTTTTGTATGCGTTTATATGTAAATAAGCGGAACAGCCGTTTATATTAATATTTTTTCTTTACTTGGCGACATTCGGAATTTCATTAAACAATAGAATGGTAATACCAATCATTATTTCAGTAAAAAAGGGCATCATTCTCTAAAGTAGGTATAAACCTTCTCTATAGTTTGATGTCCCCCCGTTTTTCCGTGGGGATGCTAGTTTATTTATTCTTTTATGAATAAACCGTACAAAACCGGGTATACAATTATTAAAAGGAGAGATTCATATGAATGAGGTAACTCACTATCTCCATTTGCATAAAGAATTCCTTTTCGGATTGAGCGAACAAACTAGACCCGGTGAACTCAATCATTTTGAAACACTTCATCTTGATCTTCAAGAATGGTTGCAAAAAGAACAAGGGCTCTCTTCTAAACAAGCAAAAGCTGTGATTGACGATTCGGGTGTATTACAAGTAGATGACTAAGCCTACGGGCTTCTTTTTTTATCCTCAATAGAACATACATTCCAAAAAGAGATTTATGGTGAGTCCGCTCCCTTGTATGCTTTTACATTACCTGCTTTTGTACGCTACCATATGCACAAATGCATCAAAGCCTTTTGCATTAATGCTTTTTATTGCCACATTAGGGATGGCAATAAAAAGCAAGACCGTAATAATAAGCAGGACGATCATCATTTCAATAAATAAGGGTGATAACCCATGTACAACTTTTATATAGAAGGAAATAATAAAAAATGCCTCTTTCCTACCAATGAAGCATTTTTTCCTTTCTATATATCAACCTGCTCGCATGTGGGATTGCAGGGAAGCTAGGTACGCATACTATTCGGCACCATCGGTCACTTCAAAAAATTCTCTACTCGTTTAACATACAGGTTCTTATCATAGGAAAAATACAATTTACTCGAAAGTTGAATAGGATCGCCAAAGAAAAACCGTTCATAAAGCGTTTCGCGTGTACCAAATGAGCTCATTGTTAAATCCCATGCTAAACGGAAAATCTTAATGCGATCCTCTGCGTTTCTGGATTTAGCCTGTAAATATTGATCTAAATCTTTTCTAATACTGGATTGAAATGTATTTTCTGTTGGAATCGTCATCAATCCACTTGCACCTAACAGCTGAATGATTTCAGTAAACCTTGGGTAAGCTCGTGGGAATAAATTGATGGCGATTTGAAGTGTTATTTGGTCTGGTCGCATAAATCCCCATTCGTCGATTTTGGCTTCAGCTTCTGATTTAATTATCAAGGCTTTCATCGTTTCTAATACGACAATAATTTCAGAAGCTTTTTCCTGCACATGCTGGTATTCCACGATATTAATCGTGTCGATGATGGACTGGACAATCCCCAAAACAAATTCTATTTTAACAATCTGTCTAGAGAGAGCCTGATGCAATGTAAAAGGAAGAAACGAACTAGAATCTACGAAACTGTTCGATACTTCTACATTATCGTAATAAAATACTCGTTCCCATGGAACCAATACATTGTCGAAAATAACAATCGTATCCATTTCCTCAAACCGTGAACTTAATGGGTAGTTAAATGCAGAGTCGCCTCCAACAAATGAATCTCTACAAACAAACTTAAGGCCTTTACTATCACTAGGAATAGAGAAAGCAAACCCTTTCGCTTTTTCCGGAACGACACCTTGTGAAAAAACCACTATTTCATCTGTTATTCCCCCCTGTGTGGCCAGTAGTCGTGCACCCTTTACAATGATACCCTCATCGTTCTTTTTTATCACTCTAGCTGCAATAGGTTCATCGGTATCTTCAAAATAAAATTTTGCTCGATTTACCTGTGGATCAATAAATGTATGTGTCATGGATATATCATTTTCACGTGCATATTCATAGAACTTTATTATATTTTCAGGGAAACAATTTTCTTTTCCTTTCAAAAAATTCACAGATGAGGCATACGCCATTAATACTGTGTTCATATAGTCTGGACTTCTTCCCATCATTCCATTATTCGATATAGCCCATTGTTGAATCATTGCTCGTCTTTTTGCTAGATCATCTCTCGTTTTAGGCTGTAAATAAGACATCCCTACTTGGTCACCAGTTGATGGAGATTGATAGGTCATGGCATCTTTAATTGATTTATCATGCTGCAAGTCATATAACGCTGCTTGACTTTTCATTATCCCTTTGAATGCAAAATGCTCGGAAATTTTGCCCGTCACAGGGGCTCCATCTATCCATATGCTTGTTTTTAGCTGATTAATCCGTTCAATGTAATCATTGCCATTTATAGCCGGCATACGTACACCCCTTAAAGTTAGCTACTTGTTTTTTATAACGGACGTACAGAAACAGTTCATCCATTTCTTTAGTCATATCATATTCAGATGTTTTTTTGATTATTACTGTTGAGTGACCTTGTCCTGTCACATATATACTAATAAAAGATGTGTTGACCGATTACATATGGCAAATGAGTCTTTTTTGTTTTTCAAAAGGAGAAAAAAGATGGCGGTAAGCAAACTAGTATCCATTGAATAATTTAAGCAAATGATCAGTTATAGCGTGTACGAAGAGAATCACGAGCAGCAACAATTTCTAAAATTAAAACTCTTAAAGGCTGTAGAAGAAGCAGATGGCAAACGCTATTGGCTGCGGCCGGTCTTTTTTTAATGACTAATTATACAGAACTAGAATACCTGTAATTGTATGCAACCATATGTGTAAAACATCAACATCCTTTACCGATAATGTTTTCTCTTTGCTGCATTTAATGATATGTTCCGGAAAAATAACAAAACAGGAAGAGCCTAAGCCCCTCCTGTTTTCATTATTCATTAATTATTGCTGCATTTTCACGAATAGAATGTGGTTAATATCAGTAGAATTTAATTGTCTTGTTTCTTATCTTATACCTTCTTCATCATAATTCTTTTATATACCAAGCGTCACAAGCATTATGCTCAGATTCTTCTAGTGCTTTTTCAAGTTGTTGAAAACCTAATTTGATGTAAAGGAGATTAGCTGCTTGGAGTTTCTTGAATGTTTCTAAGTAACAGTATGTATAGTGTTCCTTGGCGAAGTCGAGTGCTACTTTCATCAGCTCCTTCGACAGCCCTATTCCTTGAGCTTCGAGTGCAATGTATAGCTTTTGCAGCTCGCAAATCCCCTTCTTCTGTCCAAATGGTGCAATACCCACACCGCCTACCACTTCATCTTGAGCATTCACTGCAACCCAATATTTTGCATTTGATTGTTGCTTGTAAAACTGTGCTAGCATGCTCAGTTGGGGGTCAAAATAGGCTGTTCCTGGAATGTTTAAGTCAAATGATTCCAATGAGCGTTTAATAATTTGCTCTATTGTTTGGTTGTCCTTTTCTTCAATTTCACGAATCTGCATTGTTTCATCCCCATATCCAAATAATTTAATTATTAGGCCCTATTCATTTTTAATAAATTTATTCTAATATTATCTTCTAATCAATTCAATTCTATTAGCTCTTTGTTCAAGTAACCTATCCGTTAGCTCAATAAGAAAATCAACACCAGCCTTTATGTACATATGATTGTCCCTGCTTTATAAAACAAAGTGATCATCTATTTAAACACACAAAACAAAAAGACAACGATTCACGTTGTCCTTTTAACCTAATTTTGTAAAGTTATATAAAAATCTCTTACTGATCTTTTGAAAACACCCTACCACCCTTGTAGGAAAATAACCCAATTTTAAAATAAACCTTTTCAATATCTGCATCACTAAATATTTAAAAAAGAAAAAAATAAGTGCAGATACTTTCAAATAAATTTAATCTGAGAATACATAATCCCCTTCTTTGATTTGATTCCTTTCAAACCACCCAAGATTCACTTCAATTGCATAATAATAAAAAAGTTCCGGATCATAAGTAGGGCATTCTTCCTCTTTACAAGGATTCATATCTAATATTTTGATAATTTTACCATCTGAATCAAGAAAAGCAATAGATAAAGGAATTATGGTGTTTTTCATCCAAAAACCGCCATATGTTTTTTCTGAAAGCACAAATAATATTCCCTCATTTTCGGGTAATTTTTCAACAAACATTAAGCCCTTTTCTCTTTTTTCTTGAGTATCTGCAACTTGAACGGTTAATCTGATTTCCCTTTCTCCACTGATTATTTTTATCCTTTTTTTCAATATATTCCCTCACCTTCGAGAATTATTATAAGCAGGAAGGAATTTTGGTATCTTTGTTTAAAAGAAGTTCATGATATTCAAATTTCCCTTTTTCGCAAAAAATGCCTTTTCCCCTTAACCTTGTTCAACTAACCTGCTCCGTTAGCTCAATAAGAAAATCAACACCAGTCTTTATATACATATGATCGATCTTGCTTTATAAACCAAAGCAATCATCTAGCGGCAGCTTTTGTCCTCTACAAGCGTTTCTCCTTTTTTCTCTACCTTCTTCATAAAATAGGCTACACGTGCTTCTGAAGGCTCTCTCATGATCTACCTATTTCATCATCTTTATCGTAAAAATCAATCCATATTTAAACTCTGGCTAAAATACGTTTAATCGTTTTTCAGTCCCATCATGGAATTTCACTAGAAATTCGCCGTTACGTGAATCTCCTCCCTCTAGGCTTCTATAATACCTGCTTTTGTATGCGTTTATATATGCAAAAGCGTCGCAGCCTTTTTCATTGATATTCTGGCTTTGTTTTGCTCCATTTGGAATCGCAATAAACAATAGAACGGTAATAACAAGCAAAAAAATCATCATTTCAATAATAGAGGGCGATAACCTCTAATTTAGAGGGATATCATGTCTTCTATAATAAATGTTGAGATATAAAAACCCGTCCTCTCGTTACGAGCAGACGGGTTTTTCGTTATCATTAATATAAAATTAAATTTACCTAGTCTTTAGAGTAGCTTACTGAAGGAAATTTATAATGAAAATAAAGGAGTTGATCAAGTTGATATTGCTCGAAGCAGTTAAATTTCATGGTTTATTTCGATTGTGGAATGTCGAAGAAAAAGAAGTGACTGAACCCCTTTTCTTTAGTGAGATTTTAAAATGCATTGGTGATAACGATAAAGATTGGAACCTTGGTGTTTTTAATTGGTTTCATGAAAATGAGATTAATTTTGAAGATTGGCAAGAAATGACGGTGGATGTTTTGCCGATAATGATGATTGAGCAAGGATGACTGGCTGTGGCTGGTCTTTTTGTATCGTTAGCTTTTTTCCAGTGAATATTATAACTAGAATTGGATTATGCATAGCCAACCACTTTCTTTCGCTTGGTTTGGCAACTGCTATAATGTTCTTGATTCGACGTAAGCAATAATCCCGTTCATTTTAACATCTCCCTTCGGTTCATCATAATGAACGTTCTTTTATAAACAAAAAAACCTTTCTCCATGGAAGGGAAAATAAAAAATAAGCTAATTGATCAATTTGATCCAATAAAAAAAGTCCCGCCATCAATCACAGATAGGGGGCTTAAAAGAATCAGATTAAAATAATTATTTATTTGTTTTATCTTTTGTGGGTGGTTCTATTGGCGTTTCTTCCGGTGGCTTTGCCGGTGTTTCCACTGGTGGCTCTATTGGCGTTTCTTCCGGTGGCTTTGCCGGTGTTTCCACTGGTGGCTCTATTGGCGTTTCTTCCGGTGGTTTTGCCGGTGTTTCCACTGGTGGCTCTATTGGCGTTTCTTCCGGTGGTTTTGCCGGTGTTTCCACTGGTGGCTCTATTGGCGTTTCTTCCGGTGGCTTTGCCGGTGTTTCCACTGGTGGTTCTATTGGCGTTTCTTCTGGTGGTTTTGCCGGTGTTTCTGCAAAATCGCTCATATCGATCCTCCTTAATTTTAGTAGTGTTTAGTATGATTAATTGACTCTATCCTTATGTTTTAAACTTATTTTCTAAAAAAACCCCAACCGCAAAAAGCGTAAGTGAATAGATATGATTTTGATTATTAAGGGACATTCAGGTTTATTTTAGAAAAATATCCGTTTATGCAGAAATTGTATTTAAAAAAGGCCGTCTACTCTTTATGAGCAGGCGGTTTTTTCGTTATCGTTAATATAAAACTAAATTTACCTATTCCTTACAGTAGTTTAATTGAAGGGGGGTAGAATGAAAGTAAAAGAGATGATCATTTGAAATTGCTCAAAGCAGTCAAACATCAGGGTTTATTTCGGTTATGGAATGTTAAAGGAAAAGAAGTGACTGAAGCGTTTTTTTCAATAAAATTTCAAAAAGCAATGTGGATAATTTTAAATTAGCTTAATTGAAGGATAATTATAATGAAGATAAAGGAGATTTCTAAGATGAAATTGCTCAAGGCAGTCAAGCACCCCGATTTATTTCGATTATGGAATGTCAAAGGTAAAGAAGTGACTGTAGCGCTTTCCTTCAGCGAGATTTTAAAAAGTATTGTCGATGATGATGACTGGGATCCTGGTATTTTCAATTGGGTTCATGAACAGAAGATTAATTTTGAAGACTGGCAAGAAATAACGGTTGATGTTTTGCTGATAATGATGAATGAGCAAGGATGACTGGCTGCGGCCGGTCTTTTTGTTCATTCATCATTATTTTCTAAACAACGCAAAATAGTTTTCCGTAAACTTTGTAGGGCCTTCCACTATTTCGCATCACCTTTTCAAATTTATTTATTTCGATCAACAATATTAAAGAGAACATATAGCTGAATTATTTGGCGTAATTGATCGTTTAACCGAGGAATGGAATTAAGGCAATTTAATGATTTACTAATACTTTCTCATGGATAGTTGTACAAATATTCTAATAATATTCTATCTATTAGTTAGAATTACTGCGTAAATCTTAATTTTACTGGGAATCTGTCCGAATCTTTTAAAGTCATACTATATTTGCATCGAAATGATATTTGATATGTTTAACAATTTTTGTTTCTTTAATAAACGAAGTGATTTACTTTAACTCTTCTAGGAATGAATTATCAACCGTACCTATACGTCGGATTTCTCCTTGTACCCTTATATTGACAGGCACGTCCTTAAAATGATCATCCCAATCTTGTTTCAGTTTTTTCCAAGCTTGAGGATCCGCTCGATGAATCGCCTCGCCAAATCTGAAAATGTCCATTCCATATTCTTCTTGAATTTGTTTTATTTCCTTTTCAAGCCATTTCGTTGATGTTTTTTCATAAATTCCCTCTAATTGGTCAATCGTTTCCGGTTTTGTCAAATCTATAGAACATTCTACTTCAGCTATATTACCTTCTATGTGAACATTTAGATCGATCTCAGGTTTTCCGTTCTTTATCTTCCCCTTCATTTTTGTGTTTGAACTCATCACTTCATACACAAATTCTCCCCCTTTTGGGCACGATAAATTTACCACTGTATGATTCTCTTTATTTGTAACGACAGTATACGCTTGGCTTTGTTTCTCAGTTAACCAGCCAATTAATTTATCTTTATTAAATATGGCTAATTCTTCAAATGACAATTGGGCAGGGGCATCAATCATTTCTACATTTTGTTTGCTTAAAGCAGTTTCTTCATTCCCTTCTATCTCTGCTTGTACTCCTGTTAACACCGGTTGTTTCCCCTCAGTTATCATATCCACGATCAGTTCATCTAATGAAATGACACTTGTACCTGACCATACTTCTGTTGAAATGTTAAGCGTATTAAACAATTTATTGGCCGGTAATCTTTCTAGCGTTGTGGGCACCTTTAAAATATTTTTTGCGTTCATTCCCTTCGCTATGACAACATAAAAGTCTGTTCGAATCTCCCATCCTCTTGAGAAAGAATCTAACGGTTTTCCAATTCCTTCTTTTGCTAATGACTCTCCAATTACGAGTATTCGAAGATGAGATGGATAAATTCTCCGCGGGGATTTTTTTGCCATTTTCCGGATAGCTTCAGAAACGGTTTTCCCTTTTGTTGAATAGAGGAGGACAGGTGAACCGCCTGATCCACGATCCCCAGCCACTTCCCTTGGATTTGCTACTTGGGCAGTTAGAAGATATTGACCGTCGCTTGTCTTATCCAGCCCCATGGCAAGCGTAATGGCAAGTTCATTTAATTCACGACGATTCCAACATCCCGAAGTGAACAATAAACATACAATTAAAATGATAAACATGGTAAAGCTCGGTTTCATGAATGACCCTCCTTTCGCTCTATTTTTTTATTATTTGGTGTATGGCAGCTTATTTTAAAGTGACGATGTCATTTTATGCATCCGTCTTCATTCTTCATGATTTTAAACATTGTTGGTCTGACGCATGAACGGGAACGGAACCGCCAACCTTATATACGATGATCTATAACCTAAATGATCACATGCCTATTTTTTGCCGTTCTAAGCATCTTTTTCCCTATCTCATGTTCACGTTAATAATTTCTCAACCATTTCGGAAATCGGTTTAAAAATGGCTTTAATCCAACCTAATGGATTGGAAATCTTAATATTCATGGATTGGGCAATACTTAACACGGTGCCGAATAATAGAAAGATGAAAAATATCCATAGTTCCTTTTTTAATTTTTTCTTCAACAGGGGAGGAACTTCAATGGCGATGATCACAGCGACACTGACCAAAATTCCTGCAACAGCCACCACTTTTGACTCCTCCTTTCTTTTGCTTGATTAAAGAACCGGATAACATATAAAAGTGTCAAATCTTTGGACATCACTTAAAATTTACATACGATACCCTATTTTTTAAATCCTTTTATCCCTTTTGAATCATACGATGAATAGCTTCATCAAATCCATATAGGGGCGGCTTTGTTTTTTATATTTGATCCTAAACGCCTCTTAGCCAATCTCACATTTGATTCCGAGACGATTTTGATGCCGAAGATTGTAGACGTGTATTGTTTTTCTGGCTAATGAGACGAGGGCGAGAAAACATCTTCCTTAACTGTCCCCGAACAAAGGTATCCTTAATATCTTCACGGATAAGCGGAGCAAAAGGACTCATATACGGAACCCCAAAGGAACGTAAACTGCACATGTGAAGCATTAGCGCAATAAACCCAACTAGCATCCCAAACAAGCCAAAAGAAGCCGCAAGCGCCATAAATGGGAAACGAAGCATTCTAAAGGACTGAGATACGGCGTAGGAAGGCAGGACAAAACTTGAAACCGCCGTGATCGCCACCACGATGACCATGGCTGCCGAGACAATTCCGGCCTCAACGGCCGCTGTACCAATCACAAGTGTCCCTACAATAGACATAGCTGACCCGATAGCCCTTGGCATTCGTAAACCAGCTTCCCGTAAGATTTCAAATCCGATTTCCATTAGGAGAGCTTCAATGAATGCAGGAAAGGGAACCCCTTCCCGTTGAGCGGCTAAACCAATCAGCAGTGGAGTTGGCAACATTTCCTGATGAAACGTAGTGAGAGCGATATATAGAGATGGTCCTAGCAAAGCAATAAAAATACAAAAAAAACGAAGCATACGATTAAGGGTGCTAAAGAACATACGCTGATAATAGTCTTCTGAAGATTGGATAAAGGAGACGAACAGTGCCGGGACGACTAGAACAATCGGCGTTCCATCCACTAGTATGGCAACTTTCCCTTCCAAAAGCTCCGCAGCAATCACATCAGGACGCTCCGAATAATATATAGTCGGAAATGGACTGTACGTTTCATCTTGAATCCATTCCTCAATATAACCACTTTCTAGGATTCCATCGATATCAATTCCATCTAGACGCCTGTGCACTTCTTCAACGACTTTGTCATTGGCAATTCCATTAATATACATGATCCCTACATCGGTTATGGTCAATTTTCCGATTTTTTTCGATTCCAACCAAAGTTGAGGGGTTTTAATTTTCCGGCGAATTAACGCTGTATTGGTACGCAAATTTTCCGTAAACCCTTCCTTTGGTCCCCGAATAATGGTTTCCGTGGTAGCTTCGGTTACACCACGGTCTTTTCCACCACGCATAGCGATTGTAAAACCTTGTGTATGTCCATCCACTAAGAGAATAACGTCCCCTGATAACAGGGAAGTTAATACAGAACTGAATGCCGTCACCTCCCGTATGTCTCCAACCGCAAGAATGCAATCCTTCAATTCTTGTAAAACGCTCTGGTGAGACGATAGCATTTTCTCCTGACTGGTATGAATATCTACCATGAGGGATTCCATGATAAAATTTTGAATGGAATTAGTGTCCACCAATCCATCTGTATAAAACAGACAAACTTTAACTAGTTGCTTTTTCCCAATATGTATTTCTCTAATTACGATATCACTGCTGTTCCCAAGCAGTTGCTTTATGTGTTCAATATTTTCTTGTAGGCTTGTTTTTAATAAGGCTTTGCTCGTTTCGTTCGTTTCCTTGTTTAGGTCATCTTGCTCGAATAGAGGATGTTTCATCCTGTTTTGGCTTCGTTTCTTAAAAAGACTCATGTCTTTTATCCCCTTTCGATACTTTGCTTCTTCAAAAGGCAAACTTATTAGGTTACTTTCAACATCTTTGAGAAAAGATTTGATAAGATATTTTTTTAAAAACACTTTAAACTTATAATGACGAATTCGGTATTCAATGTTTCCACTTTTATCATGCTTATTTATCCACTTTTTATACATTTAGGTAATCAATCATGCTCCACATACCCATTTAAAAAGCAACCATTTCCAGTCACCAGTTTGTGCTTCTGAAGCTGGCACTAAAATTTGATAAACGAAAGAGCGTAAAAAATAAGCCTTTCTTTTGTTAGATCATAAAGACATTTCAACAAAAACATTCACGAAAGCTTGTGACTACCCCGATTTCATCACCATGATCACATTGAAAAAACCACGCAATTGGCCCTGTAGTGACGGAATAATAGACAATTTCCCGTTCCTTTCATGCGGATGAAGAAGCCCGGCTTGTCTGCTCCAAATTAACTAACCATTTGCGGACGCAGTAAAAGCCGTGTACGGTACTTCTATCAAAATCAGTGGAGATCTTATTCCCGCTGATTCTTTATCATTTTAAAGTACGTGCCTCTGCCCCACTGCAAGAAAGTATTTCACAGGGTGCAGATTTCTTGAATATTTCTATGAACAAATGGGAATAAAAGATACGGAAAGAGGAGAGGACATGAATGATTAATAACAATCAAATAAACACCCGGCAATTTACTTTTTTAATCATTTTATTTGTCATTGGTGACAGCATATTATTCGTTCCTTCAAGTGTTACGTCTGTAGCGAATCAAGATGGTTGGCTTTCTGCTATATTCGCGACTGCTATTGCGATCTTGATAGTTACTATGTACGGCTTTCTTGGTAAACGATTTCCCTCCATGAATATAGTCGGTATCGGTGAAAAAGTCTTTAGTTTATGGATTGGAAAAATCGTTGGGGTTCTATTTGTTTTTTTCATTTTTATTGATGCAAGTCTCCTTCTTTGGGAAATGGGGGATTTCATGACAACTCAAGTCATGCCAGAAACCCCAACTAATGCCATCCTTATTCTTTTTTTAAGTATTGTTATCATGGGAATAAAAATCGGGGTAGAACCATTCACTCGTACGGCAGAAATTATTTTCCCCTGGGTTATAGTGCTTTTTTTGATTCTTTTTCTAGCGGTTTCCCCTAATATTAAGCCTGAGAACATTCAGCCTATATTGGAAAACGGGATAAAACCAGTACTGCTCGGCGCTCTCCCTCTTATAGGTTATCACTTTGAAAGTGTGATGCTTTTGATGCTATTACCACATGTCAATCAAGTAAAAAGCATCGTCAAAAGCTATATCGTTGGAATGATTATTGGAAATACGTTTCTGTTCTTGACTATATTTTTATGTATTTTAGTGCTAGGTAGTCATTTAACATCCGCCTACATTTACCCCTCTTATGCGTTAGCTAGAAAAATAAATATAGGAAATTTTCTTCAGCGATTAGAAGCGATATTAGCTTTTATATGGTTTTTCACTGTTTATTTCAAATTAACAATCACTTTTTTTGCGACACTCGTAGGTCTGACCCAGATTTTAAAAATAAAAGATTATAAAGTGCTAACGTTTCCATTAGCTTTAATTTTATATGCCCTTACTCTTGTAATAGGGCCGAATACAACATATGTTAGTGAATTTCTTTCATCCAGCTGGTGGCCGTTTAGTTTAATGTACGGTTTATTTTTACCATTATTATTGATCATAGTGGCTAAATTACGAAAAAAATATTAAAAATGCTTGTTGATTATCCGAAAAATGATTTTAGTTAGTGCTCTTATCTTGGTGACTATATTACTGTTTGTGAATTTAAACTCGGTCTCCAAAAAAGAAGATCAAATCGCTGCTTTACAACTTAAACTCAATGAAAGTGAAAAAACCATCAAAAATCAGAACATTGTGTTACGCATAAACTGGCCATCTGTGCCACTGATATTGTCCAGCTGCACAGCCACAACAACGGCAAAAATCATGGATGTTTTTTTCATTAGACCGAGAAAGCCGATCTCAGACGATACGGTTTTATTACTCCACGCAATCATGAGTCCTATCATATAGTCAATGATCATCATGATCACGAGCGCTTTAACCAAATGATCCATTTCCCCGACAAAATAAGCGACAGCTGATATGCTGCCGCCTAGGAGGGATGTGTATAACGTGTCTGTATTATGTTGCATCCCGCACCTCTTTCTATTTTTCACATATAAAAAGAGCACCCAACAGGGACGCCCTTTTTATTACTATTTACTGTTCTGTACTCAACAGTTTGTCCTACTGTTTATTCAGCTCCTTATAAGCTAAAACTTTTAATGCCATAATCTCTTCTTCGGTTAGCTTACTTTCAAGTGTACTTAGCAGCTCCCTTTTCTTTTCAGCTGTAAGGCCGCCTTGGACACTCGTTTGAATTTCTTTTAATTCACTGACATTGAACTTTTTAGCCAATTCCCTAGTTGCCTCTTCTTTCGTTTCAAAAGGCAAAGAGGAACTATCTACATTTGCCCCCTCCGAAACAAATTTTTGCAATTCGGGGTTACTATTGATTTGTTGTTTAATTTTTTCGATTTCACCACTGTTTTCAAGCTGTGTTGCTACTTGATCCATCACTTTATTAGATACCATTTTTGTTCCGAAATAATAAATTCCGAATCCTAAAAAAGCGAAAACAACCACTAATCCAATTAAGATTTTAAACACTTTTTTCAATTTTAATTCCTCCTGTAATAAAACATTATCCTTAAGAGGCTAACAAGATATTCACTATTTTCCTAGCTTTTTCATAAAAAAGCCAACGCATCGTTTAGCCTGTCAAAGTAAATATTCTATTTCAAATTCTGTAGAAAGTAATTCCATCCTTTCTAAATCAAATTCAAATGTTAGAATCGCTGATTGTTTTGATCTATGTGTTAAGATACGCTTACCATTTTTTATTACCAAACTTTCCGCGTTCCAAAAGCTAACAGACTCATCTTCTCCAGTACGATTGCACACGATTATTGGCAACCCTGTATCTATGGATCTTTGTTCCCATTCTCCTTCGGGGCCATGTAACCCCGGACCCCACGAAGACGGTGCTACTATAATGTCCGATCCCTTCTGATATAATTGATCGGCAACATTTTTTGTATAAGCATCCGCACAAATCATGACCCCCACATTTATTTGCCCTATTTTTATAGGTTCTATTTTTCCGTCGGTGGTAGACCACCCATCAGAAACAGTGTTAATTTTTCTTTGTTTGCCTATTATGTTACCGTTTCTGTCTATCACAAAAACAGTATTAAACAGACATCCATTCTCATCTTTTTCTGGGCATCCAAGAAATAAATTAATCTTTAAAACCTTTACCTGTTCACATAATTTTTTCATCCAACTATCAGGTTGTTGGGTAATCCAACTAGTTCCAATTTCACTCTTAAATTGTAACCCACTAACACAAAGTTCAGGTGTTATAACCCAGTCAACCTGTTTAATTGCGGCCAAATTTAAAGCCTTTTCAATAAGTCCTGTGTTGTATTCTATATTCCCTGCCATTGGTAATAAGTGTAATAATGCAATTTTTATTTTATTCAATATATCACCTCATTTTCTAACACTATAATTATTTCCTTTTAATAATTTAGTTCTAATATAACATATCATCTTATAAAAACGAGGCAACTAAATTACTGCACATGATGTTTCAATACACCTTATTCGGGTGAGGTTCCGGCGGGTGTTTAATCGCCATCGTGTCATCTTATTTAGTTTGCGTTATGTACTCTTTTACCAAAGCGTTGTTGATCTGCCATTCATCGGATGAGGCAGCCGCGTATTCCTTTACCGGTTGATGATATTCTGACGGCACACCGCCCTCGAATTTACGGTTTCCATAAATGTACACGTTTTGAGCATAGCTCTTTGTCATAAATGATAATATTACCATTATACTGTCCCTCTATCCGTCATTACGTACTCAATAAAATCAAGCAATGTTTTGGCAGCATCGGTTTCATCTTTTAGTTCTTCCACTTCACGCTCAAATTCTTCCTGTATTTTGCCGACCGCAACTAAAACCCGTTCCAATAATCCCTCCATTACATTCCACCCGCTTTCAATTTTTTTAATACGTTCTGATTATCAGAAATTTTTAAACCAAATAAAAAACACCGTTCTATTTTGAACGATGTTGAAGTACGCATTGATCCCATTTTCAACAAACATTTATTGGGCATTATCTTCTTGTTGCTCTGAAGGTTCCTCACTTGGATCTGGTTCATCTTCATCAGTACCATTACAGCCATACAAAAATCCTGTTGATAGAATCATCGACATAAGCGCAAAAATATATTTTTTATGTTTCACCTTAATCCTCCTTTCTGCATTTATTCTCATTCATGCTTTCCTGTTTTTTGAAATATATTCATAAAACATCGAAAACCTGTTTCTTGAACCATTGGTTTTCTATTTTCGCTTGATGACAATCTCATACCAACAGGTGCACCTTTCTTTTTGATTCCATCCTTTCTTACTTCAATTGCTACAAAGCCGTCCAGCAATAAATAAGAAAAAACCCTTAAAGCCAGGTCGGTTTCAAGGGGTTCAGCTGATTAGATGCTATAAGATATGGTTCACGTTCCCAACTTTAAGCGCTGCAGAGTCGTTGTATATAGTACAATAACAATGTTTCCAATGGTGCCTACTGCTAAATAGTCATTTTCCAACTTGATAACGCTAACCAGTTTTCTAGTTCCTTATAATCAGGTGTTATTTTTCCAACAAGGCGCCAAAAAGATCGATCGTGATTTAGATGGACCATATGGCACATTTCGTGAACGACTACGTAGTCGATCACTTTCATCGGTGCCATTGCCAGCTTCCAATTAAATGTTAACTGCAGATTTGAATCACAGGTTCCCCAAGTACGGCTACTGTCAGAAATACGGATAGAACGTGGTTTTATTTTAAAATTGCTTTGATAGGACTGAATGCTCCTTTCTACCAACACTTTACACTGCCGATAATAAAATCGTTTTAAAACTTGTTTTATTTTTTCATCCTCAAGTTGTTTCACATGTATATGTAACTTATCCCCTTCAAACACTACCTGGTCTTTCTTAATATTTATATCTTGAGAGATCTGTATAGGATATTCGTTCCCTAAATAAAGAAAGCTCTCACCATGATCATAGACTTTCTCCTTTGGTCCACGTATTCTATCCTTCATTTCTTTTGATTTTTGCTGAATCCAATCCCATTTTTCCTCTACTAATGGAAGCACGCTTTCAACAGGTGTTCCTTTAGGTGCTTGGATTTCAATATTTCCATAAAGATCTATATAAATGCCCATAGATGTCCGCTTTTTGTAATTTATATCAAAACTAATTGTCTCACCGGAGTGTATATGTATCACTTAATCACCTATCGTATCCGTTCATGTTATTTTCGTAACTGAAAATAGCATAACAGAAGATGTATTTTCATTATAACTTCTATCTAAAGAATTAGTTGATGATCCCTTATCCCCTATATTTTATGGCTAATCCTTTTAAGAAATTCCTTGCGTATTTATCGCCGCACTCTTTATAATTCTTATGGCCTTCTTTTCTTAATAATGCACTTAATTCTCCTTTTGTTATAATGACTCCTGCTGTTTCTAATATATTAAGCATATCTTCACTTGTTAATGCCAGTGCTATTTTCACTTTCTTTAGAATGAGATTATTCATACTTTCATTATTCTTTAAAGGCGTTGCTTGTCTATCAGGCTGCCCTGGTTTTAGATCTTGTTTTCCTCTTTTAAAAATAATAAAGCCATTTAAAAAAGACTCCAACATACTATTATTGCATTTTATTGCGCCGTCATGTTCAGCTAGATCACTATCATTGTTCGCTTCATTAGAGTAACTGTTTTTTGGTTTTGTGAGCATCTTTAACACTTCTTCTTTTGTTACTTCAATGCCTCCAAGTTTAAATATCTCTATCATATCTGTATTTTTTATATCCAGAGCATATCTTAATCTTATTAATATATCATCATTACTCATACTCATCGTTAACCCTCCTAAAATATTGACTATTTGCACAACAGTCAAAGCGTATTCTCTAAAACAATCCAAATTTCAACCCTTACCATGTTAAATAAAATAGTATCACCAAGAATGGTCCTTAAGATTGTATCTCCGACAGTACAAAAACCTACCACTTTTTAAGATAATGCCCATTAAATTAATACTTTAACACTTTAATGATATATTTTATAGTTTTACTTGCGTTAATACGTATAGAACTTATCAAAAAAAACCTTTAGTCTAAGAGAAGATTGAATGGACTTTTTTTATTGAAATCAAAGGTCTTATCAGAAGAGAAGGTATTGTGGACAATCCACACTCGTTAATTGATTGAAGTTAATTTTTAACCAAAGAAAAAAGACCGAAAAAATCGATCTTTTTTCTAGGCCTTATTGAACTAACGCACCCGTTAGTTCAATAAGTATAGACATTATCACATGTTCCAGCTTTTGGCTCATAATAACAATGATTTTTATATTGACCAGAAAAAGGCTGATCGTACCATGTTGGAGGGCATGGAGCATATGGATTAAAATACCAAAGAGCATATTTCCCTGGGTGTTGTCTCCAATAATCCAAATTCTGTTTTGCTAATCTTTTTTCAGCACTTCTCGCTCTTTGATAAAATAAATTACCTTTTTGAACAGCTTCAAAGGAATAATTTCCTCCTTGTACTTGAAAAATAACATCGGAAATTGTTCTTAAATCTTTAAAGTCTAAACAATCTGATTTAAGACGATTAACAATTACATTTCCAACATATAACATTCCCTGTTTTCCTTCGCCTTCGGCTTCTGCTCTCATCATCCTTGCCATTAAGTCAACGTCCGAACTTCGGTAAGGAACTCTCGGCATTTTTTCACCCCCAACATATAGTATTAAAAAAAACCTACATTGGTGTAGACTTTTTTCAAATAAAATCACCTTTCATCCTACGTCTGAATATATTTAGGATGATCCTCTTTTTTTATGAAATACGGGGCGTTAGTGAAACTTCACTAGATATTTAACATCAATTGAATCCGCTCCCCGCTAGTCTTCTATAATACCTGTTTTTGTATGCATTTATATGTATCAGTGGTACTGCAATTTAATGTATCAAAACGAGTACAGCCTCCTCAAAAGTAGGTTATGTCAGTATTGACAGTGGCACTCTAATTGTCCATATGTAATATTTTTAGATACTTTGTCGAATGTATGGTAATTCTTTCGAGATTATTTTATAATGTTTCCTGTTATGTTTAGTCAACAAACTCACATAGGAGAGATGCAATGTTATCTACTCAATTAAGTTTGGAGGACTTAGCTGCTCAAATTAATGATATTCGCGAGTTAATGATAGCCTCTGGTTTAACTAAAGGATTTACAGATAACGAAACCCTTAAATACAGCGAAGAATTAGACATGTTAATTCTGCAATTTCAATTGCAAAGCAGACTTTAATAATCTATCGAGAATACATATCATTTTTTGTATAAATTTCTCTGAAATGGTTAAACTGTTACTGTGTTACGTTTTCTCATGAGTAAGAACCTTCCAGTATTTTTAGCCGAGGATTCCCTCGGCTGTTTTTGTATAACGGTTTTCGTTATGTCCAAAACCAATCCAATATTATGCGACTGTACATAATAATACAGCCGCTTTTTTCATTCAATATTTGTAAACGTTTTACGCATCAGCCATCATCCTTTTTCTTAACTCAAAGAACCATTCCTTATCTGCGGTCATGATCGCTAAATCGATCATTGCCTGATAGTCTTCTTTTTCGAGCATATTATTCATGACAGATATCGATCTTAGTGAGACGATAGCCAGGGTGGGTTCCATCCATTCCGGCTCCCCGTCTATAACTCTGGCCACTTTTATTATGTAAGCGGCGATATTATTCTCTGTGAAATGATCAATATAGCTGATGTACCTATCCCGGCCAGACACTGCTAAAACCCAATCGCCAATGTTCATCACGCCATTCCTTTCTTAAAATAATCAGCGAGTCGGAAATTCTCAAACCAATACACGGGTAAGCTGCCAAGTAGTCCTTCTAATTTTGGATTAGGATAGTAATCAACATGACTCGCGGATCCTCGGACAATAAAGTAATATTCTTTATTCACCCGATCTTTAGATGCTTCCCAACACCATATGAGTTTTACAGTATATGCCTCGTTTAGTTCAATTTCTACCGCTCGTTTTGACGGTTCTAGCGGCGATGATACCGACTTTATTTCTTCCGTGATCTGAAAGTACTTTTTTTCAAAACAACCAGTATGCGCGCTTTTTCGCGGGAATCTTGAAACGTACACATAATCATCATTAGTCGGAAATAAGTAAAATGCTTCTCCTGCCGGTAAAATGTCAGTATTGATGCACCTGCCTTGCCGCATGACAATCACCTCTTATCGTTTTCTGTTCCATTCACCCTATTTTGTATTCTATGACTGTCACTTCCTGCCCGATCGCCTTTTCTAGGAATTGATAGGCCGTCGCTTGCCCGCTTGCCTGATCCGTTACAGCGATAGCATGTAACTGCGTATAAAGGAATCACATGGAATACTGGCTGCACTTCCACCTTTTCAACGTCTGGATCTGCCAAAAGAAGCATGTAATAATCCGTTTCAGCTTTGCTGTCAAAAAGAATACCGTATACAAATGTTTTCTTCGTGTTCCAATTACGCGCTCTCACTTAGAAACGTTCTCTTTTCATTCTATATATTTTTTAATTGAATTTTGCACATTGTTAATTAAGTTATTAATGTATCTGTTGTTTCTTCAATTCCACATTCCATCGCAGCATAATTCCACCATTTTCGTCTGTAAAATGTACCTCGACACAAGCGTCCTGCGCATTCCAATTTACTTTTGTAATGTTGCCGGTCCCGTATTTGTCACACTGACCTGGACTCATTGACGACAAATGCCTTCGTTGCACATGCCGGACATGCTTTTACAAAGCATCCGATTACTTCTTCATCTGTGATACGATGAGTGCACCGCATAATTTACACACTGCGTTTCACCCTCCAATCCTGCCCTTCTGCATCAAGTAGAAAGCGATGTTGTTCATCACTACATTGACCGATCAGCCGGCTGGCTGCATCATATCCGATCTTGTCCGCCAATTTAACCTTAATTAAAAAGAACATATATTTAAAAAGTAAAAAGCCGTCCCAGCATTATAACTGATACGGCTTTGTTCATTTGTTTTATTCACTTTGCTTGAGCAGTTGCTCGAGGAATTGTGGCAGTATGGGATGTTATTAAAAAAATGGGGACTAAATAATTAAACACGCTGCGTTGTGCAGTTATCTTAATTTCATACAGAAATTAGATCATCCGATAGGCAAACATGGACTTGTTTCCATTCATCAAAATCTGTTCATGATGCCTATCAACAGTCGTTTCCCTCTGCTTGACGGCCTTTATATATTCCTTAAGTAATCGTCTAAAAACAGAAAACAGATGATCCTGCACTTCCTCTCTCTGAATGATCAGGTAACGGCCCGCCTGCACCTAGTGGCATTTGAAGTAACAGTCATTCTGAGAACTTATCAATTATTTTTCTTTATTTATAGCTGTTTGTCCAAGCAGACACTAGAGTTTTTCATACACTGTATGAAAAGGAGGTGAATGTATTATGAGTTACTCAGGTGACAGCTACGGTTCTAGCTTTGTTTTAATTGTCGTATTGTTCATTCTCTTAATCATTGTGGGAGCTTCCTTTTACGGAGGAGGGTACTAAACCCTAATATCTAGTTTTGGGGACGCTTTTTTATTCGTCAATATTCAGTGACTCTGGTTTCTGCTCATGTTTTTTTATCCACCTCTTTGAACGGCTGTATGAACTACAGCCGTTTTTTCAGTTGTTTTCTTTGTTGCCTCCAAATAAAGGTTAAGCTTGATCACATTAATACCAATAACCTTGATAAGCGAACAAAAACAAAGAACCTGTTTTGAAAAAAAGGTGATCAAAACACGTTCTTAATAGATATATTAGGATCATTCGTTTATAAAAAAGGTCGATTGTTTTTTTCTTAATGCGCCGCCACATCCTCTGCCATAACGCGCCCTCTCTATCCCCATGAGATCCTTGATTTCTTGTTCAGATAATTTTTTCTGTTTCTTTGACGCTTTCTCCTTACTGCCGATCAGCATTTTACTCATTTCCGTCCAACTAGTTAATTAATCTTTAAAATGATTCATTTTTAAACATCCCCCTTCAAAAATAAAAAAGAGGTCACCGATCACACAGCAATAAAACTGCATAATCAGTGTCCTCAGGCTTTCCTACCTTGGACCTATTCAATTACACATATTATAACAAATCTTCAACAGGAAAAGTCACTAAATAATGCTGAATTATTATCGTCAAGCTAATGCATCTGATAGGGGACATATTGACCTCTTTCTAATATCAATCTCTCATTCATCATATTTCATATTTCAAAATATGGTACCATTGTTATTACTTATATCAACAACGACAGGATTATCATTACGTACAGACATACGAACCTGTGTCTCCACATGCATTAAAGGATCATGGAAATTAACCGACTGTGGAACCAACTAAAAATTGATCAAAACTGCTCTTAATATATTTAAGCAGATGATTCAAAGCCCCTGCTGCTGCCATACAATTAGGGGCTTTTCTACTGCTATTTTATCTATCAAAAATCTTTCACACAGTGATGACAACTTTTCCTTGAGCGTGTCCTTCTTCAAAATACCTGAAAGCTTCGGGCACTTCACTCAACTTATAACATCGATCAATAATAGGTTTTACTTTGCCGGCTTCAAGAAGTTCTTTCATAAAAACCAGATCTTTTTGGTTTTGCCTTTGTAACATGTTACCCATTTTCTTACTCCCAGTCAATGAAATCCAAGGCCCTAGAAGCATGGCTTGAGTTAATTGAGCTCCTGAACCTCCAACCATAACATAAATTCCATTGGAACTTAGTGCACGCTTATAAGCTGAAATCGGTTGATATCCATTAACAGCAAGAATTAGGTCATAACGCTGCGTTTTTTTAGTGAAATCTTCCCTCGTATAATCAATGGCAAAGTCTGCACCAATCGATCGCACAATGTTTAAATTTCTCGTACTGCACACCCCCGTTACTTCAGCCCCGAACGCTTTGGCAATCTGTACGGCGAAAGTCCCCACACCACCAGAGGCACCATTAATCAAAACCTTCTGCCCCGACTGAATCTTGCCTTTATCCCGTAGACCCTGAAGAGCCGTGACTGCCGCCATAGGTACCGCAGCAGCTTCCACGAAAGACGTATTAGCTGGTTTTAGTGCTAATACATTTTCGGGAACAGATACATATTCGGCAAAACCACCCCAGCCACACCCAGATAGGTCTCCGAACACCTCATCGCCTGGTTGAAATTGCTTAACATTTATGCCAACCGCTTCAACCCGCCCTGCTATGTCACCCCCGGGTATAGAGTATTTTGGTTTTAGAAGACCGAAAGCAAAGCGGGCTAAATAGGGTTCTCCTTTCAAAAGAACCAGGTTACCGTAATTTACGGATGCTGCATAAATTTTTACCAGTACTTGATTGTCGTCAGGAATGGGTTTTTCCACCTCTGTTAATTCAAGTACATCAGGTGAACCATATTTGTTATACACAATAGCTTTCATAAATATTCCTCCTAATTTACTTTGATTTGATCATTTATCTCCTTAATAAATATCGCTAAAAAACTATAATAGACCCTGGATTGTCAATACTAAATCAGACAACTTTTTTAGAGGACAGTCGTTTGTATTCAAAAGGTAAATAAAAACAGAATTCTTTTGAATTAGGTTCTCTTAAACTTTTTTGTGGATTTTTAACCAAAGAAAAAAGACCGAAAAAATCGGCCTTTTATGTATGTCTTCTTAAACTAATTCATCTGTTAACATAATAAGAGCAAAAGCTGTTTAAATTATTTCTGAGGTTGTTTTAAACTGTAGTCCAAATAGAGACTTTTTTAACTTCTCATTATTTGGAATATAACCCATTTGCTTTATTTACGATATCATCTTTATAGTCTATAAAGAGAGTACCATCTGATTGGACTTCTGCATAAAAAACATCTGAAACCGTTTTCACTCCTGCCTGTTGTAATTGTCGGTTCAGCCAGGCTGTATCTAGATTCAGCTTCAGTAAGTTTCGTGTGTTAATAATTCCATCTGACACAACTTCAGTTATTGTAGGGAGAATAGCTTTATGAAGACTTTCAATATTCAAATCACCTTTTGTTACAGGCACTTTTTGCTCTTTTTTCACAACTGAAAGTTTCCCGGTAATTTCAAAAATGGCATATTCCACATCTGTAATTGAAAATATATTTTTTGTTCTTAGCAAAGCATTTAGAGCGTCTATATCTAAACTAGCTTTACGAAGCGGTTTTTCCATAATCTTACCGTTTTTTATAATAATTAATGGCTCTCCATCAATGACTTTTCGTGCCTTTTTGGATTTGATCACAATCCATCCTGTAAAAACAGTAAGTAAGGCCCATCCAATTAGCGAAATAATACCATTTCGAACACTTAGTTGTGAATTGAATACAAAGTTTCCAGCAATAGAACCGATAGCTATAGCCGAAGCAAAGTTAAAAAAAGTCATTTGCGCAATCTCTTTTCTTTCCATAAGCCTAGTTAGACATAATAAGAGGAAGAATGATAATAAAATTCTAATGATTACTTCTATAATGCCCAATTCGTATCCCACCTTTCAATGAATAGCATTTCTATATTTAAGAAATGCTATTCATTGAAAAAGAGAGTTCTGCAAAACAAATGTTATTGGTTTTACAACCAAGGTTGCATCCTCTGAATAAAATTCCATTAAATCATCAAGAAATCGTCTAAAAACAGAAAACAGATGATGCTGCACTTCCTCTCTCTAAATGATCAGGTAACTGCCGGCTTGCACCTATTGGCCTTTCAAGTAACAGTCATTCTGAGAACTTATCAATTATTTTCTTTCTTTATTCATAGCTGTTTGTCCAAGCAGACACTAGAGTTTTTCATACACTGTATGAAAAGGAGGTGAATGTATTATGAGTGACTCAGGTGGCAGCTACGGTTCTAGCTTTGCTTTAATTGTCGTATTGTTCATTCTTTTAATCATTGTGGGAGCTTCCTTTTACGGAGGAGGGTACTAAACCCTAGTATCTAGTTTAGGGGACGCTTTTTTATTCGTCAATATTCAGTGACTCTGGTTTCTGCTGATGTTTTTTTATCCACCTCTCTTTGAACGGCTGTATGAACTACAGCCGTTTTTTCAGTTGTTTTCTTTGTTGCCTCCAAATAAAGTTTAAATTTGATCACATTAATACCAATAACCTTGATAAGCGAACAATTCTTATTTTAGGCCACGTAAAAACAAACCCCGTCCTAAAATTAGGACAGGGTTATACATAAAGTTACTTCTGTATTATCTGAATAAGGTTTCCGCATGTATCGTCGAAGACAGCTATTGTGACTTCGCCCATTTCTGTCGGCTCTATAGTAAACTTCACGCCGTGTTTCAATAACCTATCGTACTCTTTGCGAACATCCTCAACACCAAACATTGTTACAGGTATGCCTTCTTCAAATAGCTTCTTTTGATACTCTTTGGCTGCTGGATGATTATTTGGTTCGAGCAGAATCTCAGTACCTTCTTGCTCCTCGGGAGAAACAAGCGTAATCCACCTAAATTCTCCGCTGGGAACGTCGTGCTTTTTTACAAAGCCCAGCGTTTCTGAATAAAACTCTAGTGCCTTGTCTTGATCTTGTACGAATATACTGGTAACAATAATTTTCATATTGTTTTTACCTCCTTTGATATTTGCGATGTATGGTGCTGTGCTAACAATCTGGCTGTAAGCAAAAAAACCACACGTTCGTCCGAAATCCTGTTCCTATAATGCCATTTTTATTGAACCATTCAAAACACACTCAGTGACTTCATCCACTTTTTGTTCCCTTACTTACGTCTGCGGGATATTTTGTTTCTTGTTTTTTTACAAAATTACTCTATCCATCCTTTCAGCAAGTTTTTAAGTGGTTCGTTGTTGAACATAAGTACTCGATATTTTCCCTTTCGTTTTGATTTTACAAGCCCTGCATCTTCCAATACTGAAAGATGTTTAGCTATCCCTTGTCGCGAAATGGTAAGGTTGTGCTTCATAATGAGACGTACTGTTAATTCATACAACGTCAGCTCGTTGCGTTTGGATAGTTCGTCTAATATCAGTCGCCGAGTCGAGTCGCTGAGTGCTTTGAATATAGTGTCTTTGTCCCACATACATCAATTATAACCAACCATACGGTTGCTTGTCGAAAATAAGCAACTTTATGGTTGCTTATCAAAGGAACTGTATACATGCAATCTTTCTCTCCAATAACCTAAGTTCACTTCATCAGCTAGAAAGAAGTAAACTTAGGACGTTTAATAAAACTCTAAGTAACTCAAATCAAAACCACTTTTTACGTAAGCAACTAAACCTAAAAAGCACATATTCCAGAACTAATAAAGGGATAATTTCATATCTTTTCTATCATTAGATTCCCGTTGATATTTACTTATTAATGAACTCCCGTTACAAATTCATTTCTAATAATACAGGCAATTCAAGTAATGGTTTTATAGTTTTTCATCTTAAACTAAACTGCCCCATTAGTTTAAGTAGTAAACTTCACATTATCATAATTCACACCAGTTATGGCTCTCGGCGCAATTTGGGAAATAAATTTTAACCATATGCCGGAACTAGAATGGAAATATAATTATCTTTTCTCAAGTGTGTTAATTGGGTTGTGTACACCTGTAATTTTATTTTTCTAAAGAAAAAAGGCTGGATGGTTGATATTCTGGCTGTTCACAGTAAAAAATCTTTTTTTAAGTAATTCGTCTTTCCTAGCTATTATTCTGGAAAAATTCCCGGCTCCAAATATGTAAGCAGGGCGTATTTGTTTTAACACACCAAATTAAATTCATCTAACCTTTACAAGGTATCGTACCTTCTCTTTATACATATAGAAGAAAAGGAGATAACAATTGCAAAATAAAATTAAATTTACTTATTATTCACAATGATAAAAAGGGAAAAGAGCCTTCTCTCTTATCCCTTTTTATCAACAGCCTATACCACAGGTTAAAAGAACTGGATGAAGCGTCCTATATGTCCATCTCCCACCACTTTTGTTTTTCCTGCTTCATCTCTTTCTCCATTTTCTGAGGATAGGCGGTTCGGAATTTATGATGGTCAGCTGGGATGATTTCTACCATTTTTGCAATCATATCTTCCGGGTCAAACTGGTTCTTTAACTCTTCTTCCGCCTTAATTTCAAGTGTTTCCTCCGGTAGAAACTTCGCAAAGAAACCATGCTTTTGAGCGTTTGAGTTTCGTTTTGGAGGCGCTGCTGATTTGTTCCCTTTATTACCTATCCCATTAGAATTACCAACGGGTGCACCCTTCTTTTTGGTTGCAACCTTTTCAATTTTGGTTGCATCCTTTTTCGTCGGATCCCTTGAC
>NZ_JBVATB010000014.1:0-31290 GCF_057814295.1 Domibacillus sp. F004
TCACACCCGTTCCCATCCCGAACACGGCAGTTAAGCTCTTCAGCGCCGATGGTAGTTGGGGGTTTCCCCCTGTGAGAGCAGGACGCCGCCAGGCAGTAAAAAAAGAACAGTGAAAACTGTTCTTTTTTTGTTAATATGAAACAAAAAAATATTGATTAAATGTTATAAAAATGATATGATTTTATAGCTGTCGTTTATTAATAAGCAAAGAAATTAAGCGCTCCAGAGGTATACTATTAGTTGAAACAGTATTTAAATTATTATCAACTTATATTATTCCGCAGTAGCTCAGTGGTAGAGCAATCGGCTGTTAACCGATCGGTCGCAAGTTCGAGTCTTGCCTGCGGAGCCATTTTTATGGATGCTTTCTATCGAGCATACTCACCTATACATACTAGCATGGTGGCCCCTTGGTCAAGCGGTTAAGACACCGCCCTTTCACGGCGGTAACACGGGTTCGAATCCCGTAGGGGTCATATACTTCATCATTATTTACAATTTTAAAATGCTGATGTAGAGCAATTGAACTTTAATTAGTTGGGCATAGGATTTTAATTCCTTCTGCTAACAACACTTTTAAGAGCCATTAGCTCAGTTGGTAGAGCATCTGACTTTTAATCAGAGGGTCGAAGGTTCGAATCCTTCATGGCTCACCATTTATATTGCGGGTGTGGCGGAATTGGCAGACGCACCAGACTTAGGATCTGGCGCCGCAAGGCGTGGGGGTTCAAGTCCCTTCACCCGCACTTTGCGGAAGTAGTTCAGTGGTAGAACATCACCTTGCCAAGGTGGGGGTCGCGGGTTCGAATCCCGTCTTCCGCTCCAATAATTGAATGATGTGCCGGGGTGGCGGAACTGGCAGACGCACAGGACTTAAAATCCTGCGGTAGGTGACTACCGTACCGGTTCGATTCCGGTTCTCGGCACCATTTATTATTTAAAAAAGTGAATTTTTGTATACATTATTTAACAATGATTGAAAGATGAAAGACACAATTTCATCTGATCTTGCCAATAAAATATATATTTGATAAAGAAATTTTAAAATTATCATTTTTAGAATCGGGAAGTAGCTCAGCTTGGTAGAGCACTTGGTTTGGGACCAAGGGGTCGCAGGTTCGAATCCTGTCTTCCCGACCAATTAAAATATTGGGGGCCTTAGCTCAGCTGGGAGAGCGCCTGCTTTGCACGCAGGAGGTCAGCGGTTCGATCCCGCTAGGCTCCACCATCAATTATGTTTTCTTTATAAAGGCATTAATTGGAGTATACGATTCATCATTGCCTAATTGCAGGTTCTAGTTTATAAGCTAGATCGTTTATCTTATGGAGGAATACCCAAGTCTGGCTGAAGGGATCGGTCTTGAAAACCGACAGGGGAGTCAAATCCCGCGGGGGTTCGAATCCCTCTTCCTCCTCCATTTTATTTTATTATTATCGCGGGGTGGAGCAGCTCGGTAGCTCGTCGGGCTCATAACCCGAAGGTCGCAGGTTCAAATCCTGCCCCCGCAATCGTTGGTCCGGTAGTTCAGTTGGTTAGAATGCCTGCCTGTCACGCAGGAGGTCGCGGGTTCGAGTCCCGTCCGGACCGCCATTTTTAAATATGGCTTAGTAGCTCAGTTGGTAGAGCAAAGGACTGAAAATCCTTGTGTCGGCGGTTCGATTCCGTCCTGAGCCACCATTTTTAATTATAGTAGGCAAAGTGTTTAATGAATTAGATTGTAGTTTTGATTCTGATCAGACGCCTAGTCTGTTTTTTTATCTTTTAGCGGGTGTAGTTTAATGGTAAAACCTCAGCCTTCCAAGCTGATGTCGTGGGTTCGATTCCCATCACCCGCTCCATTATTTATATAATGGGCCTGTAGCTCAGCTGGTTAGAGCGCACGCCTGATAAGCGTGAGGTCGATGGTTCGAGTCCATTCAGGCCCATTTATTCTGCAGTAGCTCAGTGGTAGAACAACTAAACTAAATATGGAGGGGTAGCGAAGTGGCTAAACGCGGCGGACTGTAAATCCGCTCCTTCGGGTTCGGCAGTTCGAATCTGCCCCCCTCCACCATATCATTCCTTGCAGAGGGGCATAGTTTAACGGTAGAACAGAGGTCTCCAAAACCTCCAGTGTGGGTTCGATTCCTACTGCCCCTGCCAAATCAACTAATGAATAAAATAATGGCGGTCGTGGCGAAGTGGTTAACGCATCGGATTGTGGCTCCGACACTCGGGGGTTCGATTCCCCTCGATCGCCCCATATTTTCATTTTTTATTGGGCTATAGCCAAGCGGTAAGGCAACGGACTTTGACTCCGTCACGCGCTGGTTCGAATCCAGCTAGCCCAGCCACATTAATTCGGATTATTTCAAATATAGAATCTAGGTTTGTCACGATGGTGGGTTCAAGTTTGAAACTCGCATTCTCCATACATAATTTAAGATAGAACAACCGATTAGTCAAACCGCTGTCTCAAAAAGTCATTAAAATACCTCACTAGATTGCTCAATCCTACCCACTTTACTTTATAAACAGACCTTATCATTTCTAGTCAACTTTCTTTTTAACTAAAACAGGAATATCCATTTTCTCTATAAATGTCATTAGAGACTTTATACATGGGTTTAGGTTTGATGTGTTTCCCTCTATCGGCAAAGTAGTGCTCAATTTGTTTAATCCAATAATTTTACTCCCCATATAGCAGCTAAATCAACTTTAATTTCCTACACAATTGTGGATAATACTAGAACCTTCATGAAAGTTCGGTAGCTTTTTTGACTCTTAAGCTAACTCACCAAGGTTTTCATCCACGTTAATATATTACAAAAAGGTATCTAAAAAACGTATGGTTAATAGCTGGTCATTGATAATATGCTTGCGTCGATTGGAGCAATTTTCACCCTTCAAATTGACAAAGAAGGAGATAGTGATTACATCAAAAACTGCAGCAGAGCGCTTCTGCTGCAGTAAGGTCAACTTTAATAGCCGGAATCCTCCGATGTAAGATTGTCCAGCATCGTATGATCATGCCGCTGTAACGGTTTTTCGGCCGGACCTTCAATGACTTCTCCGGTATATGAAAACCTTGATCCATGGCATGGGCAATCCCAAGTCCGGTCACCATTATTCCATTCAACTTCACAACCTATGTGAGTGCAGGTTGTGTCTACAATATGTAGTTTCCCTTCATCATCTTTATAAGCACCTTTTCTGTGTCCTTTGATAGTAATAACTGCCCCTTCGCCATTAGCTAAGTCTTTCGCATTTTTAGTAGGCCATTCAAGTTTTCCTTTAATTAAATGGGCGGCGACATCTGCATTCTCTACTAGGAAATTTTTCAGACTAGGATGCGCATAAAATCGTGATGGGGTATAGAGACTTTGATAGGCATTTTTTTTGTTTAAAATCATATCTCGAAATAAAAGAGCAGCAGCCGTACCGTTAGACATCCCCCATTTTCTGTAACCAGTAGCGATCAAGATATTAGGCTGGTTGGCGGTTATTTCTCCAATATAAGGAATCTTGTCCAGTGTGGTTAAATCCTGGGCTGACCAACGATAGAGAATGTGTTCAAGTCCAAAAACCTGTTCACCAAAGGTTTCCAACGCTTTGTAATATTCCATCGTGTCTTTTCCTTGACCGGTTTTATGACTCTCTCCTCCAATAAGCACAATCTCTTCGCCGTTCATCGTGGCGGAACGAAGTGAACGTGCCGGCTGATCGACACTAAGGTACATACCGCCTGGATAGGCTTTCTTTGTTTTGGCAGCAAGAATATATGAACGATCTGCATACATTCTTGTCGAATAAAACCCTAGCCCCTCATAAAATGGGAAATGTGAGCAAGAAAGGACATGGTTGCACTTGACACGTAATCCTTCACGAGTCAGAACGGTTGGCTGATGCCCAGTTTCAACATTTACAGCTGTCGTGTTTTCAAAGATAAGACCGCCTTTTTCCTTGATAATTTTAATAAGATGAGTCAGATATTTAAGAGGATGAAACTGAGCCTGATTTTTCATAACAAGTCCATTTTTTATTTCTATATCGAAAGGAATAGTTTCAACCAGTCCGCCATCTATCCCGATATTTTCGTATGCTTTCGCTTCTTTCTCAATTTTGCTTGCATATTCATTTGTGGTGGCATACAGGTAAGCATCCTGTGTGTTAAAGTCACAATTAATTTGATGTTGGTCTACTGTTTTTTTGATAAAGTTTAGCGCTTCCACATTAGCTTCATAATATAACCGAGTCTTGTTTTTTCCGAAATGATGAGTGAATTCATCATAGATTAAATCATGCTGGGCAGTGATTTTCGCTGTTGTGTGTCCCGTCGTTCCATTCAGCAATTTTCCCGCTTCTAAAACGGCCACCTTTAATCCTTCATTAGCTAAAAGGTAAGCAGATGTGATTCCAGTAATACCGCCTCCCACAATCACAGCGTCTACATGAATATCTTTATCCAAACATGGAAATTCAGACAAATCAATAAAGTCTCTCCAATAGGGCTCAGGAACCGGTGGTAATTTTCCGCCTGGTAGATTGTTATCGGTCACAATAAATCCTCCATTTGATACCATAATAACAGTAGGTTTTCCATTTATCAGAAAACTATACATAGTCTATAAGCCAGAATTTAAAAAAGGAGTCTGCTTTTGGAATAGATTGATCAAAAGCAGACTCCTTTTTTATTAAACATTCAATGAAAGATAATTTAGCTATTTTGTTCAGGCTTTCAAAGGTTTACGATTAGGTGAAAAAATTAATCTATTGAGTCTCAAAAATATAAATACTCATTCTCGTTTTATGTCCCTTTACGAGAACAATATCATTACTTCTGCTTATTCGCTCATCTGAAACATACGTCCTAAAAATCCCTTTTTTCTATTATTTACTTCAGCTTTTCGGGCTTCTTGTGATGCTTTGAGGGATTCAAGCAACATTTGATCCCGCTTAATGAGAGAATCTTTGATGTATTGTTGTTGTTCATCTAATTTTGTAACCAGCGCCTGATTGAATTGTTGTTGTAGTTCCAGGCGATCTACAATTGTTTTTAAATCCTCACGAATGTCATTAGAGACTACATGGACTGGTTCAGTCTGAATCTGTGTCTCACCGTTAGAAAAATAATAATCAATTTGTTTAAGTGAGTAATTCTGATCACGGTTTAGCTTACGGATCAACACTAACTTGTCTAATGCCGATTGATCAAAGTAGTGATAGCCATTTTCGCCTTGTATAGTGGGAATATGGGATTTTAATTCTCTCATCCAATTGCGAACAACACCAGGACTTTCCTGAATGTGTTTTGCGGCTTCTTTGACGGTTAAGCGTAAATCATCAAGGTTTTCAGTACGTTGTTCTTCAGTTTGATTCATGTTTTCAATCATCCTTTCAAGATAAGTTTCAACGACTATGTCTGATAAAGAAACCTAGTGCAACGCTCTGCAAAGATGAATGATCCGTTTCGTGAAAGTTTTCGAGCAGGTTTTTTCGCTTATGTGTAAAGTTCGGTGCATCAAGCAAATGTCCTTTGACGAATATTGTTGGATTTTTTCTTTTTTCTGAATATAAATCTTTCATGAAAACTAAAAAGGAATGTATTCTACTCGGCTACCATGTTTGTTACTTGAAAGGTATGTTTAATTAGAAGCTTTTTTATTACAAGGGAAAGTCAATTCAATTGAAAAATCAGGGGGAGATTTTTTTGAATATGCTAAGCAGGTAAAGGGGTTGACAAAAGAAGAAGCAATGAAAATAAAGAAGATGGGCATAAACTCTCTTTATCCATGTGAGCAGCTATATTACAAGACCCTTTAAGGGGCCTTCGTAGGGGGAGCAATAGAAATATAATCACCGCAATATGGAAAAGAAGCAGACGGGAAGACCAAATATACTTATTACCTCAACACTGATGGATAAGAACATCAACCATCAAACCGAATGCTGTCATTTTATACGCTTATTTTTAGCTCTTTTCCAGTACTAATTTATTATGTACAGGTTTTTTATTACATAGGGGTAATGAAACCGTAATTTGGGTTCCAGAGCTGACTCGACTTTTTACATTTATTTTCCAGTTATGCTGTTCGATAATTTTATACGTTAGCATTAAGCCTATCCCTATTCCCTTTTCTTTATTTGAGTAAAAAGGTTCTCCTAACTTAGGAAGACGCTCTACTGGAATTCCAACTCCATGATCAGTCACCTTGATATTTATAGTTTCACCGTCCGATTTCATGCTAACATGTAAAGTTCCACCAGTTGGCATGGCTTCGATTCCATTTTGGACAATATTGAAAAAGGCTTTTTTTAATCCCTCTTGATTACACCAAATATAAGGAAGTTGATCATGTTCAAATTCAATTGCAACATTATTCATCATGGCATGTGTTTTTAACAATGTAATAACGCTTTGAAGTAATTGGACCATGTCTGTTTTTTCATAAGATGTCACTTTTGGCATTGCTAGTAAAGAGATTTCATCTATAAATGTTTCAATTTGGTTTAATTCATTTGCTATAATATCTAGGTAATCATGTTTGTATTTATCCTCTGAACTCAATAATTGCAGAAGTCCTTTCACTGATGTCAGTGGATTTCTAATTTCATGTGTAATTCCTGCGGCAATCTGTCCCACGGTCATTAATTTCTCTGTTCGATAAAGTTTTTCTTCTGCTTCTTTTTGTGCTGTAATATCTCTTAGATGTACAGCCCAATTACACACATTCTGATCCTGATCAAAAATAGCTGTGATCGAGAGCATCATATGGTATGGATATCCTTCATTTGAAACACGGATTGTCTCTAGCATTGAAGAATTGGATTCAGTCATTGAATAAGAAGAGTTATACATAGATGTTACGACGCTATGATGGTAATCCTTCATCTGTTCTATTAAATAGGGAGGAATAGAAGGACAATTAAAAATGTTAGTTCCTTCAAGCTGTTCTTTTCTCCATCCAAGCAGTTGTGAAAATGCACGATTGGCTAACACTATAGTACCTTTAAGATCTAATAAAAGAATAGGGTCTCGATTGTTTTCGATAAAAGAGGTAGAGACATCTCTAGATTTTTGCATTATATCCAACTCCATTTTATATAATATCCTTGATGTACATGAAAATAATAACATCTTGATTTCCAATTATATATGGTTATTTAGCAATATAAAAAAACGGTAGTATCCTGTCCTAGCTTAATTTGAATTAATCTTTCATTTAACTGTTAAATAAGTAGTTGTTTCTCCTATATAAAGAAAACAAAACAGACCATTTTGCCGATGAATTAAACAATTTACCCGAAAAAGGAGTTTTCTAACCATCAGTGATCATTGATGGTTAAAAAACTCCTTTTTTCATTAAAAGAATAACATTAGAATATAGTAAAAAATTGCTGCCACGGTTGCAGAGATAGGAAGTGTAATCACCCAGGTGACAAGCATACGCTGTGCTGTATTCCACTTTACGCCTTTTACACGATGTGAAGTACCAACACCGAGAATAGAAGAAGAGATAACATGGGTTGTACTGACCGGCAAATGAATCAGTGTAGCTGTGAAAATAATCAAAGCTGATGATAAATCAGCTGCCACACCATTAACCGGACGGATTTTCATAATTCTACCGCCGACTGTTTTGATAATTTTCCATCCGCCAATTGATGTTCCAAGCCCCATGGCTAGCGCACAGGATACTTGTACCCACAGCTGAATATCCGTGTTTTGTTGATAATTATTAGCAATAAGTGCCATTGTTATAATACCCATTGCTTTCTGTGCATCATTGGTACCATGAGTATATGATTGTAAGGCCGCTGTAAATATTTGGAATGCACGAAAATTCCGATTTGTCTTCGTTAAATTGTTATTTTTGAAAATGACTTTAAACAAGCTATACACAATAAATCCAACTGCAAAGGCAAGGAGAGGAGAAACAATCAATGCCTGTAAAATTTTAAAGAAGCCATTGTAATTAAGTATTTGAAATCCTGCAGATGCAATTGCAGCACCGGCAATTGACCCGATAAGGGCATGTGATGAACTGCTTGGAATACCATAGTACCATGTTAGCAAGTTCCAAAAAATCGCAGCAAGTAAAGCAGCTAAAATGACAATCGATCCATTTTCAAGCATAAAGGGATCAACAATGTCTTTCGTGATGGTTTTTGCGACACCTGTAAATGTCAATGCACCGATGAAGTTCATGACCGCAGCAAGAATAATGGCGTGGCGTGGCGTAAGTGCTTTCGTTGAAACGGCTGTTGCAATCGAATTTGCTGTGTCGTGAAAACCATTGATGAAATCAAAAGCAAGGGCAAAAAAAACAATAAGAATAGTAATAATAAATAAAGTGTCCATTGGTTAATACCTCTTAAGCATTTTTCATAATAATGGTTTCCAGTGTATTTGCAACGTCTTGGCAAGAATCTGCAATTTCTTCAAGATTCTCATAAATTTCTTTAATTTTAATTAAGCGGATCGGATCTTTTTCAATCGTGAAAATATGTTTAATGGACTGGCGTAAAACCCCGTCACAAATGGTTTCATAATCTTTAATTTTAATCGCATGTGCGCGAATATGGGGTAGTTTTTTGGCGGATAATAATTCAATTGCCTTTACAATTTCATCTGTGCATGACCGAATTGCATCAACAAATTTAAGCATATATTCATCTGCTTGCATCACAGAATACATTTCAAAAATGGCTGCTGTCTCTTCCAACCCGTCTAACACATCATCCATACTCATAGCCAGCGCTAAAATGTCTTCTCGTTCAATCGGCGTAATAAAGGAATTATTTAATTCTTTAATGACTTGATGAATATACTCATCACCTTGAGTTTCAAATCTTTTCATTTCTTCTGAAAATATTTTTAAATCGCTTGCATTTTTCAGTTTATAGTCTGCAAAATAATAAGCCCCTTCTTTTAAATTTACCGAAATAGATTCAAGCAGAACAGAAAATTTATCTTTTTTATTTTTAAACATCTAAAGGCCCCCTGTTTGTCTATGTATAACCAGTCTATTTTACCCGAAGTATGTCGAAAAAAACAGTTTTTTTATAATAGTTGGAATTGAAATTATTTTGATAATCAGGATCTGCTTTAAAAACATAAGAATCAAATCAGCTTTTTGAATCAATCATACTTATTACAGAAAATTACTTATGAATTAAAAAACGGTTGTTTTACTAATGAACTGTCTCCAATAAAGACTTATTTTAGTCATTTTTTATTAAACCAGGATAATAGGTAAATGAGCTATATCGTTAATGAGAGTTCATCTTTTCCGTTAAAAGTAAATTTTGATTTTGTTCGTTGTTGTTTTTAAAGAGAAAAGTGTAGAAGCCTCGCCTTACTGTTATACCTATTTCTTATTATCTAAAGCTGACACTTATATATTTTCATAATTTTAAAATAAGTAGATATTTTATGAAAAAGGATGAATTAATAAGAAAAAGGGTCATGCTTTTCGCTTACATTGTCAATGTTTTCGCTTACATTCACTTTGATTAAATAAGATTCCTATAAGATAATGCAATCATCTTAGAGTGGATAAATAATCCGTTTTAAAAAGAACTTACAAAACGTACATCTATGAATGATCATTGAATAAACTAGATTCCAATTATGGTGAAAAATTCAAAAAAGAAAGGAATGGTTACATGCATTCAGTGGAAGAAATTACAAATGAGCTGTTAAATGGAGAATTTGGTTATAAAGAGGTTCATTTTATTGAGAGAGAGTTTTTACCGGGAGAAGGAGATCATTACATTGGTTTTATTTATGATGTAAAAGGAACTTTCAGTGCTAATAATTATGAAGTTAGTGTGTTTTCTCATGATGGCTCGACGTTTGAAATACGAAAAGACAACGAGCAGGGATTTGATGATTTAGAAGGAAAATTTACATTATAATAGTTGAGACTGTCTATAGCCAGTTTTTAGTGATTAGAGACAACCCTTTTGAATTTAACTGATTAAAAAAAGTTGATTATTTTCTGATTTCAAGATGCATTATGCACCCATGCTCTTTCTAAATAGTATAAATGAGTTCGAGACAATATTTTGACTATAAAAAGGCGGGTGCCATTTAAGGAACCCGCCTTTTCTAATTCAATTGCAATGGTTCTTAGACATTGATTTATACTGTACATTTTTCAAGCTTAAGGACTATAGGAAATTGTTAAGCTAATTTAAGCATGAAAATTTGTGCCGTCTGTTGTTGCTTTGATGACGCCGGTGCGAATGACGAAGTCACCAAAGTGTTCACCGTCCTGCCGTTCTTTCGCGTAGCGAGGAAGAAGCACACCCAGTTCGTTTAAAATTTCTTCTTCACCAATGTTTTCCCGATACATTTTGCTTAAACGGCTGCCGTCAAAGGCTGCCCCAAGGTACATATTGTATTTGCCGGGTGCTTTGCCGATAAAACCAATTTCTCCAAGTGCATGTCGAGCACAGCCATTCGGGCAACCGGTCATACGAATCGTAATTTCTTTATCGCGAAGACCGTTTTCATCCACAATTTTATCAATTTTATCAATTAAAGTCGGTAAATAGCGTTCTGCTTCTGCCATCGCTAGACCACATGTTGGAAGAGCTACACATGCGATTGAACTGCGGCGAAGAGCGGAATAATGCTTACCATCTGTCAAACCATATTGCTCAATAAGTGCGTTGATCTTTTCCTTTTCTTTACTTGAAACATTGGAAATGATCACGTTTTGATTGGCCGTTAAACGGAATTCGCCAGTATGGATTTTAGCAATTTCACGCAAGCCAGTCATAAGCTTATAATCCTCAAAATCGGCAACGCGGCCGCCTTCGATAAACAGCGTAAAGTGCCATTTTCCTTGAACACCTTCCACCCAGCCGTAGCGGTCGCCATTACGATCGAAATGATACGGCTTCGCTTCATCTAGGTTCCAGCCAAGACGGTTTTCCAGTTCAGCTTTTACCGTTTCTAGTCCAAGTCTATCCACTGTGTACTTGAATCGAGCATTTTTACGAACGGAACGGTTTCCATAGTCGCGCTGAATTGTAATCGTTTGGTATGCCACGTCATATATTTGGTCTGGCTTACAAAAGCCGATGACTTTGGAAAGCTGAGGATATGTTGCATTGTCGCCATGTGACATGCCCATGCCGCCACCAACTGCTACATTAAATCCGATTAATTTTCCATCTTCTACAATTGCAATGAAACCAAGGTCTTGTGAAAAGACATCAATGTCATTCTCTGGTGGAACCGCGATCCCAATTTTAAACTTCCGTGGTAAATAAAGTGGTCCGTACATTGGCTCCACTTCTTCTACTTCAGGCGTACCGGCTACTTTCTCTTCATCTAGCCAAATTTCATGATACGCTCTTGTGCGTGGCAATAAATCATCACTCAATTTTTTCGCCCATTCATATACTTCCGTATGAATGTCAGATTGATGTGGATTTGAAGTACACATCACGTTTCGGTTTACGTCACCGCACGCCGCGATTGTATCTAGAAGAGATGAATGGATCTCTTGAATCGTTTTTTTCATATTCCATTTTAAAATACCATGCATTTGAAATGTTTCGCGTGTTGTTAGTTTCAACGTTCCGTTTCCGTGTTTTTGTGCAAGATCATCCATAACAAGCCATTGATTAGATGTTGCTACACCGCCTGGTAAACGAACACGTAACATGAACTGGTACGCAGGTTCAAGTTTTTGCTTTTGGCGCTCATTGCGTAGATCTCGGTCATCCTGCAAATAGCTGCCGTGATGTTTCATTAAACGATTGTCATCATCGGGAATACCGGCACTAATTTGGTCAAGCATTACTTCTCGCAGTGTGCCGCGCAAATAGTTACTTCTTTCTTTAATATCCTCAACATCGCTTGGAGGACCTTCTGGCGCTTTTAATAGTGTGTTCTTCACCATATTGATTATCTCCTTTCACTCCACAATCAGTACACATCACGCTGATAACGTTTTTGCTGTTGCATCTCAGCAACATACGCTTCCGCTTTTTCACGGACCATATTGCCTTCTTTTTCAATAATATCAATCAAAGTGTTTTGCACGTCATGCGCCATGTTTTTCTCATCGCCACAGACATAGAGAGAAGCGCCCTGTTCAAGCCACTCGAACAATTCCTTGCTATGCTCAAGCATACGGTGTTGAACGTACACTTTTTCATCTGCATCACGTGAGAATGCGACATCCATTTTGGTGAGCACGCCGTCTTTTAGCCACTTTTGCCATTCGGTTTGATATAAGAAATCTGTTACAAAATGCTGGTCACCAAAGAATAGCCATGATTTTCCTTCTGTACCGATTTCTTCACGTTCTTGCATAAAGGAACGGAAAGGCGCAATGCCCGTACCCGGTCCAACCATAATAATTGGCGTGTCTGGATTTTCCGGTAATTTGAAGTTTTGATTATGCTGAATATAAACTGGCAATGTGTCACCCGGCTCAAGACGCTCTGCACATAGAACGGAGCAGACGCCGTTTCGATCACGTCCATGTGTAGCATAGCGGACCGTGCCAATTGTCACATGAACTTCATCTGGATTAGCCGTTAAGCTGCTTGCAATTGAGTAAAGACGTGCCGGCATTTTGCGTAAAAGATCTACAAAATCCTGCGACGATACGTTAAATGGACCGAAGTCTTTGACAACATCAAGTAAATCGCGTCCTTCAATATATTCTTTCAGTTTTTCTTCATTGTCAGAACCGGTTAATTCATGCAATCCCTCAATACCAGTCAGTTGAGCGATTTTTTCCAAAAGCGGTTTTGTCAAAACAGTAATTTCATAGTGAGATGTAAATGCTTCCCGCAATGAACGAATATCACCCTGTTTATTAATCATGACGGTTTCATCTGGATTTGAATTTAATGCTTGAATAAGCTCATTAACAAGCTTGGGATCGTTTTGCGGGTAAATACCAAGCGCATCGCCAGGCTGATAAGTAAGACCGGAGCCTTCAAGCGAAATTTCAACATGACGTGTTTCTTTGTTCGAACCGCGTCCGTTTAAATTCAAGTTTTCGAGTACTTCTGCATAAAATGGATTTGTTCTCGAATAAACTGTTTCACTAGCTGCTGTTACTGCTGCTGTCGGAGCAGTAGCGCTACCTGTCACCTGTGCTTCACTTAAAGCATTTAGGACACTTTCAATCCATTCTGCTGCAGGTTCATCAAAATCAAGGTCGCAGTCAACACGCGGTGCAATACGTTCACCACCAAGCTCTTCAAGACGTTTATCGAATTGTTTTCCCGTCTCGCAGAAAAATTCATACGAACTGTCGCCAAGAGACAAAACGGAAAAACGGAGGCCATCCAGTTTTGGTGCCCGTCTTCCATGAAGAAACTCATGGAACGGCAACGCATTATCCGGCGGTTCGCCTTCTCCATGTGTACTCGCCACAATAAGCAAGTTTTGAACTTTCTTCAAATTATTTGGTTTGAAATCGCTCATGGACGAGACCGTTACTTGAAAACCGCGTTCTCCAAGTATCTTGCCTGCCTGGTCCGCAAGCCCTTGCGCGTTGCCCGTCTGTGATCCATAAAGAATAGTCACTTCTTTTGAGATTGCCTGTCCGGTGCTCACTGCAGGAAGTTCTGCCGTTGGCGCTTCCGGTATTCCAGGAACGGAAGGAGACTGAGATGCAGCAAGATAGCCACTTAGCCAGACTTTTTGTGATTCTGTCAAGGTTGGCAGAATACGGTTAAGGAGCTCTGCCTGCTCCTGATTAAAAGGACTGTTTATTACTTGAAGTTGCAATCGATATCCACCTCACAAAAAATATATACTTATCGTACGTCATTTTGTTTATAATTGAGTGGCTTCAAGAATCCTCGCCATTCACTTCTCCACGTAAAAATGATTAATTTTATCGTAGCTTTCTTATTCCGATAAGTCAAGTCGGTTTTATTTATACAAATCATTAGTAATTACTTATGATTTCGTTCTTTTTTATGACTATTTTCCAATGTTCAAGGTTGAGGATCATTTATTTTTAGAAATAAAAGCAATAAAAAAGCCTCGAAAAGCATCGCTTCTCAGGCTTATATTAAGTCAATTGTATTCAAGCTACATATTCCGTCGATATTGTCCACCAACTTCATAAAGAGCTGCTGTAATTTGACCAAGAGATGCCACTTTAACAGATTCCATTAGTTCTTCAAAAATATTTCCATTTTGTAGAGCTACTTGTTTGAGCCGATTCAATGCTTTTGATGTACTTTCTTTATTTCGAGACCAAAATTCATTCAGATGACGAATCTGGGTTTGTTTTTCTTGTTCTGTTGAACGCGCTAATTCAATTTTATACGCGTTGTCATCCGTATTTGGCTTGAGGAATGTATTAACTCCAATAATCGGCAATTCTCCAGAGTGTTTTTTATGTTCATAATAAAGCGATTCTTCTTGGATTTTTCCACGTTGATATTGTGTTTCCATCGCACCAAGTACGCCCCCTCGATCATGGATACGCATAAATTCGGCTAGTACTGCTTCTTCGACAAGATCGGTGAGTTCATCAATAATAAAAGATCCCTGCAACGGGTTTTCATTCTTCACGATTCCTAATTCTTTGTTAATAATCATTTGAATGGCCATAGCCCGACGTACAGAATTTTCAGTTGGTGTTGTGATCGCTTCATCATAGGCATTTGTATGCAAAGAGTTACAGTTGTCATTAATCGCTATTAATGCTTGCAGCGTCGTACGGATATCATTGAAGTCCATTTCTTGTGCATGAAGGGAACGACCCGATGTTTGAATATGATATTTAAGCTTTTGACTGCGTTCATTTCCCCCATACTTATTTTTAATAACTGTGGACCAAATTCGACGCGCGACGCGACCCATGACGGTGTATTCAGGATCTAACCCATTGCTGAAAAAGAAGGAGAGATTCGGTGCAAAATCATCAATGTTCATCCCGCGACTTAAGTAATATTCTACAAAAGTGAAGCCATTAGCGAGAGTAAATGCCAATTGAGAAATCGGATTGGCTCCTGCCTCGGCAATATGATATCCGCTGATACTGACAGAATAGTAGTTGCGTATTTTATGATCAATAAAATATTGCTGAATATCTCCCATCATTTTAAGTGCAAACTCGGTAGAAAAAATGCAAGTATTTTGGCCTTGATCTTCTTTTAGAATATCTGCTTGTACAGTGCCTCGCACTGTTTGCAGCGTCCATTCCTTAATCTGTTCAAATTCTTTTTTGTTAGGCCTTTTTCTATTCTTCTCTTCAAATTTCTCAACCTGCTGGTCAATAGCTGTATTCATGAACATGGCCAATATAATAGGCGCTGGTCCGTTTATAGTCATAGATACACTGGTGGATGGATCACAAAGATCAAATCCTTTATAGAGCTTTTTCATGTCATCCACTGTACAGATATTTACGCCGCTGTTTCCAATTTTCCCATAAATATCAGGTCGATAATCCGGATCTTGGCCATATAATGTGACACTGTCAAAGGCGGTAGATAATCTTTTTGCCTCATCGTTTTTACAGAGGTAATGAAATCGTCGATTAGTTCGATCAGGCGTACCTTCTCCAGCAAATTGACGTTTTGGGTCTTCATTAGTGCGCTTAAATGGAAACACACCGGCTGTATAAGGAAAAGATCCAGGGAGATTTTCTTTCATCAGCCAGCAGAGAATTTCCCCAGGATCTTCAAACTTCGGAACACTGACGCGTGGAATTTTATTTCCAGCGAGTGATTCTGTATATAACTCCGTGAGAATTTCTTTCCCGCGAACTTTCGTAACGAGTTGATTTTGTTGGTAGAGCTCACGAATTTCTGGCCACTCATCCACCATTTTTTTGCATTCTGGATGAATTGTATCTTCGTAATCAGCAATTATATCATCTAGCTTGTCCATAAAAACTTGAGCTTCTTCCTGAGACATTATGTGTCCATTGTCTTTCTCTATAAGCGCTTTTGTTCCTTGCAACTGAAATCGTTTTCGAATCAAATCTACTTGTTCTTCTGAAAATTTTTGATACTGATAAACCGTTTGGACAATTTCACCTAAATAAGCCGTTCTATCAGATGGGATAACAAGGTTTTTCTTTATTACTTTTTTTAATTCAGTATCATAGTCTGTTGGCCAACTGCTATTTGTTTTCTCCTCAACCAACTTCATTAAATTAGCAAAGAGTATATTGGTTCCTTGGTCATTAAACTGACTAGCAATAGTTCCAAATATGGGCAAATTCACATCCGGTAGATCAAATAACTGACGACTTCTCTGAAATTGCTTACGGACATCGCGCAACGCATCTTCAGAGCCCCGGCGTTCAAATTTGTTGATGACAACTAGATCAGCAAAATCAAGCATATCGATTTTTTCAAGCTGGGTGGTAGCACCAAATTCGCTTGTCATTACATACATGGATATGTCACATAGGTCAACAATGCCAGAGGCTCCTTGTCCAATTCCACTTGTTTCAATAATAACGAAATCATAGCCAGCTATTTTGACTACATTGATGGCTTCCTTTGTGGCATCACTTAATTCTGTATTAGATCCCCGAGTTGCTAGACTTCGCATATAAACACGTGGATTGTTAATCGCATTCATTCGAATACGGTCTCCAAGTAATGCCCCCCCTGTTTTCATTTTAGAAGGATCCACGCAGATAATCGCAATGGAACGATTTGGGAACTGCCTAAGATAACGTCTTACTAATTCATCGGTTAAAGAGCTTTTTCCTGCTCCTCCAGTTCCTGTTATCCCTAAGACGGGCACATTTGGAACGTCTACTTTCCATTTCTGAATTGAGTTGATCCCTTCTGTTCCATTTATCAATTGGTTTTCCTCGGCCATCGTGATTAATTTTGCGATTGAACCCCAATGTTTTTCCTTTATCTCGGTTATTTCGTGATCCAAATGTTTTGGTGTTGGGTAATCAGTTTCCCGAATCATATGGTTAATCATGCCTTGCATCCCAAGCTCACGGCCATCATCTGGTGAAAATATTTTTGCAATGCCATATTCCATTAATTCCTTAATCTCAGCTGGAACAATGACGCCTCCTCCTCCAGCAAAGATTTTGATATGACCAGCTCCCTTTTTCTGAAGCAAATCATACATATACTTCAAATATTCTATATGACCGCCTTGATAGGTACTTATAGCAATCCCTTGTACATCTTCCTGAATGGCCGCGTTCACCACTTCATCTACAGAACGGTTATGACCTAAATGAATGACCTCCACCCCTGAAGCTTGAAGAATACGCCGCATGATATTAATAGCCGCATCATGGCCGTCAAAGAGGGCTGCCGCTGTTACAAAGCGAACATGGTGTTTTGGTCGTAAAATTTGTGTATCCAAACGCTAGCTCACCTCTCTTCCTCTTTTTATTAGTCCTTTATAAGGTGCCCTGCAATTACCATTCGTTGAATTTCTTGTGTACCCTCATAAATCTGTGTAATCTTGGCATCACGCATATAGCGCTCTACCGGATATTCTTTTGTATATCCGTAACCACCCAATACTTGGACTGCTTCGGTAGCTACTTTCATCGCTGTATCACCAGCTAACAGTTTTGACATGGCGGACGCTTTTCCATAAGGTAAACCATTAGATTCTAGCCATGCAGCCTGATAGGTTAAAAGACGAGAAGCTTCAATGGCTGTGGCCATATCAGCCAGCTTAAAAGAAATACCTTGATTTGCAGCAATAGCCTTGCCGAATTGCTTCCGTTCTTTGGCGTACCATATAGCGGTATCCATCGCGCCTTGAGCAATTCCAACAGCTTGAGCTGCAATGCCATTTCGTCCACCATCAAGTGTCATCATAGCTACTTTGAACCCTTCGCCTTCTTTACCCAACATATTTTCTTTGGGGACATGGCAATCTTCGAATATAATCTCTGTCGTTGGAGAAGAGCGAATACCCAGTTTCTTTTCTTTTTTCCCAACAGAAAAACCAGGAAAGTCTTTTTCGACAATGAAAGAGGTGATACCGTATTTCCCGGCCGAAGGATCTGTCAAAGCAAAAACAATATACGTATCCGCAATACCGCCGTTTGTAATAAAAATTTTGGAGCCATTTAAAATGTAATCGTCGCCCTCTAATCGAGCCGATGTTGCCATACCGCCTGCATCTGAACCTGAACCAGGTTCAGTTAATCCGTAAGCACCGATTTTTTCTCCTTGTGCCATCGGTTTTAAATATTTTTGTTTTTGTTCCTCTGTTCCAAATTTCAAAATAGGCCATCCTGCTAAGGAAGTATGCGCAGAGAGTGTTACGCCGGTTGAGGCACACACACGAGACAATTCTTCCACTGCTATACAGTAAGAAATATAATCACTGCCAATTCCTCCATACTCTTCGGGCCACGGAATACCTGTTAAACCGAGCTCTGCCATTCGACGGAAAATTTCCATATCAAAGCGCTCTTCTTCATCCCGTTCAGTTGCTGTAGGTGCTACTTCCTTTTTAGCAAAATCTCGTACCATCTTTCGGATCATTTCATGCTCTTCTGCTAGCTGAAAATTCATTATAGCCTCTCCTCCTTTTATCTCTCAAATGTACGTTACTAATCATTTATTGCATTTCCTTTTTTAAAATATTTATGTAGAAGCAGACTCTTACAAACATGAATAGTTTTTAAATTAAGAAAGAAGGATAAAAAGGTACCTTTTTATCCTTTTTAGAGGTATCAAAATTTTTTTATAATTACTAATAAAAAACACTAAGTAGTTAATAAATCGTTGTTTCAGAGCCATAAGCTTCAATTTTATTTTTAACTGTTTGAAGAAACCGTCCACTAACCAATCCGTCAACAATTCGATGATCAAAGGACAAACAAATGTTCATCATATCCCGGATGGCGATCATGTCATTCATCACCACTGGACGCTTTACAATAGCTTCAACACTTAAGATAGCTGCTTGCGGATAGTTTATAATGGGGTTGGATAATATGGAGCCAAAAGAACCTGTATTGTTAACAGTAAATGTGCCTCCAGTTATGTCTTCAACTGTTAACTTTCCTTCTCGCGTCTTCCTTGCCAACAGATTGATTTCTTTTGCAAGACCAAAAATGCTTTTATGATCGGCATCTTTAAGAACCGGAACAAACAACGCATGCTCTGTTGCAACAGCAAGTGAAATGTTAATCGCTTTTTTGAGAATAATTTCTTCCTCGGTCCATTGTGAATTGAAAATGGGGAATTCTTTCAACGATTCCACTATGGATTTAATAAAAAAAGGTAAATAGGTAAGGGGCATGTTTTCTTTTTGCTTAAATTCATCTTTTATTTGATTACGATAGCGAACAAGATTTGTCACATCGCATTCAATCGTGAACCATGCATGTGGGGCTTCATGTTTACTTGTTACCATACGTCTAGCAATTGCTTTTCGAATGGCCGTATTTGGAACTTTTTGATCTTCTTTATACAGTTCACTTTCTTTTTGTATAGGTGTTTTTTCTGTTTGTTTCTTAATTACATCGTCTCTTGGATTGATGGCAGGAGGTATATTAGAAGGATCTAGAACAGCTGGTGCCACTATATCCTGTTTGATCGTTACTGCATGCAAGATGTCTTTTCTAGTAATACGTCCCCCATTTCCCGTTCCATCAATAGTAGAGAGATCTACATTATGTTCTTGTGCCAGTCTTAAAACAGCAGGTGAGTAGCGTTGTTTATTCTCCATAGGAATAACCAACTGATTTGAAGAATCTTCAGCTTGTTTTGAGGAATCATGTGTAGATGTCTTCAATGTATTGCTTTGATCATCGGAAAGAATGTAACAAATTAATCCGCCTACTGGAATGGTTGCGCCCTCATCTGCTACAATTTCTAAAATGGTTCCGTTAAAGGAGGAGGGCACTTCTGCAGTCACTTTGTCAGTCGTTACTTCACAAACCGGTTCATATTTTTTAATAGTGTCTCCTACACTGACTAACCACTTGGACACAGTGCCTTCCGTTACACTTTCCCCAAGCTGGGGCATAACTAACTTCTCTGCTATGATCGCCACCTCAATCTATTTAAAATGCGGCTAATTCTGCCATTGCTTTATAAATCTTTTCTGGATTTAACATAAAGAATTTTTCCATTACCCCGTTGTAAGGTGTGGCTGGGACATCTGGACCACAAAGTCTTTTTACAGGCGCATCAAGTTCATATAAACACTCTTCTGCAATAATGCCAGCTACTTCTCCTCCGATGCCGCCTTCTTTATTATCTTCATGAACGATTAAAACTTTGCCCGTTTTGCGAGCCGCTTGTACAATCGACTCTTGATCTAGTGGATAAAGAGTTCGCAAATCTAAAATATGGGCGCTATACCCATCCTGCTCCAATTTTTCAGCGGCTTGTAGAGCAAAGTGCAACGTAAGTCCATACGTAATGACTGTAATGTCTTCGCCCTCTCTCTTCACATCCGCCTTTCCGATTGGAACAGTGTATTCTATGTTAGGTACTTCCCCTTTAATGAATCGGTAACAACGTTTATGTTCAAAAAACAAGACAGGATCTTCATCACGAATAGCTGATATCAATAATCCTTTTGCATCATAGGGTGTTGACGGTGCGACCACTTTTAAGCCTGGAATATTACAAAACATTGCTTCAACGCATTGGGAATGATAAAGCCCCCCGTGAACGCCTCCTCCATAGGGAGCACGGATCACGAGCGGACAGTTCCAGTCTCCGTTCGAACGATACCTCATTTTGGCAGCTTCACTGACAATTTGATTGACAGCCGGCATAATAAAATCAGCAAACTGTATTTCAGCAATTGGCCTCAATCCATATGCTGCTGCGCCTATTGCTACCCCTGCAATCGCTGATTCAGCAAGAGGAGTGTCCATGACTCGTGCTTCTCCAAACTCTTCATACAGACCTTGTGTTGCTTTAAAGACACCTCCTTTTAATCCAACATCTTCTCCCAGTACAAAAACTTTTTGGTCACGTGTCATCTCTTCATGCATAGCCTGATTGATGGCCTCAATATAAGAAACAATTGTCATTGGTTATTGCCTCCTATTCTGCATATATGTGTTTTAATGTATCTTCTGGCGCTGGAGATGGTGCGTTTTCAGCATATTCAGTTGCTTCATCGATTTCTTTGGTTATCCATTCAAGAATTTCTTTTTCTTTTACCTCGTTTAACACGCCAACCTCTTTTAAGTAATGATTGAATTGGTGTATAGGATCTTGTTTTTTCTCTTCAGCCACTTCTCCTTCTGGCCGGTATGTCCGGTCATCGTCATCAGAGGAGTGCGGCATATAGCGAAAGCAACGAGCCTCAATCAACGTAGGTCCTTCCCCTCTTCTCGCTCTATCGGCTGCCTCTTTTGTTACTTTGTATACTTCAAGAATGTCACTTCCATCTACACTGACACCGGGGAAACCATAACCTAAGGCTCGATCCGCGATGCTGTTGCATGCGACTTGTTTTGAGTAAGGAACTGAAATTGCATATTTATTGTTTTCGCAGAAAAAGATAACAGGAAGCTTGTGGACACCGGCAAAATTGGCTCCTTCATGAAAATCTCCTTGATTACTTGATCCTTCTCCAAAAGAAACGAAAGTTACAAGGTTTTTTCCGTCTAACCTCCCTGCCAGAGCCAAACCGACTGCATGTGGAACTTGGGTCGTTACTGGACTTGACCCCGATAAAATGCGATACTTTTTCCCACCAAAATGCCCCGGCATTTGACGGCCTCCGCTATTTGGGTCTTCTGCTCTAGCAAACGAATTAAGCATTAAATCCTTTGCTGTCATTCCAAAGACCATGACAACCCCTGCGTCACGATAATAGGGGCACAGGTAGTCTTTATTTTTATCGAGGGCATAGGCTGCTCCAATTTGGGCTGCTTCTTGTCCTTGACAAGAAAGTACAAAAGGAAGCTTTCCAGCTCGATTTAAAATCCACGTCCGTTCATCAATTTTTCGTACCAAAAGCATATCTTGATACATGTGTAGAACTTGCTCATCTGACAGACCAAGTTTTTTATGCTTGTTTTCGACTTGACTAGCACCTGGATCTCCCATATTAAGACCTCCCGCGTTTTTAATGTGAGAATTTATGAATGAATAGCAATTTTTCATTGAAAGTCCAACTTCTAAAAGCATTTTTGATAAGGAAGAGTGTAATTGAATCATTTTAGTCACTTCCCATGAAGTGACCCTTCTGTGATTATATGAATACTTAGCGCATCATTTGTCTATTTATCGACGACAAGTTTGCATGATAGATGAATGCTTTTCCAATTGTTTAAATAGAAATATCTCTGTCTTAAAACGTGAATTATAATGAGCAAACTCTCTATCTGTACATTCCCCCTAAATTACCTGAAAATAAAATCTGCTCAATTGTAATAACATCGCTAACAACAATAACACTCGTCTTTTTGTAAACGCTTTCATTTTTACCTGTATTTGATTGTTGAAAGCGCTCAGTAACGTAATTTTAAATGCTCGATTTGTTCTTTTTAATAACTCTTTTTCATTAATTTATTCCGTAATAAGAACATTGATAACCGCTATATCGATTTTTACCTATTTCACGTAATTGAGCACTGAGAAAGGATCGAAGAAAGACCCTAATTATTCTTCTTTAATAAATAAAAAAAAGCTCCTCAAGGGAGTTTTATGATTATGCAATATTCTCATGAAGAGCTCTTTGTTCTTTTAGCTTTTCTGCTCGCCCCATAAATTTTACACCTTCTCTTATTTGAATGGTGTCACAGATGAGGTGCACAAAATCGTTATTCTCGGTCCAAGCGATCAAATCTTTTTCCAAAATCCGCTTTCCGCAAGCAGAACATATTAAACCCTCTTTAATATTCATTTTATTGGCTCCTTTTTAAAAATATTTTATATACTTCTCAAGTATTTATGGAGCGCTCATCCATCTTCACATGTTCTAATCGCTTGATAGAATATGTGAAGATGGATGAACTTTTTCCGCCAGTAGCTGAACAACAAACCTTACTACTGAAGTAGAAATCAGAACATCACCAGTCTACTTGCTCACGTGGTATGAGCCCCGCCTACGCTCGATACCGTGACGGCCACACGTGCCATCCAACCCACTATTATTATAAGCAGAAAGCGCTTACAAATAAAGAGTTATCGATCATCAAATTCCGACATATATCTTTTAAAATGTAATATTTGCGTGGTTTATGGCCATAATCTAACTGAGGTGCTTTTAAACTTGTGTTGACTTATAAATACACGGCAGTACTATACCAAAAGATGAAAAGTCTTCAGTTTACAGGGCGATTTATTTTTTTTCCACTCTATAAAAAGAGGTGCTCACGAATGAAAAAGAACAAGAAGTATTTAAAAATGGAAGGAAAGTCTGACGAATTTATTTACGGTGCAATTCAGACATACGAGAAAGTGCTTGCGAACGCCCAGCGGATGATACTTGCGGGTGAGGTGAAAGAGATCGAGATTGCCCATCTTCTCCGAGAATGGATAGAAGACCGTGATACACTGATTGGCTTGCTCGGCCCTTCTACTTATGAAAAGTTAATGCATGCTGCTGCTAATGAGGCGAGTAAAGAAAAAATGCGAAAGAATACCTTTCCTGATGGCGGATTGGCTCCAGATTTGGAACATCTGATAGCAGAGAATCAACAAAGTATTAATGTAAAAAAAAGCAATTGGCCACGTCCTTAAAAAATAATCTTTGCCGTTGGTGTTTGATGGTCAAACGGTTTTTATATCATAGAAGTATTATGAAAAAGTGTTGGTATAAGATAAGGGGAAAACCGAGCCATTTGCAGTTTTGCTACACACTTTTAGGAAGTATTCTGGATACAGACTAGAAAAGGGATTGAATCGGAAAACCGGCATTCCCATTTATATTTGAATTCGAAAAACAGATTTCAAAAACCGTGGAGACTCGTTTAAACAAAAGTTTGCTGCTTTGGAGTATCTGACTAATGAAATATCTGACTAATTTTGTCGTTCTTTAGCTCAAGATTTTTCTTGCAGGAATCGGCTAATATTGGTGACAAGCATGTATAAGCGTATATCGAATGTCTGTAAAAGCAGGGGATAGCGGCAAAAATAATTTATACAAACTTATCGTCAAGTCGTTTTTTTGTAGTAAAATGGAACAGATAAGAAATTTATTTTCATACCACCTAAAAGCTTTGCCTACAAATGAACAGCGATTAAAAGTAGAAAAAATCTAAGGAAAAAAAGATAAAGAGTTAAGTATACGCAAAAATCATTCCTGTTGAAATTTTCTCTTCTATTGTATAAATTACTTAAAACAGTAGCACAAACTATGGTTACGGTTTATGCTACTGTTTTAAGTATGTTTTTCACGAAAAATTTTGTGCCACGCAGTCATTTTTATCGTATACACTTTCTGTATGTGAACGTATTTGTATATTAGGTGTTATGGAATTTCAGCTATCTAGTACTTTCACTAGCCATCAAAAAAATAATTGCTAAAACATAAGAGTTTACGTTGTTAATTTAACAAATATGTGACAATTCTTTAATAGAAAACCATCATTTTCAAGCTCTTACTTTAAAAACTATTAGGTTTTGAGGGAGCTGATGTTGTTTTTATTTTTTCTTGTACGGCCAACGACATTCTTTCAGCTAATTGATCAAACCATTTCTCGTCGCCGGTTTGAATGGCTAAATCAATCAAACAATCCCAGTCCTCTTTTTCAAGCGTTAGATAGAGTTTTTCAACGCGATCTACGGTGAATAGTCTCGGTGTTGGTTTTATCGATTGTGTGAAACCATCAATGTAATTCGCTACTTTAGTGATAAATACTTCATTTCGTGTAATAGAAATATTTTCAATAAAACCGATTACGTGGTAATTATCGACTTGAGTAATAATCCAATCTCCATTTTTTAACATATTGGTTACCCCTTTCTAAATTTACTCTATATCATCTATCTTTTCTTTATTTGACTTAATTAAAAAGGCGTTATACCTCAGAAAGTAAATAATATAATACATTCCAAAATATAATAAATTAACGATGAATAAGTTTACGATTGAAAACGTTTTCAATATTTAGGTTAATATTCAAATGTTTTTTACGAGTAATTTATACAAGTCCATTGTACTAGTAATATATTTAGATCAATGTTTATTCGAGATGTGTTCACATCCGTCTCATAAGCTATGCCGTTCACCATTTTTTGAAAGGATCTTTTTTAAAAAGTTTGTTAAATAGTTTATAGAAAAAAAGAGTTTGATATAAATGTTTGTTAGCTGCTTTATTCAGCTATTTTTTCTAGATTTCCATTGCTTTCCATCTTAAAAGATGCACGTGGTGAATCATCTTCGTCTAATACAACGAGTTTACGTGCACGATTCATAATTTTCATCATTGTTTCATAGTCTTCTTGCATAGTTAAAGCTGATTTTTCAAGTTGACATAGCCTCTTTTCCAAATCTATCTTTTCATTTCTTACTACTTCTAATTCATTGCGTAGCCTGTCATTTTCCATTTTTATATTCTCTGAGGCGTCCATATTACGTAAAAAACCAATCACTTCGTCAATTGTGAGCTGTGTTCGGTCCTGGTTAATTCGAATCGATTGCGTAGTTGCTGTTTTAGTCAATACCGGTATTTTGTATGAATCTTCCTTATCTTTCTTTTGTTCTGCTTTTAGCAGACGATTTTGTTGTTTTCTTTGTTTTTTAGCTAAATCCAGCGCTTTTTCGTATTGCTGTCGCACGACTGCATTCCATCGAAAACCACAAGCTGCAGAGGTTCTATTTAGTTGATCCCCAACTTCTTCAAACGCATTTAGCTGTGTACTTCCTTCTCGAACATGCCGGAGTACCGTTTCAGCAAGTAATAGATCATCATCTTTAGACCAAGCATCTTGACGCTGTTTCACTCATCATCGCCCCTTTTATATAAAATTATTCATTATAATAAAAATGACCATAGACTGTTTAGTTTATCCGATTAGTCAATACCGATTTTAAAGATTGAAAGAAAACGACTCTAGTATGTTTCATTCTATTCTACTCTGTTCCTCTTTATTCATTATGTTTAATAATTATCTTAAAACACATAATTATACAGATTTGTTGTCTGAAATTTAAAGATCCGTTCTGTTTTCAGATATGGATAGGCTAGTTTTAACATCGCCTTGTGACTTCTATATCTATGCGTGGGGAAAGAAATAAAGAAAGTATTAATTGCTGGTCTTGGATCTACGGCTATATAGCATTTTGTTGTCATCAAGAAGCGAATAGTTACGTTTCCGCCTATACGAAATTAACAGAACAAATACAAATTATTAACAATAATCCCTTTCTTCTAAAAATGAATGGTTTTTTTTCAGATGTTGACTTACACAATCATCTTCCAATACTTTCATAAGGCAACATGTAAAGAATATTAAGTCGTTATCTTTTAGGGCTAATACGAGCCTTTTCATATCCATTGACCGTTAAGTAAGGTATTTCCATTGGTTATAGTTAGATAAATATTATTAGCAGACAGAGTTTTTTAATATTTTATTTAAACAAAAAATGGATATTAACTTAATCTCAATGGACAATCAATTTAAAATACTCGTTGATTAGCTATGACATATACCCACTACCATATACTTACCTAGCCTATTTAACGTTCTTTTGAATGATAGTTGTTCTTGTTAAAAGAGAGTAAACCAGGTTAAATAGTTGGCTGATTGGTTTGATTATTTTTTAATGAGTCACTATTTAAGACATAAATATTATATATTTGAATTATGTACATAGTGAAAAATTCAAAATAAAACCATAATTTCAATTTAAAAATATCTCTTTATTTTTCAACATAGTAAAAAAATCATTTTTTGCTATTAATTCTACCTCTTCATGCTGTTGATAATTAATTTTATTTTGCTGCTCAATTATTTTAATATCTCTATCTTCAAGCCAATTATAAAAATAGGGATGACTATTCAACAATTCTTTTCTTTTTTGATAAACAAACATATTCATAAGTGTTCCATAAAAATAGCCATTAAAGTCTTTTTTGATTTTTTTTTGTTTATGGGCAAATACAGTTTGTTTAAACGCATCTATCGTAATGTCCAGGTAAAATTCGATTGGATGAGATAGTTTGGACTTTCCATACGTCATTAGAGCTTTTTTCCAAAGTACATAAATATCTTTTGCATCTGTAATAAATGGGCTTACGGTTTCAATAAATTTTTCAGGAACATTTTTTGGTGTGAATGTTTTATCTAAACGGATTGTTTTACGTAAGTTCTTTAAAATCTTTTTATTAAAAGATAAATACTTGGTAGAATCTTTTTTTTGCTTATGATCCTTACTCTCACAAGGGTTTTCCATATTTTCAGGTTGGAAATCAGGTTGGAAATCGGCTAATTGAAGAAGTTCTATCCATTGTTTAAAATATGGATGTTTTACAAATAGATGAACAGGTGCTCCAAGTCCGTTTTGAGTAGACGATCGGCGGTATACTGTATAAACTAGGCCATAATCGCGAAGCTGTTTAAAAATGTTACGGATTGTTTTATCTGTAACGTTAAAGCGTTTTGCAAAATAATCATCGCTCGCGAAACAGAATCCTTTTTCAGCACCAAACCAGCAGATCATTTCAATGGATTGTTGGGACCCTTTTTTTAAACGATAAAATTTATCACCATAAGCTGCTTTGATCGGATTGAAAAGTAGTAGTTTTGTTTTTTGTTGCTCTGCATGATTAATTGCGTAAGGTTTATGATACTGTAATTTTTGAAATTCACTATGAGACAAAATTTTGTGTTCAGACATATAGTTTTTCTCCTTTTATAATAACAAAAAAGACGTGTTTACCGGTCATTACGGTAAACACGTCTTTTCAATTGCTTAAAAAGGAGAAACTTTCCCATTGAATAAAATGTTTATTTGTCCTATAATACAGGCATAAACAAGTATATTGGTGAAAGCAGGTGTTTACCGTGGGCGTTTCACGGTGAACGGTTAAACAGGTGTTGGTCGCACCTGTTTAACACGCTTTTGCCTTTTTTATTTTGTTTTTATAGTTAATGGTAATTGTACGATTCTTTATACAGAAACATTTATTAAGCTAAGCGTGAAATCATCAAAAAATATAATATTTACAAGCTGTTCCAAGCAACGATCGTAAAGTTGCAGAACAGCTTTTTTTAATTCTGTAACCAACCATACAATAATTTTTTAAGCTTGTAAAATGCTTTAAAGAGGAAAATTAAAGGTTTAAATCTAACAAAAGTAGAAATTTCCACCTGTGCGAGAAAGTTGACAAACTTAACAGAAGTGGAAAAGTAGAAATTTCCACCTGTGCGAGAAAGTTGACAAACTTAACAGAAGTAGAAAAGTAGAAATTTCCACCTGTGCGAGAAAGTTGACAAACTTAACAGAAGTGGAAAAGTAGAAATTTCCACCTGTGCGAGAAAGTATAGAAAAAATTAAATTAATGAATCCCTTAACATCAACGTTTAAGCGATATTGAAATCTAACAAAAGTAGAAATTTCCACCTGTGCGAGAAAGTTGACAAACTTAACAGAAGTGGAAAAGTAGAAATTTCCACTTGTGCAAGAAAGTTGACAAACTTAACAGAAGTGGAAAAGTAGAAATTTCCACCTGTGCGAGAAAGTTGACAAACTTAACAGAAGTGGAAAAGTAGAAATTTCCACCTGTGCGAGAAAGTTTAATCAAAAACCCTCGAATATTACATTTATGTTACAAATTTAGAATAAAGGTTTTAAAGCGGTATTTATAAAAAAAGATTTAAAAACCGCTACAACTACAACAAATGATTCAAACATATTTCTACTTATGTTAAAATCTGAAATATACAAAAGTGGAAAATTGTTAGGTGGAAATATGTTTGAAAATACAAATAAAGAGGAGAAACGAGATGGCTGCTAAAACAATTGTAGTTGGTAACTTTAAAGGTGGAGTAGGGAAAACAAAAGTGGCTGTTATGGCATCGTGGGAACTTGCTTATGAATTTAATAAAAAGGTCCTATTAATCGATATGGATCCGCAAGCTAATGCGACTACCATTGTAGCTAGATCATCTGGGATAGGAGACATAAATGCCACAATATTTGAAGGATTCAAGAATGGAGATTTAATGAACACTATAGTAAAAATGCATGAGAATTTAGATTTAATACCTGCTCACGTGACATTTAAAAATCTGCCCAAATTTTTATATTCTAAATTCAAAAAAGACATTGATCAAATTACATATTTAAAAAAACTGTTGGAGCCAATAAAAAATAAATATGATTACATTTTTATTGATGTACCTCCGACTATTAGTGACTATTCAGATAATGCAATGATGGCGGCTGATTATGTTTTGATTATTCTTCAGGCACAGGAATTATCTCTTGAAGGAGCAGAAACTTATGTATCTTATCTTCAATTTATGGCAGATGAATATAATGCGGACATTCAAGTGGTCGGTGTTCTGCCGGTATTGTTGCGGGCCGGCGGTCGTGTAGATCAGTCTACAGTCATGAGAGCGCAAGAAATATTTGGTGAAGATAATGTATATGAGAATTACGTAAAGCATCTTGAACGTTTAAAAGCATGGGATATAACCGGCATTGCAAACCAAGATCAGCATGATAAGAGAGCCCACCAGACTTTTATTAAAGTAGTGGAAGAAATGTTGGAAAATATCGAACGACTTGAAAATATTAAACATTTTAAAGAGGAGGGGGCAACAGGTGAGTAATAGCAAAAACATTAAAGGTCCTTTGATCAAAACTAAGAATAAAAAGCAAAACGGAATACCAAGGCCAGAACCTATTCAGTTTAATCAAACGAAAGATCCATTTAAGTATGAGGCACCCTCTTTAAAAGAGCAGGAGATAAAAGTACAAACAACTGACATTGCGTTTCCTAGTAAACAGCCAAAAGAAATTAAAAATGTAGATACTACGCCTGATCAGGGAAAATCAGTAAAAAAAGCAGTGGTTGGGAAAAATAATGCTGTGAAATCTATTAAAGTTCCTGCAGAATTGCACATAAAAATTAATGTGCTAGGAAAGTTTATGGATGAAACAAAGACATACGCTATTCTAGATGAATTAATAAAAAATTATGTCGCAGATAAGTTAAGTGAACGTCAACAAAAACAGTTTGAATATATGAGTGAATTTTTGATAAAAACTTAATGTGAAGATAAAAAATACAACTTCGGTCGTTAAATGTTGACGACCGAAGTTGTATTTTTTATGAAAGAATTATAATAATGAAAAAACGAGCTGATAAACGAAGAACGTCTCAATCAAATGAAGAAAAATACGGTTATCATTGAAAGCAATAATAGCATTATTATAAGTGATAGCAAAAAACGTATGTCTTTCAGGCATGGATATGTAATTGTTGAGTCAATTTTTTTATAATGTCTAGGTGTTAAATGCATGAATTTTTTTAAAACTTTAATAAAATGCGCCTGATCGTAATAGCCGTTTTCATAAATGGTATCCCTTAAATCAGAATTACCTATTTGAAGATAGCGATCTAATGAGTTTTGAAATTGAACGATTCTGCAAATTTCAAGATGAGAAGGAAAAGATATTTTTATTGAAAATACATGCTGTGATGAAACAACTTTATTAAGTAACAACGAATTGAAAAATCATTTCTTCTTAATTTCAGCTTTCCGAGTTTCCTTCGATGCTTTCAGCGAATCAAGCAGTAGAGCTGATCTCGTTTATTAAGAGATTCAATGAAAAAAGACAAAAAAAAGAGCCCTAGGGCTTAAGCGACTTCTCTCGGTATATGGAAATTTTCGATCACGGCTTTTGCTTGTGCTACAGAAAGCCCTTGTTCCTTTTGTAACCATTGATAGAGGTCAAGGTGAAGTACTTCAAACTGATTGAGTTCACTAGGTCTGTTTTGTTTACTTATGTCGAGCAAGTATTTCTTATGCAACTGTAAATAGCTGTTTGGCATGTTCATAATAAATCCCTCCATCTACTGATAGTTTATTCGTTTTGAGAGCTTTTAATCTTAAATCAAAGGAAATGAGAAAGTTTTCACAATCAGAAGACATTTTTTGTCACAATGCTAAACAGTTCGCCACAACTTTATGGTTTATTCGATAGTTAAAGCAGCTTTTAGAAAAGCCAAAAGTTATATTTTCAAAACTCTTCTTTTTATAAATGCTCCCGCTGATAATTTTTATAAACCCTCCTCCTTGTTCCGAAACTCGTCCTTTTCTGAACACGCCTTTTGGTCTGTTCAAAAGGACATTTCTTTATAGAAAGTCTGTAATAAAACCCTGTTCACTATTCTGTGTTCAAAAACCAATTAATTTTTAACTTA
>NZ_JBVATB010000015.1:0-18120 GCF_057814295.1 Domibacillus sp. F004
GTCAAGGGATCCGACGAAAAAGGATGCAACCAAAATTGAAAAGGTTGCAACCAAAAAGAAGGGTGCACCCGTTGGTAATTCTAATGGGATAGGTAATAAAGGGAACAAATCAGCAGCGCCTCCAAAATGAAACTCAAACGCTCAGAAGCATGGCTTCTTTGCGAAGTTTCTGCCGGAGGAAACACTTGAAATTATGGACAGCATGAATGAGTTTTCCGCTACTGATTTAATCTGGCAGCAGATTCAGATTCAATATGCTGCTATTATTCGGGCGCAGAAAATTATGTATGTTGAAGATAAGGACGATATAGCAAAAGAAAAAAGTCAATCCGGTTTTGGAGAAAGTGGTGCTGATAAATGGGATATACAATTTGCTTGGGATCGTCATGCAACCTTTCTTACAGCTCAGTCCCGTGCAATGGGTGAATTGCGCAGCTTAATCAAGCAGTTTGATGAGCAGGCTCACGTTCACGATGAACGCCGTTTGAAGCTTGAGCAAATAAATCTGAACATCCAGAAAACAAAAGCCGAAGTCGATAGGATATTTAGTAACGATGATGCTCCGATTGAAATTGTCATCAAGCGAAAAGGTGATAATTATTGAACTAACGGAGCAGGTTAATTGAAAAAGGAAAAAAACAAGGGGGAAAAGCGTGAAAAAAATTTTTTTATTTGTCCGTTGTTGATTTTTCTCTTAATTGGATTAGCACGCTGCCAGCAATCAAATATTGAAGAAATTGAGAGTTAGGCGAAATTCCTAGCTTTTTTAACTAGTTTGTTCATTTTTAGAGACTTTAAATTTGAATCCCTTTGCAAACACATATTTCAGTTCATTCTTTTTCTTCTCATCCACTGTGATGCAGCCCATTTTTCTCCTTTTATAACTGGTACTCCACTATGTAAAGTTAGCTTGTTTAAAGCGTCATCATCATAAAAATATTCGAAGTATACTGCCATACCCTTTTGTGGAGAAACTGAAAAATTAAGCTTAGGAAAAAGGGTTTCTCCTCCTTCTTCCACATCATTTAAATACATAACGAGTGTACTAATCCTGGGATTACTATTTGATTTGTTTTCTGATGAAAAGAAGTCATAATGAGACTTGAACTCTTGACCAACTTTATAATTAAGAATTTGAATACCTTCCCCATGCTCAACGGGTACACCCATAATATGTGATATTCTTTTTTCAATTCTAGTAACAATGTCATTTTCGCCTTCTTCAATGAATGTACTACTGCTTGTTCTAAGCTCATTTATCTCGCGGTTATTCCCAATTTTTGAACGTTTCAATTTATATTTATCTTTTGATAATCTAATTAACTCGTCACATTCTTCATCGCTTAAAACATTTTCCAAAACAACAATTAACGGTTCTTCTAATCGAGTGATGATATTAATTTCTCTATCTTCAGTTTGGATACTATTTGCAATATGACTAAAAATAGTTTGTTCTTTAATAGTTGATTGTTTACTATCCATTATCAACTTTCATCAGCCCCTTTAAAAGATTTAATTTTCTGAATAATTTATTTATTTTATTTGTGTAAGCGGCTATATATGATAATTATATCATATAAAATATGTGTTGTTTGACGAAGGGTATGGTTGACCTAATTCAACTGTAACCAATAAGTAAAAGCCGTATCAGTTATTATACTGGTATGGCTTTTTATTTTATAAATATATGTTCTTTTTTAGTTTAAAACAAAACCCCATCTTATAAAAGAGAGGGATTGGTTGAGAATTGAAACTTTATTGATACTTATTTTTCGCATAGCCTGTTATTTATTTTCGTGAAGAGATTAAAAACACATCGTTAACAAAGATAGAAACAGAGGGCATGTCACAGCCACTTTTTCACAAATCATGGGGATATAAAAAAGAGAGCCGGCTTTTCCTCTTGTGTCCCCTGTTAACTCGTCTGTTGATAAGGAATATTTTTCATGTTTTTTTGAATAAACTTCCACTTTTGTAGAAAAGATAGAGGTTACGGGGAACGATGCTTTTGTTTTATGAGAAACAGCAAGGCAAAAATCCCCGGCATCTATTTACATCAGGACACCTAGCACATTACGTAAAAAAGGAGATGCCTCTTATGAAATATGTACTCATGTTGCTGCTTATGCCGGTCTTTATGGTGCTGTTAAGTGCTGGATTAAGCTTATCCGCTACAGTGGAAGAATGGTCTTCTTCCAGCCTATTTGGAAAAATAGAATCCCTTGTCGCTTCTGAAAATATGGGCGGAGAGGAAAACGATTTTTTGGGTGAACAGACCATCAGCAAAGAAACCATTCACTCATTTTCCGTGACGGAATGGGGCAACTTTACCCATCGCGAAAAAATGCGTTTTGTTCAAACTGCGCTGCTTGCTTATAAATTAACCGGCCAGGCTGTTTTAGACAAACCGGAAGGGTTTATCGGCATGATGGACGCACGCTATGAAGGCTATCTGACCAACAAATTCGGCCCTGACGAACATACTGACCTGTCCGAACTCTCGCTTTTTCATGAAATGGAATTAGCGGGGCAGCAAGATGGCCGGCTTGAGCAGGGAGACGACCATTAAGCCAAGGATATGCATATGGCCATCAAAAAAGACCTTGCAAGGTGATATTATCCCCTTTAGGTAGACAGTGTAAAAAGACCATGTTAATCATGGAATGTTACACTACTACTTGGAGGGGATTTTATTAAGGCTATAAAAGGACAAAAGTTTACGAAGTATTCAGAGGAAGCAATCCGTTTTTAATAGAAACCGTTGAGTAGAAAAATAAAATATTTTATTAAAATCTACAGGCTCAATAATATCCCTAATTCCTTTCGAGAAGATAGGGATATTTCAATTAGAGAAAAAACAGAATAATTAATGTAGGTAGCAATAAAACAGATACAACTGGTAGTATTCAAAAAAGGAATCTTTTATATTATAAAAGAAAAATATACTATAGCGTTTTTATTTATTAAGTCCTCTTTTTTTGATTACTTCCCAAATCTGCCACAATTCCTCCAATAAAGCTGTTCTGCTGCAAGGGGTCTTAATAAGGATTGAATTGTCTCCAGGCGATGTAAAAGTTAAGTTTTTAAAAGAAAAAACGGAAAGTATAAGAAAATAAAAGCAATCAAAGAACAGCTGCTTAATCGAGATGAATAAGTAAAAGCCGTATCAATCATTAATTGGTACAAATATATATTTTTGTAAATATATATTTGGCTCGAGTATATAACAAAACTCTGCCGAATAAAAGACAGAGTTATTAGAAGATATTAAATTATTGAACTGGAAGCGTGAAATTAACAGGCTCAGAGGTCATGAAATCCTCAGTTGTTACATCTCCAAATACAAACTTGATTTCTTTTACGGCATCTACATCTATTTCTTTGCCATCAGGAGCAAGGAACTCAAGAACACCTTCTTGTTTTACGCTACCCTGTACGTCACCGCCAATAGTTCCGTCGGTAAGGAAGAGGTTAGCGTCTACTTGCATGTCTTCAATGACCGCACTACCTTGATCCGGGTAAAACATTAATACTCCATCAGTTGTATTTTCAATGTTAATACCCACTTCTAATTTATCGGCCGTAATTTTTACATCTAAAAAACTATTAATAGCTACGTAATAAATATCATGAAAAATGTACCGTGACATGATTAAAACAAAAGCATACTGTAACATGCTAATAATAAGTAATTGACTAATTAATCCTATTATCCCATAACAAAAGATCTGTTTCTATATTTACTATTCGACAAAACACGACCAATAATGTCATATCTATTAATTTTTGTTAATTATATAATCTAATTAGCTATAATTTTCTTACGTATCTAAGTAAAAGGATCTAAAAAGGTGTTCATAGATTTTAGAAGGGTGAACATCAACTATGAATCATCAACCAAGGCATGAACCAAGAGCATTTCACGGTTGAGATGTATTAATTAAACAGGCAGAAGAAAAGAGACGATCACTTATAAGAAACTTACAGAAAAAGTGGGTGTACATCATAGAGTCTGTAGGTATCTTTAGAATTAATTGAGGGAACCGTATCACTTGTTTGTGCATACCTTACTAAAAACAGTAAGGTGTGTGGCTATAGTGATTAAAAAGCTCACCAAAGAGATTTCACTTCCAAAAGATACAGGTCCTCACTTATTTACTAATATCGAGTGGTGGTACTACTTTACTTATCTTACCGGAAATCAGGGAGGTCGATATGCTATGATGGCTTCCTTTTTCCGGGTAGGAGAAACAGAGTGCAATAAAGGTCATTATTTAATCTATAATTTGATTGATCTTAATAAGAAAAAACAGCATAACTATTCATTAATTGACTCGAAATTAAAATGGAATATGGTTGCAATGTATCTTCCTGTCTATTTATTACTTCATCCAGCAGATATAAGAATCTGGAAATTATATAAAAGCCTTTTGTTAGGTCAAATACCTTCGCCGCATTCTCAAGTGAAAAAGACGAAAATAAAACAAAATCCAACCCAATTAATATATGGTGATAATAAATTAACATTTTTCGGTGAAAAAGAAGAGTGTTTTAACGTACATTTAATTGAAAAAAATTTAGGGATAGATCTACAATTCACTCCTGTTAAGCCAATTTCATTAATCGGTGAAGATGGAAAGCCAGATGATTTATATTATTATTCCTTTACCAAAAATAGTGTTCAGGGGCAAATTCAAACTGAGAAAGGAATTGAGAGTGTAAGAGGACAGGGATGGTTTGATCATCAATGGGGAGTTGATGATGGAATAATTAAAGGCTTTGGTTGGAATTGGTTTGGTCTTCAACTGGATGATGGCCGTGAGCTGCTTTTAAATGAGATGCGTTCGAACAAATCAAAGAAAACATTTTCTCCAATGGCTAATTTAATTGAACGGGACGGATCTATTCGTTTTACAAGAGATGTTTCTTTTCAAAAAATAAAATATTGGGATAGCTTAAAAACGAAAGCTAGATATCCGATAGAATGGAAAATAATCATCCCTGAATTTTCAATAGAATTACACGTAATTGCAACATTCCGAGAACAGGAAATGCCCATCATTGGACCGCTTCAAGCAATCTGGGAAGGAACCTGTAATCTGTCGGGACAGGAAACCCTTTCTAATGGAAAGAGGAAAACATTAGATGGAAAAGGATTTATGGAACTAGTAGGTTATGCATTTTAAACTAATTAAGATATATTCAATAAACCTCATATAGACATATTAAAGTGAACCGTATGTAAACCAAAGAAAAATCCCGCTGGAGGAATAACGAATCCAGCGGGATTTTTTTAGTTGTTTTCATTTCTGGTCGTTAAGACTTTTTAAGGAATGTTGGAACAATCTCATGGTCAAACCATCAAGTTTAACGTTCTTAGCCATAGGATCGCAAATGATGATATAAGAATGAACAATCCAAGTTCTTGGAGTAACCGAACGACGGGGTTCAAACTGAAAAAGGACGGATTGTTTCATTTGTGTACACATTAAAACGGTGCTTGAATATGCTAGGTAATAATGTAAATGAATACGCGAACTTGGAAAGAGGTATATAATGATTCAACTATCGGGGAAGCCCTTTCAACAAAGTGACATGTGGCCGTCTGCTAGCATTGAAAGTATGATCATTCAACGGATGAATGAAGATACAGTCGTTTACTCGTATCAATCCATACGCGAATTGTCGTTTGAGCTTAAGTTACGAAAAAATATCATATTAAGTGCAAGAGCCATGAATCAAAGCAATGTGCGGTTTGTAGTATTAGCAAAATCCCGTTGTAATCCTCAATACTGGGATTTGACGAGTACTGGTGGATTCCTGCTGCGGGATAGTGTAAAACCATCAGACGCGATTCAAGATATCTACATGAACAGTTCACAATATGCGTTTGAATGTGCAACGGCAAAGGTCATTATCTATTACCATGCGGTCCTAAACCTTATTGGCGAATCCTTATTTAATCAATTATTTCAAAACATCTATTTATACAGCTGGCATGTTGATCCTGACTTAGTATTAATATCAAATTATACAGGCCATTTTTTGCCTGGAGATGTCGTCTATTTTAAGAATCCGGACTTCGATCCGAAAACCCCTCAGTGGAGAGGAGAAAATGCCGTTGTTCTAGGAGATGGTACCTATTTTGGCCATGGGTTAGCCATAAAGACAGCTGAACAAATGATTCATGCTCTGAATAAAAGGAGAAAGCCAGGGACAAATCAATCAGCCTATCTGACAAATTTAGTTACAAGACCATCTTTTAAACATTTAGCGAAACTTTCGATGTCACAACGAGCTTATTCGATTCCTAAATATCAACATATCGTCGTTCAACATAACGAAAGTTCGATTTCATTTGATCGATATGTGTTCTATTTGTAATCGCCAACCTAAAAGTATTGGTTTAAAATAAAATTCGATCAAAGTACTGCTGAAAACGTTGAGTTATCGATAAAAAAGAACCTGTTTTTGAAAAAATTTGATATGCAAAAATAATACATGCATCTACGTGTTTATTTATTTAGTCCATGTTTTTGATCACTCTCCAAATCTGCCGCATTTCCTCCAGCAAAGCTGTTCTGCTGCAAGGGGTCTTAATAAGGATTGAATTGTCTCCAGGCGATGTGAAGATTGAGTTTTTAAAAGAAGAAACCAAAAGCACAAAAGAGAAATAAAAGCGATCAAAGAACAGCTACTTAATGGGAGTTACCGCCGTCCATGATGATATCGTCTGCCTCAAGATGAGGAAGTAATGAATTAATCACCGAGTTGAGCGGCTTACTCGCAGTCACCATTAGAAAAATCTTTCTTGGAGTTTCCAGGGACTGCACAAAGTCTTGATTTTCGTAATACGGATGGAGCGACTGACTGTCCAATTTAGCAACACGCTGATCCGTTAAATCTCTTGTGTAGTTATAGAAAGCGACTTGTTCTCCTTTACTAGCCATGGTTAAAGCGATATTACTACCCATACTCCTAAACCAACGACACCAATTGTATTGAACATTTAGTTCTGCTCCTTTTATGTAAGAATAATAGGCAGTAAATCCCTCTCATAAGTGGGGATTTACTGCCCGGAAAGGCTTATACAAATAAGCTTAGTAATAAAATAAATCCTAATCCAGCTACTGAAACAATCGTCTCAAGCAGGGTCCATGTTGCAAATGTTTCTTTCATACTTAAACCAAAGTACTCTTTAAACATCCAGAAACCAGCATCATTAACGTGTGAAGCAATTAAACTTCCCGCTCCTGTTGCAAGTACCACTAAAGCAAGGTTCACGTCAGATTGTCCTAACATTGGAATTACTAAACCGGCAGTTGTTAAAGCTGCAACGGTGGCAGACCCTAGAGCAATCCGTAAGATAGCAGCGATGATCCAGGCAAGTAAGATTGGTGATAATGCAGTTCCTTTAAATAATTCAGCCACATAGTCACCTACGCCGCCATTAATTAATACTTGTTTGAAGGCTCCGCCGCCCCCGATAATTAAAAGCATCATTCCGATATGCAAGATCGCTGTTGTACAAGAATCCATGATATCTTTCATTGGAATTTTTCTTGCTAATCCCATACTATAGACAGCAAATAATAAAGAAATCAACATAGAAGTTGAGGCGTCACCAATAAAACGGACAATGCCTAAAAATGTATTATCTTCAAATCCTAATGTTTTTTGAAGCAAAGTAATAATTGTTGCAATTGACATTAAAATAACAGGAAGCATAGCCGTGAATACACTGATTCCAAATCCAGGCGTGTCTTCAAGTTTAAATGTTTTTTGTTCACCTAAAGAGGCAATGCTTCCTGTTTTTGTAAATGATTCAGGTACCAGTTTTTTCGCTAATTTTGTAAAAACCGGTCCAGCTAAAATAACGGTTGGAACCGCAATAATGAACCCGTAAAGTAAAACCTGACCAAGATCTGCGCCATATTCACCTGCAATAACCGTTGGTCCTGGGTGTGGTGGTAAGAAACCGTGTGTTACCGATAAAGCGGCTACCATCGGAATACCGAGATAAAGAATCGAAACCCTTAATTCTCTTGAAATTGCAAAGACGATTGGAATTAATAATACTAATCCTACTTCAAAAAATAACGCGATACCGATAATGAATGAAGCAGCAACAACCGCCCATTGAATATTTTTTTCTCCAAATTTGTTCACGAGGGTCATCGCAATGCGTTGCGCGCCGCCTGAATCTGCGATTAACTTACCCAACATCGCTCCAAGTCCAAAGATTAACGCTAAGTGACCAAGTGTTCCGCCTAATCCTGCTTCAATGGTTTTAACAATTTCCTCAAGTGGCATCCCAAGTGCTAAAGCTACTCCAAATGATACAATGATTAATGAAACAAAGGTGTTTAATTTGAAGCCCATAATTAGTACGAGTAATGCTAAAATTCCAATTGCTACAATAACTAATGGCATTGTAATCCCTCCAAATGTTTATCTAGTTGTGCTTATTAAGTTTCGTTGATAACTCGCAATTTGTGTATATTCGTTTTCTAATGCCCTTGATAGGTTAATAAAAATCGGCAGCAGTTGCCTATATTCTGTTGTAGACTCTTCTTTCGGTGTGTGCTTGTGGGTACTGCCTATCATTTCAGAAACTACTTCGAAGGAATCGATTTCCCCGGTGGCATATAATCCTAATATACAAGCACCTAGGCACGAACTTTCATAGCTTTCTGGAACTACGACTTCCGATTCGAAGATATCGGACATCATTTGTCGCCAAACATCCGACCTTGCGAAGCCTCCCGTAGCTTTAATTCGGGTCACAGGACCGTCCATACATTCGGTTAAGGCTAAAAGTACTGTGTATAAATTGTAAATGACTCCTTCTAGAGCTGCTCGAATCATATGTTCTTTCTTATGCGAGAGTGTTAATCCGAAAAATGAACCCCGCACGTCTGGATTCCATAATGGTGCACGTTCACCTGCAAGATATGGATGGAATAACAATCCATCAGCGCCTGGTCTTACGCGTTCGGCAATCTTGGTTAAGACTTCATAAGCGTCGATTCCGAGTCTTTTGGCTGTTTCTACCTCGGAAGAAGCAAATTCATCGCGGATCCAGCGAAGGACCATCCCGCCATTGTTTACCGGCCCACCAATCACCCAATGCTTTTCCGTTAAGGCATAGCAAAAGATTCTTCCTTTTTCGTCTGTTTGCGGCTCGTCAATAATCGTCCGAATCGCACCGCTTGTCCCAATCGTGACAGCGATTTCACCTTTCCGGATAGCGTTTACACCTAGATTTGAAAGGACACCATCACTTGCCCCAATGACAAAAGAGGTTTGTGGATCAATCCCAATCTGTTTGGCTAAATCTGGGTCACAGTTATTAAAGATCTTTGTTGTGGGTACGAGTTCAGATAATTGATCACGTGTTATTCCAGCAATTCTTAGAGCTTCCTCATCCCAATCCAAGTTTTTGAGATTCATCAAGCCCATGCATGAAGCAAGAGAATAATCGACAACATATTGATCAAAGAACTTTTTAAAGATATATTCTTTAATCCCGATAAACTTTTTAACGTTGGTTGCGATCTCTGGGCGATCATTCACAATCCAGGTGATTTTGGATAATGGTGACATCGGATGAATCGGTGTTCCGGTTCGTTTGTAAACTTCATGCCCATCTAATTCATCTTTTATTTTATGGGCCCAAGCCTCACTGCGATTATCTGCCCAAGTGATACAAGGGGTCAGCGGCTGGTCATTTTCATCCATAGCTATAACACTATGCATCGCACTGCTAAATGAAATAAATGAGAGTTTTTTATCTGAATGCTGTTTCGTTATATTTGAAATGGCTTTCAAAACAGCCTGAAAAATCTCCTCTGGGTCTTGTTCAGCTGTTGTCATATCCGGTGTGTAAAGAGGATAACCAATATTCTCTTGCTGAATGACATCGCCTTTTTTCGTAAATAAAACGGCTTTTGTACTTGTTGTACCGATGTCTACACCTAATATAGATATAGAGCTATTCATTTTCTTGTTCGACTCCTTTTGAAAGCATCTGTTGGGACATCCATAAGTCTTCCACTTTCTCTTGAACATCATCAAAGTTTTCATGTAAAGACTTAATCATGAGGTCTCGATCTTTTGTTTTGATCGCGTCAATATAAAGTTGATGATTATTTATGATTCGTGTAAAGTCTTCATACTTTTCTTTAAAACGACTGCGCATGGATAGAACAATTAAGCTTTCCATCACAGGTTTCAAATTATCCCAGATCATCAGGATGTAGGAATGATTGACGGACCGAATAATTGTTTCGTGGAATAGGACATCCTGATAAGAAAACTCATCAGCATCTCGGTATTTTATGGCAATTTTCATCATTTCTAGTATTTTACTAAGTTCCGTTACTAATTCAATCGTGTCCATCCTTACAAGCCGTTCAAATACAAACGTTTCGATGAGTAAACGTACATCGTAAATTTCTGCATATTCTTTTTCTGTTAAACCAACAACAACGGCACCCATTCTTTGTAATCGGATGATATTTTCAGATGCCAATATTTTTAACGCATCACGAACCGGCGATCGACTCACAGAAAATTCTACAGCTAATTTATTTTCTGATAAGACGGTACCGCTTTCAATCATGCCGGAAATAATACGCATTCTAAGCTCATGGGTTACACGGTCTCCAACTGAAGCTTTGGAAAGCCATTTTTCGGGGTATAGAAGTTCCTTAGATTTGCTCATAGAATCACCTTATCAATAAAATTCAAGTATACTTGTATACAAGTATTATAATCGAGACGTTTAATAATGCAAGCGCTTTTATTTTAATTTAACTAGATTCTTGTTAAAATAATTCGGAGTTTGTTGGGAGTTTAGAATAATAGGGGGGAAATCATTGGACCTATAAAAATATCAAAATGGGTCTTCCTTAAAACAGAATATTGTAGATTTAAAGGATTAGATGCTAAATAATAACGAAGTTAATTCTTCTCATTTTGATATGTTACGGAGAACCGTATCATAAGTAACTGTAAATCGAAGAAAAATCCCGCTGGAGGAATAACACATCCAGCGGGATTTGTTAGTTGTTCTTAATAAGTCCATCGAATGTAAAATAAAAATAAATATATCCCGTAGCGAGTTTATTTATTTAGTCCATGTTTTTGATCACTCTCCAAATCTGCCACAGTTCCTCCAATAAAGCTGTTCTGCTGTAAGGGGTCTTAATAAGGATTGAATTGTCTCCAGGCGATGTGAAGATTGAGTTTTTAAAAGAAGAAACGGAGAGTACAAAAGAGAAAATAAAAGCGATCAAAGAACAGCAGCTCAATCGAAATCAATAAGTAAAAGCCGTATCAGTCAGTATACTGGTACGGCTATTTACTTATTTTGGGAGGAGTTTTGAAACTTTGGATTAAGGCTCTATTAGCGACTAATGTTGACTTCCTTGTTAAACTAACGGGGCAGGGTAGTTGAATAATATTAGTATCTTTACGTTGAAACCTACAACCGACAAATATGAAGAAATATATATAAACCTGGTGGAAAAACAATGTTTTCAGGATAAAAAAGGAGGAGAAACTATGTACAATAACGAAAGACCAAGAAGAATAATTTTAGATTTAGCAGTTACTTTAGATGGATTTATTGAAGGACAAAAAGGGGAAGTTGACTGGTGTATTATGGACTCTGATATGGGATTCATTAATTTCTTAAATCATATTGATACTATTTTATATGGAAGAAAAAGCTATGATTTATGGGGACAATATACTCCAGAAAATGAAGCTTCTGATACCGAAAAAGAAATTTGGAAATTAGTCCATAGTAAAGAAAAATATGTGTTTTCCAGAACACAAAAATGGACTGATAATAAAGCAATATTCATAAATGATAATATTTTTGAAGAAGTAAATAAATTAAAGAATAAGCCTGGTAAAGACATCTGGCTTTATGGTGGAGCAAGTCTAATTACAACTTTTATAAATTTAGGGCTTGTTGATGAATTTAGATTATCTGTGCACCCTGTTATTTTGGGAGAAGGAAAACCCTTGTTTATTGACATAAAACAGAGGTTGAATCTAAAACTGGTTAATAGCAAAAGGTTCTCCTCTGGCGTTGTTCAACTACGTTATCATCTTAATGAGAAGTAATCATAAGCATAATGATATGCCAAATCCAAGGATGAAAGAAAAATGTAATATCAATGCTTGTTTTTGTCTATTTACTCATCTGCAATTGATTTTATATAAAACGTATAGGTAAAGTAAGCAGTTTTAAATGTTAATGTTGATAATGAGAACAATGGATGGGAAACCATAACCAGTAAGGTTTCCCATCCTTTAGTCAACTAACCCCATTTGTTGATTGTCAAATTAACGGTTTCCAATGGTCATTAAAGATGAACAGGTGATACATAACTACTTTTTGTTTTTATTTTTGATATTGTCGCAAGCGAGTCCACATGAACATCGGACATCGCCAAATTCTAAAGAGTAGGCTGCAGGAAACTCTCTGTTGACTTCCTGCACTTCCCTTGCAAATTCTTCTCGATCTGCAGGAACTGATCTAAGTGTATCTGCTTTTTCCTGGGTATCAATAGTAGCTCCCGGCGGCACGAATCGGTTCGGTGCAATACGAACACCATTTGTAACAACCGCATTTGATGATATAAACGAACCTTTCCCGACAATGGCATTAAAAACAATGGATTTAAATCCAATAAATACATCATCCTTAATCACAACTGGCCCGTGTACAATCGCACCGTGGGCAACCGTTACTCCTTCACCGATAAAAATAGAAAACCTTTTACAGTTTACCTTAAATCGCTGGTCCCGTAATCCATGTAAAATGACACCGTCTTGGATATTAGTGTTGCGACCAATGAAAAAAGGGAATCCTTCATCGGCACGAATAGTAGCAGTAGGGGCCACAAATACATTATCTTCTATGGTTACATCTCCAATTACACTGACGAAAGGGCTTATAAAGGCCGTATTATTGATCTTCGGCTGCCGGCTGACAGGATTAAATGAGGTGACCGGATTGGGTGCCAGAAATCTCACAAAGGCATTAAATGGACCTTTTGGATCAAAATTTGAATCAAACTGTGGTTTTTTGGGGGATTCTTTCTTTTTCTTTTTAGCCATTAATTTCCTCCTTCAAGAATGAATAATGAGTGGTACAATCTTATTCTATTCACCATTAATAACAATGCTTGTTCAATTGTCTATTAGTTAATACAGGTTTTATAGAATATTACTAAAATCAGGAAGTGTTAATTAAATCTACTATATTAACTAGTTTTGTATAGGATACACATAAAGGTATGTTCCTTATTAACTAGCAATACGTCATGGTTGGCTAATGGGGACTTAAGTTCAACAAAGGAAGGCAGATTCGGCAGCTTCTTCTTCAACAAACGGGAACTTTAGTTGAATAAATATTTTTAAAGTTGATTCTCTAATTAGGGAATCGACTTTTTTAATTTCGTCGAATGAATAGTGTCGAAACTTAACAGAATTGCTACTGATGTCTTCTTGCTTAGACAAGACGACAAAATTTTGTTTTTATCGTCCTTTATTAATCCCCGTTTTTTGATTACTTCCCAAATCTGCCTCATTTCCTCCAGCAAAGCTGTTCTGGCGCGAAGACGAATTGGATTGTCTGATGCTGGTGTGAAGATTACGTTTTTAAAGGAAGAAATGGAGAGTATTAAAGAGGAAATAAAAGCAATCAAAGAACAGCTGCTTAATCGAGATCAATAAGTAAAAGCCGTGTCAGTCCGTATACTGATACGGCTTTTCCACTATGTAAATAAGTGTTTGGGGGGAGTTTCGAAACTTTGGATTAAGGCTCTGCTAGTGAATAGTGTTAATTTCCTTATTGAACTAACGGAGCAGGTTAGTCGAAGAAGCATTTCAATAAATGAACCCTTTTCAACGATATTCATGCTAGCATACAGGGAAGTGATACATTTGAAAAACACACCATATGCTTAAGTAGAATTAAAAGTATCTTGAAGGGAGTTATACCGTCATGCAGCGGATAAAATTTATGATTAAACAATTCTTAAAAGAGCCTTTGTGGTTTAAAATACTAATCTCTACAACTTTGCTTATTTCATTTATTTTTAGCAGTTCATTTTTTTCGAATAATGCTTATTATCAAAGCTGTTCAAAATTAGCTGCGGCTATCTTTTTTTGTGCTTATGGTATTAAAATGAGGAGGAATCTTGTAAGTTCTGCCATCTTATTTACTTTAGCAGTAATATGTATTTATCTATCCATCTTGGCAATATATTAGTGACCATTATTCTATTCTGTAGTTTTCAAATTTGGACATGGAGAAAAAGAAGAAAAATGTTATGAGTACTTATTGGGCTAACGGGTGTGTTAGTTCAACAACAGAGACAAAAAAGGCCGATTTTTCCGGTCTTTTTTTGCTTGAACATCAGCACGAATCTTAACAGAGTCTACAAAAAGTAATTTTTAGAACTGTGAAAAGGGGGTAAGAGACGATGTGGAAGTTGATCTTTTAAAAGAAGCAACGGAGTATATTAAAGCGAGAGTCAGAATAATAAGGGAGCAGTCGCTCTAGCATAACCAATAAGGAAAAGCCGTATCAGTTATTACACTGGTACGGCTTTTGTATTGAAATAAGTATGTAATAAACGGATCAGGCAAGCGGACAAGCCCGAAAACAGGACGCCCGATCAACTGTAATCTCTGTTCTGGAAAAGGTGAGAAAATAAAGACTGGCGCGAAATACACGGCCGATTTTAAAGTTTCTTACAAGGAAGGTCGTACAGAAATTATCGATGTCAAAGGCGGACCCGCTTCACGAGATTTCTCATTGCGGCGTAAGCTACTTGAAAAGGTAATCGGTCAGGAAGTGACAGTCGGGGAATACAAAACGGAAGTGTTAAATAATCCATGGATTAAAAAAGAAGCCTTAAAAAACGGCTTCTCACTAAAATTAATACATTGGAAACTGACTAGGCATCAGATGAGGAGCATTGTTATCTCTCTCAGGCATCACGTGAGGGGCATTGTTATCTCCCCAAGGCATTAAGTGAGGAGCATTGTTATCTCTCTCAGGCATCATATGAGGGGCATTGTTATCTCCCCAAGGCATTAAGTGAGGAGCATTGTTATCTCTCTCAGGCATCACGTGAGGGGCATTGTTATCTCCCCAAGGCATTAAGTGAGGAGCATTGTTATCTCTCTCAGGCATCATGTGAGGGGCATTGTTATCTTCTTCAGGCATTAGGTGAGGAGCATTGTTATCTCTCTCAGGCATCATGTGAGGAGCATTGTCATATCTTTCAGGCATCAATTGGGGAGCGCAGTTATGCCTTTTAGGCATCATTTTGGGGGCACAGGTATGCCCTTCAAACATCATGTAATGTTGTTCAACCTTCATTACGTAATAAAAGTGCTTTTGATAATAATATATGTGCTTCTGAGGGTCCACATATTCATATTTTTTTGCGAGCAGTCCATATAAGTTTGCTTTTGCTAAAAGATCTTTTAACATTTGATCTAATTTCATTAAAAATCCCCCTTTTAAAGTTACTTTAGGGTATTCATTGATTTTTATGTTGTATAAGAAGATCGCCTGCTTTTACAGAATAAAGCGGCAGACTGAGGTTTTTTTAGGAGGAAGCGATATGCTGCAAGGCACGTGCATTAGCGATGAAGAAGAATCGAAGTTTATCGAACAGCTCAGTTTATTTTGAGAAAGGGGTGGCGTGATGAATATTGGAGATTGGGCTTTAGCCGCTTCGGGCCGGTATTGGTATATGAGTTATATTGATAGCTTTTCAAAAGATTTAGAGACGGTGCATGTGACGAAAATAACTAGGGTTTGTAAGAGATGTTCCCGAAAACATCAAACCAGCACCAGCTACGTGCTCAATGAGTTTAATTGTGCCGTTGGATTCGTCTCTTTTGAAAGAAGATTATGACGATCTTATCGATTTAACAATCATGAATGCAGATAAGGAATGGTTCTTAGAGTTAAGGGAAAAGATGTTGCCGGGGAGTATGACGGGGAAATATCATACAAAAACAATATATCCGTTAATCAAAAGTTTACACAAAAAAAGCCAGGGAAAGTCCCGGCCCTATAAAATATTACTCGCAATTCTATTTTAACAGACTGGGGGCTTCCCTTCTATGAAAGATATCATGATCGATCCTTCCACAATGATGCTGGAATTGGATATAATGGAAATATCGAAAGCTTGTGTGGTGGTGATCTGTGATGGAAAAGCAAAATTGAGAGAATTGCCCCCACACGGTGAATACAAGATCGTGACATATCAAGGGAAAGTGAAACGGATGAAGAAAGAAGAGAGGGAGGAGTTTTGGGTAATCTAAGAAAATTATAAGGAGAGTGATTTAGTGAACAAAATTGTATACTTGTCAGTAAATGCATTAGTAACGACTTTTACTATTCAAACAGTAGTGGAAATGGTCATAGAAGAGACAAGTATGTCCAGAATTTTATTTTTCATCATTATGATGTACGTAGTATTTAACACTTTGCTCTTTTTAGGAATTTATATAATGGATTATCTAATTAGCAAGCTGGACTCCCTTTTAGAAAGAAGGAAAAAAAAGAAATATTCATTATACAACTGGTTAAGTGACCCGTATCTAACACTCGACTTTAGAAATGAATTATTGAGAGAAATGGACTTTGATTCAAAGAATTTTCACGAAAATTATCAAAAGATAAAAGAAAAAATAAAAGAAAATAAAAGCCTCAATGATTTAAAAGGATTAAAAATGTATATGGAAATGAAGACAGAAAGTCCGCGTTATAATTCAATATTAAGCTCAACACAGACAATTTTGATCGCAGTATTAACAACGGCGCTTATAACAATGTATAATATTGATAGTACAAATGTTTTTGAAAGGAATAAAAGCCTAATTTTTTTTGGGGGATTCTGGGTTTTCCTTTTATTAACTATTGATTATATAAGTAATGAAATAGATAGAAATAAACTATTCCTTAAATTAATTTCTGAATGTGTTGAGGAAGAAGAAAAAAGAAAAAAAAGCAAGACATAATATATTAGTTCTGCCAGCCCACTGGAGGACACTGAACAGACACGGAAATCCGTGCACTGTCTGGTGTCCTTTTTTATTTGCCAAAAAGGAGTGATCGTCATGAATCCGATTTTGAAAGAGCAGCTGCGACAATGGAAGAGGAATCACCAAGAAGTGAAGCAAGAAAAGCCGCCGCAGAAGAAGTAGGAGAAGCTGTCTGAGCGTGAATTGCGGAAATTAATGGGAATGCACACATGCGGACGTTACAACGCGGCAAAGGTGGAGGTTATAAACATTAAGGGAGGGACCTACATAATGGGAAAAATTTCTTTTTTACCTGAGATCGATCGAAAAGAGACGCAAAAGAAAGTAGAAGAGATGCTAGAAAGTGTACGGATTTATAAACAGATCGGCTTTATCAGAAGGGAAATGAAGATCACCCCTGCCTATACTCCACGTTATCACGGCCAAACTTATTCCGTGGGAAATCCTGCGGAGGAAATAGCTTTATGGAATGCTAAGAAGGAACAAGAAATCGAGAACTTAGAAATCAATTTAGACCGTGCATTAAAACGTCTTTCCAGAACCGAACGGGCCATCATTCAAAAAAGATATTTAGAGGATGAAGACGCATTTGATTACATGATCCACGACGAGTTAGGAATGAGCGCAAGAACCTACGGACGAGTGAAGTCCAGAGCGTTTTATAAACTGGCTTTTATGTTGCGGCTTGAAGTCGTGAAAGGGGAAGGAAATTAGTGGCAGACTTTTGGCATGATTTTGGCCGCATAGTGGCACGTATTTTGTTATTGGGAGTGTTATTATGTTAGTAGAGAAATATAAGGAATGAGGCACTCACTGATAACCGTGGGTGTTTTTTGTCTTTATTTGACGAACAAATTAGATAGGTTTATGCCTTTTTTTTCCTGGGAATGTGTAAAGGGAGGGGAGGGATTAGATGAACAAATTAACAATAAAGGAGCAAGTACTGCTTACCTATTATTCGCAGTATCTTGCTGATGTCAGCAAGATACTGGAGGTTCACTATGAGTTACCCGAATTACTTGATCC
>NZ_JBVATB010000016.1:0-14401 GCF_057814295.1 Domibacillus sp. F004
TCCGCTCGACTTGCATGTATTAGGCACGCCGCCAGCGTTCGTCCTGAGCCAGGATCAAACTCTCCAAAAAGTGTTTGACTTGCTCATTTGTTTATCTGCAGATGACGAGCATCTGCCAGATAAGATTAAAACTAAAACGTTGACGTTTTTATTGATTTTGTTCAGTTTTCAATGTTCAATCTACTACTCATTTAAATAGACAGTTATTATTCTATCTTATTTCATTTTAAATGTCAATAAATCTTTAATGCTTTTCCAATATTGTTTTTCGCTTTCCAGCGGCAACGTTTACTAATATATCATTACGAAGCAAACAAGTCAACATTTTTTATTTAAAAATATACATTTGAATAGCTGCCAGCATAAAAATACCTGGCAGCCCGAGAAAACCTGCTATTAGCGCTGTCATGAGGTTCATTGGGATATGCAAACCTGTGTAGTTAACCAATATATTTATTATATAAAGAGAAAAAGCGCCTATAATTACTCTTTTACAAACCTGCGCTGCAAACAATAGTATTTTTCTCATTTATCATCACACTCCCTTATTATCTTATGGGAGCTTTTTATTCTTTTATGCGTATTTGACGCTTTTTTGCTTCTCTGAAAAGGAAAAAGTATTTCGCCTGTGCTGCTTTCGTCTGTGCCTCCAGCTCATCGTTTTGTTCAAAACTAAGTCGGAGGAGTTCCCGGTGCTGAAACCATTCTTTTTGAGAACGATTGAGCAAGCCAATTAATTTTTTATCGTATATTTCGTTTATCTTTTGCTTTTTCCGAAAAAACATCGTCAATAAATCCTCCTATAACTCACGGCGGCCTTCAATTGCTTTAGATAGTGTTACTTCATCTGCATACTCCAGATCACCGCCAACTGGCAGCCCATGAGCAATACGAGTTGTACGGATACCAGATGGCTTTAGGAGACGAGAAATATACATAGCTGTCGCTTCCCCTTCGATGTTGGGATTTGTCGCTAATATTACTTCTTTGATCGTCTCGTCCTGAAGACGCTTCAAAAGATCAGGTACATTGATATCTTCTGGTCCGATTCCTTCCATTGGAGAAATAACACCGTTTAATACATGGTACAGACCATTGTATTCTTTCATTTTCTCCATTGCAATCACGTCTTTTGGATCTTGTACAACACAGATCATACTTCGGTCACGCCGCTCATCCTTACAAATCACGCATGGATCTTGATCGGTAATATGCCCACAGACAGAGCAATAACCAAGATCACGTTTTCCATTAACGAGCGCTTTAGCAAAATCAAGCACATCTTCTTCTTTCATATTCAAAACAAAAAAAGCCAGGCGAGCCGCAGTTTTCGGCCCAATGCCCGGCAGTTTCATAAAGCTGTCGATCAATTTTGTAATTGGTTCAGGATAATACATTCGTTAATGCCTCCTTTTAGAAAGGAAGATTCATCCCTTTCGTAAACTTCCCCATCTTCTGGTTTGTTTCCTCATCCACTTTTTTTAATCCATCATTAACCGCTGCTAGGACAAGGTCTTGCAGCATATCAATGTCATCTGGATCCACAACTTCTTCTTTAATTTGTACATCGACAATTTCTCTTTGCCCCGAAATAGTAATCTTCACCATTCCGCCGCCAGAAGAACCTTCAAATTTCTTTTCTGCCAGCTCTTCCTGCGCTTCCTGCATCTGCTTCTGCATTTTCTGCATTTGTTTCATCATATTTTGCATATTTCCGCCACGCATCATGTTCCTCATCCTCCGTGTAATTTAGTCTTTAATTTCAAGAAACTTCTCACCGACAAGCTTCAATGCTTCCGAAACGAGTGGATCCTCTTCTTCTTCCTGTATATCACTGTTAGGTGCGTCAACAGGAAGTATGTACGTGCCATCTTCTTTTTGTTTTTTCAAAAAAGAACGACGTATTTCAAGCCAGGATTCTTCTGGCACGACAAGAGGACGGTACGGTTTGCCTGTCAGCTCATTCAAAATTGTCGAAATAGAATCGATAAACGCTTTATTATCTGAAGCCATTTGACAATGAATTTCATATTTAAATTTTAACACAAATGAATCATTTGAAGCAGCGACTGGTTCTGCATCGTTTAAAAGGGCAGCCTGCGAACGCATTTGACGTTCATTTAAGTATCCTATCATGTCGCTCCAACGGCTTTTAATATTTTGGATATCCTGCTTTGTTGCCTCTGATAACACTTTCTCAACTTGTGGGACAGCGACTTTAAATTGAGTGCCCGAGCGAACCGGTTTTTTTATAGTTTGGCGCACTGCTTCCTGTTCCACAGCTGCTGCTGGCCGCTTTTTCAACTCTTGCACTTCCCGCTCAAGCCTGCCCACCTTTTCAATCAACTCTTCTATGTCCGGTGTAGAGGCAGCAGACACTTTTTTTACAGTCATCCTGCACATTTTCACAAGCGCCACTTCAAGATAGATACGAGCATGATTTGTGAATTTCATATCCTGCTGCGTTTTATTTAACGTGTCAATGTATTCATAGATTGCCTGCTCAGAAAATTGATCAGCTATTTCAATAAATGCTGTATCCGTCATCGTCCGTTCAATCGACTCTTCAAGATTTGGCGCCATTTTATAGAGAAGCATATCGCGGAAATACAAGATAAAATCTTCTATAAAGCGAGTGGGGTCTTTCCCTTCCATCAAGAGACCATGCAGCGTCTGAACCGCTTCCGCCGCTTTCTGTTCATAAACAAACTCGGCAATCACATTCAACTTTTCCTGTCCGACTGTGCCTGTTACAGTGAGCGCGTCTTCTTCCGTCAATTGGTCACGGCTGTAAGAAACTGCCTGATCAAGAAGACTGAGCGCATCCCTCATTCCACCTTCAGCGGCACGAGAAATAATTGGAAGTGCTGCTTTGTCGAATGGTGTATCTGTTTCATTTAAAATAAGTTCCATACGGCTTGTAATCGCTTGTGCAGTAATTCGTTTAAAATCAAATCGCTGACAACGGGAGATAATTGTTAATGGAATTTTATGAGGTTCAGTTGTCGCCAAAATAAACATAACATGCTTAGGAGGTTCTTCAAGTGTTTTTAATAAAGCATTAAAAGCACCTGTTGAAAGCATATGCACTTCATCAATAATGTACACCTTATACCGAACAGAACCCGGCGCATATTTTACTTTATCTCGAATATCGCGAATTTCATCGACCCCATTGTTTGAAGCTGCATCAATTTCAATCACGTCTTGAATTGATCCATCAGAAATACCATGACAAGATAAACATGCATTGCATGGTTCAGCTGCCGGACCATTTTCACAGTTAACCGCTTTTGCCAAAATTTTAGCCGCACTTGTTTTTCCTGTACCGCGCGGACCAGAAAATAAGTAAGCATGTGAGATTTTATCCTGAAGGAGAGCATTTTGAAGCGTTTTTGTGATGTGCTCCTGCCCAACGACATCTGCAAAAGTTTGCGGCCGCCATACACGGTATAATGCCTGATAACTCATTGTCTTCCTCCTTCACATTCCTTGCTCCATTATAAACGAACGTACACACCTTTACTATTAAAAAACACAACAAAAAAGACATCCGGCAAGCCGGATGTCTTTTTCATTATGTATACCGTGCACCTTCTGTCGACTGCTAACCATAGGCGTTACTTAAGCAGTTAGCTCGGCCCAGGCTGCCCCGCGGCACATGAGAAAGTCCACTTAATGCTGCTTCCTTCCGGACCTGACATGGTTCATGGGTTCTCATTGCGCAGGACCCAGGCTTCAACACCACTTGCAAAAGGCAGGCCCTACAGTTAAACAGCCTCGAGAAGGAATTCAGTTCCGCTAGAGCGGATTGCGGATACAGGGCACCGCTACCTCCCCACCTAGCACGGCAAAGACAATTGTACCACCAAACGCAATAAATTGCAATGTGCAATGATTTACCATCACTTCTCTTTTTGCTTCAGTTCCTTTTTCTTTTGACGTAACTTTCGGAAGAACGTTGTCAGCAACATCCCACATTCTACCCCCAAAATGCCCGATACAACCTCACAGCGATGATTAAACCGGCTGTCATCAAGTAAGTTCATCAATGTACCTGCACATCCTGCCTTTGGATCCATGGCCCCATATACCACTCGATCAATACGTGATAATAATATCGCTCCACTGCACATTGGACACGGCTCCAATGTGACATAAAGGGTTGTCTCTTCCAGTCGCCATGATCCCATGACTTCACATGCTTTTTCAATGGCTAAAAGTTCGGCGTGGGTAACAGCATTTTTCGTTGTTTCCCGTAAATTGTGGGCAGAAGCAACGACTTCGTTGTTTTTTACAATAACGGCCCCAATTGGCACTTCACCGAGCAGCTCTGCCTTCTTTGCTTCTTCTATAGCCAGTTTCATAAAAAATTCATCCATTTCCCATGATCCTTTCTGCAAAAATTCGGGTAAGACTATAAAACAAGGAGGTTTAAACATGAAGAAAAAGTTTGCTTTAATTATTGTGGATATGATTAATGATTTCGCTTTTCCAAAAGGCAAGCAATTAGCCGAATTGACCCACAATATCGTCCCACCTATTTTAACGCTTAAAAAATATTGTCAGTCGAATAGTATACCGGTCATTTATGTAAATGATCATTATAAGTTATGGAAAGCTGATATAGGTCTTCTTATTGATCATACTCAAAATGATTTGAGCGCTCCTATTATACAGCAAATGAAACCCGATCATAGCGATTATTTCCTTATTAAACCAAAACATTCCGCATTTTACGAGACTGCTTTAAACACACTGCTTCAAGAACTCGATACGAAGGCAGTCATTGTAACCGGCGTTGCTGGAAACATATGTGTGTTTTTTACAGCGAACGATGCGTATATGCGCGAATTTGACGTGTATGTCCCACAAGATGCGATCGCATCTGAACACCCCGAATGTAATGAATATGCACTTCAAATGATGCAGATCATTTTAGGCGCAGATACTCGACCTATTCCTGAATTAATCAATGCAATAAAACAACAGGCATAAATAACGTATTTTCTTTGTACAAATAGTACAGAGAGGGGGATACGTTTTTGCATATTTATGTTGTCAAAAGCGGTGATACGTTATTTCAAATTGCAAGACGGTATGGAACGACTTCACAGACGATCAGCCAGGCGAATCAGTTGCCAAATCCCGATACTCTTGTCGTCGGCCAGGCTCTCGTTATCCCAGTTTCCGGTAATTTCCATATTGTTGCCGCTGGTGACAGTTTGTGGAGTATTTCCAGGAAATATGGAGTAACAGTAGAAGAACTTGCACGATTAAATGGGTTGTCGCAATCTGTCCCGCTGCAAATTGGAAGAGAGCTTCGTATTCCAATGGCACCGAAAACGCGAGCAGAATTCACAGGCTATATTCAGCCATCTGCTTCCGGTTATTCCGCGGCACTTTTAACCAGTGCTCGCACAGCTGCTCCCCATTTAACGTATTTCGCACCGGTTAGTTTTAATGCGAAACGAGATGGCACACTAGAAGAACCTGCGATTCAGCAGTTGCAACCGGTCGCCGAACAGAATGGCGTTGTTCTCATGATGGATATCACTAATCAAGAAAATGGCCAGTTTAGCGACGAGCTTGGCCGTATCTTATTAAATGATGAAGAAGTACAGCAAACACTTTTGGACAACATAAGCCGCATCGCCCGCGAGTCTAACTTTCACGACATTCATTTTGATTTTGAATATTTACGGCCCGAAGACCGAGAAGCATACAATCGTTTCTTACGGCGGGCAACAGAGCGATTTCATAATGAAGGGAAAACAGTATCAACAGCTCTTGCGCCAAAAACGAGTGCAAATCAGCCTGGAAAATGGTATGAAGGACATGATTATAAAGCGCACGGGGAAATTGTCGACTTTAGTATCATTATGACATATGAATGGGGATACAGTTTTGGACCGCCAATGGCTGTGTCACCCATCGGCCCTGTTCGAAACGTATTAACATATGCTCTAACCGAAATGCCTGCTTCTAAAATTGTAATGGGACAAAATCTATACGGTTATGACTGGACTCTTCCATATAAGCCCGGCAATCCGCCTGCCCGAGCAATCAGCCCTCAAGAAGCAATTCGCCTCGCTGTCCAATATAAGGCATCTATTCGTTACGATCGTGTATCTCAAGCACCTTACATTGACTACACAGATGAAAACGGACGTCTGCATAAAATATGGTTTGAAGATGCCCGTTCGATTGATGCAAAATTTTCATTATTAAAAGAACTGAAACTGCGTGGAATGGCCTACTGGAGAATTGGTCTTTCCTTTCCACAAAACTGGCTGCTGTTATCTGATCGATTTACTGTCATTAAAAAATAAAAAATGTCCATCTGGATAAATCCAGGTGGACATTTTATCTTTAAACCTATAGTTAATTATATTAATTATGGAGGAGGGAAGGGGATTCGAACCCCTGCGGGATTTGACTCCCCTGTCGGTTTTCAAGACCGATCCCTTCAGCCAGACTTGGGTATCCCTCCGTATCGACAAGACTTAATTTATCATAAAACAAATAAATCCGTCAATACATTTTCCAAATCTTTTTTACCTATTGTTACGATTTTTGTTTCATCTTTTCTTTAAGCGTGTTTAGTACACGATCAAGTCGTTCCTCCGCTTCCGGCGAGATCAAATATTGATTATTTTCTGTATACTCAATTTGCGTATCAAGTACATATGCACCGCCCAATATATCCGTCGCTCCAAGCGCTGACAGCACTGGTTTTAATGCATAATCAATGACAAGCAAGTGCCCAAATGAGCCGCCTAAAACAAGTGGCAAAACGGTTTTGCCTTCCAGTCCTTTTTGAGGAAGTAAATCGAGATACGTTTTCAAAATACCTGTGTATGCTGCTTTATAAACAGGTGTGAGTACAACAACGACTTGTGCGGATTCCACTTTTGCATTCGCTTCAAGTATCGCTTCACTTTTATAATTAGCTTGAATTAAATCATTGGCAGGCAGCTCATGTACGTAAATCGTATCTGATGAAAAACCTTCCTTTTGAAAAAAGTAATCCACTTTATCAAGAATTCCTTTTAATCTAGATTGTTTGCTATTTCCTCCATAGATCACAACTGCTTTCATCATAATTTTTTCATCCTTCCTTTATTCTTAAATTTGGTCAAAAAAAGTACACACCATTAAAAGAAACAGTGTGTACTTTCAGTTGTCTGATCAGTAACGCTACAGTATATACTTTTATTATCACAGGCATATTTTATATCCGATTATCCTTATGAATATTATCATATATACTCTTTCCTCTTTCGTCAACCTTTTTCTAAGGATGAAATAAGTAAAACAATCTTTCCAAAATATAGTTATTAATTTTTTGTAATTCGCTCTTTGCCACCCATGTATCCACGAAGCACTTCCGGAATGATGACGCTGCCGTCTTCCTGCTGATAATTTTCAATAATGGCGGCGAACGTGCGGCCAATCGCAAGACCAGATCCATTTAATGTATGCACATGTTCTGGTTTCCCGGTTTTTTCCCGGCGGAAACGAATATTCGCACGGCGTGCTTGAAATCCTTCAAAGTTTGAACAAGAAGAAATTTCACGGTACGTATTATAGCTCGGAAGCCATACTTCGATATCATATTTTTTTGCAGCAGTAAAACCAAGATCTGCTGAACACATATTTAATACACGGTATGGAAGTCCAAGCAATTGAAGTACTTTTTCAGCATGGCCCGTTAATTTTTCAAGCTCATCATAAGAATCTTCTGGTTTTACAAAACGTACCATTTCAACTTTATTAAACTGGTGCTGGCGAATTAATCCGCGTGTATCCCGTCCTGCAGATCCTGCTTCCGAACGAAAACATGCGCTGTACGCTGCGTAACTAATCGGCAGATCATGTCCATTTAAAATTTCATCACGGTGATAGTTCGTCACTGGTACTTCTGCCGTCGGGATTAAGAAATAATCATCCGTCTCAACCCGAAACGCATCTTCTTCAAATTTTGGCAGCTGTCCTGTACCTGTCATACTTGCCCTGTTGACCATATACGGAGGCATCATTTCAGTGTAGCCATGCTCCTCTGTATGCAGATCAAGCATAAAACTGATTAAGGCGCGTTCAAGCTTTGAACCTGCTCCTTTGTAAAATGTAAAGCGGCTGCCTGTTACTTTGCCCGCACGTTCAAAATCTAAAATATCAAGATCTGCTGCGACATCCCAGTGGGGTTTTGCTTCAAAATCAAATTCACGGATATCCCCATGACGTCTTATTTCAACATTATCCTCTTCTGATTCGCCTGCTGGGACACTTTCATGCGGAATATTGGGCATGTTGAGAAGTAGTCTTTCAAGCTTTTCTTCCGTCTCACGAAGCTCCGTGTCAAATGTTTTAATTTTTTCGCCAACTTCACGCATTTCGACAATCAAAGAATCCGCATCCTGCTTTTCCTTTTTTAAGCGGGCAACTTCCTGTGATACACTATTTCGCTTACTTTTCAATTCTTCCGTCTGTCCAAGCAGCTCCCGTCGTTTTTGGTCAAGCACTTCAAAGTCTTCAAACGCACTCATATCTTCGCCTCTAAACTTCAGACGCTCTTTCACTTCAGTAAAATTTGAACGCAAATACTTCATATCCAGCATGTCCAATTCCTCCTTTTTAAAAATAAAAAAACTTCCGCCCCTAATAAAAGGGACGGAAGTTATATTCCGCGTTACCACCCTGATTGAAAGCATATAATATGCTTTCCTCTCAAATAACGTTTTAACGGCCTACGCCGGTTAATGCCTACTCATATTTCAGCATCCCCGCTCCAGAACGGATTCACCTGACTTCCACACCGGTTCGCACCACCCACCGGCTCTCTTTTGAAGAAATATCAAGCTACTGGCTTCCTTCATCGCGTTTTACTATTCGATTCAAATTCAATGTACTATATTTTTTATGAATGTGCAAGTAACGCTTTCGCCTGCTCCGCCATGCCGATAAAGAAGCGCGTAATGCGATGGTCGTCCGTCAGCTCCGGATGAAATGAACAGCCGAGGTAATGACGGTCGCGTGCTGCAACAATCCGTCCATCACATTCCGCCAGTACTTCTGTCTCTTCTCCAACTGAAACGATGTGCGGCGCCCGAATAAAAACAGCATTATAATCATCCGCTACATCTTTAATCATGAGATTTTCTTCAAAACTTTCCTTTTGGCGGCCAAATGAATTCCGTTCAACCGTGATATTCATTAATCCAAGGTGAGGTTCATCATATCCGACTACTTCACCCGCGAGAAGAATCAGACCTGCACATGTTCCAAACATTGGTCGGCCGGATTCTCCAAACGAGCGAAGCGGCTCCATAAATCCGTACCGGTCAATCAAGCGGCGCATCGTTGTGCTTTCCCCACCCGGCAAAATCAAGCCGTCAAGCTCAGCCAACTGTTCCGGCCATTTTACGATGACCGCTTGTGCGCCATTTTCTTCAATTGATCGTACATGTTCCCGAACGGCACCCTGTAATCCAAGTACACCGATCTTTGTCATTACCAGCCGCGCTCCTGCATACGATCAGCAGCTGCGATACCAGCAATTTCAAGACCTTTCATCGGCTCTCCAAGCTCTTTTGAAAGTTCTGCAATCAATTTGTAGTCTTGGTAGTGAGTAGTTGCTTCTACAATTGCGCGGGCAAACTTGGCTGGATTTTCTGATTTAAAAATACCAGATCCGACAAATACGCCGTCTGCGCCAAGCTCCATCATAAGAGCCGCATCTGCCGGGGTTGCAATCCCGCCTGCTGCAAAGTTAACTACTGGCAGCTTGCCTTCTTTTTTAATTTGCATTAACACTTCAAAAGGAGCACCATGGATTTTGGCTTCGGTCATCACTTCATCTTCATTCATGTGAACAAGTTTACGTACTTGTGCATTTACTTTACGCATATGACGAACCGCTTCAACAATATTTCCTGTACCAGGCTCGCCCTTCGTCCGAAGCATTGAAGCACCTTCGCCAATACGACGTGCTGCTTCGCCAAGATCACGGCATCCACAGACGAATGGCACTGTGTAATTACTTTTTAATAAATGATATTCTTCATCCGCCGGGGTTAATACTTCACTTTCGTCTAAGTAATCAACGCCCATCGCTTCAAGTACACGGGCTTCAACAATATGACCGATACGTGCTTTTGCCATAACCGGAATGGTTACGGCGTTCATCACTTCTTCTACAATGCGTGGATCCGCCATGCGAGCAACACCGCCTGCTGCACGAATATCAGAAGGCACACGTTCAAGTGCCATAACGGCTACTGCCCCTGCTTCTTCCGCAATTCTCGCCTGTTCTGCATTGACAACATCCATAATGACGCCGCCTTTTTGCATTTCGGCCATTCCCCGTTTAACTCGATCTGTTCCAGTATTCATTGATAGTTCCTCCTATGTGTTAACGAAAAGTATGATTTTTTATAAATTTCATAAATCATACTAAACACGAAAAATCACCTTCTGTCAAGAGCAGAAGGTGATTTTCATTAAAACCAACCAGTTACTTTATCAATAATCCAGTTCCATCCACCGGCAATTCCCCCGCCAATCGCTCGCATTGAAAGAGTGAACCAGTTCGCTTTTTCTACTTCTTCACGCGTTTCTATTTGTACAGGATCCACTGCTTTTAAAAATGAAACTTTTTTTCCTTGATCATCTTTCACGACAGTAGAACCAACCACTTTTCCCTTTTCAACAGGGGCTGTTAACTTCCCACTTTCACCCAATTCCGAACTATTCAATACTAATTCTGCTTTATACTTCGTTTTTGATCCTTTTTGCTTCCAAATTACAACATCTGACTTTGATTGAATCGCTACTTCTTTTTCCTTTCCTTTTTGAACGGGCAGTGTTTCCGCACCTTTTATTGGATTTCCAGCTGTTACAATTTCTTGTTGCTCAAACTGACCAAATCCGTAATCAAGTAATTTCTCCATTTCCACAAAGCGGGCATTGTATGTTCCTTCCCCATTCGCGTTTGTTGCATCCATGACAACTGCGATCAACTTCTGGCCATTCCGTTCAGCCGTACCTGTAAAACAGTAGCCTGCAAAATCAGTCGTTCCTGTTTTCAAACCTGTCATACCCTCATATTCAAAAACAAGTGAAGGGAGCATCCAGTTCCAGTTTTCCATTGCGATCTCGTCATCCGTACCTTCACGAAATTTCTTTTTTGGAATTCCCGCCGTTTCCAACACTTCCGGATAATCATTCAACAAGCGATAAGCTAACGTCGCAACATCGCGTCCAGACATCATATTTTCATCTGTCTCCTTGCCTGTTGAATGATTGCCTTTTAAATCTTTATTGCTCAAACCGGTTGAATTTACAAATTTATATTGTTCCAAACCGAGTTCTTTCGCTTTTTCATTCATTCTTTTGACAAACTCTTCCTCGGATCCGGCGATTTTTTCAGCAATTGCAATCGTTGCAGCATTCGCAGAATAAATCGTCATAGCCTCATACAACTCTTGAATGCTATACGTTTCGCCTACACGCAACGGCACATTCGAAAGACTGCGGTCCTGCGAAATAGTATATACATAATCAGACACTTGGTATGTATCTTCAAAACCAATTTTTCCTTCCTTTACTGTTTCAAGGAGTAAATACTCTGTCATCATTTTCGACATACTTGCTACACCAAGAAGCTCATTGCTATTCTTTTCATATAAAATCTGTCCGGTATCCGCATCAATTAAAATGGCTGATGAAGCATTCACATCAAAAGCCGCATTTGCTTTTATTCCAAGTGGCGTCAACAAACTAATCAACATTATTACGCTTAAAAAAGAAGCGCCAATCCGATATCCATTTCTCTTTTTCACACTAAAAAACCCCTCCATCTGTTATGTCACACTTTCGTTATTGTACCATATATTTTCATTGGAATAACAGACGCGAAACGACCTAGGTAGCTTATAATAAAAGATGGAGGTAAACGATATGAAAACAATTGTAAGAAAAGCTGTACCAGAAGATGCTTCTTTCTCGGTACCACTCATTTTAGAAGCAATTGGAGACATTGCATACCGGCTGACTGGAGAGACAAGTAAGCAGGCGACTGAGGCCACGTTAATGAAATTATTTATACGCAGTGACAACCGCCATTCATACCGTTATACATATATTGCAGAAAAAAACGACACTCCAGCAGGGATTCTTGTTCTGTATTATGGAGCAGATGCGAGTGATTTGGATCTAAACTTGTCCAATTGGCTGAATAAAAAGAAAGCTGTCCGAATTTTTCTCGACAGGGAAGCTCATCTAGATGAATGGTATATCGATACAATTTGTGTTCATCCTGATTTTCGAGGTTCTGGTATTGGTACAGTACTTTTGACACATGCAGAACATATAGCGGCTGATCGTGGAGGCATAAAACTTTCGTTAAATGTTGAAATGAAAAAGGAAGCCGCAATCCGCCTGTACGAGCGGATAGGCTTTTCTATTACTCAGCCATGGACTATTATTGGTGAGTCTTTTCATCATATGGTGAAATACCTAAAATAAGACTGCAAAAGACGCCTGTCCGTTTAGGACAGGCGTCTTTATCTTATACTGAATAGTTTGGCGCTTCTTTCGTAATTTGAACATCATGCGGATGACTTTCGCGAAGACCGGCACCCGTCATGCGGATAAATTGGCTGTTTTCACGAAGCGCATCAATATCTTTCGTTCCGCAGTAACCCATACCAGAACGAAGTCCGCCTGTTAATTGATATAATGTATCTGAAAGTGGGCCTTTATAAGGGATACGGCCTTCAATACCTTCCGGAACGAATTTTTTCGCATCTTCCTGGAAATAGCGATCTTTGGATCCTTTTTCCATTGCACTTACAGAACCCATACCACGATATACTTTAAAACGGCGCCCTTGGAAGATTTCTGTTGCACCTGGACTTTCTGTCGTGCCTGCAAGAAGACTTCCAAGCATAACAGCATTTCCGCCTGCAGCAATTGCTTTCACAATGTCACCAGAATACTTAATTCCTCCATCCGCAATAATGGCTTTTCCATGTTTACGCGCTTCTGTTGCACAATCATAGATCGCGGTAATTTGCGGTACACCGACGCCTGCTACAACACGTGTGGTACAAATAGAACCCGGACCAATTCCTACTTTCACAACGTCAACGCCTGCTTCAAACAGTTCACGTGTTGCTTCTCCAGTCGCTACGTTCCCCGCAATAATATTTAATTCCGGATAGACAAAGCGAATTTCTTTTACTGTTTCAATGACACCTGCCGAATGACCATGTGCTGTATCGATTACAATAACGTCTACCTGTGACTTTACAAGCTGTTCAACACGTTTCATCGTATCGCCTGTTACCCCAACAGCAGCCCCTACAAGAAGACGCCCCTGAGCGTCCTTAGCTGAATTTGGGAACTCAATTACCTTTTCAATATCTTTAATCGTAATCAGACCTTTTAATACACCTTGTTCGTTAATAAGTGGGAGCTTTTCAATTTTGTATTTTTGAAGAATTTGTTCCGCTTCTTGAAGCGTTGTACCAACAGGAGCCGTTACAAGATTTTCTTTCGTCATAACGTCTGTAATCAAAATTGAATAATCTTGAATAAAACGAAGGTCACGGTTCGTTAAAATACCAACAAGTTTTTGTTCTTCCTGATTATTAACAATTGGCACACCTGAAATACGGTATTTGCCCATTAAATGTTCAGCATCAAACACTTGATGTTCCGGTGTCAAAAAGAATGGATCACTAATAACGCCGCTTTCAGAACGCTTTACTTTATCTACTTGTTCCGCCTGTTGCTCAATACTCATGTTTTTATGAATAATTCCAAGACCGCCTTGACGTGCCATCGAAATGGCCATGTCTCCTTCTGTTACTGTATCCATACCCGCACTAATCATTGGGATATTCAGTTTCAAACTCGGCGTAAGTTCTACCTTCAACGATACATCTTTAGGAAGCACCTCTGATTTAGCCGGCACAAGCAATACATCATCAAACGTTAATCCTTCTTTTTTAAATTTATCTTCCCACATATTTAAGCCTCCCTGACCGAAAAATATTATTAGTAGGTTATCAATTGAACGGGTATGCTGTCAAGGTCCATGCAATATGTTAGATTTTTCGGAATGTTCACACTTAAATCCGAACATTAAAAGTAAAGGCTTTATTACCATATTCATAACAATTAATTTGACAATTTCAAGATATTTTCTCTTCCATTATTATAATATCATAAAGAAAAAATGCAACAAAAAAGACAACCCATAGCTATAAGTTGTCTTAACATGCCAGGCGGCGTCCTGCTCTCACAGGGGGAAACCCCCAACTACCATCGGCGCTGAAGAGCTTAACTGCCGTGTTCGGGATGGGAACGGGTGTGACCTCTTCGCTAATGCCAC
>NZ_JBVATB010000017.1:1670-4407 GCF_057814295.1 Domibacillus sp. F004
CTGAAACATCTAAGTACCCGGAGGAAGAGAAAGCAAACGCGATTCCCTGAGTAGCGGCGAGCGAAACGGGACATAGCCCAAACCAGAAAGCTTGCTTTCTGGGGTTGTAGGACACTCTATACGGAGTTACAAAGGAAGAGAATAAGTGAAGCGGTCTGGAAAGGCCCGCGAAACAAGGTAACAGCCCTGTAGCTGAAATTCTCTTCTCTCTTGAGTGGATCCTGAGTACGGCGGAACACGAGGAATTCCGTCGGAATCCGGGAGGACCATCTCCCAAGGCTAAATACTCCCTAGTGACCGATAGTGAACCAGTACCGTGAGGGAAAGGTGAAAAGCACCCCGGAAGGGGAGTGAAAGAGATCCTGAAACCGTGTGCCTACAAGTAGTCAGAGCCCGTTAATGGGTGATGGCGTGCCTTTTGTAGAATGAACCGGCGAGTTACGATTTCATGCAAGGTTAAGCAGATGATGCGGAGCCGCAGCGAAAGCGAGTCTGAATAGGGCGTCTGAGTATGAGGTCGTAGACCCGAAACCAGGTGATCTACCCATGTCCAGGATGAAGGTGAGGTAACACTCACTGGAGGTCCGAACCCACGCACGTTGAAAAGTGCGGGGATGAGGTGTGGGTAGCGGTGAAATTCCAATCGAACCTGGAGATAGCTGGTTCTCTCCGAAATAGCTTTAGGGCTAGCCTCAAACGAAGAGTTCTGGAGGTAGAGCACTGTTTGGACTAGGGGCCCATCCCGGGTTACCGAATTCAGACAAACTCCGAATGCCAGAAACTTATGTTTGGGAGTCAGACTGCGAGTGATAAGATCCGTAGTCAAGAGGGAAACAGCCCAGACCACCAGCTAAGGTCCCAAAGTATACGTTAAGTGGAAAAGGATGTGGAGTTGCCCAGACAACCAGGATGTTGGCTTAGAAGCAGCCACCATTTAAAGAGTGCGTAATAGCTCACTGGTCGAGTGACTCTGCGCCGAAAATGTACCGGGGCTAAACGTATCACCGAAGCTGTGGATTGATATCGTTGATATCAGTGGTAGGAGAGCGTTCCAGCTGCTGTGAAGCTAGACCGTAAGGACTGGTGGAGCGTCTGGAAGTGAGAATGCCGGTATGAGTAGCGAAAGAAGGGTGAGAATCCCTTCCACCGAATGCCCAAGGTTTCCTGAGGAAGGCTCGTCCTCTCAGGGTTAGTCGGGACCTAAGCCGAGGCCGAAAGGCGTAGGCGATGGAGAACAGGTTGATATTCCTGTACCACCAAGCATCGTTTGAGTGATGGGGGGACGCAGGAGGATAGGAGATCACGCAGCTGGATACGCGTGTTTAAGCAGGTAGGCTGGAAATGAGGCAAATCCCGTTTCCGTGAAGGCTGAGCTGTGATGACGAGGGAAATTAAGTACCGAAGTCTTCGATTCCACACTGCCAAGAAAAGCCTCTAGCGAGATGTAAGGTGCCCGTACCGCAAACCGACACAGGTAGGCGAGGAGAGAATCCTAAGGTGAGCGAGTGAACTCTCGTTAAGGAACTCGGCAAAATGACCCCGTAACTTCGGGAGAAGGGGTGCTCTTGCGGGTGCAAGCCTGCGAGAGCCGCAGTGAATAGGCCCAGGCGACTGTTTAGCAAAAACACAGGTCTCTGCAAAGCCGCAAGGCGACGTATAGGGGCTGACGCCTGCCCGGTGCTGGAAGGTTAAGAGGAGGGCTTAGCGCAAGCGAAGGTCTGAATTGAAGCCCCAGTAAACGGCGGCCGTAACTATAACGGTCCTAAGGTAGCGAAATTCCTTGTCGGGTAAGTTCCGACCCGCACGAAAGGCGCAACGATCTGGGCACTGTCTCAACGAGAGACTCGGTGAAATTATAGTACCTGTGAAGATGCAGGTTACCCGCGACAGGACGGAAAGACCCCGTGGAGCTTTACTGCAGCCTGATATTGAATTTTGGCACAGTCTGCACAGGATAGGCAGGAGCCTTGGAAGCCGGAGCGCCAGCTTCGGTGGAGGCGCTGGTGGGATACTGCCCTGACTGTGTTGAACTTCTAACCCACACCCGTGATCCGGGTGGGAGACAGTGTCAGGTGGGCAGTTTGACTGGGGCGGTCGCCTCCTAAAATGTAACGGAGGCGCCCAAAGGTTCCCTCAGAATGGTTGGAAATCATTCGCAGAGTGTAAAGGCACAAGGGAGCTTGACTGCGAGACCTACAAGTCGAGCAGGGACGAAAGTCGGGCTTAGTGATCCGGTGGTTCCGCATGGAAGGGCCATCGCTCAACGGATAAAAGCTACCCCGGGGATAACAGGCTTATCTCCCCCAAGAGTCCACATCGACGGGGAGGTTTGGCACCTCGATGTCGGCTCATCGCATCCTGGGGCTGTAGTCGGTCCCAAGGGTTGGGCTGTTCGCCCATTAAAGCGGTACGCGAGCTGGGTTCAGAACGTCGTGAGACAGTTCGGTCCCTATCCGTCGCGGGCGCAGGAAATTTGAGAGGAGCTGTCCTTAGTACGAGAGGACCGGGATGGACGCACCGCTGGTGTACCAGTTGTCTCGCCAGAGGCATCGCTGGGTAGCTACGTGCGGACGGGATAAGTGCTGAAAGCATCTAAGCATGAAGCCCCCCTCAAGATGAGATTTCCCATTACGCAAGTAAGTAAGATCCCTTGAAGAAGACGAGGTAGATAGGTTCGGGGTGGAAGTGTGGCGACACATGGAGCTGACGAATACTAATCGATCGAGGACTTAACCAA
>NZ_JBVATB010000018.1:0-2749 GCF_057814295.1 Domibacillus sp. F004
CTGGAAATTCAAGTATAGGACAATTAGCTCTCTATCAAAAATGTGGTTTTAGAATTACTGGTGTTGACAGAGATTTTTTCATCAAACACTATTCAGAAGAGATTTTTGAAAATGATATACAGTGCAGAGATATGGTTCGATTATCGCAAGATTTGTAGAAGTTGTTAGTCAACAGTACGAACAAAAAAGCAACTATTTTTGGACGGAAATAGTTGCTTCAAAGTAAATGATTGAGTAGGAGGGACCCCTATCTATTTTTAGCATATGCAGCAATGATTTGAAGAGTGAGGTTGCAATTGAACAGTACAAACAAAAGCAACTATTCCAAGATAAGAATAGTTGCTGAAGAAGAAATAGAAAATGCTTTTAAATAGGAGGGAAAAAGAGCCCCTATTTGTTTTCAGTATATGCGATGACGATTCAAATAGTGAAAATGTGATCTGTGAGATGGGAAGTACGAGGATAAAACGTAAAAACTAAATAACAAACGTCCCAACGGAAAAACCGACGGACATCAAACTTTAGAGTAGGTTTACGCCTGCTTTAAAGTTTGGTGTCCTTTTTTATTGAGAAAAGGAGCGATTGTGATGAATTCAAGTTTGAAAGAGCAGAAGCTGTCTCAGCGTGAACTGAGAAGTTTAATGGGAATGGATATATCGACGTTACGACGAGGCAAGGTGGACCGTCTAGAGACAAAAGAGAAAAGGAAGGTGTGACATGGAAATCTTTTTTTGAACACCTGTGGCAGACATCGATACGGATAATTCTTATTTTTAATCTTTTAGGAGAAATGGGAATCGGTACGATGAAAAATGGCTGATTAACAGTAAAAATAAACTTTTGAATCAAGCTCGGGAACATGGTATTCTTTTTCATAAGAGATAACGACTTGTAAATGCTTGGACACATTTACAATTTATTGTTTATTTAAGGGGGTTATTTATCATTAGCACATGTGATTAAATATTAACTCTTTATAGAAGAGGAGAACATAAGTGGGATTAAAAGTTAATAACGTATCGAGCTATAGGGGTAGGATTATAAGTGTAGTAGTTGTTTCCGCCATTTATTTGTTTATTAGGGGAATAGCCATAATACACTATGGACGAGCACCTTATCCATTTGCAATACCAGTGCTTATTCCATTAGTTATAGCCTGGTATTTTGGAAAGCGTTATGATAAATATGTACATTTATCTACCAGAGACGCTCTCACAGGATTATATAACAGACACTATTTATTGGATAAGTTCCCTCGAGTAATGACATTTGTTAATAGAAGAAAGTTAAATATCGCTATATTGCTGTTAGATGTTAATGAATTTAAAGAAATAAACGACAATTACGGACATGGCTACGGAGATCAAGTGCTAGAGCATCTATCAAAAATTTTATGCAAATCTTTTGAACAAAAAGATATTATCGCTAGATGGGGTGGGGATGAATTCCTCATTCTTTCTATATTTTCCGATGAAAAAGTAGTAATAAATAAAATAAATCAATTTAAAAATGAGATAAAAAGGGAGGAGTGGCAGCATAAAAGCGACATATCGGTTTCAATAGGTAAAGCGATATATCCTTCAGACGCTACCCGTTTAAACGACTTGTTGGCTATAGCTGATTCTAATATGTATGAATTAAAAATGAATGATAAGCAAATGAGTACAACAAAGATGAACTGAATATTTTAGCCTAACGGAAAAACCGAGGGCACTGAGCTTTAGAGTAGGTTTACACCTGTTTTAGAGCTTGGTGTCCTTTTTTATTTGCCAAAAAGGAGTGATTGTGATGAATTCACTGATAAAAGAGCAGCTAAAACAATGGAAGAAGGACCATCAGGAAATGAAGCAAAAACGGAAAAAAGAAAAGCCATCAGAGAAGAAGCAGGAGAAGCTGTCTCAGCGTGAATTGAGAAGTCTAATGGGAATGGACATGGGGACGTTAAGACGTGGCAGAGGCGGAGCGTATAAACATTAAGGGAGGGATCTACACGATGGGAAAAATTTCTTTTTTACCTGAGATCGATCGAAAAGAGACGCAAAAGAAAGTAGAAGAGGTGCTAGAAAGTGTCCGTATCTATAAACAGATTGGCTTTATGAGAAGGGAAATGAAGACCACTCCTGCCTATACTCCACGTTATCATGGCCAAACTTATTCCGTGGGTAATCCTGCGGAGGAAACAGCTTTATGGAATGTCGAGAAGGAACAAGAAATCGAGAACCTGGAAATCAATTCAGACCATGCATTAAATCGTCTTTTCAGAATCGAAAGAGCAATTATACAGAAGAGATATTTAGAGGATGAAGACGCATTTGATTACATGATCCACGATGAATTAGGGATGAGCGCGAGAACCTACGGACGAGTGAAGTCCAGAGCGTTCTACAAGCTCGCTTTCATGCTTCGTCTTGAAGTCGTGAAAGGGGAAGAAAATTAGTGGCAAACTTTTGGCATGATTTTGGCCGCATAATGGCACGCGTTTTGTTAATGGGGGTGCTATTATGTTAATAGGGAAATATAAGGAATGAGGCACTCACTGATAACCGTGGGTGTTTTTTGTCTTTATTTGACAAACAAATTAGATAGGTTTATGCCTTTTTTTTCCTGGGAATGTGTAAAGGAAGGGGAGGGATTAGATGAACAAATTAACAATAAAGGAGCAAGTACTGCTTACCTATTATTCGCAGTATCTTGCTGATGTCAGCAAGATACTGGAGGTTCACTATGAGTTACCCGAATTACTTGATCC
>NZ_JBVATB010000019.1:0-1456 GCF_057814295.1 Domibacillus sp. F004
TTTTGGAGGCGCTGCTGATTTGTTCCCTTTATTACCTATCCCATTAGAATTACCAACGGGTGCACCCTTCTTTTTGGTTGCAACCTTTTCAATTTTGGTTGCATCCTTTTTCGTCGGATCCCTTGACCATCCTTCACGGCTTTTCCGGCTTTTTAAAGTACCGAGTTTTACATCATGTTTTTCCGCTAATGCTGCTAGCGTGATTTTTGTGATTTCCCATTCTGATCTGATCTTATCCCAGTTCGCCACTTCACATCACCGCCACCTCCGAGATTGTTTTAGGCAAAGAAAAAAGCACCGCGATGGGCGCTTATTTTTTTTATAATCGATTCTTATGAAAATCGGCAATTTTTGTTTCAACACTTCCATAAATATTTCTGGCCTCTTCTGCGGAAATATTGAATTCTCGGCTGACAATTGCGGCGATTCGAGGATCGTGAACTTCAGCGTCATAAGTATCAATGTAATTAGTTGCTTTTTCGTACTCCTCTCTCATAAAGCGATAAATATCTCTTTTTTGCTGCTCAAGCTCACCGATGAAATTTTCAGTGCCGGGATCTCTTTCAATTGCCATTTTGTTCACTCTCCTTTGGACTTTAATTTCTATATTCCCCTAAGAGAATAAAATTTACCTGCATTCTGCCAACATAAATTCTGTTATCATATTTAAGTTATTCCATACAACATTAGAAAAACGCCCGATATCGTTAGCGGTCGATGCGATAACTGCGACAACGCCCAGTTTAAGAGTTCAATCAAAAATGCCGTCTTCTTACGCGAGTGCCGTAAATGTGGCATGAAGAAGATTATTTAATCCTGTCATTTGGTTGGGTTTTTGTTTTGTCTTCTCATCTATATGGCAGCTGTACGACATAAAGAGCAAAGAAAAAAGCACCTCGAGGGGTGCTTAATTATTTGTGTAATTCATTAAATATAATTTTTCTTTCCGTTTCTTTCTCTTCAATTTCTTTTTATCCATGTGTGTTCACTCCTCATTACAAAACAAAAAGCGATCATCGTGTAATATGACAATCACTTTAACTTATTTATATTGCATCTATTAAACGGTTCAGATAATCTGAAACACCTTTAGTCAAGACCTCTGATTTCATTGTCTTTAAACTACCCTTAACCTTTGATAGCTTAGATACCTGGGGTTCTTCACTTGGTATCTCCAATAAGCTTTCTATTGTATGAATTCCTTTTCGCGTAATCATTGGACTCACCACCTTGACTCCCGGTACAGGATCGCCGACTAATGAAAACCTTGCTAACCCGCTCATAAGGTTTTCATCGTCCAACTGAATCAATGCGTGCTGATATTCACACGGATCAAGTAATTCGGGTAACTCATAGTGAACCTCCAGTATCTTGCTGACATCAGCAAGATACTGCGAATAATAGGTAAGCAGTACTTGCTCCTTTATTGTTAATTTGTTCATCTAATCCCTCCCCT
>NZ_JBVATB010000020.1:0-1319 GCF_057814295.1 Domibacillus sp. F004
TTGGACTTACCCCTGTCAAGTAGACAGCTCTAAAAAGACTATGCAGCCATTGTGATTCGATATTCTATCGGAGCTCGGTGGCTAAGTCGTTTTTGGAAACGTTTATAGTTATAATAATAAATATAATTCTCAACGGCTTGAACCAGTTCTTTTTCTGTTTTAAAATCAGTTAGATACAACATCTCCGATTTGAAATGGGAGAAAAACGATTCGACACAGGCATTGTCGTGGCAGTTTCCTTTGCGAGAGTGGCTGCCTATGACACCAAGTTGTTGAAGTCGTCGGTTGTATGCATGGGATGTGTACTGAAAACCCTGATCCGAATGGAGAATGGTTCTGTACACATCTCTTTTTTGCATTACATCATCTAATGTATCTAAAACTAATTTTAAGTCATTACGATTCGAGATTTTCCATGATACGATTTCGTTGTTATAGATGTCCTGTACAACGGATAAATAGCGAAATCCTCCCTTGAAAGGTAAATAAGTAATGTCCGTAACGAGTGCTTCATTTTGCTTACGCCCTTGGAATTCTTGGTTGAGGACATTGGGAAACACTTTAGACGGCTTCCCTTTTAAGAAGCGTCGCTTCTTACGAATGATAGATTGTATATTTAACACACGCATTAATCGATATACTTTTTTGTGGTTGATGAAGAAACCCCTCTCCTGCAGAGCGATTTTCATACGAGGGTAGCCATACTCTTTATGTTTGATATGAATGGATTTGATGGCTTCTTTCAGCTGCTGATCAAGATGAACCCGTGAACATCGTTTAGCCTGTCTATCACGCCATTTATAGTAGCTGGATCGTTGGATATTGGCCATTTCAGTAAGCCAAATAACGGGATATGTATGTTTCATTTTTTCAATGATTTCATATTTTACAACGTACTTTAGTACACCTCCATTTACAGATTTGGATAACGCTTTTTTAGATATTCGACCTGTGCTTTGTAGTAATCTCGTTCTTCCTCAACGTTTCTAAAATGGATACGATGCCCCTTTAAAGGATTGGGCTGGTCAAGAGGATTACTTGAAGTGCCTCTTAAATCTGTAACAATTCCCTTCTCTAGATACTTTTTCACCCACATTTTCAGTTGGGTAGAACTCTTTAAGCCATATTGTTTGGCGAGTCCTTTATAGGACCCTTCTCCATTTAAATAACTTTGTACCATCTTCATTTTTGCTTCCTCTGAATACTTCGTAAACTTTTGTCCTTTTATAGCCATAATAAAATCCCCTCCAAGTAGCAGTGTAACATTCCATGATTAACATGGTCTTTTTACACTGTCTACCTAAAGGGGATAATATCAT
>NZ_JBVATB010000021.1:0-895 GCF_057814295.1 Domibacillus sp. F004
AGCTGCGGAAAACGGACAAAAAAGCAAAATACCCATGGCGGAGAAAGCGCTATTATTGTATCCCGTTAAAAAAAGCGTCCATGACCATTTCCAAAGACACGATCACGATTAAAAAAGCGGAATATGGATACGCCCTTTCAGACTTGTTAACAAAAAAGAAAAAGAATGTGTGGACGGAAAAGGTTCCGAAGAAAAACAAGGGAGTGGTTATTCCTAATCGGTCCGAAGAAGATCTTGAAACGTGCAATTATGCGGAAATCGTGTGGCGAAACGGAGCGTATTGGTTTTGTTATTCCGTTTCTATTCCAGAAAAAAGTCTTTCTTCTTATGATGTTAAAGTGGCCGGTGGCGATTTAGGGGAAATCCATGCGGTCACGGTGGCAACGGAGGAGAAAGCCTTATTAGTGTCCGGACGGGCGATGCGCAGTCTTTCTCAATTTCGTGCCAAAGCAGTAGCAGACTTGAGCAAGAAAATGTCCCGCTGCAAAAAAGGATCGAACCAATGGAAACAGTACAAACAAGCGAAAAATCGTATTCGTCAAAAAAGTAAACATCAGCTCGAACAATTGGAACACAAGACAACAAAAGAAATCGTGGCCTTTTTAGAAGAAGAGCACGTCACGAATTTTGTGATTGGACATGTATCCGGCATCGAAAAAAACACGAAGAAAAATAGCCAAAAGAAACAAAAGACAAACAAAAAACGAAGACAACAGCTTTCTTTATGGAATCAGGGGAGAATCAAGCAAAAACTCACGTATAAAGCGCAGTTAAAAGGCGTCCAAGTGGAAGTAACAGAAGAAAGCTATACGTCACAAGACTGTCCGTTTTGCGGGGGCAGACACCACGCGAATGGACGAAACTTTCGTTGTTCTGTTCACCAAACAGAAATCCA
>NZ_JBVATB010000022.1:0-798 GCF_057814295.1 Domibacillus sp. F004
ACTCCGTATAGAGTGTCCTACAACCCCAGAAAGCAAGCTTTCTGGTTTGGGCTATGTCCCGTTTCGCTCGCCGCTACTCAGGGAATCGCGTTTGCTTTCTCTTCCTCCGGGTACTTAGATGTTTCAGTTCCCCGGGTATGCCTCCTCCTGCCCTATGTATTCAGGCAAGGGTACCATCCCATTACGGATGGTGGGTTTCCCCATTCGGAAATCTCCGGATCAAAGCTTACTTACAGCTCCCCGGAGCATATCGGTGTTAGTCCCGTCCTTCGTCGGCTCCTAGTGCCAAGGCATCCACCGTGCGCCCTTTCTAACTTAACCTAAAAGGCATTCATGTGTGTTACTTGGTTTTCTACTTATTCATACGATTGCTTCTATCCAGTTTTCAAAGAACAATAATACAATAATGGTGGAGCCTAGCGGGATCGAACCGCTGACCTCCTGCGTGCAAAGCAGGCGCTCTCCCAGCTGAGCTAAGGCCCCGACAGAAAAAAGAAGAGTAAGGATGGTGGGCCTGAGTGGACTCGAACCACCGACCTCACGCTTATCAGGCGTGCGCTCTAACCAGCTGAGCTACAGGCCCTTACTCGACAAGTATATGAAGATTATTTAATTGAACCTTCAAAACTGAACAAAATCAAAGTCAAAACGTCTCGTTTTTCGGTAAAAATTCCTTAGAAAGGAGGTGATCCAGCCGCACCTTCCGATACGGCTACCTTGTTACGACTTCACCCCAATCATCTGCCCCACCTTCGGCGGCTGGCTCCCGTAAGGGTTACCCCACCGACTTCGGGTGTT
>NZ_JBVATB010000023.1:0-635 GCF_057814295.1 Domibacillus sp. F004
CCGGAGCCGTTATATCCGCTACAACGACTTTCGTTTCTTTACTTACATTTTCTGCTTCATCGGCTGCCGTGACTAAAATCGTTATACCCGCTTTTAGTTGGTCGACAGCTACATCGAATGCACCTTGTTCATCCGCTTCCCCTGTATACTGTTCAGTGCCTGCTTTCACCGTCACCGTCGCATTCGCTTCTGCTTTTCCCGTTACATTGTCACTTTGATCATTGACAGGATTTACTTTTGGCGCATCAGGCGCTATGCCATCCAGAACCGTTGCCTCTGTCGCTTCACTTTCGTTGCCTGCCGCATCTTTCACCGTTACCAACAGCTTGCTTCCTTTCACTGGCATCTTCACACTGACTGAAAACTTCCCTTTTTTATCCGCTTTTCCGGATTTAAGGACTTTCCCATTGTGGGTAACCGTGACGGTCAGACCCGGTTCAGTCGTTCCTGTTACCGCTTTTTGAAGCTCTTTCACCGGATCCACGGTTGGCGCGTCCGGCGCTGTGCCATCCGCTACAACGACTTTCGTTTCTTTACTTACATTTTCTGCTTCATCGGCTGCCGTGACTAAAATCGTTATACCCGCTTTTAGTTGGTCGACAGCTACATCGAATGCACCTTGGTCATTCGCTTCT
>NZ_JBVATB010000024.1:0-575 GCF_057814295.1 Domibacillus sp. F004
CTGCACTGTATATCATTTTCAAAAATCTCTTCTGAATAGTGTTTGATGAAAAAATCTCTGTCAACACCAGTAATTCTAAAACCACATTTTTGATAGAGAGCTAATTGTCCTATACTTGAATTTCCAGTACCGACTTCTATTGTTCTGTATCCTTTTGACTTGGCTCTCTGAATGGCATCTATTATTAACTGCTTCCCAATGCCTCTGTCGTGATGGGTTTTCATTACGGCAATATTCACTAACTCTACCGTTTCAGGTCTCGTCGGAAGTAACACATAAACCCCAATAATTTGACGATCACTCTCAGCTAAAAAGCATTCTCCTCTCTGAACATAATCCTCAATAAGTGCCTGAGAAGGGTCAGCTAATAACAATAATTCCAATGGGAGCTCTTCATCTGTCTTTAGTTTCCGAATATCCATATTTCTCCCCCTAAAAACTGTATTTTCTTTTATTTTATCATATCTTTTTATAATTACTCAGCTTCTTTGGTTAAATAAGACAATCAACATGACTGTTTAATAGATACATATTTCTTAGTCAACAGTTTCCGTCAACTGTTCATCAATCGTCTT
>NZ_JBVATB010000025.1:0-487 GCF_057814295.1 Domibacillus sp. F004
GAATTAAACCACATGCTCCACCGCTTGTGCGGGCCCCCGTCAATTCCTTTGAGTTTCAGCCTGGCGGCCGTACTCCCCAGGCGGAGTGCTTAATGCGTTAGCTGCAGCACTGAGGGGCGGAAACCCCCCAACACTTAGCACTCATCGTTTACGGCGTGGACTACCAGGGTATCTAATCCTGTTTGCTCCCCACGCTTTCGCGCCTCAGCGTCAGTTACAGACCAAAGAGCCGCCTTCGCCACTGGTGTTCCTCCACATCTCGACGCATTTCACCGCTACACGTGGAATTCCGCTCTTCTCTTCTGCACTCAAGTCTTCCAGTTTCCAATGACCCTCCACGGTTGAGCCGTGGGCTTTCACATCAGACTTAAAAGACCGCCTGCGCGCGCTTTACGCCCAATAATTCCGGACAACGCTTGCCACCTACGTAGTACCGCGGCTGCTGGCACGTAGTTAGCCGTGGCTTTCTGGTCAGGTACCGTCAAGG
>NZ_JBVATB010000026.1:0-481 GCF_057814295.1 Domibacillus sp. F004
AGGATCTGGCGCCGCAAGGCGTGGGGGTTCAAGTCCCTTCACCCGCACTTTGCGGAAGTAGTTCAGTGGTAGAACATCACCTTGCCAAGGTGGGGGTCGCGGGTTCGAATCCCGTCTTCCGCTCCAAATAATTTAATTGTATTAGCGCCCGTAGCTCAATTGGATAGAGTATTTGACTACGAATCAAAAGGTTAGAGGTTCGAGTCCTCTCGGGCGCGCCATTGAGGGGCCTTAGCTCAGCTGGGAGAGCGCCTGCTTTGCACGCAGGAGGTCAGCGGTTCGATCCCGCTAGGCTCCACCAAATTTATTGTTGACATCTTGTAAATAGGGTGTTAAGATAATATTTGTCTTGAAAAATTGAACATTGAAAACTGAACAAAATCAATAAAAACGTCAACGTTTTAGTTTTAAATCTTATCTGGCAGATGCTCGTCATCTGCAGATAAACAAATGAGCAAGTCAAACACTTTTTGGAGAGTTT
>NZ_JBVATB010000027.1:0-406 GCF_057814295.1 Domibacillus sp. F004
GCGAGCTGTCGGGAGGTCAGCAGCAGCGGGTCGCGATCGCGCGGGCGATCGTCAAGCGCCCGCGCGTGCTCCACGCCGACGAGCCCACCGGCAACCTCGACGAGAGCATGCGCGACGAGATCCTCTCGGTGCTGCAGGCGCTCAACGACGAGGGGCTCACGCTCATCGTCGTCACGCACGACTCGGCCGTCGCGCGCCGCGCGCGGCGCCGGCTGCGGCTCGCCAAGGGGACGGTGCGCGACATCACGCGCTGACGGGCGGCTTCCTCCGCAGATCAGCCCGCCGTGGGGGCATGGGCCGGGTTGCGATCGAAGAGCGCGTCGCGGCCCTCGTCGATCCGCTGCTCCTCCGGGTGCGCGTCGTAATAGGCGAGGATCCGGCGGGCGCCCTCGTCGCAGGTCACCGT
>NZ_JBVATB010000028.1:0-404 GCF_057814295.1 Domibacillus sp. F004
GTGTCGATGTGAGCCGTCGGCGCGTGCTCGCGAAGGCCGTCGAGCAGAAGGTCGCGGCGGCTGCGCAGCTGCGGGCGCAGGGTGCGCAGGTGACTGCGCCACGACGGCTGGGTCACTACGTCGAGCGCTGCCGCCTGCAGCAGCCCGCTGACGTCCATGGACTCTGCGGCGCGGTCGGTGAGGACGCGCTCGCGTGCCGGTCCGCGGGCGATCACGGCTGCCACGCGCAGTGCGGGAGAGACGCTCTTGGTGAGGGAGCGCACGTAGATCACGTGCCCGTCGTCGTCGTGCGCCGCGATCGGACGCGGGTCTGCGTCGATCGCGAGATCGTGCGCCCAGTCGTCCTCGATGAGGAACGCGCCGCGCCGGCGGCAGATCTCGAGCACGGCGTCGGAGGTCGAGGC
>NZ_JBVATB010000029.1:0-402 GCF_057814295.1 Domibacillus sp. F004
AACACCCGAAGTCGGTGGGGTAACCCTTACGGGAGCCAGCCGCCGAAGGTGGGGCAGATGATTGGGGTGAAGTCGTAACAAGGTAGCCGTATCGGAAGGTGCGGCTGGATCACCTCCTTTCTAAGGATATTTACGAAGTGAGAACGTGGTTCTCACAGGCGTTGGGCGTTTTATTTTGTTCAGTTTTGAAGGATGAATTCCTTCAGATTATTTAAATTGTTCTTTGAAAACTAGATATTATCGTAAAAGTAACAAAGCAATACCGAGAAACGCCATTTTAGGTTAAGTTAGAAAGGGCGCACGGTGGATGCCTTGGCACTAGGAGCCGACGAAGGACGGGACTAACACCGATATGCTCCGGGGAGCTGTAAGTAAGCTTTGATCCGGAGATTTCCGAATGGG
>NZ_JBVATB010000030.1:0-388 GCF_057814295.1 Domibacillus sp. F004
GAAGTCGGCGGCCACACGGGCCGAGACCTCCAGGCCGCAGTCATCTAGCGCGTCGGCTAATCCCCGTGAGCGATCCTGCGTGAGCGGCAGCGAGTCGATGCCGGCGATCTCGGCGACGACGGCGTCGGAGTTGCCCTCCAGCTCCTCGCAGATATAGGTTCCGGCGCTCACCCCCATGCCGTAGTTGTCGCCGAGGACAGTTGCCCGCGCGGCGAAGGGGCTGGAGAACTCTCGGTCGACGTTGATGACCGGGATGCCGGCCTCCATCGCCGCGATGGCCGCTTCGGTCAGCGCAGCGCCGTCGGAGGGGAGCAGTACGATGGCGTCGACGCCGTCCGTGACGAAGGTCTCGACGGCGGCTATCTGGGCGATCGGGTCGTTGGTCCCC
>NZ_JBVATB010000031.1:0-385 GCF_057814295.1 Domibacillus sp. F004
CGATCTTCTGGATGTCGCTGACGGACTTCACGTAGAAGCCGAGCAGGTCCTCGCGGTAGCTCGCGAAGTCGTAGAGCTCCTTGCGCTCCTCGGTGACGGTGACGTTGGAGGTGATGAGGTCGTACTTGCCGGACTGGATGCCGAGGGGCCAGTCCGCCCACGCGACGACGACCGGGTTGTACTCGAGGCCCAGCGCGTCGGCGATTAGCGCGCCGATGTTCGGCTCGGTGCCGGCCGCCTCGGTCTCACCCTCGGGGATGTAGCCCAGCGGGGGCACGTAAGCCGAGTGCGCGACGGTGAGCTTGCCCGGCTCGACCGGCTCGAACCCGCTCGCCTCGAGCGCTTCGACCGCCTCGGCCACGGGCTCGTCGAGACGGACCCACTG
>NZ_JBVATB010000032.1:0-365 GCF_057814295.1 Domibacillus sp. F004
CGGGCGGCGGACGGTCGGCGCTCGCCGCGGCGCTCCCGCGGACGGCGACGGTGAGGGATGCCGCGCGCCGCGCGCCCGCGGCGCGGGGGCGGTAGAACTTGCGCGGACGCGACTCGTCGGGGTTCCACTCGCTGGTGAGGAACCCCTGCTTCTCGAGGCGCCGCAGCAGCGGGTAGAGCGTGTTCGCGTCGGTGGGGAAGCCGCGCTCGCCCAGCTCTTGGAGCAGCCCGTAGCCGTATCCGGGGTGGACGAGCAGGCGGAGGCACGCGAGCACGACGGTGCCGCGCCGCAGCTCCTGCAGGTGCGTCTCGAGGATCTCGGTTTCGCTCATGTCTCACACCATACTGTGTTTCACACACTATCGT
>NZ_JBVATB010000033.1:0-358 GCF_057814295.1 Domibacillus sp. F004
CGTCGGCTCCTAGTGCCAAGGCATCCACCGTGCGCCCTTTCTAACTTAACCTAAAAGGCATTCATGTGTGTTACTTGGTTTTCTACTTATTCATACGATTGCTTCTATCCAGTTTTCAAAGAACAATGTAAAGAAGATCAAAGGCTCTATGGACGACATGTTGTCGCAGCGCCTTTGCGATCTGCTCGGCAGATCCGAAGGATTAAACCTTCAAAACTGAACAAAATCAAGGTCAAAACGTCTCGTTTTTCGGTAAAAATTCCTTAGAAAGGAGGTGATCCAGCCGCACCTTCCGATACGGCTACCTTGTTACGACTTCACCCCAATCATCTGCCCCACCTTCGGCGGCTGGCTCCCG
>NZ_JBVATB010000034.1:0-357 GCF_057814295.1 Domibacillus sp. F004
GCAAGTAAGTAAGATCCCTTGAAGAAGACGAGGTAGATAGGTTCGGGGTGGAAGTGTGGCGACACATGGAGCTGACGAATACTAATCGATCGAGGACTTAACCAATATCGAAAAGCGAAAGCGGCCTGTTTAGACTCGACAGGCATAAGACGGACTGGCAAAGCGGCGCTTTTTGCCGCAAAGTCAGGCTGGCTTATGACCCGAGAGTTTGGCCGCTGGAGCTGGACAACATAACACTTGGTGTAACACGGATCATACGACACGCTTCTATCCAGTTTTGAAAGAACAGGCTTCTTTCCAATTTCATAGTCAGGTGGCATTAGCGAAGAGGTCACACCCGTTCCCATCCCGAACACG
>NZ_JBVATB010000035.1:0-355 GCF_057814295.1 Domibacillus sp. F004
TCTCAATGCCGTCTCGACCTTCCGCGTGGGCAAGGTGTGGATCTTCCTCGTCGGCATCCTCGCACCCGTGGTGCTCGGCTACATGCTCATCTCCCGGACCATCACACTGATCGTCGACGGCTATGCCGACCTCCCAGCGTGGTACCTCGGGCTCGTGGGCTGGGGAACGATCGCCTTCATCATCGTCGCAGCGGTCGCCTTCACGATGCTGCGGTGGAAACGCGACCCGGACGACTTCACCGCATGGCCCGAGTACGCTGTGCTCACCAAGGAGGGGCGCTCATGACCGGCATCGCGATCGCCTTCCTGCTGCTCGCCCTCGTTCTGGTCTGGGGTGGGCTGATCGCCAGCATCC
>NZ_JBVATB010000036.1:0-353 GCF_057814295.1 Domibacillus sp. F004
ATTTCATAGTCAGGTGGCATTAGCGAAGAGGTCACACCCGTTCCCATCCCGAACACGGCAGTTAAGCTCTTCAGCGCCGATGGTAGTTGGGGGTTTCCCCCTGTGAGAGCAGGACGCCGCCTGGCGATTTTAACTATACAAACATGGAGGATTAGCTCAGCTGGGAGAGCATCTGCCTTACAAGCAGAGGGTCGGCGGTTCGATCCCGTCATCCTCCACCATTTATTCTTTTAATGCCGGTGTAGCTCAACTGGTAGAGCAACTGACTTGTAATCAGTAGGTTGGGGGTTCAAGTCCTCTTGCCGGCACCATTTTCAGAGAGCCATTAGCTCAGTTGGTAGAGCATCTGACTT
>NZ_JBVATB010000037.1:0-330 GCF_057814295.1 Domibacillus sp. F004
TGACGAATTAAGGATGATGCAGCGGGAAGCCGCATCCGTATGGAATGACATCGTTCGAGAAGCCACTTCTTATTATTTCACGTGTAAAAAGTGGCTGAGTAAAACAGAGATTCAATCCATTCGAAAACAAACCTACGATCTTCATTCTCAAACCGTTCAAGCGATTGCGGATAAATACGCAGCGAACCGTGAAACGATCCGGCAGCTGCGGAAAACGGACAAAAAAGCAAAATACCCATGGCGGAGAAAGCGCTATTATTGTATCCCGTTAAAAAAAGCGTCCATGACCATTTCCAAAGACACGATCACGATTAAAAAAGCGGAATATGG
>NZ_JBVATB010000038.1:0-326 GCF_057814295.1 Domibacillus sp. F004
TGACATCTGGAACGGATGGAACGAAGTATGTAAGTAGTTCAACAGGATTAGCCACAGTAGATGGGAATGGATTGATTTCCATCCCATCAACAGCGACAAGTGGAGCAGGTGTGAGAATTACAGTGACGAATGGTGGACTGAGTAAGAGTGTGCTCATAACCATTCAAGACAATCCGGCAACTAAAGTAAAGAGTATAAGTGTAAATCCAACCACTGTAACGCTAGCAGCAGGCGCGACCCAACAGTTAGATGTAACGGCATCAATGGGAGATGGAAGTACAAAAGATGTGACATCTGGAACGGATGGAACGAAGTATGTAAGTAGT
>NZ_JBVATB010000039.1:0-323 GCF_057814295.1 Domibacillus sp. F004
AACTCTAGCAGCGACTTTTCCGGGATTGCGCGTCGCCGGATATGTAAATGGCTATGTGAAAGATCAGGATGCTCTTCTTGAAAAAATTCGCGAGTCCGGTGCGCATATCATTTTTGTTGCCCTTGGAATCCCGCGCCAAGAGCTATGGATCCGTGAAAATATGCCGAAACTGCCAAAAGTAAAAGTATTTCAAGGCGTCGGCGGCAGCTTCGATGTGTATTATGGTAACGTACAGCGCGCACCGGAATTTTACCGAAAAGCTGGGCTCGAATGGCTATAAAGACTCATGAAAGAACCGAAACGACTGAAACGTCAAATGGCGC
>NZ_JBVATB010000040.1:0-321 GCF_057814295.1 Domibacillus sp. F004
GATCTGCAATTCATCTTCTGGTCCTTCAATTGGCAGCCTGTCATGCAAATTAGTGGCCGTAATTTTATTTGTAGCCGTAATGATTTTGTGAATCTGCTGCAGTGTTTTTCTTGAAATAAGCCATCCCATTACTAATGAAATTCCTACGGCACCGAAATTGCAGATGATAAAAATGGTCCATAACTGATCGATGGCAAAATGCCGTATCCTGTCATACGTGGCAACCGTAATGGTATACGTCCATTTATTTTGTGATAGCTGTCGAAGAGACTTCGCACGAAGCGGTATTCCATTCAGCTCAGGATCGGAGCTGAAGATATT
>NZ_JBVATB010000041.1:0-314 GCF_057814295.1 Domibacillus sp. F004
AGGATGTCGTTCGCGTGGCTGCCGAAGACGCCGGGCTTGTAGCCGAAGCTGAACCACACGACCATCGCGACGGGCGCGACGAAGAACAGGAGGAGCCACGCCCACGCCGGAACGGCGAGCGCGGCTCCTGCCGAACGACTACGCACCGGCGGCAGCCTTCACCTCGTTGTAGATCTCGACGCGGGTCGTCTGCGAGTCGTTGAGCTCCTGCTCGTGCATGGTCTCGAGCTGCTCGGGGTTGAAGAAGATCATGTCGGTGTATGCGAGGCCGCTCTCCTCGGCCGCGGCCAGCAAGTACATGCCACCGACGTTGT
>NZ_JBVATB010000042.1:0-311 GCF_057814295.1 Domibacillus sp. F004
GGGATTGCCACGCCGATTAACGATAGTTTAACGATCCCAATAGCGGCAGGCCTTGCGCTACTCGGCTATATGAATTCTTCCCGATTACCAAATAAAGCACTGGACGATCCCGTGCCTTCAGAAGAAGAGATTGAAACAGATGAGTTGAAAAGTCCAGAGTCAGTCGTGAATTTATTGACAGTCGATCCAATTGAATTTGAATTTGGTTACGGACTTATTCCACTTGAAGATACGAACCAAGGCGGCGACCTGCTTGATCGTATCGTCATGATCCGAAGACAGCTGGCGCTTGAACTTGGTCTCGTTATTCC
>NZ_JBVATB010000043.1:0-310 GCF_057814295.1 Domibacillus sp. F004
AATGCCACCTGACTATGAAATTGGAAAGAAGCCTGTTCTTTCAAAACTGGATAGAAGCGTGTCGTATGATCCGTGTTACACCAAGTGTTATTTTGTGTTGTCCAGCTCCAGTCGGCCAGTCCCTCGGTCATAAGCCATCACGCTTCTGTGACAAAGAACGTCACGACAGCGGTCTGTCTTATACCTGCCGGGCCTGAGCGGCCGACTTGCGCATTTCTATTTGGTTAAGTCCTCGATCGATTAGTATTCGTCAGCTCCATGTGTCGCCACACTTCCACCCCGAACCTATCTACCTCGTCTTCTTCAAGGG
>NZ_JBVATB010000044.1:0-305 GCF_057814295.1 Domibacillus sp. F004
GCATTTGGATACCAGTCAAGCATAATACTAACATCTTTCAGCTTTTCCTCACTTCCGCCTGATGGTTATGTTTCTTCCCCCGTGTTACCGCCACATGCTGAAAGCATCATTGCTGTCATTATTACGGCTGCTGGTTTCATCCACTTTTTCATTCTGTTTTCCTCCATTTTAATGATTTATTTTCAAGAATTTTTACAATAACAAACAATATAATGCCGACAGCCGATAATAAGACAATCGGTTCAAATACGGCTGCTCCATCAAACTGCGTCATCATTCTTCGGCTAAAATAGCCAAGCCCGGAT
>NZ_JBVATB010000045.1:0-301 GCF_057814295.1 Domibacillus sp. F004
GCATACACCTGCACGACGTGCTTGCCGGCTCGCTCGCCTGTGTTGGCGACGCGCACACGGAGCGCGGCACGATCGCCGGTGAAACCGTCGGTTGTCACGCTGATCAGGTCCCATGTCGTGTAGCCGAGGCCGTGCCCGAAGGGATACGCCGGTGGGGTGTCCGCGCGGAGCCAGGCGCGGTAGCCGATGTGGATGCCCTCGTCGTAGCGGAGGACACCGTTGACGGGGGTCACCTCGAGCACCGGCACGTCGTCCATGGTGACCGGCCAGGTGGTGGGAAGTCGGCCACCCGGCTCACGGG
>NZ_JBVATB010000046.1:0-300 GCF_057814295.1 Domibacillus sp. F004
GTGTTGAAGCCTGGGTCCTGCGCAATGAGAACCCATGAACCAGGTCAGGTCCGGAAGGAAGCAGCATTAAGTGGACTTTCTCATGTGCCGCGGGGCAGCCTGGGCCGAGCTAACTGCTTAAGTAACGCCTATGGTTAGCAGTCGACAGAAGGTGCACGGTATACATAATGAAAAAGACATCCGGCTTGCCGGATGTCTTTTTTGTTGTGTTTTTTAATAGTAAAGGTGTGTACGTTCGTTTATAATGGAGCAAGGAATGTGAAGGAGGACGCCAATGAGTTATCAGGCATTATACCGTGT
>NZ_JBVATB010000047.1:0-298 GCF_057814295.1 Domibacillus sp. F004
GGATGTTAAGATTCATCTAACGACCTTATCATTTAATTTAATGCTTTTTTCAACGTTTCTATATTCCGTTTCATTAAACTTACGTAGTCTTCCTGATTTTTAACATCTTGATCTGTGATAGACTCTAAATAATGAAGGGTTAATGGTTCGGCTTTAATCTCATTTTTTACAACATCCGTTATTTTAGACGCAACATTTTGCTCAAAAATAACATACTTTACATTCTTTGCACGGGCATCTTTAATAAGAGTTTGCAGCTCCTTTTGTGAGGGCTCGTCGGTTGGAGAAAGACCCGCAA
>NZ_JBVATB010000048.1:0-298 GCF_057814295.1 Domibacillus sp. F004
GTGTTGAACGTACACTTTATCATCTGCATCACGTGAGAATGCGACATCCATTTTGGTGAGCACGCCGTCTTTTAGCCACTGTTGCCATTCGGTTTGATATAAGAAATCTGTTACAAAATGCTGGTCACCAAAGAATAGCCATGATTTTCCTTCTGTACCGATTTCTTCACGTTCTTGCATACAGGAACGGAAAGGCGCAATGCCCGTACCCGGTCCAACCATAATAATTGGCGTGTCTGGATTTTCCGGTAATTTGAAGTTTTGATTATGCTGAATATAAACTGGCAATGTGTCACCC
>NZ_JBVATB010000049.1:0-296 GCF_057814295.1 Domibacillus sp. F004
CACCTGTTATTATTAACGAAGGCCTTCGTGCAGTAAAAGAAATGAAAGAAGCATTCCCTAACTTAACAGTTATTGCGGACTTGAAAGTAATGGATGCAGGCGGTTATGAAGTAATGGTAGCCTCTCAAGCAGGCGCAGGCATCGTAACGATTCTTGGCGCAACAGATGATGCAACAATCAAAGGTGCGGTAGAAGAAGCGAAAACACACGGTTCTGAAATCTTGATCGACATGATCAACATTAAAGACCTTGCAAAACGTGCACAAGAAGTAGACGCACTTGGCGTAGATTACATC
>NZ_JBVATB010000050.1:0-291 GCF_057814295.1 Domibacillus sp. F004
GTCCTAGTTATAATTGAATCACTTATTAATTATGGCTTGTTTTATTGGACTCGTCTAAAGCATAGTTGTTCGTTCGCTTATATGACCCGCTTGATGACTGATCACAATTTTCCCAATCCATAAAATCCCTCTTTTATTTACACGTTGTTTTTAGCCCTTTTTATAGACTAAACTATTAGAAAAACGGACGCATAAGCCGTTCTAGTACAATCCCCTTACTTACACATTCAAAACTTTTTATCCTTTATTTCTTACTGAAGGACATAAAAAAGGACTGTCAATAGACAGTCC
>NZ_JBVATB010000051.1:0-290 GCF_057814295.1 Domibacillus sp. F004
TTTTTCTTGTTGTTATAATTTTTTTGTGTATGGAAATGAAAAAGAACCGATCACGAAAAGAAAACGGTTCGATCGGATGATTCTTATGAGGCTTTCATATAAACAACAGAATTATTTAAAGTAAAGTATCATTCCGTATTTGTTTTTATAATCCCCCCTCCATGCTTATGTATCGACTGTTCTTTTTACGCAATAAATAGAACAGATTCGTCCTTCTGTTCACAGTACCGGCCCCACCTACGCCAGGGATACCTTGATAGCCACGCCTGCCATCCTACCCTGTACTACAT
>NZ_JBVATB010000052.1:0-289 GCF_057814295.1 Domibacillus sp. F004
GTAAGTGGCTAGGCAGACGTGAACAATTTTCAGGTGTACATATCTTTACACCTTCAACTGATGTGCCTGATGATGAAGAGCTACGTTTGATAATTTTGCCAATAAATGCTGGATAGAGTCGTTCTCAACATAATCAGGCAGAGGTATTTGCTAATTGAATTTTAACAAAGAAGGGTTCGCAACCTAGGAGTAACCAAAATAGATTAATCTTTTTAGCTCCTGATTACGAGGTAATGCAACGTTTACGTGACAGTGTTCGTAGTATGTTATCATGACAATCCATTATGAC
>NZ_JBVATB010000053.1:0-287 GCF_057814295.1 Domibacillus sp. F004
AGGAACAGCAGGTTTCATGGTATGATTAAGAAATGGACAATTGGTACATACGCCATTTGAGGAAGCTTTACAGTACAAGCGCTCGCTTGATATGGCAACCTATGATTTAGCAAGAAGTCTTTCTATATAATTTATGTAAAGGCAATCTGGCCGACTAGACATGAAAAAAATAGGATGAAGATTCAAATTGTAATGGACACAATTACAGTATAAGAGGAGTAAAAAAAATGAAAGTAGCAATTGCATCAGATCACGGTGGAGTAAACATTCGTCAAGAAATTATCGCC
>NZ_JBVATB010000054.1:0-285 GCF_057814295.1 Domibacillus sp. F004
TACATGTATAGAAAAGATAAACACACCAAAGAGAACTAAACAACCTAAAAGGATGAAAGCGTTGCCAGATAGAAACAATCGAATAAAAAATGGGAGTGAAAGAAATGAGTGCAGAAACAGCATGGTTAGAAGAATTAACATATTTAAATGATAAGCCAGGTGTCAAGCTCATTAAAGCTGGAACGTATAACAAAACGGAACTAAATGATATTCTAGGCATTCCAACTCTTGAAAGCCAAATTATCGACGTTCCAGTTTGCACAGATAAACACGCTCTTCAAATGG
>NZ_JBVATB010000055.1:0-285 GCF_057814295.1 Domibacillus sp. F004
GCTCGGAAAAGAAAAAATTTTAAAAAGGCTAAATGCCGTTCTTGATTAAACGAAAGGTCCGTATATAATAGAGTATATATACAAAAAAACGTTGAAGAGGAAAAGTATGCACCAGATGCCTTTCAGAGAGAACCGTCACCTGGCTGAGAGCGGTTTAGGCCTGTCTGTCGGCAGAAGTGCCCCTCTGAGTCCGCCGCTGAACATATGAGTAAGCGGCGGCGGGTCTAACCCGTTAACAAGTAAAGTTGGGAAAATGGCTATGCTGTTTTTCAAACAGAGTGGAAC
>NZ_JBVATB010000056.1:0-284 GCF_057814295.1 Domibacillus sp. F004
AGGCAGATGCGCGGGCAGCGAGTTGCGGCGGACGTTTCAGCCTGTTCGACATTCGGGCCGGTGTCACGCGGGCGGTCGCGGCATCCGGGGTGGTCGCGCCGCGCGGAGATCTGCAGGGGCTTATCGACGAGGCCATCGATCGCGCGCTCGAGCAGACGGTCGACCTGCTCGATAGTGAGACAGAACGCCCCGCGCACATCAAGGGATACATGGCTTCGGCCACGGCTGTCGCCAAGGTTGAGCTGGCCGCCCGCTTCGATGCGCTGAGCCGCGCTGGCGTGCGT
>NZ_JBVATB010000057.1:0-284 GCF_057814295.1 Domibacillus sp. F004
GGTGAGCCTCGTCTCCGCGGACGCGGAGGTCTGGTCGGGTGAGGCGTCGCTCGTCGTCGCCAAGACCGTCGAGGGCGAGATCGGCTTCATGACCGGTCACGAGCCGGTGCTCGCGATCCTCGCCGAGAAGCCCATGCACGGGTATCAGATCATCCAGGAGATCGAGACGCGCAGCGACGGCGCGTGGAAGCCCAGCCCGGGCTCGGTCTACCCGACGCTGCAGCTGCTGGCCGACGAGGGTCTCGTCGCGGCGGAGGAGTCGGGCGGCAAGAAGACCTACTCGC
>NZ_JBVATB010000058.1:0-281 GCF_057814295.1 Domibacillus sp. F004
GCAAGTAAGTAAGATCCCTTGAAGAAGACGAGGTAGATAGGTTCGGGGTGGAAGTGTGGCGACACATGGAGCTGACGAATACTAATCGATCGAGGACTTAACCAATATCGAAAAGCGAAAGCGGCCTCCTTAGGCCGCTGGAGCTGGACAACACAACACTTGGTGTAACACGGATCATACGACACGCTTCTATCCAGTTTTGAAAGAACAGGCTTCTTTCCAATTTCATAGTCAGGTGGCATTAGCGAAGAGGTCACACCCGTTCCCATCCCGAACACGGC
>NZ_JBVATB010000059.1:0-281 GCF_057814295.1 Domibacillus sp. F004
TCCGTCATCTTGGCGTAGGCCCGGTTGCGGTAGGCGACCAGCTCGGGGACGCGTTTCGGGTCGATGGCGCGGAAGCCGCCGCCGGTCTTCGTGCCCAGTTCGCCGCGCTCGATGCGCTCCGAGAGGATGGCCGGGGTCGCGAAGCGCTCGGGGAAGTCGCCCTGCAGCGAGGCGTAGCAGAAGGCGTAGACGTCGAGCCCGGCCATGTCGGCGATCGCGAACGGGCCAAAGAACGGCAGGCGGAAGCCGAAGGTCGAACGCACGATCGCGTCGATGTCTTC
>NZ_JBVATB010000060.1:0-281 GCF_057814295.1 Domibacillus sp. F004
CCGCTGCACCAGGGGGCGTTCACGCGCGACGACAAGCCGCTGTGGGCGCCGATGCGCCACGCGTCGAACCGTGAGCGTGTGCGCGTGCTGCACGACGTCGCCGCCGAGATCGGCGCGCCCCCCAACCAGGTCGCGCTCGCGTGGCTGCTCGGGGGGCCGGTGCCGGTGATCCCGGTGGTCGGCATCTCGAGCGTCGCCCAGCTCGAAGAGGCGCTCGCCGCGGCAGACCTGGTGCTCGACCCCGAGGTGCGCACGCGCCTGGACGGGGCGGACCTCGTGCT
>NZ_JBVATB010000061.1:0-281 GCF_057814295.1 Domibacillus sp. F004
CCCGCGCACATGGTCTCAAAAACCCCATTGAACTTCCGGTTCACACTTCTCCTGACGAGGTCGTGTGAACTGGAAGTTCAATGGCGCCTAACGAGGTCGTGTGAACTGGACGTTCACTGGCTCCTGACGAGGGCGTGTGAACTGGAAGTTCAGTGGGCTGGGGATGCGGGGGTGTGAACGGGAAGTTCATCGAGGCTCTGTGAACCGGAAGTTCATCGGCCTTTTCGACACACCTCGGCCGGCGAGAGCACCCTCTCCCGCCTGTGCCGTACGGGTGCAGC
>NZ_JBVATB010000062.1:0-281 GCF_057814295.1 Domibacillus sp. F004
CCTCCTCCCGCACCGCGCCGCGCGTCGAAAGGGGTGCGGCCCTTCCATCCGGGCGCAAGCGCGATCAGTATGGGTTCGTCGGCATCGAGCGATGAGGGGTTCAAAGATGAGCGTTTACCGAGTGATCGACGTCATCGGCACCAGTGCCTCGTCCTGGGAGGAGGCGGCACGAGAGGCCATCACCACCGCCGCGGGATCACTGCACGATCTGCGCGTCGCCGAGGTGACGAAGCAGGACATCGTGGTCGGCGACGACGGGACGCTGCTGTTCCGTTCCCGGG
>NZ_JBVATB010000063.1:0-281 GCF_057814295.1 Domibacillus sp. F004
CGGCTGCGTCGGCTGCTCGCGGGTGTGGCCGTGCTCGCGGTCGCCGGAGGCGCGGGCATCGCGACGAGTGCGATCGCCGCCCCGGTGCAGCCGCGGCACGTGTTCCGTGACGTGAGCATCCCGCCCTTCAACATCCGCGACTACCCGAGCCCGCTGCAGGCGTTCCGCAAGAACGTGCGCGACGAGGCCGGCGACACGCTCTTCACCGTGAACGGTCTGCCGAAGGGCGCCCGCATGCGCATCGCGGTCATGGACCAGTACGACGGCATGGTCTACAACGT
>NZ_JBVATB010000064.1:0-280 GCF_057814295.1 Domibacillus sp. F004
GGCAGAGACAGTGAAGGCGTCGCGGCGATGCTCGCGATCGCCGGATGGGCGATGGCGAGCTTGCCGATCGTGAGGAGGTCGGCGGGCGTGCTGGTGTTGCGGGAGCTGATGCCGGTCGGTTCGACGATGGTGGTACCGGTGAGTCCGTGGGCGGAGAGCCACCTCCGCGCCGCATCGAGGAAGGCGCCCTGGGAGCCGAACGCCCAGGTGGACACCGCCTCGGCGTAGTTGCTGGCCGACGGGATCAGCATGGTGGCCAGCGCGTCGCGCAACGACATCG
>NZ_JBVATB010000065.1:0-280 GCF_057814295.1 Domibacillus sp. F004
GTCCTGCAGCGTGAACGTGAAGCTCGTCGCGTCGTCGTTCACCTCGAAGTCGGTGGCGAGCCACGGCAGGATCTCACCGTTCTCGGGGTCCTGGATCGTCAGCGACGCGACGGTCTGGCGCGCGATGGCGATCGCGTCGTTGTTGCCGACCTGCTGCGGGTCGATGCACTGGCTGTCGACCGAGATCGCGAAGGTCAGGTTGCCGCCCGTGACGGGCTCCGCCTCGGCGGATGCGGTCGGTGCGGGGTCGCCGGCGCCGGTCGCGCACGCGGTCAGCGTG
>NZ_JBVATB010000066.1:0-280 GCF_057814295.1 Domibacillus sp. F004
TCACTGTGGGGTCCCGTGCCAGCATCGAAGCGTGCACCTTCGCGCGGATGCGGGAAGCCATGCGGAGCGTACGGGAGCGTGTCGGGGGTGCCGAGTAGCTTCGGCGTGTGAGCAGCCAGCGCCCCTTCTCGATCCAGGTGCCCGATTCCGAACTCGACGATCTGCGAGAGCGTCTCGCGCGGTTCCGGCCGCTGCCGGACTCACCACGCCGGCCGGAGTCCGGCATGAGCGCCGACTACCTCGCCGAGCTCGTCGCGACGTGGCGCACGTGGGACTGGCG
>NZ_JBVATB010000067.1:0-280 GCF_057814295.1 Domibacillus sp. F004
TTTTATAGCAGGTATTGTGGTAATAGTTGGAATTATTATAATTTATTCAATTTATAATAAATTTCCATAATAATAAGGAAAAAATAATACATTTAAAATTTCAGGTGAAAAATTGATATAATTTAAAAGTGAAATGTTAATCAGTGGTAAAAAATTATATGGTGGGATGCTAATGGATCAGGCAAAAGTTTTATTAATAGAGGCAGTGCAAAAGAATATTGAACTAAAAAGTAATCCTAATTGGAAGGATGAGTTACTTGAAAAGGCTCCACCTATATTG
>NZ_JBVATB010000068.1:0-279 GCF_057814295.1 Domibacillus sp. F004
GGCGGTACACTGACTGATATCGATTCATTTTCCACTCATGAAGGGGAACGAATGATATCTTATTTAAAGTTCGCTGCATCGATGGATATCGGAGAAAAGCGAAAGCCGCAGAGCGGGGCATTTAAACAGATCATTAACGGCATTTTGACTTCTCTCCGCATTTCAACATTACCAGCCATTACTAAAAAAGAAAGTCTTGTTATTCGGCTCCTGCCGCAAGAACACGTACCATCTCTTTCTAACCTAACTCTTTTTCCTGAAACAGCAAAAAAATTAACA
>NZ_JBVATB010000069.1:0-279 GCF_057814295.1 Domibacillus sp. F004
GGATTCATCCTTCCTTAAATTGCTGTCAGATGGAAAGACATATGAATCAGACAGTTCAGCAGCCATTTATTCAAATGAAAACGATGATTTTTCTATGAAAGCGTAAATCCAAACGTGACACTTGAAGGATATGTTGTATTCGATGTACCGGCAGACCTTCCAAATCCACAAATGCAAGTACAAACTGGTGTATTAGGTACAGAAACAGGCGTTATCAACCTTCAATAAAGAGCATACATTTCAAAAAGAGATTTATGGTGAGTCCGCTCCCTTGTACGC
>NZ_JBVATB010000070.1:0-255 GCF_057814295.1 Domibacillus sp. F004
TTTCCATCCCATCAACAGCGACAAGTGGAGCAGGTGTGAGAATTACAGTGACAAATGGTGGACTGAGTAAGAGTGTGCTCATAACCATCCAAGACAATCCGGCAACTAAAGTAAAGAGTATAAATGTGAATCCAACCACTGTAACGCTAGCAGCAGGCGCGACCCAACAGTTAGATGTAACGGCATCAATGGGAGATGGAAGTACAAAAGATGTGACATCTGGAACGGATGGAACGAAGTATGTAAGTAGTTCAA
>NZ_JBVATB010000071.1:0-255 GCF_057814295.1 Domibacillus sp. F004
AGTTAAAAGGCGTCCAAGTGGAAGTAACAGAAGAAAGCTATACGTCACAAGACTGTCCGTTTTGCGGGGGCAGACACCACGCGAATGGACGAAACTTTCGTTGTTCTGTTCACCAAACAGAAATCCAACGTGATGTAAACGGCGCGCAAAACATTGCCCGTAAACAACACCACATGGCCGCGAAGCCGCTTTTATCGGTTGTCTACAAGCAGCCCGTTTGGTATAAACGGTTTTTGTCAGATGAACAACGACAAA
>NZ_JBVATB010000072.1:0-251 GCF_057814295.1 Domibacillus sp. F004
ACTACTTACATACTTCGTTCCATCCGTTCCAGATGTCACATCTTTTGTACTTCCATCTCCCATTGATGCCGTTACATCTAACTGTTGGGTCGCGCCTGCTGCTAGCGTTACAGTGGTTGGATTTACATTTATACTCTTTACTTTAGTTGCCGGATTGTCTTGGATGGTTATGAGCACACTCTTACTCAGTCCACCATTTGTCACTGTAATTCTCACACCTGCTCCACTTGTCGCTGTTGATGGGATGGAAA
>NZ_JBVATB010000073.1:0-223 GCF_057814295.1 Domibacillus sp. F004
TCCCCGGGTATGCCTCCTCCTGCCCTATGTATTCAGGCAAGGGTACCATCCCATTACGGATGGTGGGTTTCCCCATTCGGAAATCTCCGGATCAACGCTTACTTACAGCTCCCCGGAGCATATCGGTGTTAGTCCCGTCCTTCGTCGGCTCCTAGTGCCAAGGCATCCACCGTGCGCCCTTTCTAACTTAACCTAAAAGGCATTCATGTGTGTTACTTGGTTT
>NZ_JBVATB010000074.1:0-223 GCF_057814295.1 Domibacillus sp. F004
TTGATCCGGAGATTTCCGAATGGGGAAACCCACCATCCGTAATGGGATGGTACCCTTGCCTGAATACATAGGGCAGGAGGAGGCATACCCGGGGACCTGAAACATCTAAGTACCCGGAGGAAGAGAAAGCAAACGCGATTCCCTGAGTAGCGGCGAGCGAAACGGGACATAGCCCAAACCAGAAAGCTTGCTTTCTGGGGTTGTAGGACACTCTATACGGAGT